>JAFWDQ010000021.1 GCA_017516065.1 Oscillospiraceae bacterium
AACCCCCGCCGCCGCCGAAGCTGCCGCCGCCACGGGAGCCGCCGCTGAAGCCTCCTCCGCCACGGGAGGGACCGCTGCCGCCCCGGGAGGGACCGCTGCCAAAGCTGCTGCCTCCGCGGGAGCCGCCGAAACTGCTTCCGCCGCGGGTGGAACCGCCGCTGCGGGTGGAACCGCCTCCAAAGCTGCCGCCGCCGCGGGTATTGTTGACGCTGCCGCTGCGGGAACCGCCGAAGCCGCTGCCGCTGCGGGTGGCGCTGCCAAAGCTGCCGCCGCCGCGAGTATTGGTGTTGTGTAGGCTGCCGCCGGGAGGAGGCGGCATCGGGGTACCGGTATGGGGGCCGGAATTGTAGGGATGGCCGCCGCCGGGAGGATGATATCCGGGGGGATGATAATAGGTGTTGGCCCGGTTCTCACGGCTCTGATACCAGCGTCTTCCGGGCCGGTGCCAGAACAGCAGCGGCGTGAAGACCATGGGTGAACCGATACCCATACGGGAACGGCGGTACCGGGTGTAGCGCCGCCGGTCGATGGACGCACAGGCAATGACGATGACGATCACCGCCACAATGACGACCAGGATGATGCCGGCGGCAATGGTGGCGTCTCTCGCCGCGGCGCCGCTGCCGAAGCTGGAATAATCATCGTAATAATAGCCGCTATAGGGATCACCATAGTAGACCTCACCTCCGCCGTATGAATAGGCGGAGGTGTTGGTAAAGGCAGTATTATACCAGTCGGCCAGGGCACCCAGCAGGGTGGTAACACCCGTCTGATAGTCGCCCCGGGCAAACGAGGGTTCCAGATATTGCGTCACGAAATTGCTCACGTCAGCGTTGGTGAGATACCCCTCCAGCAGAGCGTCGCTGGGAAGCAGCAGGTAGTCCGCTCCCCCGACATCCAGCACAAGGATCATATCGTAGGTGCCAAGTTCCCACTTCTCTGCCAGCTCACAGGTGTAATCCCACAGATCGATGCCCCGGCACTCCTTGAGGGTCGCGACAGCGATGTGGTTGCCGCCGAGGGACTCATTGAGGGCGGCGATATTCACCTCGGTCTGGCGGTCCAGCACGTTCGCATCGTCATACACCCAGTCGCCGTAGGAAACCGAGAGCATTTTGGTCGGCTTTTGCCCGCAGCCGTAAATCAGCACGGCGATGATCACCACGATCATGACCACCACGGCAAAAGTCCGGCTTCCGAATACTTTTTTCATGGTCTACCTCCTGGTCTGCCGTATCGGTCAGCCACGCAGCTCCATCAGCTTTGCCTTCAGCTCGCTCTCGATGCGGCCCAGTTCGTCCTCGGCCTCACGGCGCTTCTGGGCGCCCTCCTTCTGGATGTTCATGACCTCATCCAGGGTGGAGATCAACTGCTCGTTGGTGTGGCGCAGGGTCTCGATATCCACCACGCTGCGCTCCGCCTCCCGGGCGGTCTCCACGGTGCCGACCTTGAGCATATCCGCGTTCTTCTTGAGCAGATCGTTGGTCATATTCGTCACCTCGCGCTGGGCGGCAGTCGCCTGACGGGAGTGCTCCAGACCCAGGGCCAGCACCATCTGGCTCTTCCACAGGGGGATGGTGTTGACGATGGAGGTCTGGATCTTTTCGATCATCAGCGTGTCGTTGTTCTGCAGCAGCCGGGTCTGGGGACCCATCTGCAGGGAGATCGTGCGGGTCAGTTCCAGATCGTGGAGCTTCTTCTCAAAGCGGTTGGCCAGGTTGGCCAGGTCGTTGTAGGCCTGGGCATCCTCGGGGGTACCGGTCTCCTCGGCCTTCTTTCTGGCCTCCTCCAGCTCCGTGGACCGGAAATTATCCAGCTTCCGCTTGCCGGCCAGGATATACATGGTCAGCTCCTTAAAGTACTTCTCGTTGAGCTGGAACATCTGGTCCAGCATGGCCACGTCCTTCATCAGGGTCACCTGGTGGCCCTCCAGGGCAGTGACGATGCGGTCCACGTTCTCATCGGCCTTGTCGTACTGCATCTTCAGGGTCATCAGCTGATTGCGCTTTCTCCTCAGGAAGCCGCCGAGACCGCTCTTATCCAGCTCGGAATTGAAGCCCTTCAGCTCGCCCACCAGGTTGGCCAGATCGCGGCCCACCTCGCCCAGGTCCTTGGTCTTGACGTTGGCCAGGGCATTCTCGGAAAAACTGGCGATATTCTTCTGGGCGGAGGCGCCGTACTGCAGGATCTGATTGGTATTGGTGATATCGATCTTCTCGGAGAAGGCGATCACCGCCTGGCGCTCGGCCTCGGTGAGGCAGGACTCGTCCAGATGGATCGACGGCACCTCTGCGACAGCCTGAACAGCGGGCATCGTCTCCAGGGTGGGCATGGTCTTCTCCACCGCCTGGACGGCGGCTTCGACCTCGGCCTGAACGGCAGAGTCCTGCGCGGGATCCAGGGTCAGCTCGGGGATCGTGATGTTATCCATGTTATCCGTCATTGTCTGTATCTCCTTTTATTATTTTTTGGGGGAAATCCAGTCTTTCTTTTGAATTTATACGCCGGGGATCTCCAGGGTCGGTATCTCTGCCTGCTCCAGAGGCTGATCGAAGGCCTTTTCCGTCAGCCCCTCCTGGGCCAGCAGGTTCTCCATAACAGTGATGTCGGTACTGATATCCAGGGCCTCTGCGGAGAAGAGGGAATCGAGCTGCTTATGGTACGCCACCACCACCGTATCCATGACCTTTTCGATCTTGTCCTTTGTAGTATCGATATTCTCGCCCTCGATGCCCTGATTATCCATGCGGTCATAGGCATTGAGCAGCTTGATCGTGGTGGGGACATAGTAGTTCATAAAGCGGCGGATCTGCGGCAGCTTCTCCGGGTGCTGGGTCACATGGTCGAAAATCTTTCGGGAGGTGGATTCCAGATCGTCAATCTGAAGAGAGAGCTTCGGATCGGAGATATTCTGGTTGAGGCGCCGCATCTCGGTGATGGCCCGCTCCTCTTCCTTGATCATGGCGGCGATCTCAGGATCCTTGGGCGGCAGCTTGACTGCCTCGGCCTCGGCCTTGGCTTTGGCCTCCGCCTTGGCCTCCTTCTTCTCCTGCCGGGTCTTATGCTTTTCCGCCTTCTGCTCTGCCTCTACCTTATGGACATGAGACTGGGGCTGAGCCTGGGCCTGGGCCTGAGCCTGAGCCTTCTGCTCCTGCGCCTTCTGATTCTCTGACAGCATGGTCTTTTTCGGCCAGATTTTGCTGGCTACCCACCAGACGAAGAGGGACAGCACGATCATGACGAGGATGCCGCCGCCGGTGAGGATGATAGCTCTGAACAGCAACCCGTACAGAAGCCAGATCAGCGCCACGAGATAGGGCGGTGCGGGGGATCGCTTTATTTTCTCAGCCATAGAGCATTCTCTCCTTAACCACACGCGTTTCATGTGCTTAGATTGCGCTTTCATACAGATTTATTTTATTCTCTTACTCCTGTCCTGTCAAGAAAATCAGTCGTTTTTTTCAGCCCCTCCGCCGGGAAGCCCGCACACGGGGACGGATATGGCATATATTGGCACGAAGGAGCTTCTGCTTCTCCTGTCCGTCCCAACAATTTGTTTCAGGAGGTAATCCCATGCCAGATAATATGCAACGCGGCTCCGGTCTGCCGGAATGTACCGGCGAGACCGTCTGCATCCATACAAAAAAAGTCTTTGACGCCTGCCGCGACAAGGACTGCATCACTGATCTGCGCCTGTATCCCACCACTGCTTCCCAGGCGGTGCTGGACCAGGCTCTGAGCGTCCGGTCGGGGACCGCTTCCCTGCTGTACGCCAGCGTGAACGTGGATCCGGTGGGTGTGAACCGGGGGTATTACTCGGTGGACGTCCGGTACTACTACCGCATCACCGCCGACGCCTTCGTGGGGGCCGGACGTCCCATGGAGGTTACGGGTCTGGCGGTCTTCGACAAGCGCGCCATTCTCTTCGGCAGCGAGGGCTCAGCCAAGATCTTCTCCTCCCAGGACGACGAAGGCGAGTCCTGCTGCTTCAAGCGCAGCTATCCCACCGCCATAGTGGAGGCCGTGGACCCCATCGTTCTCAACCTTCGGCTGGTGGATGCCTGCGACTGCGGCTGCGGCGGCCACACGGTGCCGGATGTCCCCGGGTTTATCGAGGCCTGCTTCTCCGACCCGCTCTGTCTCCACCCCGGCGACCGCCGGCTCTATGTCTCCCTGGGTCAGTTCTCCATCATCCGGCTGGAGCGGGACGTCCAGCTCCAGGTCCGGGCTCTGGGCTACTGCATGCCGGATAAGGAGTGTACCGCCGGCAGCGGCGCGGAGACGGACCCCTGCGCCGTGTTCAGCCAGGTCAGCTTTCCCACGGAGGAGTTCTTCCCGCCCAACGCCCTCGGAAACGGAGACGGTCCCTGCTGCGGCTGCGGCTGCTCCAATCGGACCTGACGGGCAAAAAAGGGGACGCGGTGCGTCCCCCTTCCCCGTATCCAGAAAAAACGGCGCGGAGCAGATCCTCTGCCCCGCGCCGCAGACTGTCATAAAGCCTCGCAGAGTTCCGCTTCCGCAGAAGCGGAATAAGTTATAAATCCGTTTTTCCCGGGAGCATGTATCACGGGAAAAACACATCTCGGCCCGCAAATGCGGGCCGCAGCTTTCTCAAATCAAAGCCCAGCGCAAGCGGGTTTGATTTGAAGCGTATCTTTTAAAGATACGCGTCGGCGCGGAGCAGATCCTCTGCCCCGCGCCGTGTCTGCGTCATGAGATGGACACGCTGTTGCCGGTCTGGACGATATTGACGTAGGTGGTGCCCCTGCCGAGGCTGAGAGGCGTACCGTCGGTATGTGTGTACTGGAAGGGCGCGTTGGCGGCGCTCTTGGACCACTGGATCTGACATGCGCTGCCGCCGCAGGCGTAGTAGCCGCTGCCGGTGCCCGTCATGCGCACCGAGAGACGGCCGGAGCTGTCCAGCACCGACTCGCTGGTGAACAGGACCAGCACGTTGGTCACGCCCACCTGCTTCCCGGTATTGCCGTCCACATAGGGCGCGCCGTATTCCTGGATCATATACAGCCCGCTGTCCGGGTCATAGGTGAACACGCCGGTCTTGTAGCCGGAGAAATAGACGGACAGCTGATCCGCCGTCATGCCGCCTGCCGGCGTGCCGTCGTCCACGAAGGTCAGACCGCAGTCGTATCCGTCGGCGTGCTCCTTGCGGAAGGAGGACTTAGCCAGCTTCTCCATGATCCGCTCGCCGGAGGTGAAGACGCTGTGCTCAAAGCCGGCCTTCTGCCGCCGGGTGGGGTCCCGCCAGTAGAGGCTGCCCTCCAGGCCGCCGGTGAGACAGTCCAGATTCGTGACCCCCAGGGTCTTGATATCGGAATAGGCCGCGGGACTGCCGCCTGCGTGGAGCAGGATGGCGTCCAGGCCCAGGGCCAGATGCAGGTAGTACGGCCGGGTGCTGCGGACAGTGCCGATGTTCCCCACGCCGGAGGGATCCTGGTACACGGCCAGCATCCGGGTGATGCCGCCCTCGGCGTTGACCTCGTAGATGATATCCGCCTGGGACACGCCGCACTGGGGCAGCGCGACCTTGATGTTGTTGAGCATGATCGCCACCGGCCGGTCGTTGACCTTTTCCTCGTCGATGGGCAGCCCCGTCAGGGGATTCGTGTAGGGGGACACCGGCTCAGGCTCGGGCTCGGGCTCCGGCTCCGGTTCAGGTTCGGGCTCCGGCTCGACCGCGGGGATGTCCTCTTCCTCCGGCTCTTCCGAAGGACCGAAGGGACCGCAGGCGGCCAGGGGCAGGATCATTAGGGCTGCAAGGAGCAGCGCCAGGATGCGCTTTTTCATGGGGCGGGGCCTCCATTCTCTGGTATTATGTCTACCTATCATACACGATACGACACGTTCCGTCAACCTCAGCCCGGTGTTTTTTCTCTCTCCGGCAGGCCTTCTGGGCAATTGACAGGGCGCGGGCGGCATGGTACACTGGACGTACCGACACAGACAGAGGAGGCGGCTGTATGGCACCCGGCGGCTTCATTCACGATAAGCTGGATATCAAATTCCTGGTCCTCTATCTCATGGCCCGGGCGGCGGGGCCGCTGACCCTGACCGAGCTGCTGGAGATGACTTCCTTCGATCCGGGCGTAAACTACTTTGACCTGTGCGAGGCCCTGTCTGATCTGGTCCGCACGGAGCATCTGACCCTGGACGGCGAGGGCCGCTACGACATCACCGACAAGGGCCGTGAGAACGGCGCCGTCTGTGAGAGCAGCCTGGCCTGCTCCGTGCGCTACCACGCGGACCGGGCGCTGTCGAAGGTCAACGCAGCCCTGCGCCGGGACGCCCAGGTCCGGGCCTCCCTCATCCCCAGGACCGGCGGCAACTACACTCTGAAGCTGGTGCTGGAGGACGAGTACGACGCAGTGATGACCCTGGAACTCATCGTCACAGACCGCAAGGAGGCCGAAAAAATGGCCCGGCGCTTCAAGGCGGACGCCGAGACGCTCTTCCACCGGGTCGTGGCCTTTCTGCTTGAGGAATAACGAAAGCGTGCCGCAGAGCATCTGCAGCACGCTTTTTTGTATCGTTATGATCTTGTCTTACACGGCGCGGGTCACTTTACCGGACCGCAGGCAGCGAGTGCACGCATAGACGTGACAGGGCTTGCCGTTGACGACCGCCTTGACGCGCTTGACATTGGGCTTCCACATCCGGTTGGAACGACGGTGGGAGTGAGAAACCTTAATCCCGAACGAAACGCCCTTGCCGCAAAAATCACACTTGGCCATTGCTCGAACCTCCTCGCTGTGCAGAATCTGCCGCTGTAAAAATCAGTACAGTTAAAATAGGCTGTTTGGTATCTTATCATCTTTTTTTGCAAAATGCAAGATACAATTTTATTTTTTATCTGTTTTTCTCTTCCGCTCACACGGTAGCCGCGATGACGTCCGCCAGATCGTCGAGATCGGCCAGCTGGGCCTGCTTCAGGGTGGACGGGACAGTCACCATCAGATCGATGAAGGTCATGTTCTGGCAGCCCTCCAGGATCTCCCGCATCTTCTTGCCGCTGGTGGGTCCCCAGGTGCCGTTCTGGATCAGCGCCACCATACGGTTCTGGATCTTGTGCTCCGCCAGGTCCCGCAGCAGGGCGTCCATCTCCAGGAACACGCCGCCGTTATAGGTGGGGGCGGCAAAGACCAGATGGCTCCAGCGGAAGGCGGCGGCAATGATCTCGGAGTTGTGGGTCACGGACACGTCGTAGACCTGCACGGGGACGTCCTGATCCCGCAGACGGCAGGCCAGGATCTCCGCGGCATTGGCGGTGTTGCCGTAAACGGAGGCGTAGGCAATGACCACGCCGTCCTCCTCCGGTGTATAGGAGCTCCACTTGAGATACTTGTCAAGGATGAAGGCGATATCCTCCGCCGTTCTCCACACGAAACCGTGGAGGGGGCAGATCATGGCGATATCCAGCGCGCCGGCCTTTTTCAGCACGTTCTGCACAGAGGTGCCGTACATACCCACGATATTGCAGTAATAGCGGCGGGCCTCGTCCAGATAATCCCGCCGGAAGTCCACCTCGTCGGCGAAGATGGCGCCGTCCAGGGCGCCGAAGGTGCCGAAGGCGTCGGCGGAGAACAGGGTCTTGGAAGTCGCGTCATAGGTCAGCATGACCTCCGGCCAATGGACCATGGGGGCAAAGACAAAGTGGAGCTCATGGCTGCCGGTGTTCACCGTGCTGCTCTCGTCCACCAGCTCGAAGCGGCCCTCCAGATCCATGGGGAAGAAGCGCAGGATCATGTCGGAGGTCTTCTTGTTGCAGAGGATCTTCACGTCGGGATAGCGGAGCAGAACATCCTGCAGGACGGCGGAGTGATCCGGCTCCATATGCTGGACCAGCACATAGTCCAGGGCCCTGCCGTTCAGGGTGTGGGCCAGATTTTCCAGAAAGACCCGGCTGACCGCCTGATCCACCGTGTCGAACAGCACGGTCTTTTCGTCCAGCAGGAGGTAGGAATTGTAGGAAACGCCGCGGGGAATGGGATAGGTGCCCTCAAACAGGGCCAGACGGCGATCGTTGCCGCCAATCCAAATCAGGTCCTTCTGAACTTCTTTCGTGCAGTACATAACGCTGCCTCACCTCTTCAAAAATAATAATTAACGATAAAACCAGCGGAGTTTTTAGCCGTATAAAAGCTATAATAAGTTATTATATCATGGAACGGCGGTCTTTTCCAGAAGTTTTTTCTACAGTTTTTCACAGGCCGGAAATTTGAAATTCAGCGTCTTTTTATCTTGTGCTCCGGCGTGAAAATATGGTATATTAGCTTGGGTAAAGTTCGTCTATTTTTTGACAAACCCGACGTGTTTCTCCCTCTGCTGTCAAGTTTTCACGTCCTGCCGTCTTTCACGTATCCGCTGTGTTTGAAGAAAGGGTGACTCCATGGGGATTCCCAATATCATCGCGCTGATCACCGGTATTGCGCTGTTCCTGTTCGGCATGAATCTGATGGGCGACAGCCTCAAGCAAGTCGCCGGCCACAAGCTGGAGGTCATCCTGTGGCGTTTAAGCCGTACACCGCTGAAGGGCATTCTTTTCGGCGCTCTGGTGACGGCCGCCGTCCAGTCCTCCTCCGCCACCACCATCATGGTGGTGGGCTTCGTCAATTCCGGCATGATGCAGCTGGCCCAGGCCATCGGCGTCATCATGGGCGCGAATATCGGCACCAGCATCACTGAGTGGATCCTCTGCCTGTCCCTGGTCGGCGGCAACTCCTCCCCCCTGCTTCAGCTGCTGTCCATCTCTACCCTGACCGCGGCCCTGGGCGTCATCGGCATCATCCTGCGGATGTTCTGCAAGACTCCGACGAAGAAGCACGTGGGCGAGATCCTGCTGGGCTTCGCCGTGCTGATGTTCGGCATGGCCACCATGAGCGGCTCCGTGGCCGTTCTCCGGGACAACGCCGCCTTCATCAATTTCTTCACCGTCTTCTCCAATCCCCTGCTTGGTATCCTCATCGGCATCGTCTTCACCGCCATCCTGCAGAGCAGCTCCGCCGCCTGCGGCATCCTGCAGGCCCTGTCCCTCACCGGCGCGATCCCCTTTTCCACCGCCCTGCCCATCATCATGGGCATCGGTATCGGCGCCTCCACCCCCGTACTTCTCTCCGCCATCGGCGCATCGAAAAACGGCAAGCGGACGGCGCTGATCTATCTGTTCAACGACCTGTTCGGCGCCATAATATGGGGCATCGTTTTCTATGCCCTCAACTACTTTATCCACTTTGGCTTCATGAGCGCCACCGTGGGGCCGGTCTATATCGCCCTGACCAACAACATCTACCGCGTCCTCACTGTTCTGGTGCTGGCATTCTTCATCCCGCTGCTGGAAAAGCTGGTCTGCTGGCTGGTCAAGGACGACCCGGCAGAAAAAGCAGCGGAGATGGATATCGACCGACTGGAGGAGCGCTTCATCATCCACCCGGCGCTGGCCATCGAGCAGAGCCGGATCGCCCTGTCCTCCATGGCGGAGCGGTCCCAAAGCAACCTCATACTCGCCTTCAAGCTGCTGACCGACTTCAGCTGGAACGATTTCAACGCCCTGCAGGAGGACGAGTCCATCGTGGACCGCTATGAGGACAAGCTGGGTACCTATCTGGTGAAGGTCAGCCGCTCGGAGATGACCCACGACCAGAACAAGCGGGTCTTCGAATTCCTGCACATCATCGGCGATTTCGAGCGTATCAGCGACCACGCGGTCAACATCTCAAAGGTCGCCCGGGAGATCACGGAAAAGAAGGTCACCTTCTCCAGCTCTGCTCAGCGCGAGCTGGCGATCCTCCAGTCCGCGGTCACCGAGATCGTCGCCATATCCATGGAGGCCTTCATCAAGGACGACCGGGAGATCGCCTTCCGCGTGGAGCCTCTGGAGGAGCTCATCGACATCCTCTGCGACGAGATCAAGATGCGCCACATCGACCGGGTTCAGGCCGGCAGCTGCTCTCTGGGCCCCGGCTTCATCTTCAACGATCTGCTGACCAACTATGAGCGGGTGGCGGATCACTGCTCCAACATTGCCGCTCTTATCATTCAGATCGAGGCGGACAACTTCGATCAGCACGAGTATCTCAATCGCATGAAGGAGCTGCGCACGCATAACTTCAACAAATACTTTGAGGAATACAGCCGGAAATACGTTCTGGACAAGGTGTGATCCCGCGCACCGTCCTGAAGGGGAATTCCATGAAGACCAAACGGACAAGTCATACGATACTGACGGGACTTTTCACCGTCTGCGCACTGGCGCTGCTCTGCAATTTGCTCTGGGGCAGCGCCTTCGCCTTTATCAAGGTAGGATACCGGCTCTACGGCATCGGCGCCGGCGAGACCTGGAATCAGGTGCTCTTTGCCGGCTTCCGCTTCACTCTGGCCGGGGTACTGGTGGTCCTGTTCGGCAGCATCGCCGACCGGAAGCCCATGCTCCCCCGCCGACAGGCGTGGTCCAGGATCCTCTGTCTGTCCATGCTGCAGACCGTGGGACAGTACATGTTCTTCTACATCGGTCTTGCCCGCACCACCGGCGTCAAGGCCTCCGTTCTGGACGGCAGCAACGTCTTTTTCTGTCTGCTGGTGGCCAGCCTCTTCTTCCGGATGGAGAAATTCAACGGCCGGAAGCTCTGCGGCTGTATCCTGGGCTTTGCCGGGGTGGTCCTGGCCAACGTGGCCGGCAGCAGCCTGACCTGGAGCTTTTCCCTCACCGGTGACGGCTTCATCCTCTTTTCCGCCCTCTGCTATGCCTTCTCCTCCGCGGCCCTCAAGCAATTCTCCCGCACCGACAGTCCGGTGCTGCTCAGCGGCTGGCAGTTCATCATCGGCGGGCTGATCATGACAGCCGCGGCCCTGGCCTTCGGCGGGCGCATCGCCATCCGCACCCCGGGGCAGGTTCTGATCCTGCTCTACCTGGCCTGCCTGTCCGCGGCGGCCTATACGATCTGGGGACTGCTGATGAAACACAACCCGGTATCCCGGATCGCCATCTTTGGCTTCTGCACGCCGGTGTTCGGGGTGCTGTTCTCCTCCCTGTTCCTGACGGAGCAGAACGCCCTGTCATGGGCCACGGCGCTGGCTCTCGTGCTGGTAGCCGCCGGGATCTGGATGGTCAACCGGGTCGGGCCGTCCCGGATCAAAACGGCGGAGGCCCGTAATGAGCCGGGCAAAACCGGTGCCGAATAACGCGGCAGGCCTGCGGCGCAGCGAATCCTTCTGTGCCGCGGGCTTTTTTGTATGCCGCAGAAAAATTTTCCGTAACCTGTAACGAAACCCGTCTTTTTCCGTCTAACGGACGGATCCTGTGCGAAGGGAGGTGATGATACGTGGACGGCGAGGCCTTTGAAAAGCTGTACGAGACCTACTACATGCGCGTCTATTCCTTTGTGCTGACCCTGGCCAGGGACCGGTCCCTGGCGGAGGAGATCACTCAGGAGACCTTCTTTCGGGCTCTGGCCGCCGGAAACTCCTTTCGCAATGAATCCAGCGGCATGACGTGGCTGTGCGCCATCGCCCGGAATCTGTTCAACGACGAACTGCGGCGGCGGCGCAAAACCACAGAGCTGCCCGCCGAGTTGGCGGCCGACAGCGTCTCCGACATGGGAAGCCGCACAGAGGACAGGGACCTTTCCTTCCGGATCCACACAGCCCTCCACGCGCTGGGCGAGCCCTACCGTGAGGTGTTCGAGCTGCGGGTCTTCGGCGAGCTGTCCTTCCGGCAAATCGGTACCATTTTCGGAAAGACGGAAAACTGGGCCCGGGTCACGTATCATCGCGCCCGTCTCAAGCTCCAGGAAAGGATAGGTGAACATGAAATATAGCTGCAATATGATCCGCGATCTCCTGCCCCTGTATGCCGACCGCGTCTGCAGCGAGGAAAGCCGGGAGATCGTCGCGGAACACCTCTCGGACTGCGCCGACTGTTCCGCAATCCTCCGGCGGCTTCAGTGCACGGAGATCGAGGCAGCGCTGCGGGAGGAGAAAACCTCGATCCTCCGGCGGCAGGCCCAGCGGCTACGGCGCCGGTCCGCTCTGGCGGGCACCGTCATCGCGTGCATCTTTATGATCCCGATTCTGATCTGTCTGATCGTCAACCTTGCCACCGGTGCGGCGTTGGGCTGGTTCTTTGTCGTCCTCACATCGCTGCTGCTGGCCGCCTCGGTGACCATCGTGCCCCTGCTGGTACCGGAAAAGAAATTCTTCTGGTCCTCCTGCTCCGCGCTGGTCTGTCTGCTGCTGCTTCTGGGCGTCTGCTGCCTCTATACCCGCGGCGACTGGTTCCTTGTGGCGGCGACTGCCGTCCTCTTCGCCGCCTCCATCGGGATCTTTCCCTTCGTGGCCCGGAAGGAGCCGCTGCGCAGTCTGCTGGGCCGAAAGGCGGGCCTGATCTCCGCTTTGGCGGGCACGGTCTTCTTCGTTCTGATGCTGCTCAGTATCGGCGGCCGCACGGCGGCGCCCTTCTTCGGCTCTGTTGCCCTCGCCGTTGTCCCGCCGCTGCTGATCCTGGCATGGGTGATCTTTCTGCTGTTCCGCTATCCCCGCTGCGGGAAGGCGGTCAAGGCCGGCACCTGCTGCATCGTCTGCGGTGTCTTCGCGTTTTTCGCGGAAAGACTGATCTACCGCCTGCTTGGAACCCACGTTTCCGGCCCTGCCTTCTCGCCTCTGATCTGGAATGCCGCCACGGTGGACGGCAACGTGAGATGGCTGGTGCTGCTGGGCGCCTGCCTGGCGGGGATCATCCTGATCGTGATTGGACTTGTAAAAGGAAGGAGAAGAGAAAAATGAAAAAACTGTTCCTTCGGATCCTCCCGGCGGCCGTCCTTTGTGCGGTCCTGGGCGCCGGTCTGTGCGGCTGCGGCAATCTGCCTTCTCCCGATACGGGTGACGCGGATGACCGCGACTGGTCCATCGGAAACACCTCCATCAGCGATCCGGTGGAAAACCTCGCGGTCAAGTGGGTCGACGGCACCGTGACGGTGGGCTGCCACGACGGGGACGACATTCTCGTGGAGGAGACCTGCAACAAGCCTCTGACGGAGGAGACAACCCTTCACTGGCGGCTGGACGGCACTACGCTTCATGTAGAATACGGCACGCCCGGACCACGTGTCAGCCTCACCTCTCTGAACAAGCAGCTGACGGTCCTGCTTCCGAAGTCCTGCGCTCTCGGCAGCGCGGCGGTGTCCGTCTCCTCCGGCGATGTCTTCCTGGAGGATCTGCAGGCGGACCAGCTGGCTCTCTCCGCTTCTTCCGGAAGCGTCAGCGCCGCCTGTCAGGCGGACAGCGTCGCGATCTCCGCCTCCTCCGGCGATATCACGGTTGAATGCAAGGCGAAGACCGTCTCGATCTCCACCTCCTCCGGCTTCATCACGCTGGCCCAGAAAGGCGCCGCGGAATCCGTCTCGCTGGACACCTCCTCCGGCGACATCACCGCCGTTCTGGACCGGGCGGCCAGGCTTGAGGCGGATACCTCCTCCGGCTTCATTGACGTCACAGCGGCCGATCTGGAAGATGCGTCTTTCCATTCCTCCAGCGGCTCGATGACCCTGCGCAGCGGGACCTGCCCCCGGAAGCTCACGGTCGACACCTCCTCCGGCGACGTGACGGTGGCCGTGCCGGACACCCCGGGCTTCACCGCCCGGATCGACACCTCCTCCGGCGATTTTGACAGCGGCATCGCCCTGTCGAAAAACGGGGACACCTATTCCTGCGGCGACGGCAGCGGCAGCTTCCAAATCGACACCTCCTCCGGCAACGTTAAACTTCTGAACGCCGCATAACCTATGTTTATAAAGCGGCGGGGCCTCTCTTTCTGGGAGAGGCCCCGCCGTTTGTCATGTTGTCATATTGCCTGCAGGCCGCGTCAGGGCGTCGTCACCCCGTTCACGGTATACCCCGCGTCGGTGACCGTTTTGACCAGAAGCTCGTCGGTCACGCCGTCGTCCACGGTGCACAGGGCGGTGCCGGCATCCAGGTCCACCTCTGCGGTAACGCCGGGCAGGGCGTTGAGCGCCTTTTCCACCCGGCCGCTGCAGCGGGGGCACATCATGCCGCCGATACTCAACTTGCGCTGCATGGAAGCATTCTCCTTTCCTGACATAAACTAATTATATCCGCAGGAAAGGGCTTTGTCAAAATAAAACGGAGCGCACGGTCCGGGGAAAATCCCCCGGGCCGCACACCCCGTCAGAACGGTCAGGCAGGCTCGTCCACCGGTTCTCTCGACCGAAACAGCAGGGAAATGCACCACAGGGCGGCCAGGGCCACCAGCGTATAGATCACGCGGCTGAGGGCGGCGGTCTGCCCGTTGAACAGAAAGGCGATCAGGTCAAACTGAAACACGCCGATCAGGCCCCAGTTGATGCCGCCGATGATGGCCAGCAGCAGGGCGATACGGTTGAGAATCACACAGGATCCCTCCTTTTCCGCGGCTTAGTTTGCCCCCGGGCGCCTTCCTTATGCGCCGGGAGAAAAAAGAGCGAAAAAAATTCGCTCCACAAAGGATTTTTCGCTTTACAACGGAGAATTACTCATTATAATAGATGGTAACAGATAAAATGGAAGAATTATAAGCATTTCAATTCTATCTCGTCCTGCGGGACAAGAGCATGGAGGTGTCGAAAATGATGAAAATCGCGCCCAGCATCCTCGCTGCAAATTTCGCGAATCTGGAACGGGAGATCCGCCGGATCCCGGATGCGGACTGGCTGCACATCGACGTGATGGACGGTATCTTTGTACCGAACATGACCGTCGGTCCCCCGGTGATCCGTGCGATCCGCAAGGTGACAAAGCTGCCCCTTGACGTCCATCTGATGATCGACCGCCCCATCCGCTACATCAAGGACTATCTTGCCGCCGGATCCAATCTGATCACCGTCCACGTGGAGTCGGATACGCCGGAGAACATCACCGCGGCCATCCGGGCGATCCAGGACGGCGGCGCCAAGGCCGGTCTCTCCCTGAAGCCGGGCACGCCTCTTGAGGCGCTGAAGCCCTGGCTGCGGGATATCGACCTGCTGGTGGTCATGACGGTGGAGCCCGGCTTCAGCGGTCAGAAATTCATGCACGATCAGGTCAGCAAGCTCCGCAGAGCCGCCACGCTGCGTCAGAAAGGCAGCGGCCACTACAAGATCTCCGTGGACGGCGGTATCTCCTCCTCCACCGTCGCCGCGGCAGCGGCGGCAGGCGCGGACGTCTTCGTGGCCGGCAACGCCGTGTTCGCCAGCGAGGATCCCAACGGCTCGATCCGTCTCCTGTCCCGTCGGGCGGAGGAGGCGGCCCAGCGCGCCAAAGAGGATGAGGGTCGCTGATGGAATACTTCCCCCCGGCCCTTGAGACGCTGATCGAACATTTTGCAAAACTGCCGGGCATCGGCGGCAAGACGGCCCAGCGGCTGGCTTTTCATGTGCTGACGCTGCCGGACGCCGACGCCGACGCCTTTGCCGACGCCATCCGGGGCGCGCGGCAGGCCACGGCGCTCTGTTCCGTCTGCCGTAATCTGACGGACGGCGACCTGTGCGCCATCTGCCGCAGCGACCGCCGGGACCCCTCTGTCATCTGCGTGGTGGCGGACCCCCGGGACGTGGCGGCCATGGAGCGGACCCGGGAATTCTCCGGCCGCTATCACGTGCTCCACGGCGTTCTCTCTCCTCTCCGTGGCGTGGGCCCGGATGATCTGGAGATCAAATCCCTGCTGGAGCGGGTGGCACAGGGCGGCGTAACGGAGGTCATCATGGCCACCAATCCCGACACCGAGGGCGAGGCCACGGCCCTGTACCTGTCCCGGCTGCTGCGGCCCTTTGACGTAAAAATCACCCGGCTGGCCTACGGCATCCCCGTGGGCAGCCATCTGGAATTTGCCGACGACGCCACTCTGCTCCGGGCGCTGGAAGGCCGCCAGGAGATGTAGAGGAGGCTTTGTCATGCTGACAACGGAAAACTTAGGCGTACAGTTTGGCGGCCAGGTCCTGTTTCAGAACGCGGACCTGGTCTTCAAGCCCGGCAACTGCTACGGCATCATCGGCGCCAACGGCGCGGGAAAATCCACCCTGCTGAAGGTCCTGGCCGGAGAGCTGGAGTCCACCAAGGGCTACGTCCACACGGACCCCAAGGAACGGCTGTCCGTTCTGCGGCAGGACCAGAGCCTGTACGACGACCACACGGTGCTGGAGACCGTCATCATGGGCAACCAGCGCCTGTTCGACATTGCCCGGGAGAAGGACGCCATCTACAGCAAGGAGGACTTCAGCGACGAAGACGGCCTGCGTGCCGCCGAGCTGGAGGGCGAGTTCGCCGAGATGGGCGGCTGGGAGGCGGAGTCCGATGCGGCCCGTCTCCTCCAGGGTCTGGGCATTCCCGCCGAGTATCACGAGCAGTACATGCGGGAGCTGGAGGGCCGGCTGAAGGTGAAGGTCCTGCTGGCCCAGGCGCTGTTCGGCCAGCCGGACATCGTTCTGCTGGACGAGCCTACCAACAATCTGGATTTACCCTCCACGATATGGCTGGAGAATTTTCTCATGGACTACGAGGGCACCGTCCTGGTAGTGAGCCACGACCGGTACTTCCTCAACAACGTGTGCACCCATATCGTAGACATCGACTACGGCAAGATCAGGCAGTACGTGGGCAACTACGACTTCTGGTATGAGTCCAGCCAGCTGATGCAGAAGCTGATCCGGGACCAGAACCGGAAGGCGGAGCAGAAGATCGCGGAGCTGCAGGCGTTCATCTCCCGCTTTGCCGCCAACGCCTCCAAGTCCCGGCAGGCCACCAGCCGGAAGCGGCTGCTGGAGAAGATCACTCTGGAGGAGATCCCCGCTTCCTCCCGCCGGTACCCCTGGGTGGGCTTCAAGGCGGAGCGGGAGCCCGGCAAGGATCGGCTGACGGTGACGGATGTGTCCAAGACAGTGAACGGTGTCAAGGTCCTCAACCATGTGTCCTTCACCATGGGCAAAGAGGACAAGATCGGCCTGCTGTCGGACAACGAGATCGCCATCACCACCCTGTTCCAGATCCTGGCCGGGGAGCTGGAGCCCGACGAGGGCACCGTCAAGTGGGGCGTGTCCACCACGCAGTCCTATATGCCCCGGGAGATCAGCGGCTATTTCGACGGCTGCGATCTGGAGCTGATGGACTGGATGGCCCAGTTCTCCGAAAACAAGCGGCCGGACTTCCTGCGGCCCTTCCTGGGCCGGATGCTGTTCTCCGGCAACGAGGTCTACAAGAAGGTCTCCGTCCTCTCCGGCGGCGAACGGGTACGGTGCATGCTCTCCAAAATGATGCTGGAGGGCCGCAACGTGCTGATGTTCGATCAGCCCACCAACCATCTGGACCTGGAGAGCATCCAGGCCCTGAACAACGGCATCTCCGCCTTTCCCCATAACGTGATCCTGTACAGCCATGACCATCAGCTCATGGAGAGCGTGGTCAACCGGATGATCGAGCTGACGCCGGAAGGCTGTATCGACCGCCGCTGCTCCTTCGACGAGTATATGCACTGGTCCGGCCGCGACGGCGCCGCGGAGACGTGAGAGAAATCCGATTTCTGCCCTGATTTGTCTTGACAGGACGGCGTTCCTCAGATAAAATTTACATTGTAAGGCATATCCGGCAACTGGCGGAAGTGGAGATACCACGTGGAACCGGATATTGCGTTTGAGCCGACCGCCTGGGCAGACCGAGGAATATCGACCCGGCCTGCCCATGTTTTTTTCCGGGAAAATATTCTACAAAAACATACTACAAAAAACATAAAGGAGAGACGTGTATGCTTGACCCCACCGTATTCAAAGACTGGCAGATCGCTGAGGACGCGGAGAAGAGCCTCCCCTCCGTGGAGGTCTTCCGTGAGAAAATGGGCCTGCTGCCCGACGAGATCATCCCCTACGGCAGAACCCCGAAGCTGGACTTCATCAAAATCATGGACCGCCTGAAGGACCGTCCCGACGGCAAGTACATCGAGGTCACGGCCATCACCCCCACCCCCCTGGGCGAGGGCAAGAGCACCACGTCTCTGGGCCTCATCGAGGGTCTGGGCAAGCTGGGCAAGAACGTGGGCGGCTGTCTGCGTCAGCCCTCCGGCGGCCCCACCATGAACGTCAAGGGTACGGCGGCCGGCGGCGGCAACGCCTTGCTGATCCCCATGACGGAGTTCTCTCTGGGCCTTACCGGCGATATCAACGACATCATGAATGCCCACAACCTGGGCATGGTGGCCCTCAACGCCCGCATGCAGCACGAGCGCAACTATGACGACGAGCGCCTTGCCAAGATCGGCATCCCCCGTCTGGACGTGGATCCCGACCGGGTGGAGTGGAACTGGGTCCTGGACTTCTGCGCCCAGAGCCTGCGGAAGATCCGCATCGGTCTGGCCGGCGGCAAGATGGACGGCTTCGAGATGGACTCCAAGGCCAACATCGCCGTCTCCTCGGAGCTGATGGCCATTCTGTCCGTGGCCCGCGACCTGCGGGATCTGCGGGAGCGCATCGGCAGGATCGTCCTGGCCTACGACAAGCAGGGCAAGCCCGTCACCACCGAGGACCTGGAGGTGGCCGGCGCCATGACCGCCTGGATGCGCAATACCATCAACCCCACCCTCTGCTACACCGTGGAGCACCAGCCCTGCCTGGTCCATGCCGGCCCCTTTGCCAACATCGCCATTGGCCAGAGCTCCATCATCGGCGACCGGCTGGCTCTGAAGCTGTTCGACTACCACGTCACCGAGTCCGGCTTCGGCGCCGACATCGGCTTTGAGAAGTTCTGGAACGTCAAGTGCCGTCTGTCCGGCCTCAAGCCCCACGTCTCCGTGGTGGTTGCCACCGTCCGGGCCCTGAAGATGCACGGCGGCGGACCGGAGGTCCGTCCGGGCAAGCCCCTGCCGGAGGAGTATCAGCAGGAGAATCTGGAGCTGCTGGAGAAGGGCTGCGCCAACCTGTTCCACCACGTGGACAACGTCCTCAAGAGCGGCATCAAGCCCGTGGTGTGCATCAACAAGTTCTATACCGACACCGAGGCCGAAGTGGCGCTGATCCGCCGCCTGTGCGCTGAGCGGGGCGTCCGTTGCGCCCTGTCCGAGCACTGGCAGTACGGCGGCGAGGGCGCCCTGGAGCTGGCCCAGGCCGTCGTGGACGCCTGCGAGGAACCGCAGGACGAGATCCGCTACCTCTATGAGCTGGACACCCCCCTGCGCCAGCGGGTGGAGCTGATCGCAAAAGAGGTCTACGGCGCCGACGGCGTGGACTGGGAGCCTCTGGCTCTGGAGAAGGCCGATCGCTTCGAGAACGATCCGAAGTACGCCGATTACTGCACCATGATGGTCAAGACCCATCTCTCCCTGTCCCACGACCCCAACGTGAAGGGCGTCCCCACCGGCTGGCGGCTGCCCATCCGGGACATCCTGGAGTACGGCGGCGCCCGGTTCCTTTGCCCCATGGCCGGCAGCATCAGCATGATGCCCGGTACCGGCTCCAACCCGGCCTATCGCCGGGTGGACGTGGACGTTGAGACCGGCAAAGTCTCCGGTCTGTTCTGATCCGGGTCTGAAAACAAACGATAAGAGGTGCCCCCTGCCGCGTAAGGCCGGGGGCACCTCTTCTTCATTTTTTCAGAAACAATGCGGCGAATAATCCCGAGATTCTTCGCTGCGCTCAGGACGATATGATCGCTATCTGCGGCGGGTGTAGGCCCGCTTCCGATAACAGGCGCTGCAGAGCCTGCCGCTGTGATGCAGAGGCAGAGACGCGCCGCACCGGGAACAGAAGCGGATGTTGTTTTTCAGATTGTGCAGCAAAATCTGATTGATCCAGTCCGCCGTCTTCTCCCGCTCGTCGTACAGCGCGTCCCGGTCGATGTCCATGCCAAAGGCCTTGGCGAAGGAGAAGTACAGATCCAGCTTGCGGCAGTAGAGCTCCAGTTCCGGCAGCGTGAAGGCGGTCTTCTTATCCTCCGGAAGACCGGGTCGTTCGATGGTCTCCCCCTGGAGAAAATGCCGCAGGAATTGGTAAAACAGCTTCAAAAGCGCCTCCTCCGTCTCGTCGAAGGGGATATTGGCCGCCCGGAGCTCCTGCTCCTTCGTCAGGCGGAAGCCCTGCCCGCGGAGGGCGGAGATCAGGGAGATATACCGGCTCACGTCCAGCTTGACGTAGGGCCGCACCGTGGGGATCCCGTTCCAGACCGTCAGCACCTCCAGCAGGTCGAAGTTGACCTCCAGCATCAGGTCGGAAAAGCCCACCACAGCCTCCTGCAGGGGCGGGACCACCGTCTGCATCCCCTGCTGGATGACCTCCAGATTTTCCGTAGCCCCCACGTAGCCCTTGTCGTACATGCCGAAGCGGCCCGCCCGGCCTGCGATCTGCTGGATCTCCGCAGGCTTGAGCTGGCGGCGCTCCACGCCGTCGAATTTTTCTGTCTCCATGAAGATGATCCGCCGGATGGGCAGATTCAGCCCCATGCCGATGGCGTCCGTGGCCGCCACATAGCGCATTTTGCCCGCCAGAAAGCCCTCCATCTGCTTGCGTCGGGTGGAATAGGGCAGTGCGCCGTAGATGATGGCCGGCTCCTTGCCCTGACGGCGCAGATCCTCCGCCACGCTGAGGACCCCCACCTTGGAGAAGGCGATCAGGGCATCGCCGGGCTGGACCATGGTGTAGTCCACGGGCTTGTTCATGCACAGCAGCGGCGTCTTGCGCCGGTGGAGGATCACCTCATAGCTGTCGCCGCAGCTCTCGATGAGCCGGATCAGCAGATTTTTCGCCTCCGGGGCGGCGCAGAGGTGGACCTCCGGGGCCAGGACGCCCAGGATCGCCCGGGTCCAGGCGTAGCCCCGCTCCCGGTCTGAGATCATCTGGCACTCATCCACCACTGCCACGTCGTACCGCTGGTGGATATCCAGTTTCTCCGCCGTGGCGGCCACGTGGGTATCCCACTCCTCCCGGTCCTCCTCCTCGCCGGTGGTGAGACTGCAGGCCACGCCGCCGTCCAGGAGCAGCTCCTGGGCCTCCAGGGCCAGCAGCCGCAGAGGGGCCAGATAGACCCCGGTCGGGGCCTTCATCAGCCGCTGGAACCCGGCGTAGGTCTTACCGGTGTTGGTCCCGCCGATGTGGAGCACAAAGTGGCGGCTCATGGCCCGGGCCTCCGGGTACTCGTCCTTGGGGTTCAGGGCCACCAGCAGCTCCAGACTGGTCCGGATGGCCTGGGGCACATAGAAGACGGACCAGATATAGCCCAGCGGGTGGTCCAGCAGCTCCTGCACCGGGAAGTCCGGCATTGCCAGCAGAGCCCCCACGTCGGCCTCCGGCTGTGCGGCGGTAAAGTCGGAAACGCTCCGTTCCGCCACCGCCAGCAGCACCGAGCCGTACTGATTCTCCAGCTCCTCTCTCGTCGCCTCGCCGATGCGCCAGAGCAGCGGCATGGCTTTTGTAAAGCGCCGCAGAATGCCGCTGAGGGGCTCTCCCGGGGCCTTCCGGCCCAGAGCCAGAAAGGCCCGGACATAGCTCTCCGCCTGACCGGTCTTCACCTGCTTTGAGCTGCTGAGCCCGGCGGTGCGGCCCAGAACAGCGGCATGATACAGGCCCGCCAGCGTTGACGCCGGCCCCTCCGGCCGGGACGTGCCGTTCCAGGCGTCGTCGAGGAACGTCCGCGCCCCCTTCCACGCCTGCGGCGGTCTGGTCTCCGCAGGCTTTGCCTGCTTCTCCCCCGAGCGCTCGTTTTTGCCCTGACGGGCGGCCCGGAAGCGGGGATCCTCCTCGCCCCTGCACACGTCGTCGCGGTCCCACATGGGCACGGCGCGGCCGCCCCGGTGGAAATAGCGGGGCTTTGGCAGCAGCTCCTGCCGCAGGGCATCCGTCCAGCCTCTGCGCTTGAGCGTGGAGATGGACCAGTATTTTCCTTTTGACATGAGCTCCCCTCCCCCGCTTCCCGCGCGTACGGTTCCTTCAAGTACAGAGAAGGCGCTGTCTCATCTTAGCCGCATGAGCCATTTTGAGACAGCGCCGTTTAGTTGCTTCCTCTCAGATCGGATGTCAGGGATCAGTCGTCGTCGTCCTCGTCCTCGTCATCCTCTTCGTCGTCGTCCTCGATGCAGCCGCAGCAGCAGCCGCCGCAGTCGAAGTCGAACTCCAGCTTTTCTCCGCAGCTGGGGCAGGTGATCTCGCCCATCTCCAGGATGTCCTCGTCAATAATCAGCTCGTTGGAGCAGTTGGGGCACTCCAGCTGGAAGAAATCCTCCTCGTCGTCCTCGTCCTCGTCGCAGAAGATCAGGTCCTCCACATCCTCCAGGTCGTCGGAGATCACGTCCAGTGCATCGCTCATTTCATCCACGTCATCCTCGAGATCGGAGATGGTCAGGGCCATGTCCTCCAGAATGTCCATCATGGCCGCGATGAGCTTGGCCTCCTTGGACGTTTCCGGCTCCAGCTCCATGCCCTCGGCCAGGCCCTTCAGATAGGCCACTTTTTCCGTCAGTGTCATAACGCTGTTCCTCCTGTCATTGATTGAAGATTGATAAATGAACGGAAAGCACCGATTCCGCCGGCCGGTGGGATCCGTGTTTTCAACGTTGTCGACTCAGGCTTTGGCACGCTCCAGATACTCGCCGGTGCGGGTGTCCACGCGGATCTTGTCGCCGGGGCTGATGAACAGCGGCACTTTGATCTCCGCGCCGGTCTCCAGGGTGGCGGGCTTGGTGACGTTGGTAGCGGTGTCGCCCTTGAAGCCGGGATCGGTCTCGGTGACCTCCAGCTCCACAAAGTTGGGGGGCTCCACGCCGAAGACTTTGCCCTTGTAGCTCATGACCTTGCAGGTCATGTTCTCCTTGACGAACTTGAAGCCGTCGGGCAGGGTGTCCTTGCCGATGGGCAGCATGTCGAAGGACTCCATGTCCATGAAGTAGTACAGATCGCCGTCGTTGTAACTGTACTCCATATCCTTGCGCTCGACATAGGCGTTTTCAAACTTGGCGGTGGGGTTGAACGAGGTCTCGGTCACGGCGCCGGTGATGACGTTCTTCATCTTGGTACGCACGAAAGCCGCGCCCTTGCCGGGCTTGACGTGCTGAAACTCCACGACCTGCATGACCTGGCCGTCCATCTCAAAGGTAACGCCGTTTCTGAAATCACTGGCAGAAATCATAATCCTGTTATCCTCCCATATCATCTCCCGCAGGAGTTTTTCTTCTCGGCGTTATTCTATCGTATTTTCTCACGCTTTGCAAGAACTATCGGCAGAAAAAGCAAAATTCCTGCGGAAACTTCTGCTCCTGCCGTTTTCACGGCGCAAAACGGGGCTTGTCCCGGTATATGTTTCATGATATGATTGAAAAAATCGCCATTTAATTTCCATGTTCAGCAAAGGAGGCCTTCTCTATGACCTGCGACCGCAAGCTCCTCAAACGGGAGGCAAAAGCCGCCATGCACGAAATGAATCCCCGGCCGGTGGTGGTGGGCATCGTCTATTTTGTCATCGGCGTCGTGCTCCATCTGATCGCCAACGGCATCGGCGCCTGCTTCGGTATGTCCTTCTGGCGGATGGCCCGTCTGATCGGCCAGGGCGTGCCCTCCTACATCGTCTACGCCAACGCCTTCCGGGGCGTGGGCGGCGCCGTCGTCATCTTTGTAAGCATCATCATCGTGCTGGTGGGCGCGCTGCTGGCCTTCGGCTTCGGCACCGTCTACGCTCTGCGGGTCGCCCGGCACGATACCGCAGCGGGCTTCCCCGATCTGCTGGCCGGTTTCCATCAGCCCGGCCGGATCATCCTGGCCGACATTGTGATGTTCATCTTCATCTACCTCTGGTCTCTGCTGCTGATCTTCCCGGGCATCATCGCCGCCTACCGGCTGCGCATGACCCTGTACCTGCTGGCAGATCATCCGGAGCTTCCGGTGATGGAGGCCCTGCGCCAGAGCCGCCTGCTGATGAAGGGCTTCAAGGGCCAGGCCTTCTGGCTGGATCTGAGCTTCCTCGGCTGGTTTCTTCTCTGCGCCGTTACCGGCGGCATTCTCATGATCTACGTGGCCCCTTACTATCAGACCACGGCGGCCAACTTCTACTTCTACGTGCGCAACAACCAGCAAAACCGCGGCATGTAACAAAAGGAGATCATCCATGGGAAAGACCCTCGTACTGGCGGAAAAGCCCTCCGTGGGCAAGGAGATCGCCCGGGTCCTGGGCTGCCGTCAGAGCAAAAACGGCTGTCTGGAGGGCGGTCAGTATATTGTCACTTGGGCCCTGGGCCATCTGGTGACTCTGGCCGACCCGGAGGCTTATGACAAAAAATATGAGAAATGGGAGCTCACGGACCTGCCCATGCTGCCGGAGCGGATGAAGCTGGTGGTCATCAAGGAGTCCGGCCGTCAGTTCAAGGTCGTCCAGGAGCTTCTGCGCCGCAGCGATGTATCGGAGCTGGTCATCGCCACCGATGCCGGCCGCGAGGGGGAACTGGTGGCCCGCTGGATCATGCAGAAGGCCGGCTGGAAGGGCACGACGAAGCGGCTGTGGATCTCCTCCCAGACGGACCGCGCCATCCGGGACGGCTTTGCCCATCTGCGGCCCGCCGGGGAGTATGACAATCTCTTCCGCTCCGCCCAGGCCCGCAGCGAGGCAGACTGGCTGGTGGGTCTCAACGTCACCCGTGCCCTGACCTGCAAATTCAACGCCCAGCTCTCCGCCGGGCGTGTCCAGACCCCCACCCTGGCCCTCATCACCCAGCGGGAGCAGGAGATCCGGGCCCATAAGCCCAAGGAATATTACGGTGTGTCCCTGAAGCTGGACGGCTTTCGGGCCATCTGGCGGGACGCGAAAAACGGCAGCCGCACCTTTGACCGGGCTCTGGCCGAGCGCATCGCCAAAGCCGCCGAGGGCGGCAGCGCCGTGCTGACCTCCGTGACAAAAACGTTCAAGAGCGTGGCGCCGCCGGCGGCCTATGACCTCACGGAGCTCCAGCGGGACGCCAACAAAAAATACGCTTACTCCGCCAAGGAGACTCTTAATCTGATGCAGTCTCTCTATGAGCGGCACAAGCTGCTCACCTATCCCCGCACCGACTCCCGGTACATCTCAAAGGATGTGGTCCCCACCCTGCCGGAGCGGCTGCGCAGCGTCATGACGGAGGACTACGCGGCACTGGCCCGGCAGGTGCTGGCCGGCAAGCCGCTGAACACGAAATATCTGGTCAACGACGCCAAGGTCACGGACCACCACGCCATCATCCCCACGGAGGAACAGCCGGAGCTGTGGCGGCTGTCGGGCCCGGAACGGAACATCTACGATCTGGTGGTCCGGCGCTTTCTGGCCGTACTGATGCCGCCATTCACCTACGACGAGGTGAAGCTCACCCTGACGGTGGGCGGCGAGACCTTCACCGCCCGGGGCAAGACCATCCGCAGTCAGGGCTGGAAAGCCGCCTATGACCGTTCCTTCTCTCTGGAGGACGACGCCGGGGATGAAGAGGAGGAGCCGGAGCAGACCCTCCCCTCCCTGCGGCAGGGCGACCGCCTGCCGGTGCGGGAGAGCCGCGTCACCAGCGGCCAGACGAAGCCCCCCGCCCGCTATACCGAGGCGACCCTCCTCCACGCCATGGAGCACCCCCAGACGTCGGACCGGGCCCAGGGCAAAGTCCTGGCGGAGACCGGCGGTCTGGGTACGCCGGCCACCCGGGCGGATATCATCGAAAAGCTCTTCTCCGCCTTCTACATCGAGCGCCGGGGCAAGGAGCTGGCGCCCACCTCCAAGGGGATCCAGCTCATCGGACTGGTGCCAGAGGAACTGCGCAGTCCCGCCCTCACCGCCCGGTGGGAGATGCGCCTTGCGGCCATCGCCGCTGGACAGGAGAAGGACTCCGCCTTCGTGTCCGAGATGCGCCGCTATGCCGCCCGGCTGGTGGCGGAGGTGAAGGATTCTGACGCCGTCTACCGCCACGACAATCAGACAAAGGAGCCCTGTCCCACCTGCGGTCAGAAGCTGCTGCGGGTCAAGGGCAAGCGGGGCGAAATGCTGGTCTGTCCCGACCGGGCCTGCGGCTACCGTCGCAGCGTCAGCGTCAACACCAACGCCCGGTGCCCCAACTGCCATAAGAAGATGACCCTCCGGGGCGAAGGGGACAAGCGGTCGTTCTACTGCATCTGCGGCTACCGGGAAAAGCTGTCGGCCTTTGAGGCACGGCGGCAGGAAAAGGGCGCCGGCAAGGCGGAGATCCGCCGCTATATGGCCCGGCAGGATCAGCAGCAGAGCACCGGGAACACCGCCATGGCGGAGCAGCTTGCCAGATGGCTGGAGAAAAACCAGCCGGCGGAGGAGCCGAAGAAAAAGAAATGATCCTGACCGCACAGCGGCAGGACGCCATAAAAACAGGGCGGGACGTGAAAGCGCGTCCCGCCCTGTTTCCATGTTTCATTCTGTCGCCGCGGCCTTTCGGTCCTCCCTTGGGAAGGGGCTCCGAATAAAGAAAATCAGCATCATCACGGCGTCCACGACCGCGCCGGCGATAATGGGCAAATAGAGCGCGTCTCCCGTGATGCGGCCGATGACCGCGGCCCAGCTGCTGCTGAGAAAGATACCGATGCACTGACAGGCGGAGAAGAGCGCAGACACGAAAGCCACGTTGTCCCGGGAGGAGATCAGGCTCAGCACCAGCATCAGGCCGGAGCACGTGGTGGCCATACCGATCCCCGCCACGAAAATGGAAATGCACAGAAGCGGGATCGTGTGGACAACGGCACAGCTGTAGATGCCCGCGGCCATGATCAGCAGAGACACCCCCAGACAGCGGCGTCTGGTAAATCTCTGAAAAAAGGGGAAGGCCAGGCCGCCCGCCATGTTTCCTATGGTAAAGCAGGCCGCCACCAGTCCCGCCACGACGGTGCTGTCCACAATGACGGAGCTGAGGAAGGAACATCCTATCAGAAGCGGCGCGATCACCAGACCGCAGATGCCGCCCACGATACACAGCGCAACTGCAAGAGGCCGGGGCGGCGTCCGTCTGTCGGCGTGTCTTTCCTGCGCCGCGGCGGTCTCGTCCGTGCGTTTCGGCATGAAGAGCACCAGCGCGACCAGGGGGATCAGCAGGATCAGGTGGGTCAGGAACACCCGGTTCCAGTGCTCTCTGGCCAGCACGCCGCCCACGTATTGCAGGATACCGGTCATGGCAAAGGCGCAGGCGGTGCCGATACCGAGGATCTTCGAGCGGGCGCTCTCCTCCACCATCGTGGTCGCCGTAGAGGTCTGCAGGCTCATCATGCCGCCTATGCCCAGGCCGAAGACGCCCCGGAACACCAGCAGCACGGCAAAGCGTCCCGCCAGCATGGGAAGCACGCCGCCAACGACCAGCAGGATCGCCGACGCCAGCGCTACCGTCCGGTAGCTGAGCCGCCGTCCCACGACCACCCCCGCCAGCATGCAGGAGAAGACGGCCACCAGGGACGCCACCGTGCTGCAGTACAGCGCGGCAGAGAAGGAAATATGAAAGGCGGCGGCCATATCTGCCAGCGAGCTGTCCACAGCCCCCAGGGTCTGGGACATGGAGAAAATGGCCAGAACGGCGATCCAGTTTTTTGTGCGGCTGGTCATAGGTATCTCTCTCCTTTGGCGCAGAGGATCTCTTTTGCGTATGTTCGACGTTGTTCTGATCCTGTCACTAAGATTATACTAACAAAATGAAACATATTCAATCATTAAATTTCGTTTCTTCGACAGGTAAGCCGAAGAGTCCGGGATCCTCCTGACCATACAGCAGCGCGGGAAAAAGGCGAGGCGTGAGAAAACACGTCTCGCCTTTTTTCTGCAGACTTTAAGCGTTCATTTTGACCTTTGACCCGTGTCCGGTAACGCCCGGTACAGGAAGGTCACAACGACCCCTCTGGGACAGTCGACGCCGGGAGCGATGTCCAGGTCGATCAGCTCCGTCAGATTCCAGTCGTCCGCCCACTTGGCGGCATCCTGATACCAGCCGTCGGTTCCGATGCCGAGAGCCCGATACAGGAAGGTCGTGATATGGGCCGTGCTCAGGGTGACGTCGGGGGCAAAGTGGGTGGCGTCCACGCCGTTGGTGATCTGGGGATCGCTGTAATAGGCCCACAGCACCGCGTCATAGTAATACTGATCGGCGGAGACGTCAACGAAGGGATTGACCGAGCTGGCAGGCTTCGGGCAGCCCTGGGAGCGCCACAGGAAGGTGACGCACTGACCTCTCGTCACGGTCAGGTTGGGGCCGAAGTGGGTCTCATCCATGCCGTTTGTGATCTGGGGATCGCTGTAATAGGCCCACAGCACCGGCATGTAGCAGCCGTCGGTCACCGCCACATCCTGGAAGGGATTTTCCGGCTCGGGCGCCACAGGATCCAGCTGCTGGCGCAGGACCCAGCCGGTCTTCCCGTCGTCAAGCCGGATCTTGTCCCAGTCGCCGTAGGTCTCCGTCACCGTCACGCCGTCTCCCTTGGTCAGGCTGCCCACCTGGCTGCTGTCGAGATCGGGCTCTGCCTGGACCGTCACGGCGTCAGCCTTCACCACGTGGGTTCCATCGCTGCTCTGGCTGTTGTCGGGCACTTTGAACTCGCCCGTACTCATCATAACCATGTAAGGATCCAGGTAATATCCGTTTCCGATCTCATCTTTGTCCGAGGGATAATTCGGCTGCTTCAGGTCTACGGTCTTATCGTCGATATCGTAGAGCCGGAAGGTCGCGTTCTCGGCAAACTTCCCGTCCTTGAGCGTCAGGTTGATCCTGAGATAATAGGACCTCCCCGGCTGAAAAACGTCGGATTCCAACAGCGGAAGGATCTGTGAGCCGGCCATATGGGACCCGTTCCCGCCCCGATCTTCCGTGTCATACCACGCAAACGTGGCGTACGGCTCAAACGGCTCAAAAATCTCGGCATTGTCAACCGTGATGGAAGACAGATTCTCCCCCACTGTCATCCCCGCCTCGGGATACTGGAAGCCATGGATCCCAACGGACTGGACCCGGTCCGGGTCCTGGGACGGCATCAGGAACGTCACCGTCTTGGCGAACCCGGGGATAGGCTGGCTCCTCATATATTCCAACTCTTCGCTTCCCAGCAAAGACAACTCGTAGCCCCGCTCCAGGCTGCAGGTATCCAGCCGCTGGATGGTGGTGGTCTCCCCGTTGTCGGCGCTGGTGAGCAGGATGTCGTCGATGCCGTCCAGATTCAGGTCATAGCACACCCCGGACTCAGTCTCGGTCTCTTTGACGTATTCAAAATGAGCTAACCCCATCAGGGAGCACGCCACGGCGTAGAATTCCTCCGCGGGCCGGGTCTCGCTGCCCGCAGTCAGGTCTACGCGCTCTTCTTCCACTTCGACGGCCTCTCCCCAATCGGCGTCCATGGGGGTGTCGGGGGCCGCCAGTGCGGGAGTGATCAGGCTGACCGCCAGCACCAGGGCCAGCAGGCAGGGGATCAGTCTTTTCATCATAGATTACCTCCTTATTTTTTATCATAATTTCATAATGATATCTTAATCTTAAATTATGAACGTCTGACTAACGCGGCGTCACAGGCAGTCCGCCAGCCGGCAGACGGTGAGGATGGACTGTTCTCTGGTGTAGGTATCCAGAGGCGAGAAGCGGTGATTGCCGGTGCCGGCCATCACCGCTGTGCCGGAGGGTCCCGCCAGCGCGGTGACGAAGGTGATGGACTCCACCGCCCAGTCGGCAAACTGATCGCTGTCTGCAAAGGTCAGCGGCGTTCCCTTTGCCGCGGCCCCCATGACCTTGGCGGCCCGGGTCAGCATGGCCGCCGCCTCCTGCCGGGTGATGCCGGAATCGGGGTCAAAGATCCGGCCGCCTCTTCCGTTGACGATCCCCAGGGCGCTGGCCGCCTGTACATAGGGGTCGGAGGTGTCCCGGAAGGCGCTCCGGTCCACGGTGGCGTGTCGGCTCTGGGTGAACTCGTCCAGGGTCATGCCCTGCTGGGCGCAGAGCATGGTCAGGATCAGGGTGCAGAACTCCTGCCGGGTGATGGCGGTGCGGTAGGCCCCCTGCAGCTTCGCCGGTACGTAGTCGGCGCTGATGGCCGTCAGCACCTCCTCCTGTGCCCAGTCGCTGGGGATATCCTCCGCCGCGGCGGAGACCCGGGCGATGGTCTTGTGGTTGCCGGCCAGCAGTTCCGGGGTGGGGTCGAAGTACAGACTGCAGTTGGGCGACCGGTAGAGGTACGTCCTGTTCTCATAGCGGTTGTTGCAGTCCCAGACGGGGTCCATCACCACCCAGCGGCCATCCACATACGCCTCGACGTAAAGGTGGTTTGCCGTTTCCACGGCGGCGTCGGCGCCGCTCCAGTCCCCGGCGGTGCTGGCGCCCAGAGCATAGGTCTCCGTCCGGATACAGGGGATGCCCTGGGCCTGGATCATGGCCTGCAGGAGCGCGGTATAGCCCTCGCAGACGCCCCGGCGGCCCGAGAGCACCTGCTCGGGGGCGGTGAGGGACTGTCCCCCGCTGTTGTAGGCGTCGTAGTCGTAATAGAGATTCTCCGTCATCCAGCCGTACAGGACGAAAACCTTTTCATAGTCGCTGTTCGCCCCCTGGGTGATGTTGTCGGACATGGCCTGCACGGAGTCGGGAATGCCCTCAGACAGATAGGCGCCGGGATTCAGCCATCCCTCCGTCATGGCCTCGTTGTTCTCCAGCACCGGGGAACTGCAGAACCGGTAGCCGTCGCCGTCGGGCTCCACATAGATGCTGTGCCAGAGATAGCTGCGGTAGGAACCGTACTGGGCGGCGCAGGTATGGATCGTCACCGGCACGGTCTCCTTTACGCCGGAGAGAGAGACGCTTGTCGAAAACGCCCGCCCCGGCGTCACCGAAACGAAATTCACCGCGCTGCCCACTGCGATCCGGAGCCAGAACATCCCGGAGAAGCCGGTGGACAGCGTCCCTTCTATTTTCATCTGGTGATTCTCCACCGTCAGAGACAGGGTGTTCTCCGGGCAGAAGGAGGTCTGCACCTGCGTGTCCGTCCCCCCGGCGGCAAAGGCGGCGGGGGCCAGAGTCAGCAGCAGGCACAGGGTCAGCAGGATGCAAAGGGCACGTTTCATAGCTCTCTCCTCAACAACGTCACGTCTTTCGGCAAAGTCGTCATCCTTAATATTTATATTTTTATTGTACCCGATTCCCCCATTTTTGCAAGCCTTTCTTGCAGAGGGCCGGGAAAGCTGGTACAATGGAAAAAAAGGAGGCGGTATACCTATGATCCACCGTGTGGCCGTGGTGGGCGCGGGGGCCCTGGGCCTGCTGTACGGCGACCTGATCGCCAGGGTCCTGGGGCCGGAAAACGTGACTTACGTGATGGACCCGGCGCGTCTTCTGCGCCATCAGAACGACGTATACACCGTTAACGGCGAGATCCGCCATCTGAATATGGCAGAGGAGGCCCGGGCCGATCTGATCATTCTGGCCGTGAAGCATCCGTCCTTTGACGAGGCGCTGACGGTGCTGGACCGCTGCGTCACCCCCGGGACCATCCTGCTGTCCGTGATGAACGGCATCATCAGCGAGCCTATCCTGGCTGACCGCTATCCCGACGCATACGTGGTCCCCTGCATTGCGCAGGGCATGGACGCCATGCGCTTCGGCACCGCCCTCACCTGCACCCAGGCGGGTCTTCTGCTGGTGGGCGTTACAACCCCGGCCCTGAAGCCTGCGCTCCGGGATCTCACCGCCCTGCTGATCCGGACGGAGATCCCCTATCGGCTGGAGCCGGATTTCCTCCGCCGTATGTGGGGAAAATTCATGCTCAATGTGGGCGTGAATCAGACCTGTATGGTCTATGACGTGCCCTACGGGGACGTAGTGGTCCCCGGAAAGCCCCGGGACACCATGCTCGCCGCCATGCGGGAGGTCATGGCCCTGGCCGACGCTCAGGGGATCACCCTGACGGAGCAGGATCTGCAGGACTATCTGGGCATCCTGGACCGCATCGACCCGGAGGCCATGCCCTCCATGCGGCAGGACGCGCTGCAGCAGCACCCCTCGGAGGTGGAGATCTTCGCCGGCACCGTCCTGGAGCTGGGACAGTCCCTCGGCATCGCCACCCCGGTCAACCGCTTCCTCTATGATCGGATCCGTGAAATAGAGGCGGCCTATAACGACCCGGCATGACCGCGGGCGCAGCGTCTGCGCCATCACTCATAAGGAGGACCTGTCCATGCATCGTATCGGCTGCCATATCTCCTCGGCGGGAGGCTATCTCGCCATGGGCGAACGTGCCGTTGCTCTGGGGGCGAACACCTTCGCCTTTTTCACCCGCAATCCCCGGGGCGGCTCCGCAAAGGCTCTGGACCCCGAGGAGGCTCTGGCTTTTCAGGCCTTCTGCCGGGCGCATGACATCGACCGCATCGTGGCCCACGCGCCCTATACCCTCAACGCCTGCTCCGCCAAGGAGAACGTCCGGGAATTCGCACGCATGGTCTTTGAAGACGACCTCAAGCGCATGGAGCTGACGCCGGGCCACTGCTATAATTTCCATCCCGGCAGCCACATCGGTCAGGGCGTTGAGACGGGCATCGACCAGATCGCCGCGCTGCTCAACGACATGCTGTGGCCGGAGATGACCACCACGGTGCTGCTGGAGACCATGGCCGGCAAGGGCAGCGAGATCGGCGGCCGCTTTGAGGAGCTCCGGGCCATCCGGGACAAGGTGCACCTCAAGGAACACCTGGGAGTGTGTCTGGATACCTGCCACATCCTGGACGGCGGCTATGACATCGAAAACCATCTGGACGACGTGCTGGACGAGTTCGACCGGATCGTGGGGCTGTCCTGCCTGAAGGCGGTCCACCTCAACAACAGCGTGGGCGGTCTGGGCTGTCACAAGGACCGCCACGCGAAGATCGAGGAGGGGGCTCTCTCCCGTGAGGCCATCACCCGGGTGCTGTGCCACCCCGCCCTCCGGGACCTGCCCTTTATTCTGGAGACTCCCAACGATGAGGCGGGCTACGCCGCGGAGATCCGGCTGCTCCGCGGCTGGTGCGGAGAAGCATGAGCGGACCGATGACGATACGGGCTGCAAAGCCGGAACAGCTCGACGAGATCATGATTCTCTACGACACCGCCCGGCAGATACAGCGAGAAACGGGAAACCGCAGCCAATGGATCAACGGCTACCCCTCCCGGGAACTCATCGGGGAGGATATCCGTCGCGGCGTCTGCTTTGTCTGTATGGACGGAGCGCATATCGCCGGTGTCTTTGCCCTCGTACCCGGAAAGGACCCCACCTATGCTGTCATCGAGGACGGCGCCTGGCTGGACGATCGGCCCTATGCGACCCTGCACCGGATCGGCAGCAGCGGTACCTGCCGGGGCGTGCTGCGGCAATGTGTGGACTGGAGCTTCCGGCGGTACGGCAATCTGCGCATCGACACCCACGAGGACAACGTCATCATGCGCCGTCTGCTCCCCCGGCTGGGCTTTCAGCGCTGCGGCATCATCCACATAGAGGATGGGTCCCCCCGCATCGCCTATCAGAAGATCACACCATAAAAAAAAGAAGGGACTGCAAAGCCCCTTCCTTTTTTATAGATTCCTGTCAGCTCTCACCGATCTCTTTTCGCAGCCGGGCGATGGCGTTTTTCTCCAGTCTGGACACCTGTGCCTGGGAGATCCCCACCTCGGCGGAAACCTCCATCTGGGTCCGTCCCTCGTAAAACCGCATGGCCAGTATCCGCTGCTCCCGCTCCCCCAGCCGCCCCATGGCCTCCTTCAGAGCCAGATGCTCCAGCCAGGTCTCGTCGGCAGACCTGCTGTCACGGACCTGGTCCATCACACAGACCGTGTCCCCGCCGTCGGCATACAGCGGCTCGTACAGAGACACAGGGTCCAGAATGGCGTCCATGGCGGTGACCACATCCTCCCGTCGAAGCTCCAGTTCCCGGGCGATCTCGTCTACCGAGGGCTCTCTCTGCTCCCGGGCCAGCAGCTTCTCCCGGGTCTGCAAAACGCGGTAGGCGGTGTCCCGCAGGGACCGGGATACCCGCATGGCGCTGTTGTCCCGGAGGTACCGGCGGATCTCCCCCACGATCATGGGCACACCGTAGGTGGAGAATTTCACGTCCATGGTCAGGTCGAAGTTGTCGATGGCCTTGATCAGACCGATGCAGCCCACCTGAAACAGGTCGTCCACGTCCTCCCCGCGGCCGGCAAATTTCCGGATCACGGACAGCACCAGACGAAAATTCCCCTCAATGAGTCTCTGCCGCGCCTCCGCATCCCCGGCCCGGGCCCGGCGCAGCAGCTCGGTCATCTCCTCGCTGCGCAGGGTTTTCAGCTTTGCGGTGTTGACGCCGCAGATCTCCACCTTGCCGCCGGCCCGCTCCATTCTGCGCCTCGCCTCCCCGTGTGATCCTGACTACTCTGTCAGTATCTCCACGGGGCGGCATTTCATACGCGGCTAATCCGTCGTTCCGGCCTGCCCGCTCCGTCTGGAAAGAATGACGCGAATGGACGCGACGATATTCTGATGCTCTACGGCCTCCGCCTCAAATTTGATCAGCTGGAATTCAAGCTGCATGATGGGACCGGTGAGGAAAGCGCATAAGATGGTGCCCAGGCCCACCGGACCGCCCAGCCACCAGCCGATGAACGTGGCGACGGCCAGCATGCAGATGCTGACCGCGCCGATAGGGACTCTTGAAAAACGCTTGCTCAGACACACCAGCAGGGTGTCCCGGGGCCCGCAGCCGAGAGCCGCCTGCATATACAGATACTGCGCAAAGCCCTCGATGGCCAGACCGACCAGCAGCAGCACGATACCGGGGATCGTTCTGTCCAGCGTCGGAACCAGCCCCAGCCAGTTGAACAGGTCCACGGCCTTGCCGACCAAAACGGCGTCCAGGAACATACCGATGCCGATTTTTCCCCGGAGCAGCACGTCGATGAGCAGGATGATCAGGGACACGGAGACGGAGGCGGTGCCGTATTTTACCCCCAGGGTCCGGGCCAGGCCCAGAGAGAGAACGTCCCAGGGGCCGGCGCCGATGTCCGCCTGGATGGTCAGATAGACGCCGAAGCCGAAGAGGATCAGTCCCAGCGCCGCCACGACGGCGTTGAGCAGGATGCTCTTTCCCATCTGATTTTTCGGCTTCACGGCGCTCCCCTCCCTCCGGACACGATGACGGCACCGATTATACTACAGGACCACCGTAAATGCTACCGGTAACTTCGACAAAAACAGACAGGAACGGGAAACCCTCTTCAGGGGGAAGTCCCTCTCACATCTGCGGAGCGGATATTGACCGCGCTGCATAACGCCGGTATAATCAACTCGATAAACTGATGTCTGCGGAGGTGTCCATGAAAGATTACATCGCGTACTGCGGACTGGATTGCGAGACCTGCGAGGCCCGCATCGCAACGGTAAACGGCGACGATGCTCTGAAAGCCAAGGTCGCAAAGCGATGGTCTGCGCTCAACGGCGTCGAGATCGCCCCGGAAATGATAAACTGTACCGGCTGCCGGATCGACGGCATAAAAACGCCCTACTGCGACTCGCTCTGCCCGATCCGGCAGTGTGCTTCGGGCAGAACGGTCGAGACCTGCGGCAGCTGCGGCGAATGGGAAACCTGTGAAAAACTCAAAATGATCACAGGGAACAACCCGGCCGCCCTGCGCAATTTGCAGAGTAATATTTCGGCCTCGAAGAAAACTCCTTCCTGAATAACAACGGAAGCGCGGGTATTGTCACCCGCGCTTCCGCTGTTATTCTCTTAAAACCACTTTCTCTTCTCCCGGGGCAGCCGGGTAGCCTGATGGTCCTGACATTCCACCAGGATCGTGTCCTCGCCGATCCGCTTGATGCACTCCCAGGAAAAGACGTATTCCTCGAACCGGCCCAGCAGGCCGAAGAGCCGGGCCTGACCCGGCACGATCAGCGAGCAGATCCGTCCGCTGACCAGGTCCAGCTCCGCGTCTCCCACATAGCCGTAGCGGCTGCCGTCGATGATGTTGATGACCTCCTTGTACCGCAGGTCCGTCATTCTGCTGCGCATGTCGCCGCCCCCTTCCCCGCTACTCTATGCCCCCGCCGGGCCGTCCTATCACAGGGCAAACGCACAAAAAAGAGGTCAAATCGTCTTATTGGGGTGCAGGGCACAAAAAAAAAACGGGCCCGATCCTTTTCGGCCCGCAAATAATTCAAAAAAAACGCTTGACAGGAAAAAATTATATATGATATAATAAGCTACTTTTATTATGGATGGGTGAGACAAACTCTCCTCCATTTAACATTTGAATTGGTCACAGTATAGCATTTTTCACCGGGTTGCACAAGAGAGAACGAAAAACATCCGACAACTTATCCGGGTGTTTCTCCCCTCTCCCCTGCCCGGGAAATCGGAAACGGAGCGTGATGGAAGCAATGGTAAAGGACGTCTATTACGGCAAAACCCTGCGAAAGAGCTTTTCCCGCCATGATGAGATCCTGGAGATGCCGAACCTGCTGGAGGTCCAGAAAAACTCCTATAAGTGGTTTTTGGAGACCGGCCTGCGGGAGGTCTTTCGGGACGTGGACGCGATCACGGACTACGCCGGCAACCTGGAGCTGGCCTTCATCGACTACTCGATGGACGAGCAGCCGAAGTATTCCGTGGAGGAGTGCAAGGCCCGGGATACCACCTACGCCGCGCCGATCAAGGTGCGGGTGCAGCTGCGCAACCGGGAGACCGGCGAGATCAAGGAGCAGGACATCTTCATGGGCGACTTCCCCCTGATGACGAAGGCCGGTACCTTTATCATCAACGGCGCAGAGCGCGTCATCGTATCCCAGATCGTCCGCAGCCCCGGCATCTACTACGGCAAAAAGGCCGACAAGGCAGACATCGACATCTACAGCTCCACGGTGATTCCCTACCGGGGCGCCTGGCTGGAATATGAGACGGACACCGCCGACGTGCTCTATGTGCGCATCGACAAGAACCGCAAGCTGCCGATCACCTGCCTCATCCGCGCCATCGGCGTAGTAACGGACTCCCAGATCACCGATCTGTTCGGCGAGGATCCCCGGATCCTGGCAACGCTGGAGAAGGACACCTGCCACACCTATGAGGAGTCCATGCTGGAGATCTATCGAAAGCTGCGTCCCGGCGAGCCTCCCACCCTGGATTCCGCCTCCACCCTGCTCAACAACCTCTTCTTCGATCCTCACCGGTACGATCTGTCCACGGTGGGCCGCTATAAATTCAATAAAAAGCTGGCTATCTGGCAGCGTCTGGCCAATCAGGAACTGGTGTTCCCCGTGGCCGATCCCCTCACCGGCGAGATCATCGCCGAGGCCGGCGAGGTCCTCACCCGGGACCGGGCCCACGAGCTGGACGACCGGGGCGTCAGCGAGGCCGTCATCGCCGTCAACGGCCGGCTGGTGAAGGTCTTTTCCAACCACATGGTGGATATGTCCAAGTTCGTCTCTTTCGACCCCGCCGAGTGCGGCGTGGACGAGTGGGTCCGCTTCAGCGTCCTGCAGGAACTGATGCAGGCCCATCCCGACGACGAGGAGGCCCTGAAGGAAGCTGTCCGCAGCCGTCTGGACGACCTGATCCCCAAGCACATCATCCCCGACGACATTCTTGCCTCCATCAACTATCTCAACTGTCTCGCCGCCGGCATCGTCGGCCCCGATGACATCGACCATCTGGGCAACCGGCGTCTGCGCTGCCTGGGCGAGCTGCTGCAGAATCAGTTCCGCATCGGCTTCTCCCGCATGGAGCGTGTGATCCGGGAGCGCATGACCATTCAGGACCTGGATATCGTCACGCCCCAGAGCCTGATCAATATCCGGCCCGTCACCGCCGCCATCAAGGAGTTCTTCGGTTCCTCCCCCCTGTCCCAGTTCATGGACCAGACCAATCCCCTGGCGGAGCTGACCCATAAGCGCCGTATGTCGGCCCTGGGCCCCGGCGGCCTGTCCCGCGAGCGGGCCTCCTTCGACGTCCGCGACGTCCACTACAGCCACTATGGCCGTATGTGTCCCATCGAGACGCCGGAAGGTCCCAACATCGGTCTGATCGCCTATCTGGCCTCCTACGCCAAGATCAACAAGTACGGCTTCATCGAGGCTCCCTACCGCCGGGTGGACAAGGAGACGGGCTGTCTCACAGACGAGATCACCTACATGCCCGCGGATATGGAGGACGAGTTCACCGTGGCCCAGGCCAGCGAGCCTGTGGACGAGAACGGTTTCCTCCTCAACAGCCGCATCACCTGCCGCCGCCGCAACGAGATCATCGAGGTGGACCGGGATCAGGTGGACTATATCGACGTTTCCCCCCGGATGATGGTCTCCATCGCTACGGCCATGATCCCCTTCCTGGAAAACGACGACGCCAACCGCGCCCTCATGGGCGCCAACATGCAGCGGCAGGCTGTGCCGCTGCTGGTCACCGAGGCCCCCATCGTGGCTACCGGCATGGAGCACAAGGCCTGCATCGACTCCGAGGTCGCCGTTCTGGCGGAGGACGAGGGCGAGGTGGTCTCCGTCTCCGCAGACCAGATCACCGTGCGCTACGACGAGTTGGGCCCAGTGACCCATCATCTGACCAAATTCAAACGCTCCAACCACAGCACCTGCATCAACCAGCATCCCATCGTGGACGCCGGTCAGCGGGTGGAAAAGGGCGACGTCCTGGCCGACGGACCCTCCACCTGTCAGGGCGAAATCGCCCTGGGCCGCAATATCCTGATGGGCTTCATGACCTGGGAAGGCTACAACTACGAGGACGCCATCCTCCTCAACGAGCGGCTGGTCCGTGACGACGTGTTCACCTCCATCCATATTGAGGAGTATGAGATCGAGTCCCGGGACACCAAGCTGGGTCCCGAGGAGATCACCCGGGACATCCCCAACGTGGGCGAGGACGCCCTGAAGGAACTGGATGAGCGGGGCGTGATCCGCATCGGCGCCGAGGTCCGCGCCGGCGATATCCTGGTGGGCAAGGTCACCCCCAAGGGCGAGACCGATCTCACCGCCGAGGAGCGGCTGCTCCGGGCCATCTTCGGTGAGAAGGCCCGCGAGGTCCGCGACACCTCCCTGAAGGTCCCCCACGGCGAGAGCGGCATCATCGTCGACGTGAAGGTCTTCACCCGTGAGGCCGGCGATGAGCTGTCCCCCGGCGTGAATATGGCCGTCCGGGTCTACATCGCCCAGAAGCGCAAGATCAGCGTGGGCGACAAGATGGCCGGCCGTCACGGCAATAAGGGCGTCGTGTCCCGGATCCTGCCCCAGGAGGATATGCCCTTCCTTCCCGACGGCACGCCTCTGGATATCGTGCTGAACCCCCTGGGCGTCCCCTCCCGAATGAATATCGGCCAGGTTCTTGAGGTCCATCTGGGCTACGCCGCCAAGACCCTGGGCTGGAAGGTGGTCACTCCCATCTTCGACGGCGCCAACGAGGCGGACGTGGAGGAGACTCTGAAGCTGGCGGGCCTGAATCCCGACGGCAAGAGCTGGCTCTACGACGGCCGCACCGGCAAGCGCTTTGACAACCCCGTCACCGTGGGCTACGTCTACTTCCTCAAGCTCCACCATCTGGTGGACGACAAGATCCACGCCCGCTCCACCGGCCCCTACAGTCTGGTCACCCAGCAGCCTCTGGGCGGCAAGGCCCAGTTCGGCGGCCAGCGCTTCGGCGAGATGGAGGTCTGGGCTCTGGAGGCCTACGGCGCGGCGTATACGCTGCAGGAGATCCTCACCGTCAAGTCCGACGACGTCACCGGCCGTGTCCGCACCTATGAGAGCATCGTCAAGGGACACAACGTGCCCACCCCGGGCGTGCCGGAGTCCTTCAAGGTCCTTATCAAGGAGCTCCAGTCCCTGTGTCTGGATATCCGCGTGCTGGACAAGGACGGCGAAGAGGTGGATCTCAAGGATCCCGATGAGGACACCTTCAATCCCGATCGCATGAACGACGAGATCTACGTGGGTGAAGAGGACGATTTCCGCAGCAGCGGTTACGCCATTGAAGGCGGCGACGACGAGCTCCTCGGCGACGAGGACGACGACTTCGACGCAGATGATGAAGACGAGGATCCGGACATCCCGGAGGATGACGAGACCATCTGATCCCCCGGCGTCCGATGACAATGCGCTTTCTATGGATGATGATTGAGAGGAGCAATTGATGCAATGAGCTACACTGCATTTGAATCCATAAAGATCGGCATCGCCTCCCCGGAGACGATCCGTGCCTGGTCCTTCGGCGAGGTCAAGAAGCCGGAGACCATCAACTACCGCACCCTGAAGCCGGAGCGGGACGGCCTGTTCTGCGAGAAGATCTTCGGGCCCACCAAGGACTGGGAGTGCCACTGCGGCAAGTATAAGAAGATCCGCTACAAGGGCAAGATCTGCGACCGCTGCGGCGTGGAGATCACCCGGGCCAAGGTCCGCCGCGAGCGGATGGGCCATATCGAGCTGGCCGCCCCCGTATCCCACATCTGGTACTTCAAGGGCATCCCCTCCCGTATGGGCCTGCTGCTGGACCTCTCCCCCCGTATTCTGGAAAAGGTCCTGTACTTCGCCGCCTATATCGTCACCGATCCCGGCTTTTCTCCCCTGCAGAAGAATCAGATCCTGTCGGAGAAGGAATACCGGGACATGCGGGAAAAATATGAGGACGACTTCGACGCCGGCATGGGCGCCGAGGCCGTGAAGAAGCTGCTGGCCGATATCGATCTGGACGCCCTGTCCGCGGAGCTCCACCGGGAGCTGGACAACGCCGCCGCCCAGAGCCAGAAGAAGGCCCGCATCGTCAAGCGGCTGGAGGTCGTGGAGGCCTTCCGCCTGTCCGGCAACAAGCCGGAGTGGATGATCATCGACGTGCTGCCGGTGATCCCCCCCGAGATCCGGCCCATGGTGCAGTTGGACGGCGGCCGCTTCGCCACCTCCGACCTGAACGATCTGTACCGCCGGGTCATCAACCGGAACAACCGTCTCAAGCGCCTGATCCAGCTCAACGCGCCGGATATCATCGTGCGCAATGAGAAGCGGATGCTCCAGGAGGCCGTGGACTCCCTCATCGACAACGGCCGGCGGGGCCGCGCCGTCACCGGCGCCAACAACCGGGCTCTGAAGTCCCTGTCCGATATGCTCAAGGGCAAGCAGGGCCGGTTCCGTCAGAACCTGCTGGGCAAGCGCGTGGACTACTCCGGCCGCTCCGTCATCGTGGTGGGGCCCGAGCTGAAGCTGTATCAGTGCGGCCTGCCCAAGGAAATGGCCCTTGAGCTCTTCCGCCCCTTCGTCATGAAGAAGCTGGTGGAGGACAAGATCGCCAACAATATCAAATCCGCCAAGAAGATGGTGGACCGGGGCCGCACCGAGGTCTGGGACGCTCTGGAGACCATCATCTGCGAGCATCCCGTGCTGCTCAACCGCGCCCCGACCCTGCACCGCCTGGGCATCCAGGCCTTTGAGCCGGTGCTGGTGGAGGGCCGCGCCCTGAAGCTCCATCCTCTGGTCTGCACCGCCTACAACGCCGACTTCGACGGCGACCAGATGGCGGTCCACGTCCCCCTGTCCGCCGAGGCCCAGGCCGAGGCCCGCATCCTCATGCTCTCCGCCAACAACCTCCTGCGGCCCCAGGACGGCAGCCCTGTCACCGTGCCCACCCAGGACATGGTCCTCGGCTCCTACTACCTCACCTATGAGCGGGAGGTCGTGGTGGTCACCGATCCCGGCGACACCGGCTTCGAGACGGAGCAGAAGGTCTTCCTCGACGAGGTGGAGAAGGCCAATGCCGCCATCGCGGAGGAAAACGCCGCCGGAAAGACGCTCAAGCCTGCTGAATACCGCAGCGACGTGCACTGGTTCCGGGATCCCGACGAGGCCATGCTGGCCTACGACGCGGGCCTGCTGGACATCCACACACCCATCCGGGTCCGTCTGGAAAAGGAAATCAACGGCGTCATGGAGCGCCGGACCATCCAGACCACCGTGGGCCGGCTGATCTTCAACCGTCCCATTCCTCAGGATCTGGGCTTTACCGACCGCAACGATCCGGAGCACCTGCTGGATCTGGAGATCAACTTTACCTGCGGCAAGAAGCAGCTGGGCAAGATCATCGAGCGGTGCATCGCCAAGCACGGCTTCACCGTGTCCGCCGACGTGCTGGACGCCATCAAGTCCCAGGGCTACAAGTATTCCACCCAGGGCGCTCTGACCATCTCCATCTCCGATATGACCGTCCCCGGCGAGAAGCAGGAGCTCATCGCCAAAACGGAACAGCGGATCCTGAATATCGAGCAGAAGTTCAAGCGGGGCTTCCTCACCAATGACGAGCGCTATCGCCTGGTCGTCGGCGAGTGGGATCAGACCACCAAGGACGTCACCTCCGCCCTGCAGGGCAGTCTGGACCACTTCAACCCCATCTACATGATGGCGGATTCCGGCGCCCGAGGCTCCATGAACCAGATCCGTCAGCTGGCCGGTATGCGCGGCCTGATGGCAGATACCTCCGGCCGTACCATCGAGATCCCCATCAAGGCGAATTTCCGTGAGGGCCTGACGGTGCTGGAGTACTTCATCTCCTCCAGAGGCGCCCGTAAGGGTCTGGCCGATACCGCTCTGCGTACCGCCGACTCCGGTTATCTGACCCGTCGTCTGGTAGACGTTTCCCAGGAGGTCATCATCCGGGAGTTCGACTGCGGCACCCATGACGGCATCACGGTCTCCGAGATCCCCGATATCGAGAGCTTTGCCGAACGGATCAAGGGCCGCTTCCCCGTGGAGGACATCCTCGATCCCGCTACCGGCGAGGTGCTCTTCAGCAAGGACACCATGCTCCTTGAGTCCGATGCCGACACGCTCCTTGCCCACGGCATTGAGAGCGTCCGCATTCGCAGCGTCCTGGGCTGCAAGGCCCGCAGCGGCGTCTGTGCCCGGTGCTACGGCATGAATCTGGCCATCGGCGAGCCCATCGGGCCCGGCGAGGCCGTGGGCATCATCGCCGCCCAGTCCATCGGTGAGCCCGGCACCCAGCTGACCATGCGTACGTTCCATACCGGCGGCGTCGCCGGTGACGATATCACCCAGGGTCTGCCCCGCGTCGAGGAGCTCTTCGAGGCCCGCAAGCCCAAAAAGATGGCTCAGCTGGCGGAGATCGGCGGCAAGGTCTCCCTGGAGGAGGCCAAGCGCAACTCCCTGTGCAACGTCACCATCACCGCCCCCGACGGGGAGGTCAAGACCTATCCCATCCCCTACAGCGCCGGTATCCGCGTCACCGACGGCCAGGAGGTGGAAAAGGGCCTCGCCCTCACCGACGGCGCTCTGTCCCCCCACGACGTGCTGCGGATCCGCGGTGTGGATGCCGTGCACAACTACCTCATCCAGGAGGTCCAGAAGGTCTACCGTCAGCAGGGCGTCGATATCAATGACAAGCATATCGAGGTCATCGTGCGGCAGATGCTCCGGAAGGTCCGGGTAGATGAGTCCGGCGACACCGAGCTGCTCTCCGGCAGCATGGTGGACGTTCTGGACTTTGACGCCGCCAACGAGCAGGTCCGTGCCCGCATCGAGGCCGGCGAGGTCCGGGAGGACGGCGAGCCTCTCCAGGAGGCCACTTGCACCCAGATCCTCATGGGCATCACAAAGGCCTCTCTGGCTACGGAGTCCTTCCTCTCCGCGGCCTCCTTCCAGGAGACCACCAAGGTCCTCACCGAGGCCGCCATCAAGGGCAAGGTGGATCACCTGGTGGGTCTGAAGGAAAACGTCATCATCGGCAAGCTGATCCCCGCCGGTTCCGGCCTGGAGATGTACCGCCAGTTCGACGACAACCGCCCCAGCGGCCCCGAGACCGATCCCGACCCCGCGCCCGATACCGAGCCGGAGGAGATCATCGAGGAGCAGGAATGGACCGATGAAGCGGTGTGACGGGCTCTCCGGCGCTCCGCGCTGTGAGATTCTGGACGTCGCCTTCGACCCCATTACCATGGACGAGGCCGTCCGGCTGGGCATGGCTCAGCTGGACGGCGAGGGATGCCGCTACGCGGTGACCCCCAACGCGGAAATCGTCTGGCTGTGCCGCAGCACCGAGGGCTTCGCCGACGTGCTCAACGGCGCCTGTCTTGTCCTGCCGGACGGCATCGGTGTGCTGTATGCCTCCCGGATGCTGAAGCGGCCTCTGCCGGAGCGGGTCTCCGGCGTGGATTTTGCCTCCGGAATGATGGCCGCCATGGCGGGAGGCGACAAAAAGCTGTTCCTGCTGGGGGCAAAGCCCGGGGTGGCGGAAAAGGCCGCCGCCCGGCTTGCGGAACAGTATCCCGGTCTCAACATCTGCGGGACCCACGACGGCTATTTCAAAGAGGACGGTCCCGTGGTGGAGGCGGTGAACGCCTCCGGCGCCGACCTGGTCTTCGTCTGTCTGGGCGCTCCGAAGCAGGAGCTGTGGATGGCAGAGCACTGCTCTCAGCTCCAGGCCAAATTGCTGGTGGGCCTCGGCGGCTCCCTGGACGTGTTCTCCGGCGAGGCGAAGCGGGCCCCGGAATTCTGGCAGAAGCTGGGGCTGGAGTGGCTGTACCGGCTGCTCCGGGAACCGAAGCGCTTTGGCCGCGTCTGCCGCCTGCCTCTGTTTCTGCTGGCGGCACTGCGGGCCCGGCGGAAGGGAGACTGACATGGGCAGGCTGATCGTTTTTGAGGGCACCGACGGTTCCGGCAAGTCTACTCAGCTGGAACTGCTCCGGCAGCGGCTCACCGCCGACGGCACGGATTTCCGTACCCTCACTTTTCCCTGCTACGACAAGGAATCCTCCGCCCTGGTGCGGATGTATCTCCGGGGGGACTTCGGCTCCCGCCCGGAGGATGTGAACGCCTACGCCGCCTCCTCATTTTTCTCCGTGGACCGTTACGCCTCCTTCAAACAGGACTGGGAGGCCGACTGGCAGGCGGACCGGCTGATCCTGGCCGACCGCTACACCACCTCCAATGCCGTCCATCAGGCCGCCAAGCTGCCGCCGGAGGAATGGGAACACTATCTCAACTGGCTGTTCCACTATGAATATGACCTGCTGGGGCTCCCGAGACCCACCTGTGTGCTGTGGCTGGATATGCCGGTGGAACATACCCTCCGGCTGATGCGGCAGCGTCCCGGCGCCCCGGATATCCATGAGCAGGATGCCGCCTATCTCCACCGCTGCCACGACGCAGCGGCTCTGGCGGCAGAGTTGGGGCATTGGCGCAGGATCCCCTGTGCCGACGAGAGAGGCCCTCTGTCTCCGGAAGCCGTCCACAGCGCCGTCCGGGAAGTCTTGACGGGTCTATGTCTCTGAAGGAAGAAAAGGCCGCTCTGCGGCTGACGATACGACAGGCGCTTCGCGCCATGTCCCCCGAAGCCCGGCAGAGCAGCGATGAACTGCTGCTGCTGCGCCTGCGGGCACGGCCGGAATTTCAGGCCGCCGGGTCCCTGTTCCTCTTTTATGGCGTGGGTACGGAGCCGGACACCCGGTCTCTGATCCTTTCTCTTCTGGAGGAAGGCCGGCCTGTGGCTCTGCCCCGGGTCCTGCCCGGCAGGCGAATGGAATTTCGCCGCCTCACGGACCTCTCTCAACTCCGGCCCGGACCCCTGCATACCATGGAGCCGGATGAGTCCTGTCCCGTGATTTTCCCGAAAACACAGGACTTTACATTGGTCCCCGCCCTGTGTTATGATGAGAGCCGATACCGGCTGGGCCAGGGAGGCGGCTACTATGACCGCTTTCTGGCCGACCTTTCCGGCTTCTCCGCCGGACTCTGCCGGGACGCCGTTCTGCAGCGCGCCCTGCCTGTGGAACCACATGACCGTCCCGTACGTCTAATCCTGACAGAGACAAGGGCTTTTTGATCCGATACAGTAAAGGAGGTTCTGGAATGACATCAAACCATTTCGACGATTTTGATGATTTTCTCTATGATTTAGAGCAGGATTTTTCTTTCCAGGACTCTAAGAAAAAGCAGCCGGAGCCCCAGAAGAAGCTGCCTCCGCCGCCCCGCTCCCGCCTGATGAAGAAAAAAGCGCCGCCGCAGAAATCCTCCGGCAGCCGCTCGGGCAGAAGTCAGCCGCAGCAGAAGAGGCCCCCTGCCTCCTCCGGCGGCCGCGCCGGCAAAGGACAGCCGCCCCGGCAGAAGGCCCCCTCCGGCGGCAGCGCCAGAGGGTCCCGGACGCCTCCCCCGCCCCGCAAAGGTGCGGTGCGCAGGGATCTCCCCGCTGTCCGGGAGCGCGCGCGCCGGTCCCCGGCGCTGACCTACCTGATTTTCGTTGTGGCCATCTCCCTGATCCTGGCCACGCTGCTCTGGACCGCGGCCAACGACGTCCTTGCCCTGAACAAGGATGACGGCATGGCCACCATCGTCATCGAGGAGCATGACACCATTCGCTCGGTGGCCAAGCAGCTCCACGACATGGGCGTGATCAAGCACACCCATCTGTTCATGATCTACGGCCGCCATACCGACGCCATCGACAAGATCATCCCCGGCACCTATGAGCTGCGCACCGACCTGGACTACCGGGCCATCGTGGCGGCCATGAGCTACAACTCCGGCCAGCGGCAGGTGGTCACCATTACCATCCCCGAGGGCTATACCCTGGAGCAGATCTTCCATCTGCTGGAGGAAAACGGGGTGTGCAGCTACGAAAGTCTCATGCAGACCGCCGCTACCCACGACTACGCGTTCTCCTTCCTGGCGGATCTGCCTCTGGGCGACGCCCATCGGCTGGAGGGCTACCTCTACCCGGACACCTACGACTTCTACAAGGGCCAGAGCGCGCTGTACGCCATCAACAAGATGCTGGTCAACTTCGACAGCCGTGTCACGGACCAGATGCGGCAGAGGGCCGGCGAAATGGGCTACTCCGTCCATGAGATCGTGATCATCGCCTCCATCATCGAGCGTGAGACCACCGGTCTGGACCAGGCCAACATCGCCTCGGTCATCTACAACCGTCTGAACAGCACGTATATGCGATATCTGCAGATCGACGCCACGGTCCGCTATGCCCTGGACGACTGGACCAATCCCCTGACCTATGAGGATCTGACCGTAGAGAGCCCCTACAACACCTATATTTATCCCGGGCTCCCCGCGGGACCCATCTCCAACCCCGGCTACGCCGCCATCAACGCGGCCCTGAATCCGGCCAGCACCAACTACTACTTCTACGCGCTGGCCAACGACGGCACCCATCGCTTCTTCCAGTCCCAGGACAGCTTCAACCACTTCCTGGCCTCCTCGGAAGCAGCGGCCCAGTGACCGCCGAATCCCATTCACGACATCTGATCTGAAACCGGTGGCCCAGGTCACCGGTTTCAGTGTATCTGAGAAAGGACGCATCAGGTATGCGAAGACAAAACACGCCGGAGCTGCTCTCTCCCGCCGGAGACTGGCCCCATCTGCAGCTGGCCGTCGCCTTTGGGGCCGACGCGGTGTATCTGGCCTCCGACACCTTCGGTATGCGCTTCTCCGCCGGCAGCTTCGGCGGCGGCCGGCTCCGGGAGGCCGTGGACTACTGCAGGCAGCGGAATGTGGACGTGCACCTCGTGTGCAACACGCTGCCCCGGAACGACGAGCTGCAGCAGCTGCCCGCCTTCTTCGAGGAGGCCATCCAGGCCGGCGTCACCGCTCTGATCGTGGCGGATCTGGGGGTCTTCTCCCTGGCACAGCGCTACGCCCCCGGCATCCCGCTCCACGTCAGCACCCAGGCCGGTGTGGTGAACTATGAATCCGCCCGGATGTGGCATGAGCTGGGCGCCTCCCGGGTGATCCTGGCCCGGGAGCTGCCCCTGACGGAGATCGCGGAGCTGAAGGCCCGGTGTCCCGCCGGGCTGGAGGTGGAGATGTTCGCCCACGGCGCCATGTGCGTGTCCTTCTCCGGCCGGTGCGTGCTGTCCAACTACATGACCGGCCGGGACGCCAACCGGGGCCAGTGCGCCCAGCCCTGCCGCTACCGCTACACCCTCATGGAGGAGAAGCGGCCCGGAGAGTATTTCCCCGTCTTTGAGAACGATCAGGGGACCTTTATCTTCAACTCCCGGGACCTGTGCACCATCGACTACATCCCGGCGCTGATGGAGGCCGGGGTGGACAGCCTGAAGCTGGAGGGCCGGGCCAAGACCGCCTACTACACCGCCGTGGTGACCAACGCCTATCGCCACGCCATCGACGCCGCGGCCGCGGGCGAGCCTCTCTCCCCCGTTTGGCGGGCGGAGCTGGACAAGATCAGCCACCGGCCCTACGGCCCCGGCTTCCTGTTCGGGCGGCGGCAGGACAGCGAGTATTCCGCCGACTCCCGGTACATCCGGGACTGGCAGGTCTGCGCTCAGGTGGTCTCCTGTACCCCGGAGGGGCTGGCCACGCTGTCTCTGAACAACAAGTTCTCCGCCGGGGATCCCGTGGAGCTGCTGGCCCCCGGCATGGAACCCATGGCCTTCGACGCCCCGCTGATGACCGATGAGGACGGCGTGATCCTCCGGGAGCCCCGGCACCCCCAGATGCGGTTCCGGATGCAGCTGCCCTGCCCGGTCCCGCCGCTGTCCCTGCTGCGGAAGTATACCGGGGCATAGATGGCCCCTGCAGCTCGATTTATAATCCTGACACAGCTACAGAAAAGCCCTCACTTGGATAAAGTGAGGGCCCTTTTACAGGGGCAGAAACCTGCAAACCGTATTTGCTTCTATTTTTCCGGTATCGGTTTATCTGTCGGGAAGTCTATCGGCAGACACTTCTGAATGATCTGTTCGATTTCTTCAACAGGGCGGCGGCAGTCGTCCTCAATCCACAGACGCACGATCCCGTAAACGGAAAAGCAGATACTGCTGCGGCAAAACGGCCGGTCCTCCTGAGGGATACTGCCGTTCTGCCGCTCATAAGCGGGCAGCAGAAAACGCTCGGCGATCATGTTCATATCCTCTTTAGGCTGCAGGAAAATCCGATGCTCGACAGATGCTCTGTAGAACTTTCGATGTGTCCGGATATGCGACAGAAACGGCACAAAAGAAAACACGGCCAGTTCCTCCGGATAGCACTCGCGGAGCTGTGCGCTGAGGATCGCCTCTGTCTGTTCAAACATGTCCGGGATGTCCATGAAATGCGCATAGAAGGTCGACCGGTTGATGCCCGTCCGCTCGCAGACCTGTCGGACCGTCACCTGCGCACGGGCATTTTCACTGGCGTCGATGATATCCAGCATCGTTTGGATCAGGCGCCTGTGGGTGTTCTGATAATGCTGATTATGTCTGCGGTTCATATTCTTTCAGCTCCCTGTGAACAGTTCCTGCCTCCGGGTCCGGCAGACCGGCAAAAACGCAACATATATCGTGTTTTTGTCGGTTGACTTCATTTTAGCACAATTATAATTTTTCCAGACTGTTTGCGCCGCAGGCAAAACAGAGCCATACAGATCATGGAGGGACACCGGTTGGAAACCGCAGCTTACGTTTCAAGCAAGAAGAGACTTCAGATATCCATAAACCTGATCCTGATGTGTATCGTCACGGATACGGTCGGCTGGCGAATGCTCTTCTGGGGAGAGCTGATCCTTGTCGCGATCCTGCTGATCCACGCCGTTATCGTGCTGTCCGACGTGCTTGAAACGCAGAAGAAAGGATTTGACATCGTTTCCTTCCTCCTGGGCACGGTCGCGTTCTGCGGACTGAGTATCGGGATCAGCAATATCAGCGCCAGCGGATTTCTGCATCTGCACTCCAGCGGCGTATTCCTGCTCGGCATACTTGGAACGCTGCTATTTATACGCCGGCAGCAGCGGCTGAAGGTCCCGTTTTTGACGCTGAGCGTGTTTCGGCAGCGCGTATATTCCATCGCTGTGATCAGCGGTTTTCTGCTGTATCTGACCGGCATGGCGGCTACTGTGGTCATGCCTCTGTGGCTGCAGTCGGTATACAGCTGCAGCGCCTCAGCGGCGGGCCTCATCACGTTTCCCGGTTCGCTGGTCATGATGGCATTGGGACCTGTCGCGGGCCGGCTCTATGACAGGCATGGGATCGAGGGCCTTTTCCTGATCTGCGCGATCACTTCCGTGATCGGTCACGGCGGTCTGGCTCTTCTGGGCCCCTCCGCGTCCATCATAACGATCATCCTGCTGTACGCTGTCCGCGCCGTTCCTATGGGACTTCTGCTCACGCCGCTTGTCACCTGGGGCATCGGGAGCCTGTCCGTCATGAACGTACCGGGCATAGCCGCAGACGGGACAGCTCTGCTCACATCGATCCGCAACGTGGGCGGATCCATCGGCGCGGCCGCTTTTGTCGGGATCATGAATGCGGTCGCTTCACACTCCGCCGTCTCTGACGCGGCGGCAGCTGCGGCCCGCGGCGCCGGCGCGGCATTCTGGATCATGGTGCTCGCATCTGTTCCCCTGTTCGTATTATATGTCTGCTCCAAACGGGCGCAAAATCACATGCAGTAAGAACTCACAGCGCCCGGAAAGACAGATCCCGTTTGGAAAATGCTTTCCCGGCTTGCTCAGATTATCGTCCCGCCGCTGTCCCTGCTGCGGAAGTATACCATACGAAGATACAAAAAACGCCCGAAGAGATACTCTCTTCGGGCGCTTGCCGTTAAATTTTCCAGCCGGTCGGCAGTCGATCACAGGGCAAAGATATGCCGCACAATGGCGTACACGATGGGAACGAGGATGGCCGGCAGCATGTTGCCTATGGCCAGCTTCTTCCCGAAGCAGAGATTGATCCCCACGCAGAAGACCAGCGCCGACCCCACCAGAGTCAGCTGCAGAATCAGTGTCTCCCCGATGAAGGGACCGCAGAGAAACGCGACCAGCGTGATGGCCCCCTGATAGATCAGCAGCGGCAGCGCGGAAAACAGAGTCCCGACGCCGTGGATGGAGGCGAGGACCATCACGATGATGAAGTCCAGCACCGCCTTGGCTGCCAGCATGGAGTAATCACCGCTGACTCCATCCTGAATCGCCCCCACAATGCCCATGGCCCCCGCACAGATGATCAGAGAGGTGTTGACGAAGCCGTCCACGAACAGACTGTCGTTCTGCCGCTTCACCATCGCCTTGAGCCGTTCCCCCAGTCGGTCCAGCCCCTCCTCCAGCTTCAGCGCCGCACCCAGGGCCGTGCCCAGCACCAGGGAGAAGATCAGCAGCATGGTCCCCTGGGTCCCCAGCGTCCCGTCCTCCACGGTGAGCATGTTGGCCAGCACCCCGGCGGCGCCGATGAAGATCGTCGCCACGCCGCAGGCCTGCATCAGGCCCCGCTGCACTTTTTCCGGGATCCCGTTTTTCAGCAGCATCCCCACAGCTCCGCCGGCCAGCACCGCCGCCGTATTGATGATCGTACCCTGTCCTGTCACAGTTTTTCCCGCTCTCTCATCAAAAATTGTCTTTAGAATAACACAGTTGCTCCGCTACTGCAATTCATCCTGAAACTTTCTCCGTTTTCATGCAACTTTTTCCGCTCCCGCTTCGTCTATAAAGACAGAAACCACAAAAAAGGAGGACCTGTCATGTGGAAGAAGCTGCTCCCAGTCATACTCTCCCTGGCCCTGCTGGTTGGCCTCACCGGCTGCGGCGCCGTCCCGGAGACGGAGGCCGGCGGCCTTGAAGGAGGACAGGGTGAACAGGAGGAAAATATGACCCAGATCGCCAACCCCGTCCGCCCGGTGGACGGCCCCGAGGACTTTGCAGAGCTGGGCTTTGCCGTCTATGCCCCCGACGGCGCCGAGGAGGCGGAATACTCCGTCATCGACGGCGACATCCCCATCGCCCAGGTGGATTTCACCCTGGACGGGGCGCACTACACCTATCGCTCCGCCCGGACGGAAGAGGATATCTCCGGACTTTATGTAAACTACGCCGAAGAGAGCACCGGCATCGCTCTGTGCGGGGAATACTGGTCCCTGGAGCTGGACGTCAGGCCCATCGTGGAGGGCGGCTTTGCCGGCTTCTGGTCCCAGGACGGCGTGGCCTCCACCCTCTACACGCCGGACGATGTGGATCAGACCGTCTTTACCTCCCTGTGTGAAACGCTGGCGGGGTATGACTGGCTCCACCGCTCGGAGGACAACTGGTATCCCGCGGAGGTACAGGACCCGGACAGCGGCGTGTGGCTCCCGGCCATCCGACTGACGGTGGAGGAATGCTCCCCGACGGGCGGGGCATTTACGATCCATAACGACGGGGCCTCTCCCCTGACCTACGGCGACGCCTACAGTCTGGAAAAGCTGGTGGACGGCGTCTGGCGCACGGTGCCGGTCAATATCATGGAGACGCAGAACTTCGGCTGGGGCTTCAACGACATCGCCTATGAGATCCCCTCCGGAGGCGAGGACAGCTTCCGGATCGACTGGACATGGCTCTACGGCACGCTGACGGACGGGCAGTATCGCCTGGTCAAGAGCGTCACCCCGGCGGAGGGACCGTCGCCGGTGGAGCTGCGCGCGGAATTTACCTCCCTGTATGTGATCAACGGTGATTGACAAACCTGGTGTCGTGATAGTATAATATATCGGTAATTTGATCACTTTGCAACGCCATGACGAAGACGATCGGTCCATGCCGCCTTCAGCGAGGGGGAGATGGTGGGAGCCCCCCAGGTCAGACGGGACCGGCAGCCCCTTCACCAGCGGCCCGCGAGGAGCGGGACGGCCCGTCCCCGATATCGGACGGTTTGAGATGTCCGCCCTACGGCGGATAATCAGGGTGGTACCGCGAAGCTTCTTCGCCCCTGTTTTTGCAGGGGCGAAGTTTATTTTTACGGAGGTATTGGTATGCACAAATCTTACGGCCTGAACGAGCTGCGGGAGATGTTCCTGAAATTCTTTGAGACGAAGGGGCATCTGCGCCTGCCCAGCTTTTCCCTGATCCCCCAGAACGACAAGTCTATCCTGCTCATCAACGCGGGCATGACGCCCATGAAGCCCTGGTTCAAGGGTGAGGAGGAGCCTCCCCGTCACCGGGTCTGTACCTGTCAGAAGTGCATCCGCACCGGCGACATCGAGAACGTGGGCAAGACGGCCCGCCACGGCACCTATTTCGAGATGCTGGGCAACTTCTCCTTCGGCGACTACTTCAAGCTCGACGCCATCCGCTGGTCCTGGGAATTCCTGACCAGTCCGGAATGGGTGGGGCTGGAGCCGGACAGGCTGTATCCCTCCGTCTATCAGGACGACGACGAGGCCTGGAACATCTGGCACAATGAGATCGGCATCCCCGCCGACCGGATCTTCCGCTTCGGCAAGGAGGACAACTTCTGGGAGCACGGCGCAGGTCCCTGCGGCCCATGCTCGGAGATCTACTACGACCGGGGCGAGGAATACGGCTGCGGAAAGCCGGACTGCACCGTGGGCTGTGACTGCGACCGCTACATGGAGGTCTGGAACAACGTCTTTACCCAGTTCGACAACGACGGGCACAATAACTATACGGAGCTGCAGCAGAAGAACATCGACACCGGCATGGGTCTGGAGCGGCTGGCGGTGGTGTCCCAGAACGTGGACTCTCTGTTCGACGTGGATACCGTCATGAACATCACCAACAAGGTCAGCGAGCTCACCGGCGCCCATTACGGCCAGAGCCACGACCGGGACGTGTCCCTGCGGGTCATCACCGACCATATCCGTTCCTCCGTGTTCATGATCTGCGACGGCGTGCTGCCCTCCAACGAGGGACGGGGCTACGTGCTGCGCCGTCTGCTCCGCCGGGCCGCCCGTCACGGCAAGCTGCTGGGCGTGGATGAACCCTTCCTGTTCCGGGTCGTGGAGACGGTGGTGCAGGAAAACGAGTGCGAGTATAAGGACGTACGGGAAAAGCAGGACTATATCACCCGGGTCATCCGCACCGAGGAGGAGAATTTCGCCAAGACCATCGACGCGGGCATGAAGATCTTCTCCGATATGCTGGCCAGCCACAAGGCCGCCGGGGAAAACGTGTTCTCCGGCGCGGACGCCTTCAAGCTGTACGACACCTACGGCTTCCCCATCGACCTGACCGTGGAGATGGCCGACGACGAGGGGCTCACCGTGGATGAGGCCGGCTTCCAGCAGCTGATGCAGGAGCAGAAGGAACGCGCCAGAGAGGCCCGGAAGGCTCTGGGCGATCTGGGCTGGGCCGGTGTGGAGTTCGGCAAGGAGGTCCCCTCCACTGAGTTTGTGGGCTATGACAACGACGTCATCGACGACGCGAAGATCGTGGCTCTGGTGGTGGAGAATGAGCAGGCCGAGGAGATCATGTCCGGCGTGGAGGCCATCGTGGTGCTGGACAAAACCCCCTTCTATGCGGAAATGGGCGGCCAGGTGGCCGACCACGGCGTCATCACCGCCGGGGAGGCCCGCTTTGAGGTCACCGACGTGCAGAAGAACAAGGGCGGCAAATACATGCATTACGGCAAGGTGACCGCGGGCACACTGAAGCTGGGCGATACCGTCACCGCTGCGCTGGACACGGACCGTCGTCACGCCATCATGCGGGCCCACTCCGCCACCCATCTGCTGCAGAAGGCGCTGCAGAACGTGCTGGGCGATCACGTCCATCAGGCCGGCAGTCTGGTAGAGCCCGACGCCCTGCGCTTCGACTTCACCCATTTCTCCGCCATGACGCCGGAGGAGATCGCCGCCGTGGAAGCGGAGGTCAACGGCGCATTGCTGAACGGTCTGCCGGTGGAGACCCGGGAGATGAGCCAGGCCCAGGCCAAGGAGCTGGGGGCCATGGCCCTGTTCGGCGAGAAGTACGGCGACATCGTCCGGGTGGTCACCATGGGCGACTACTCCATTGAGCTGTGCGGCGGCACCCACCTGCCCAACACCGCCATGGCCGGGTCCTTCCGCATCGCCAGCGAGTTTTCCGTGGCCTCCGGCGTGCGCCGCATCGAGGCCGTCACCGGGCCCGCGGTCCTGCGCCGTCTGGATGAGGACGAGCAGCTGCTCCAGAAGCTGGCCGGCGTCCTGAAGACCAAGCCGGATTCCCTGCTGGACCGTTTGACCCAGTACACTGCGGAGCTGAAGGAGGCCCGCCATGAACTGGACCGCCTGCGCTCCAAGGCCATCTCCGGCGAGATCGACAGCATTTTCGCCTCCGCTAAGCCCGTGGAGGGCGTGAAGGTGGTCACCGCCGCCGTGCAGGCGGAAAACGCCGACGCCCTGCGGAAGATGGGCGATCAGCTCCGGGACCGGGACGCCGCCACCGTGGCCGTGCTGGCCCTGCCCGCCGAGAACAAGCTCACCTTCCTGGCCGTCTGCGGCAAGGAGGCGGTGGCAAAGGGCGTCAAGGCCGGCGATATCATCAAGCACATCACCGCCATCTGCGGCGGCAAGGGCGGCGGCAAGCCGGATTCCGCCATGGGCGGCGGCTCCGACGTGAGCCGACTGGACGAGGCTCTGGCCTCCGTGGCGGACTTCGTGGCGGGTCAGATCAAATAATTCCTCTGAAAAACGTACAGACTATCCGAACTGTCCATTTTTATCGAAAGGAGTTCTTCTCATGCTCGATATCATCATCATCGGCGCCGGGCCCGCCGGGCTCACCGCCGGTCTGTACGCCGTCCGGGCCGGTATGGAGGTGCTGGTGCTGGAGGCCCAGTCCTACGGCGGCCAGGTGAACCTGACCCCGGAGGTGGAGAATTATCCCGCCATCCAGAAGATCTCCGGCTGGGAGCTGGCCCAGAATATCTATGACCAGGCCGTGGCACAGGGCGTGAAGCTGCGCTTTGAGACGGTGAAGTCTGTGGAGGCCAAAGAGGACCGGGTCACCGTGGTCACCCGCAAGGAGTCCCGGGATGCCAGGGCCCTCATCATCGCCAACGGCGCCAAGCGTCGGACGCTGGGGATCCCCGGCGAGGACAAATTCGCCGGCCGGGGCGTGTCCTACTGCGCCACCTGCGACGGCGCCTTCTTCAAGGATCGCACCGCCGTGGTCATCGGCGGAGGCAACACCGCCCTGGAGGATGCCCTGTATCTGTCCAACCTCTGCAAGAAGGTCTATCTGGTCCACCGCCGGGACGCCTTCCGGGGCGAGAAGCGCCTGGGCGGCGCCGTGCTGGCCAGAGAGAATATCGAGGTCTGCTGGTCCTCCGTCCCCGTGTCCATTGAAGGCGACAAGGCCGTGGAGCAGATCACCCTGCGCAGGGTAACTGACGACGAGACCTATGTCATCCCTACGGACGCCGTGTTCGTGGCCATCGGTCTGGCCCCGGACAACGCTCTCTTCTCCTCCTGCGCGGAGCTGGATCCCGCCGGCTATCTCGTCGCCGGTGAGGACTGCCATACCTCCCATCCCCGTATCTTTGCCGCCGGCGATACCCGGACCAAGCTGCTGCGGCAGATCATCACCGCCGCCTCCGACGGCGCCGTGGCCGCTGTCCAGGCCGCTAATCTGGTCAACGAAGAAAAAATGTGACCCACGGTCACGGAAAGGAGCAAAAAATGGACTGTCTGTTTTGCAGTATCGCCGCCGGGGAGGTCCCCTCAAAGAAGGTCTATGAGGACGAGCTGGTCTATGCCTTCTACGACATCGAGCCCCAGGCGCCCACCCATTTTCTTGTGATCCCCAAGGCCCATATCTCAGGCTGCGGCGACGTCACAAAGGACAATTCCCACATCATCGCCCACTGCTTCGAGGTCATCACGCAGGTGACGAAGGAACTGGGCATCGAGGCGTTCCGCGTGGTGTCCAACTGCGGAGAGAGCGCCGGTCAGGCGGTCTTCCACCTGCACTTCCACGTCCTGGCAGGCCGGGACATGACCTGGCCCCCGGGCTGATCGTCCCCTCGTTTGTTTTTTTAAGCGCCCGTCCCGCCCTCGCGGCGGGACAGGCACTTTTTGAATTTTTTTAGGCTCACCTCTTGACAACGGTATTCCCCTGTGCTATTTTAATTTACTGTAATAAAGAAATGCGGTGACCGGGAAAAAGTACGCTTCCCCCGACGCCCTTCAGAGAGACCGCCGGTCGGTGCAAGGCGGCAGGGCAAGGGACGCGGAATACATCCCGAGAGCAGCGCGTTGAACGGCGTCGTTTCGGCGCTCAGTAGGTCGCGACGGGCTTCTCCCGTTACAGAGATAGGGCGTATGCAAAAGCCGCGCTTGAATCCCTCTCCCCTCTTTTGCTGCGCCCGATGAGGCCGTCCGCCGTGAGGCGCCGGCAAATAGAGGTGGTACCACGGGTCTTTTCCCCGTCCTCTGTAATCTGTTTACGGAGGACGGGTTTTTTTGTCCTCCGGGAAAGGAGCCTGTTATGGCTGTGACAATTCTTTTCCTTATCATCTTCTTCGCGATCATGATCTCCGTGGGCCTATACTGCCGGAAGCGCTCCACCGATGTGGACGGCTTCGTCCTCGCCGGGCGCAGCATCGGCCCGTGGATGACGGCCTTCGCCTTCGGTACCTCCTACTTCTCCGCCGTCATCTTTGTAGGCTATGCCGGACAGTTCGGCTGGAATTTCGGCCTCGCCTCCACCTGGATCGGCCTGGCCAACTGTCTGATCGGATCCCTGCTGGCGTGGAAGATCCTCGGCCGCCGCACCCGTATCGTCTCCCAGAAGCTGAACTGCCGCACCATGCCGGATTTCTTCGGCCGCCGGTATGATTCTCAGGCCCTGCGGCTCACCGCCGCCGGCATCGTCTTTGTCTTCCTGATCCCCTACACGGCGTCTTTGTACAACGGTCTGTCCAGTCTGTTCTCTCTGGCTTTCGACGTGAGATACTTCTGGTGCATCCTCGTCATGGCCGTTCTCACCGGCATCTACGTCCTCTTCGGCGGCTACATGGCTACCGCCATGAACGACTTCATCCAGGGCATCATCATGCTCTTCGGCATCATCGCCGTGGTGGCGGCGGTGCTGGCGGTCAACGGCGGTCTGGCGTCCGCTGTCACTCAGCTGGCCGGCATCCCCGCGCCGGAGGGTGTCCGGGCCGGCGCTTACGCCTCCGCTCTGGGCACGGATCCCCTGTCCCTGCTCTTCGTGGTGGTCCTCACCTCCATGGGCACCTGGGGCCTGCCCCAGATGGTGGGCAAGTTCTACTCCATCCGCAGCGAGGGCGATATCAGAAAGGGCACCATCATCTCTACCCTCTTTGCCCTGATCGTCGCCGGCGGCTGCTACTTCCTCGGCGGCTTCGGCCGGCTGTATGACGTGGACGTGGCCTCCGTGGGCTTCGACCGCATCATCCCCACCATGCTCATGTCCCTGAACAAGCCCGTGATCATCTCTCTGGTCATCGTGCTGGTGCTGGCCGCCTCCATGTCCACCCTGTCCTCCCTGGTGCTGACCTCCAGCTCCACGCTGGTTCTGGATCTGTTCGCGCCCCTGAAGAAAAAACATCCCTTCAGCGCCAAGGGCAAGGTCGTCGTCATGCGGCTGTTCATCGTGTTCTTCATCGTCGTCTCCGCCGTGCTGGCGGTGCTCAAGGAGGCCTTCGGCTTCACCTTCATCGCCCAGATGATGGGCGTGTCCTGGGGCGCTCTTGCCGGCGCGTTCCTGGCGCCCTTCCTCTACGGCCTGTACTGGAAGAAGACCAGCCGCGCTTCCGTGTGGACCTGCTTCTTCTTCGCCGTGGGCGTTATGGTGATCCAGATGATCGTGTCCCTGGGCCACTTCACCATGCCCGGTGTGCTGGGCTATCTCTTCGCCTCCTCCATCCGCTCCGGCTCCATCGCCATCGTGGGCGGTCTGGTCATCGTCCCCGTCGTCAGCGTTTTCACCCAGGCCGCCGACCGGGTCCTGCTTGAGGAGGATATCTCCCTGTCCCCCTCCGTGGGCTGAGGAGCGGAACCGCTGTCTCCTATGAAAAAGCATTCTGCTGATTTCATCCATAAAAAGGAGGGCCGCCATGCGGTCCTCCTTTCCTTTTGCCTCTTCTCTCCTCTTTCGTCGGTACGGCGTGAAAATGACTGCGGACAAATGTGAATACCTTGCAAATTTTTTGATCCTATGGTATATTAAAGTGTCATGTTATAGATTTTTGTACGCTGGAGGTGCGTTCTATGATTACTGTCAGCAATAAAGGCTGTTATTATCACAACGGCAAGCTCGTCTCCGTCGACGACGCGGCGGGGCTGCCCGCTCCGGAGACCGCCCGGAAGGAGACCATGGCGGCGAAGATCCTGGCCGCCCACAACACCACGAACGAGCCGGACGTGTTCCGCCTGAAGGTGGACGCCATGGCCTCTCACGACATCACCTACGTCAGCGTGATCCAGACCTGCCGCGCCAGCGGCATCGAGGCCTTCCCCGTCCCCTACGTGCTGACCAACTGCCATAACTCCCTGTGCGCCGTGGGCGGCACCATCAATGAGGACGACCATCGCTTCGGCCTGTCCGCCGCCCGCCGTTACGGAGGCGAATTCGTCCCGGCCCATCAGGCGGTGATCCACCAGTACATGCGGGAGCGCTACGCCGCCCCCGGCCGTCTGATCCTGGCCTCCGACAGCCATACCCGCTATGGCCCCTTCGGCACCCTGGCCGTGGGCGAAGGCGGTCCCGAGCTGGGCAAGCAGCTGCTGGGCCGCACCTACGATCTGACGCCGCCCCCGGTCATCGCTGTCTATCTCACCGGCGCCCCCCGCCCCGGCGTGGGGCCCCAGGACGTGGCCATCGCCCTCATCGGCAAGGTCTTCGCCTCCGGCGCCGTGAAGAACGCCGTGTGCGAGTTCGTCGGCCCCGGCATCGCCAGTCTGGCTATGGACTACCGCAGCGGCATCGACGTGATGACCACGGAGACCGCCTGTCTGTCCTCCGTGTGGGAGACGGACGACACCGTCCGTACCGCTATGGAGACTCTGGGCCGCGGGGAGCAGTATAAGGAACAGCACCCCGGCGCCGACGCCTACTACGACGGCTCCGTTGTCATTGAGCTGGACAAGGTGGAGCCCATGATCGCTCTGCCCTTCCACCCCAGCAACGCCTACTCCATCCGGGAATTCAAGGAGAATATGACCGACATCCTCAGGAAGCTGGATGAGGAGACCGCCGCTCAGCTGGAGGGCCGGGGACAGCAGATCTCCCTGCTGTCCAAGGTCCGGGACGGCAAGTTCATCGTGGACCAGGGCGTCATCGCCGGCTGCTCCGGCGGCACCCTGCAGAACCTGCTGCGGGCCACGGAGATCCTGCGCTCCGGCACTCTCAGCAGCGTCTCCATGCCCCTGTCCTGCTACCCGGCCAGTCTGCCGGTGATGCTGGATCTGGAGCGCAGAGGCTGCATCGCCGACCTGCTGACCGCCGGCGCCACCGTGCGCTCCTGCTTCTGCGGTCCCTGCTTCGGCGCCGGCGACGTGCCCGCCAACAACGCTTTCTCCATCCGTCACAGCACCCGGAACTTCCCACACCGGGAGGGCAGCCGTCCCGCCGACGGCCAGCTGTCCTGGGTGGCCCTCATGGACGCCCGGTCCATCGCGGCTACGGCTCTCAACGGCGGCGTCCTTACGGCTGCAACGGAGCTGCCGGAACCCCCTGCGGATCCCTCTGTGGAGCCCTTTACCTACGACGACGCGCCCTATGCCGCCCGGGTCTACCGGGGCGTGGGGAAGCCCGATCCCTCGGCGGAGCTGGTCTTCGGCCCCAATATCGCCGACTGGCCGCCTCAGATCGCCCTGCCGGAGCATCTGCTGCTGACGGTGTGCTCGGCCATCTACGATCCCGTCACCACCACCGACGAGCTGATCCCCTCCGGCGAGACCTCTTCCTACCGTTCCAACCCCATCAAGCTGTCTGACTTCGCCCTGTCCCGGAAGGACCCGGCCTATGTGGGCCGCGCCAAGGAGATCCTTGCTCTGGAGCGCAAGCGCCGGGAGGATCCCGACGATCCCGCCGTGAAGGAGGCCCTCATGGGGCACGACGGCGCCACCACGGGCCTCGGCTCTCTGGTCCTGGCCCTCAAGCCCGGCGACGGCTCCGCCCGGGAGCAGGCCGCCTCCTGTCAGCGGGTCCTGGGGGGCTGCGCCAATATCGCCCAAGAGTACGCCACGAAGCGGTACCGCAGCAACGTGATCAACTGGGGCATGCTGCCCTTTATCGTACCGGACCTCCAGGCCCTCAACATCCAGCCCGGCGACCGGTTCTACATCCCCGACGTCCGCGCCGCCGTATCCGGCGACAGCGAGTCCGTCGCCGCCACTCTCATCCGGGCCGACGGCCGGGAGGAGGCTGTGTCCCTGCTGCTGCCGGGTCTCACGGCGGATGAGCGGGCCGTGATCCTGGCCGGGTGCCTGATCAACCAGTACCGTGCCTGAACCAGCCCGCAGCCGGGGCCCGGGGCTTCGAAAGCTGCTGAAAATGTTTCTCATCTCCTTCCGCGTCGGTCTGTTCACCTTCGGCGGCGGCGTTGCCCTGACGCTGATGCTGCAGCGGGAATATGTGGATAACCAGCACTGGGTGGACGACGAGACCATGGTGGACGTCCTGGCCGTAGCCAGAAGCCTCCCCGGCGTGGTGGCCGTCAACACCTCCCTGCTGGCCGGCTACCGCATCGGCGGCACGGCGGGGGCTCTGGTTGCGACATTGGGCAGTGTTCTGCCCTCTTATCTCGTGCTGGTGGTCGTCACCACCTGCTACACCGCCCTGATCAATAACGCCGTCTTTTTAGGCGCGCTCCGGGGCGTCCGTGGGGCCGTGGTGGCCCTGCTGATCGCCCTGATCGTCCGCATGTGGAAGCAGTGCGTCCGGGATAAGCTGGGCTACGTCTTTTTCCTGGCTGCTCTCGTGTTCTGTCTGATCTTCCAAAACGTCAGCGTGATCTTCGTCATCCTGGCGGGTCTGGCTGCGGGGCTGGCAGTTTATCTGCCCCGCATGGCACGGAAGCGGGGTGGGGACGTATGACGGACCTGCTCACCCTGTTCATCCTGTTTTTCAAGCTGGGGCTCTTCTCCTTCGGCGGCGGGCTGATCATCATCGCTCTCATGCAGTCGGAGATGATCGCCCGGGGCCTCATGGCCGCCGTGGAGGCTGCCAACATGGTGGCTGTGGCGGAGATGACCCCCGGTCCCTTTGCCATCAACGCCGCTACCTTCGTGGGGATGCGGCTCTACGGTCCCGGCGGCGCCGCCGTCACCACCCTGGCCCTGATCCTGCCCTCTGTGATCATCGGCCTTGTCGTGGCCCGGTTCTTCTTCGCCTTCCGGGACAGCCGCATCATGCAGGCCGCTCTGGCCAGCGTGCGGCCTGTGACCCTGTCCCTGCTTCTGGTGGCCCTGCTTTCCATCGGACAGTCCGTCCTGCTCCCCGGCGGTATCGTCGGCGCTGTGGACTGGTCCGTGGTGGGCGTGGCCGCCGTGGCCCTGGTCATTCTTCTGGTCTCCAAGATCAATCCCATCTGGGTGATCCTGGCCGCCGGCGTCTTCGGGGCCTTTTTCCTCCGCTGAATGCTTCATCTCTGGTAAGAAAGGTGATCCTCCATGAAACGTGTGCTTATCTCTCTGCTCCTCTGCGTTTTGCTGATCTCCTCTCTGTGCGCCTGCGGCACCGTGCCCGACGGCGAGGAGGAGAATACCCTGACGGTGGCCGCCTCCACCTATCCCATCGCTCTGCTGGCGGATGCGGTGACGGAGGGCGTAGACGGCGTTACGGTGAAAGCCGTTATCAATCAGGAGATCTCCTGCGTTCACGATTACACTCTGACCACCACGGACATGCAGACGATTGAGAGCGCGGATATCCTGCTGCTCAACGGCGCGGGACTGGACGACTTCATGGATGATGTGCTGGCCGTCTATGACGGCACGGTGGCGGACTGTTCGGAAAACGTGACGCTCCTGACCATGGCCCATGGCGAGACGGATCCCCACATCTGGATGGACCCTGCCCGGGCCGCCGTCATGGCGCAGAACATCGCCGAGGCGCTCAGTAAAACGGACCCCGATAATGCCGATATATACCGGCAGAATGCCGAAGAGGCGGCGCTGCGGCTCACCGCTCTGCGGGACGAGCTCTACGGTGAAGTCTGCGGCAACGACGCCTACTGTCAGGAGCTGATCACCTTCCACGACGGCTTCGGCTACTTTGCCGACACTCTGGGGCTGACCATCCTCCGGGCTATCGAGGAGGAGGCCGGCAGCGAGGCCTCCGCCCAGGATATCGCCGAGATGATCGATCTTGTCCGGGCGCACCAGCTGCCCGTGATCTTCGGGGAGGTCAACGGCTCCCACTCCTCCGCGGAAGCCATCGCCCGGGAGACCGGCGTGGAGGTCCACGACCTGACTCTGATCATGAACGGCGACGTCTCCGACGGACTCGACGCCTATGAGGCTGCTCTCCGCGCCAACGTGGAGGCTCTGCGGATCCCGGAGGGGGGCGCCGCCTGATGACTCATCCGAATCTCCACGGCGGACGGCCCGGTGACGGCTGTACCGGCGCATGCTGTCTGAAGATCAGCGATCTGTCCGTCACCATTGGGGAATCGACGATTCTCCACGACGTGAATCTGCATCTCCACTGCGGCGAGATCTGCGCTCTCATCGGCCCCAACGGCGCCGGCAAGAGCACTCTGTTCCGGGCCATTCTGGGACAGATCCCCCACGGAGGCTCCATCACCTTTGAGCTGGCCGGCGGCACCCATATCGGCCCCCGGATCGGCTATGTCCCTCAGACGCCCACCTTCGGCCCCGGCGACCCGGTGAGCGTGTTCGATCTGTTCTCCGTTTCCGTATCCCGGTATCCCGTGTTCCTGCCCACACCAAAGGCCCTGCGCCACCGGGTAGAGCACTGTCTGGAGCGGGTACACGGCGAGGCGCTCATCGACAAGCGTGTGGGGGCCCTCTCCGGCGGCGAGCTGCAGCGGGTCCTGCTGGCCATGGCCCTGGAACCTCTGCCCCGGATCCTGATCCTGGACGAGCCCATGTCCGGCGTGGATATCGAGGGAATGAAGCTGCTCATGGATATGCTGGACGACATCCGGTCCCACTACGACCTGTCCATCCTCATCTCCACCCATGACTTCTCCATGCTGGAGCGGTATGCCGACAAGGTGCTGCTGCTCAAGCACACCGTACTCCGGTCCGGACCGCCCGATGTGGTCCTCTCCTCCCCGGAATTCAACGCGGCATTCCATCTTAATGAGGGAAGGGGCCCTGTATCGTGAATCTCTGGTACACTCTCGTCAGCGTGCTCCCCTTCTCCTGGGCGGAGCCCGGAGCCATGCTGTTTATGAAAAACGCCCTGCTGGCCGTCATCGTCATCTCGCCCCTCTACGGTCTGATGTCCACCATGGTGGTGACCAGCCGGATGTCCTTTTTCTCAGATGCCCTGGGGCACAGCGCCTTTACCGGTATCGCCATCGGCACCCTGTGCGGGCTGATCGATCCCCTGTGGGCCGCAGTGCCTCTGGCGGCGGTCATCGCCATTCTCTTCACCGTTGTGCGCCGCCGGTCCAACATGGCCAGCGACACGATCATCGGCGTCTTCTCCTCTGCCATGGTGGCGCTGGGCATCTTCATCGCCACCATGGGCGGGCAGAGCTTTACCAAATTCAACAGTCTGCTCATCGGCGACATCCTCTCCATCGCCCCGAAGCAGATCGCCCTGCTGGCCGTCATTTTGCTGCTGGTGGTGCTGGTCTGGCTGGGCGCCTACAACCGCATCCTGCTGGCCTCGGTCTACCCCGTGCTGGCGGACAGCCGGGACTTCCACACCTTCCGCTATGACGCCCTCTTCTCCGTGGCTGTGGCCGTGGTCGTCACAGTGTCCATGACCTGGGTGGGCCTGCTGGTCATCAACTCCCTGCTGGTGCTCCCTGCGGCGGCCGCCCGGTGCGTGTCCCGGAACGTGCGGCAGTACCACCTCAGCTCCGTGCTGTACTCTCTTGTGTGCGGCATCGCCGGACTGCTGACTTCCTACTACATCGGCTCCTCTGCCGGAGCCTGTATCACGCTGTTCCTGGCCGTGGTGTTCATCCTCTCCTTCTGCCTGCGCAGAAAGCGACAGTGAACGCCGTCTGTGAAAGGAGAACGATCATGAAAAAAGCGATCTCTCTGCTGCTGAGTCTGATCCTGATCCTCGCCCTGGCTCTGCCGGCCTTCGCCGCGGACTACGAGCCCGCCGCCGATGACCTCAACGCCATCGACCTGTTCCGGGGCACCGGCTGGGGCTATGAGCTGGACCGGACCGCCACCCGTCCGGAGGCCGCCGCCATGCTGGTGCGGCTGCTGGGCGCCGAGGAGGCGGCCATGACTCAGTATGAGGCGGGGCTCATCCGCCATCCTTTCGGCGACGTGGCGGAATGGGCGGATCCCTATGTGGCGTGGCTCTACGTCAACGGCCTGACCAAAGGCGTCAGCGCCGACGCCTTCGGCAGTTCCCTGGACTGCACCGATCAGATGTACTGCACCTTCCTCCTGCGCTCCCTGGGCTATACGGAGGAGACCGGCGATTTCACCTACGAGGCCGCTCTCACCGAGGCTGCGGAGCTTGGCCTTTACGACCCGTTCCTCATGGCCGGCGGCTTCCTCCGGGATGAGATGGCCGCCGTCTCCTGTCAGGCTCTGGCCACTCCCGTCAAGGACAGTGACCGGCTGCTGGTGGAAAAGCTGATCGACGACGGCGCCGTGGACGCCGACGCCGCCGCAGATTTCGTGTCCCGGGCCAACGCCTGGCAGCGGCTCAGCGCCGCCCTGTCGTCCTCCGATGCCGCCGACGCCGTGGCCATGTCCCTCAAGATCAGGAGCACCGCCGCCAGCGGAACGGCGCAGTCCTCCGTGGACACGGGTATGGAGCTGTCCGTGCGCATCGCCGACAGCGGAGTCGAGATGGCGGCCTCCGGCACCTCCGACTCGGAGGGCCAATCCTCCGACTTCGGCTACTGGCTCCGGGACGGCGTGCTGTATGTGGACGCCATGGGCGCGCAAAGCAGCATCCCCTTCCCGCTGGATCTGTCCTCCGCCGCCGCCGGCGGCGACGGGATCCCCCTGTATCTGACGGATGCCGTCACGCTGAAGGACGGCGTCTATACCGTGGACTGCGGCAGCCGCCTCACGGGTCTGCTCCGGGATCTCATGGGGCAGATGGGCAGCGCCTTTGTGCCCTCTGATTCCAGTCTGGTGTACAGCTTCACCCTGGACGGCGCGGGCCGTCTCCAGAACCTGCAGCTGGTGATGCGCATGACTTCTTCAACGGGCGCCGCCGTGTCCTATGAGCTCTCCGGCACCGTCAGTGCCTGGGGCGACGCGGTGACCGTTACGTACCCGGATCTGAGTGGTTTCCGCCCCGTCTCCGGCGCCGCAGGATAAGCGAAAAAATACGAATTCTGCAGTCTGTTTGCGGCAAAACCGCGGACAGACTGTTTTTTTGCGTTTTTTCTTTTCCCCAAAGGCCGCGACAGGCCTGAAAAGGCTTGACAAAAATTGCATTATACACTAAAATTATTCTAATTCTACTGCGTTTTTTTGTGAATCTTCCCGCTCGATCCTCTGCAGCTTTTTTGCTGCCGAAGATAAATCGCCGTGCTTCTGCGCGGTAATCTAAGTAAAAAAGGAGAACAGAAAATGAAAAAGCTGCTCAGTCTGATCCTTGCTGTGCTCCTGCTGGTCCTCTGCCTGTCTGCCTGCGGTTCCGACAACGGCCCCGCTCCGGATGACGGCGAGCAGGCCAACACGGAACCTGCCGACGGCGGCGCCGAAGCCTCCGGCGATGTCATCACCATCGGTATCCTCGGCCCCCAGACCGGCGCTGTGGCCCAGTACGGCATTGCCGTCAAGAACGGCGCTCAGCTGTACTTCGACCAGCTCAATGCCGCCGGCGGCATCAACGGCAAGCAGATCAAGTATGTGGTCTATGACGAAGAGGGCGACGCCACCAAGGCCGTCACCGGCTATAACTCTCTCGTGGACCAGGGCGCTGTCGCTATCGTGGGCGACGTGACGACCCAGCCCTGCGTGGCCGTGGTCACCGCCTCCCAGGAGGACAATATGCCCATGATCACCGCCTCCGCCACCGCTACCACCGTCACCTATGACGCCGACTCCGACACCGTTTACAAGAACATGTTCCGCTCCTGCTTCATCGATCCGTTCCAGGGCCAGACCATGGCCAAGTTCGCCAAGGAAGTGCTGAACGCCGAGACCGCCGCCGTCCTGTATGACAACGGCGACACCTATTCCACCGGCGTGTATGAGTACTTTGTCGCGGAGTGCGCCGAGCTGGGCATCGACGTGGTCGCCGTGGAGTCCTACGCCTCCGGCGCCGTGGATTATTCCGGCCAGCTGACCAATATCGCCAACGCCAACCCCGACGTGCTGTTCCTGCCCATCTACTATAACGACGTTGCTCTCGTGGCCACTCAGGCTGCCAGCGCCGGCGTTACCGCTACCATGCTGGGCGTCGACGGCTGGGCTTCCGTGCTCACCGTTGTCACCGATCCCGCTCTCGTCGAGGGCGCCTACTACTGCTCCGGCTACTCCGCCGAGGACACCTCCGAGCTGGTCGTGAAGTTCCTGGCCGACTATGCCGACGCCTACAACGGCGAGACCCCGAATATGTTCAGCGCCCAGGGCTATGACGCCGCCTGGATCCTGTGCGACGCCATCGCCGCCGCCGAGGAGTCCGGCGCCGAGTACGGCTCCGACGCCTACAAGCAGGCGATCATCGACGCCATGGCCGCCACCGACAGCGACTATGTCACCGGCCACGTCACCTATGACGAGCACAATGACCCGCAGAAGACCGCCGCTATCATCAACATCGTGGACGGCGCCGAAGCCTTCTGGGGCTCCTATTGATCAGTTCTGATCGCTTAGCGTATCGTTACACTGAACGCCGGAGGGCGGCACAGCCGCCCTCCGGTCTTCGATACCTTCAGCCGATATTCCCGACGATCCGCGCCGCGGACCTTTGGGAATAGCGGCTGAAGCGGATGCAACTGTCACAGAGAAAGGCGGAACACTCTATGGTATTCCTGCAACAGCTCATCAACGGCCTCCAGCTGGGCAGCATCTACGCCCTCATCGCTTTGGGCTACAGCATGGTCTACGGCATCATCCTTCTGCTGAACTTTGCCCACGGCGACATCATCATGGTGGGCGGCTACATCGTCCTGCTGATCATCGCCGCGGGCATCAGCCCCGCCGTGGCTATCGCCGCCTGCATCATCGGGTGTATCGTGCTGGCCTGCGTCATTGAAAAAGTGGCCTACACGCCCCTGCGCTCCGCGCCCCGTATCTCTCTGCTGATCACCGCCATCGGCGTCAGCTTCTTCCTGGAGAACGTGGCCCAGCTGCTGTGGGGCGCCGATCCCCGGGTCTTCCCCGCCACCCGCATCATCCCCGCCACCTCCTACCAGATCGGCCGTCTGACCATCTCCCTGACTACCATCGTCACGCTGGTGGTGGCTATCGCCGCCATGGTGGTGCTGATGCTTCTGGTTCAGAAGAGCAAGATGGGCAAGGCCATGCGGGCCGTGTCGGAGGATATGGGCGCTGCCCAGCTGATGGGCATCAACCTCAACCGGATCATCACCTTCACCTTTGCAGTAGGCGCATGCCTGGCGGCCATCGGCGCCATCCTCTACTGCTGCAAGTATCCCCAGGTCAAGCCCACCACCGGCTATATCCTCGGCATCAAGGCCTTCGTGGCCGCCGTGCTGGGCGGCATCGGCTCCATTCCCGGCGCCGTGCTGGGCGGCATCGCCATCGGTCTGGCCGAGGTGGCAGTCAACGCCCTGGGCTACTCCACCTGGACCGACGCCGTGGTCTTCGTCATCCTGATCATCGTGCTGCTTGTCAAGCCCACCGGCTTCATGGGCGCCAGCATGAATGAAAAGGTGTAAGGAGGGACGGCATGAACGAGTATAAACGGATCTCTCCCTCCAAGCGCTTCCTTATCAATATCGTCCTGGTGATCATTTTCATCGTCGTGGGTACCCTGCTCACCGGCGGCGATTCTCTGAGCCGGGCCAGCCGCGCGCTGATCCTCCAGATCGGCATCTACGTTATTCTGGCCGTCTCCCTGAACATCGCCACCGGCTATCTGGGGCAGCTGCCCCTGGGCCATGCCGGCTTCATGGCGGTAGGCGCTTACTCCGCCGCCCTGTTCTGGAAGGCCACTCTGAATATGCCCACTCCCGTAAGCATCGTTCTGGGCCTGATCATCGCCGGACTCATCGCCGCCGTTTTCGGCATCATCATCGGCATCCCGGCGCTGCGATTGAAGGGCGACTATCTGGCTATCATCACCCTGGGCTTCGGTGAGATCATACGGATCGCAATCATCAACCTCAGCGGGATCACAGGCGGCACACCGGGTCTGCTGAACGTCCCGAAGTATTCCTCCTTCCTGGTGGTGTTCCTGTGCGTTGCCGCCACCATCGCGGCGATCCACTTCATCATGCACTCCCGCCACGGCCGGGCGATCCTCTCCATCCGCGAAAATGAGATCGCCGCTGACAGCTGCGGCGTCAACCTGACGTATTACAAGGTCCTGGCCTTCGCCATGTCCGCGTTCTTCGCCGGCATCGCCGGGGCTCTGTACGCGGGCTTCCAGGGCAGCCTCTTCCCCAAGTCCTTCGACTTCATGGCCTCCATCAATATTCTGGTCATGGTCGTTCTGGGCGGCATGGGCTCCATGCTGGGCTCCGTCATCGCGGCCACCGTCCTCACGGCGTTGCCGCTGGTGCTCCAGGCTCTGGCCGCCTACCGGATGGTCATCTACTCCATCCTGCTGATCATCGTTATGATCTTCAAGCCCTCCGGCCTGCTGGGCCGCTACGACTTCTCCCTGCCCGGCCTCATTGAGAAGTGGATGAACCGAAAAAACAAGCCGGGAAAGGAGGTCGCCAATGAGTGAGCTCGTTTCCATGCCCAGCCCGGGCCGCATCCCCGATCGGGATATCGACAAGAGCCCGATCCTGGAGACCCATCATCTGGGCATCAAATTCGGCGGCCTCGTAGCCGTGGATGAATTCAACGTCATGATCGGCCGCACGGAGATCGCCGGTCTCATAGGCCCCAACGGCGCCGGCAAGACTACGGTCTTCAACCTGCTGACCAACGTCTATACCCCCACCTCCGGCACCATTTTGCTGGACGGCAAGGACACCAAGGGTCTGAAGACCTACCAGATCAACAAGCGGGGCATCGCCCGCACCTTCCAGAATATCCGCCTGTTCGGGCAGCTGTCCGTGCTGGACAATGTCCTCATCGGCCTGCACAACAGCATCCACTGCTCCCTCACCTCCGCCATGCTGCGGCTTCCCGCCTATTGGAAGAGCGAGAAGGTCGCCCGGGAGCGGGCGCTGGAGCTGCTGTCCATCTTTGACATGCAGGATCTGGCCAACAACGAGGCCGGCAGCCTCCCCTACGGCGCCCAGCGCCGTCTGGAGATCGTCCGGGCTCTGGCCACAAATCCCAGTCTGCTGCTGCTGGACGAGCCGGCCGCGGGCATGAACCCCTCCGAGACCAGTGAGCTGATGGAAAATATCCGCAAGATCCGCGATATGTTCCAGATCGCCGTGCTCCTCATCGAGCACGATATGAATCTGGTCATGGGCATCTGCGAGGGTATCATCGTGCTCAACTACGGCCGGATCATCGCCAAGGGTCCTCCTGAGGAGATCAAGACCAATCCCACCGTGATCGAGGCCTATCTGGGCCGGAAGAAGGAGGGCTGACGATGGCTGATACCATTCTCAAGGTAGAGGGGATCAACGTCTACTACGGCAACATCCACGCCATCAAGGACGTCTCCTTCGAGGTCAAGGAGGGCGAGATCGTCACCCTCATCGGCGCCAACGGCGCCGGTAAGAGCACCGTTCTGAAGACCATCTCCGGCATGCTCCGGTCCAAGACCGGTTCCATCGAATTCATGGGCAGCAGCCTGATGCGCATGGCTCCCAACAACATCGTCAAGAACGGCATCGCTCACGTTCCCGAGGGGCGGCGGGTCTTTGCCCATCTGACGGTGGAGGAGAATCTGGAGATGGGCGCCTATACCCAGCCCCGGTCCGGCATCCGGGACGATATGGAGCAGGTCTTCTCCCGCTTCGAGCGTCTGCGGGAACGCCGCAGACAGATCGCGGGCACCCTCTCCGGCGGCGAGCAGCAGATGCTGGCCATGGGCCGGGGGCTGATGTCCCGCCCGAAGCTGATGATGCTCGACGAGCCCTCCATGGGCCTGGCTCCCATCCTGGTGGACCAGATCTTTGAGATCATCAAGGAGCTCAACGACAACGGCACCACCATCCTGCTGGTGGAGCAGAACGCCCAGATGGCTCTGTCCATCGCCGACCGCGGCTATGTGCTGGAGACCGGCTATATCACCATGTCAGGCACAGGCGAGGAGCTGGCCAGCAGCGACGATATCCGCAAAGCCTACCTCGGCGCGTAAACGACACAAAAAAAGCACGCTGCTTCCTAAAGCAGCGTGCTTTTTTGTTTCTTCCTCAGTCCGTGGGCTCCTCCGCCGCCGCGTTGCGGCCGGCGATGCTGCCGTAGACCATGCACTCGGTGATGGCGTTGCCCGCCAGACGGTTGTTGCCGTGGACGCCGCCGCAGCACTCGCCTGCTGCATAAAATCTCGGGATAGGCTGTCCCGCCGCGTCCAGCACCCGGGCCTTCGTGTCGAACCGCAGACCGCCCATGCAGAAGTGGATGGAGGGCCACTGGGCAATACCGTAAAACGGTCCCTCCGTCAGGGGGATCATGTGCTCGCTGATGGGCTTGCGGAACTCCGGGTCCTCCCCTGCCGCCAGATAGCCGTTGTGCTTCTCCACCGTCTCCGGCAGGTCGGGCATGTTCAGCTTCTCCGCCAGCTCCGCTATACTGTCCGCCGCCACGACGCGGCCGATACGGACACCGGAATCGATGATTTCCTGCGGCACCGCCAGCGCCTCATAGATGGCGCGGTTCAGGATCGTATAGGTGGGCTTCTCCTTCACGCCCAGGATCTGGGCGTCGGAGACCTCGTCCCGCCCCCCCAGCTCGCTGACGAAGCGGCGGCCCCGTTTGTCCACGTTCAGGGAGCCGAAGCCGGTGCTGGAGTAAGCGTCCAGGGCGTGCTTGTCCAGCTTGCCCGTGGCGGGATCGGCCGTGGGGAACAGCTGGATGTAGTTCATGTGGATCACGTCCGCCCCAACAGCCCGGGCAAAGCGGATGCACTCGCCGGTGGCCCCCAGATGGTTGGAGCAGTTATAGGCGTCGGTGAGATTGGGGTTGAACTGCAGGCGGAATTCCACGTCCCGGGCAAAGCCGCCGGAAGCCATGATCACGGCCCGGCGCACCCGCAGCTGCACCGTTTTGCCGTCCTGATCCAGCTGAAGGCCCGCCACCGGGGCCGTCTCGCTCTCGCGCCAGATCCGCGTCACCGCCGTCTTCAGCCGCAGCTCCGCTCCCTTCTGCAGGGCCAGATTCCGCAGGGGATCCGACATAGCGATGCCCTTGTTGCCAATGGTCAGGTGACTGCGATGGGCGGAATGGCCGCCCATCCGGGGCAGGGTATCGGCAAAGGCCACGCCGGCGTCCACGAACAGATCGACGGCCTCCGGCGCGTGCTTCGTCATGACCTCCACCAGCTCCGGCACGCTCTCGCCGTCTCCGCCGCGGATGGTATCCTCCATGTGCAGCTGCCAGGAGTCCTCACCCAGGCCCAGCTTCTGCCGCAGATGCAGCTTGCTGTCGTAGCTGCAGCAGCCGCCGCCGGAGATGATGGAGTTGCCGCCGTAGTGGGGCATCTTCTCCAGAATGACCACCTGTGCCCCCGCCTCCCGGGCCTGGATCGCCGCCGCCAGGCCGGCGTAGCCGGAGCCGATCACCGCTACGTCCGTGACCTCGTCCCACTGCCGGGGAAGACCGAATTTCATCTCACTCATCGTTCCCATCCTTTCAGATGATCTGTATTTTTATATTATAATGTGCCTGCCGCCGGGATGCAAGCATAAAGTGACATGGCGGGCGGCAGTGCCGTCAGTGCTGCCTTAGTGGTTGTCAATAATATTGTTATGTATTCTTATTATGTCAACTAAAGGAGCGCCGTACAGCGCTCCTTTAGTTGACATAATTTCTTAGCGAATGGAAAGGACCTCGTAGTCCTCCGCCTCCACGGCGGCTTTCAGGGCCTCCTGTGCCGCGGAAGCATCGCACCGGACCACGGCGGTGCCGGTCTCATGGCTCACGGACAGGCAGGTCACACCGGGGACAGATTCCAGAGCCTGCCGGACCGCAGCCTCGCAGTGGGTGCACATCATCCCCTCGATCTCCAGGGTCAGGGTCTCCGGCTCAGGCGGAAGCGGCGGAGCTGTCTCTGCCTGCGGGGTGCTTCTCCTCCGCCGGGGCTTGTCCCGGGAGGTATCGTGCAGATGAAAGAAGTTCAGCCGCAGGGCGTTGGCAACGACGCAGAAGCTGGACAGGCTCATGGCCGCCGCGCCGATCATTGGATTGAGGGTGATCCCCAGCCGGACATAGGCTCCGGCGGCCAGAGGAATGCAGATGATATTGTAGAAGAAGGCCCAGAAGAGGTTCTGATGGATATTCCGCAGGGTGGCCCGGGACAGCCGCACGGCGGCGGCCACGTCCCGGAGACTGCTCTTCATCAGCACGATATCAGCCGCGTCCATGGCCACGTCCGTTCCGGCGCCGATGGCGATGCCGATGTCCGCACGGGTCAGGGCCGGGGCGTCGTTGATGCCGTCCCCCACCATGGCTGCCTTCCCCTGCCGGGCAAGGGCGCGGATGGCCGCCTCCTTACCGTCGGGCAGGACCTCGGCGATGACATCGTCCACACCGGCCTCACGGCCCACAGCCCGGGCAGTGCGGACGTTGTCGCCGGTGAGCATCACCACGCGCACGCCCATATTCTGCAGTTCCCGGATGGCCTCGGGGCTGTCCTCCCGCATCTCATCCGCCACGGCGACGATGCCCAGCAAAACGCCGTCCCGGGCAAACAGCAGCGGTGTGGCGCCCTCCTGTGCCAGCGTCTCTGCCCGGGCCTGCAGGGACTCCGGTACGGTGAGCTGCTCCGCCATATATCCCATGCTACCGCCCTGGAGCCGGACGCCGTCCAGCGACGCCGTGACGCCGCTGCCGGGCAGAGCGGCAAAGTCCGTCACCGGCTCAGGGGCAAGGCGCCGGGCCTGGCTCTCCCGCAGGATGGCCCGGGCCAACGGGTGTTCGCTGGGGGCCTCAAGCGCGGCCGCAAGCGTGAGCAGCTCCTCCTCCGATGTGCCCGGGGCAGGGACCAGCCGGGTCACTGCGGGCTCGCCCCGGGTGATGGTGCCGGTCTTGTCCAGGGCAATGATATCCATCTTGCCCGTCTCCTCCAGAGAAACGGCGGTTTTGAACAGGATTCCGTTCTTCGCGCCCTTGCCGCTGCCCACCATGATGGCCACCGGGGTGGCCAGTCCCAGAGCGCAGGGGCAGGAGATCACCAGCACGGAGATGCCGCGGGCCAGGGCATAGCCCGCCGTCTGTCCGATCAGGAGCCACACGATAAAGGTGACCGCGGCGACGGCGATGACCGCCGGTACGAACACGCCGGAGACCCGGTCTGCGATCCTGGCGATGGGCGCCTTAGTGGCCGCGGCGTCGCTGACCATGCGGATGATCTGGGCCAGCGTGGTGTCCTCCCCCACCCGGGTGGCCTGACAGCGGAGAAAGCCCGACTGATTGATCGTAGCCGCCGAGACCGGGTCGCCAGGGGCCTTGTCCACGGGGATGCTCTCCCCGGTGAGGGCCGCCTCATTGACGGCGCTGTGGCCCTCCGTGACGACGCCGTCCACGGGGATGCTCTCCCCGGGGCGCACAACAAAGCTATCGCCGCAGCGCACCTGCTCGACGGGGACCTCCGTCTCCACACCGCCTCGCAGGAGAACAGCCGTCTTCGGCGCCAGCTTCATGAGGCCCCGGAGGGCGTCCGTGGTCCGCCCCTTGGAGTAGGACTCCAGCAGCTTGCCCACGGTGATGAGGGTCAGGATCATGGCCGCGGATTCAAAATACAGGCTGTGGGTCATGGCGGTGTTCCCGCCGGTCATGGGGCCGGTCATGGCAAACAGCACGCCGACGCTCCAGCCGAAGGAGACTCCGGCTCCCAGAGCCACGAGGGTGTCCATATTCGGCGCGCCGTGGAAGACGCTGCGGAAACCGCTGATAAAAAACCGCTGGTTGACCACCATGACGCAGGCAGCCAGAAGCATCTGGAGCAGCCCCAGCGCCATGTGGTTGCCTGCGAAAAAGCGGGGCATGGGCCAGCCCCACATGCCGTGGCCCATACCGACGTACATCAGCGGTACCAGCAGGCACAGGGAGACGATGAGCCGCCGCCAGATCCGGGGCGTCTCGCGGTCGGCAAGGGCGTCGTCCTGTGCACCCGCAGCGGTCTTCTCTGCCCCCTTGAGGGCGGCGCCGTAGCCCGCCTTCTCCACTGCGGCTATCACGGCGCCGGGCGCGGCAGTGCCTTCCACGCCCATGGAGTTGGTCAGCAGGCTCACCGCGCAGGCGGTGACGCCCGGTAACTGAGAGACCGCCCGCTCCACACGGGCCTGGCACGCCGCGCAGGTCATGCCGGTGACGGTATACTGTTCCACGGTGCGCCTCCTCTCTCGCTTCCGGGCGTATTGCTGCATTGTAGCCTCTGCTAACAGCTTCACACTTATTATACCATTTTTTTGTCACGATGCAAGCAGGCGGGAATCGAAACATGAACGGCCCCGCTGCGGCAGGTCTCCGCAGCGGGGCCGGGTGCTGAATCACAGGTAACTGTCGTCAATATAATTGAATCAGACGGCAGCGCCTGCCGGGGCCGGGACGGACTCGAAATACTCCTCCGCCATCTCTGCATCGGCCTCGGGAGGCACATCCTGGGTGGTGTCGGGGTCTGCCATCTCCTCAAACCAGGTGTCCGGGATCTCATAGTCCGCCACGTCGTAGTAGGAGCCGTCCATATAGTCGTACTCGTCGTAGACCCACCATTCGTCGTCCCAGTAGTCCTCATAGTTCCAGTCGCACCAGCCCCAGAGGTCCTCCTCGGTCCAGTACGCCTCGTCGGCCCAGTGGGTCCACCAGGACCAGTCGTAGTCGTCCTCCCAGTTCTCCCAACCGGTCCACTCCTCTTCCCACTCTCCGTAGTCGTAGTATCTGGCGGCGCCGCCGGCTCTGACGAACCGGCCCAGCCAGTCCACATACGGCTCGTCAAAGCCGCAGTTGAGGAAGATGATCCGCAGGGTCTTATAGAACAGCTCGCTGCCGTAGGGCAGGGTCACGGACAGGCCCGTCAGCCCGGCCTCATCCTCCGTGGAATGGCTGTAGACGATGGCTTTGCCCACGGCGGAGGACAGGGCCGCCGCCTCGTCGGACTCGATGTTCTGGGCCACCGCCATGATGTCGGTGATGTTGTAATCGGACAGGCTGTAATCGTCCGCCCGCATGCGCTCCATATACCGTCCCCCGCTCTTCCGGGTGACCGGCTGACTGTAGTTGCTCTCCAGCAGGGCCGCCTCGTTGGCATAGGCGAAGTCCGTCCATGCGCAGTAGAGGATCTTCATCATGGACTGATCGATGAGGGACAGAATGGCGGAATCGCCGTACGGGCTGTTCTCATTGGCGGCCACGAAGTCGTCGATCAGGATCTTGGCCAGGTCCACCGTGTCGATGGAGGGATCCTTTGCCAGGGCCGTGAGCCAGCCCGTGTAGGACCAGCCGAGGCCGGACTCAAAATCCTCCGACAGGATCATGTAGTCGCAGGCGTCGTACAGAGCGCAGCAGATCTCCATACAGGACATGATGCAGCAGTCCATGCCGATAAAGTCGAAGTATACGCCGCTGGTGTTCACCGCCAGCTGGATCTCGTCGATGGTCATGGCGTCACTGGCCGTCTGATGCTCGTCGTAGCCGAAGCCGTACACCGGGCCGCCGCCGTGGTCCCAGAACAGGAGGATGTAACGGTCGGCGGGATAGTTCTCCGCGCCCCAGGTGATAAAGTCGGACAGAGTGCTGCTGCGGGTGCAGTCAAGCTGCTCCAGGCTGTCATCCACCAGCTGCAGGCCGTTTTCCTTGACCAGATACCGCTGTGTGTGGTCGGAGGCGATCCGGAAAAAGCGGTTCCACTGCTTGGTGCCCATGGTCTGGATCAGGATGTTCACGTTTTCGCTGTAGGGCGCGTCCACCATCTCCGCGATGTCGAGGGTGGCCTCCGAGGCCTGGGTCTCCAGGTTCGATCCGTTTACATAACACAGGATCGTCACTGTTTTGGCGTCCGCTCCGGTCTGCCTTTCCCGGACAACGTCGGTGCTGTTGACCGCGGTGTTTGCCGTGTTGGCCTCGGCGATGCTCTCCATATCGGACGGCTCCGCGCCTCTCCGACCGCAGCCGGACGCCAGCATGGTGATCAGCATCGCCAGAATCAAAAGGAAAAGCCCGGGGCGGACCCGTCTCTCTCTCTTCATGATGATCCTCCTTACCATTCTTATCGATCCTCTGTTTACTTCCCGCCCTTCAGTGCTTTCATCCGGCGGGCATGGTCCAAAATCCGCTTGCGCAGGCGCAGGTGCTCCGGGGTGACTTCCAGCAGCTCGTCGTCCGCCAGAAATTCCAGGCACTGCTCCAGGCTCAGAATCTTCGGCGGCGTCAGCCGCAGGGCCTCGTCGCTGCCGGCGGCCCGCATGTTGGTCAGCTGCTTTTTCCGGCAGACGTTGACGGTGATGTCCTCCTGCCGCATGCACTCGCCCACGATCATGCCGCCGTAGACGGCGGTGCCGGGGCCGATGAACAGCGTGCCCCGCTCCTGTGCGCTCCACAGGCCGTAGGGCACGGCGTCGCCTGTCTCCCAGGCCACCAGAGAACTGCTGTTGCGGCGGTTGATTTCGCCCTTAAAGGGGGCGTAGTCATCGAAGACGGAGCTCATGATGCCCTCGCCCCGGGTATCCGTGAGGAATTCGTTCCGGTAGCCGAACAGGCCCCGGGTGGGGATCAGGAACGTCAGCTTCATCCTGCTGCCCACGGGAGTCATGTCCAGCAGGTCGCCCTTTCGGGAGCCCAGCTTCTCCATGCAGGAACCCACGGCGTCCGCCGGTACGTCCAGCACCAGCCGCTCGATGGGCTCACATTTCTTGCCGTTTACCTCCCGGTACAGAACGCGGGGCGGCGAAACCTGGAACTCGTAGCCCTCCCGGCGCATGGTCTCGATGAGGATGGACAGGTGCATCTCTCCCCTGCCGGCCACGTTGAACGCCTCGGTGGTGTCCGTCTCAGAGACCCGGAGGGACACGTCCTTCAGAGTCTCCCGCATGAGCCGGTCCCGGAGGTTCCGGGAGGTGACATACTTGCCCTCCTTCCCGGCGAAGGGGGAATCGTTGACGGAGAAGGTCATCTCCATGGTGGGGGCGGAGATCTTCACAAAGGGCAGCGGCTCGGGACAGCTGACGGCGCAGATGGTGTCGCCGATGGAGATGTCCGCGATGCCAGACAGGGCGATGATGTTGCCGGCAGAGGCCTCCGTCACCGCGGAGCGGCTGAGGTTTTCAAACTGATAGAGATTGGCGGCTTTTGCCTTTCGCGGGGGCGTGTCCGCGTCGTGGTAGTTGCAGACCAGCACCTCCTGGTTCTGCTTCACCGTGCCCCGCTCGATGCGGCCGATGGCGATGCGGCCCACGAACTCGTTGTAGTCCACCGAGGACACCAGCATCTGCAGCGGCGCCTCCGTGTCGGCGTCCGGGGCCGGGATGTATTCCAGGATCGTATCGAACAGGGGCTTGAGGTCCGTGCCCGGCACGTCCGGCGAGAAAGACGCGGTCCCCAGACGGGCGGAGCAGAACAGCGTGGGAGAGTCCAGCTGCTCCACCGTGGCGTCCAGATCCAGCAGAAGCTCCAGCACCTCGTCCACCACCTCGTGGACCCGCTGGTCCGGCCGGTCGATCTTGTTGACCACCACGATCACCCGGTGGCCCAGCTCCAGGGCCCGGGAGAGGACGAAGCGGGTCTGTGGCATGGGGCCCTCCGCGGCGTCCACCAGCAGGATGACGCCGTTGACCATCTTCAGGATGCGCTCCACCTCGCCGCCGAAATCGGCGTGGCCCGGCGTGTCTACGATGTTGATCTTCGTCTCCCCGTAGCGGACGGCGGTGTTCTTCGCCAGAATGGTGATGCCTCTCTCCCGCTCCAGGTCGCCGGAATCCATCACCCGCTCCACCACGGCCTGATTGGCCCGGTAGGCGCCGCTCTGCTTGAGCATCTCATCCACCAGAGTCGTCTTTCCGTGGTCGACGTGAGCGATGATGGCAACATTGCGCAGACTTGTATCCTGTTTCATGGTTCGTTCCCCTTTTTGCATATGGTTATCTGAATATAATATTATAATGGATTTCGACGAAATACGCAACTGTTTTCATTGACACTCCGCAGAATTTGGGGTAGAATAATGGTCGTGTTTTTGCCCATATAGCTCAGCAGGATAGAGCGGCCGCCTCCTAAGCGGCAGGCCGAGGGTTCGAATCCCCCTATGGGTGCCAGAAAAAGCGGAAAGCCTTTGAAAATGAAAGGCTTTCCGCTTTTTGTCCTGTGCATTGCTGACTGCTCCCGGCAAAGCATATGGCGTTATTCCACATCGGTAACCTGGCCGGCCGCAAAGAGTGTACCGTTGTCCCACATCGTGATCCGCATCCAGGGCTTTACAATCACCGGCTTTTCCAGTTCCAGCTCCGCGGAAAAGCTGCTCCCGGGCGTTATAAAAGGAACCTCATCAACATTAAGAAGGCGGATGGTTGCTGCGGTTTTCGCGTGCCCGAGGATCATATGCGGGGTATACCCGTTGAAAAACGGGGTGTGCCTGCCGCCCTCCTCTCTTGTAAAGACATGCACAGACGCCGAAAGACGTCTGGTGAGTTTTCCGCTTCCCGGCATCGTTCTCCCCGGCGCCACCATCATCTGCCCGACTCTCAAGTCCTCTTTCCGAACCCCGGTCAGCCTCACCGAAACATGATCCCCCGAAAAAGCCTGATCCGTAATCTTGTCCCCAATTCGGATCTCCTCTGCGACAGCTTCCAGCGGCTCCGCCCGATAACCGTAAATCCACACGGGATCACCCGGGCGAAGTTCTCCGGCGAATACCATGCCCATGGCCAGCGCTTCTCCGCTTTCCGTCCTGCGGACTCTCTGAACGGCCATCACAAGCGGTCTGTCCAGACTTACCTCTTTCGGCTGTACAGTACTGCGGATCAAGTCGATTATTTCCCTCATGCCGTCGCCTGTGACGGGACTCCCATAAGCATGCTCAACGTCATGATAATCGTAGTCGCTCAATATGCTTGTAATATAGTCCTCCACCAGCTTGTCGAAGTTCCCGTCGGGCTCGACCGGAAAGTCATTCCGGAACGGAATTATGCTCGGAATGTCTGCAGATAGAGCCATGCGAGGAAAAACGGACATAATCGGGTCCTCATTGTAAGGAGAATAGACAAAAAGACCGACGTCTGCTCCGTACATGCCGACGAGACCGTTTTTAAAGTACTGTGCGTCCGACGGGACCTCAACAAAGGTATAGTGCATATCGTTGTCCTCGAGATCCAGGAAATAAGCCTCGTGCTGGATTTCCATCTCCTGATCCCTCTGGCTGCCGCCCTTTATCTGTTCGGCAATGATTTCCTCCCTGGTTTTGAAGCAGTTGCCGCAGTCCGGGAACTGTTCACTGAAATAACGGGACAGCGCGGAAAGAAGAGTGGTCTTGCCGACTCCCGGGGAACCGAAAACCGCAACCATAATATTGTTTTTTCGGCGGTCATAGGCCCGGGGCGCCGCTGCCTTTTCAGGATGTTTTGGCGCGGGCTTTGTCTCCGGTTTCGGCGCCGGCGCGACCTTTGCCGCCTCCGCTGCCCGGGCCTCGTACTCTTCCACCTTCTTCTTCGCCTTCTCGTGGCCCTGCTCCGCTGCCTTGCGGAAGAGCTCCAGCGCCTTGTCCCGGTCCTGAGGCACACCGTCGCCGTCCTGGTACGACAGGCCCAGGTTGAACTGGGCGTTCGCATTGCCCTGGGCCACAGCCTGCTCATACCAGTGGATGGCTTTTTCCTTGTCCACGGAGGCACCGTGTTCGCCCAGGTCATAGGCCACGGCCAGACTGTTCTGGGCAGAGGCATAGCCTGCCCGGGCCGACTTCTCCATCCAGAACAGGTACTGCCCCTCGTCCTCGGCCAATCCGCCCTCGCCTTTGATATGCATCACCGCCAGGTCAAAGGCGGCCTCCCCGTGGCCCTGTTCCGCCGCCCGGGCAAACCAGCGGGCGGCCTGGGTCTTGTCCTCCGGGCCGTTCTCGCCGAAGTAAAAGCTGCGGGCTCTGGAGAAAGCCTCCGCCGCCGTGGGCTCCGGCTCCGGAGCGGCCTTGGCCGCCTCAGCTGCCTGGGCCTCGTACTCCTCCACCTTCTTTTTTGCATCCTCGTGGCCCTGTTCCGCCGCTTTACGAAAGAGCTCCAGAGCCTTGTCACGGTCCTGGGTTACACCGTCACCGTTCTGGTACGACAGACCAAGGTTGAACTGGGCAGCTGCATTGCTCTGTGCCACAGCCTGCTCGTACCAATAGATAGCTTTTTCCTTGTCTACAGAGGCACCGTGTCTGCCCAGATCATAGGCAACGGCCAGGCTGTTCTGGGCACTGGCATCGCCCGCCTGAGCCGACTTCTCCATCCAGAACAGATACTGTTCCTCGTCCTTGGGCAGACCGCCCTCACCATTGGCATACATCACTGCCAGGTCGAAGGCGGCTTTTCCGTGGCCCTGTTCCGCCGCCCGGGCAAACCAGCGGGCGGCCTGGGTCTTGTCCTCGGCGCCGGTCTTGCCGAAATAAAGGTCGAGAGCTTTGGAAAACGCCTCCTCCGCCGTGGGCTCCGGCTCCGGTTCGGGTTCCGGCTCCGGCTCGGGCGCGGATTCCGGCTCCGGAATGGGGCCGGCCCCGGACGCAGACTGGGACTGGAGGGCGGCAAGCTGGGCTTTCAGTTTCTCCATCTCCGCCTGCTGTTGGGCCAGCTTCTCCAGAAGGGCCTGCGCCTCCCCGGACTGGAGTTCTGCTTCCGGCCGCGGCCCGGGGGCGGCCTTGGGCGCCGCGCTTTCCCCAGCAGATCTGTTTTCTGTCTCCGGCTGGGGGATGGCCTCGCCGGTGAGCGCCTCGATGATCCGGTTGACCGCCACCCGGATGTAGTCCCGGAAGATTCCGGGATACACCGTGATTTCCTGCCCATTCCGGTAGTGCAGGGTGATATATATACTGTCTTTCCGGGAGATATGGGTCAGATCGGTATACTTAATGGGACAGGAAATGCGTTTGGCATTCTTATGGATGTCGTCGGAGGCAAACCCCTCCGTGGTGAACATCAGGCTGTTTTTGCCTTTGCCGTTCAAGCTGAAGTCCTCGACGAAGATAATCTCGTCCATCCGGGCGTTTGGAGCATAGTGCTTTATGGCTTTAGTGAAGTATTTGGCCTTATCCTCCCCCGGCTTGAAAAAGCGGCTGGGCATGGATGCACCTTTGGGCAGGTCGCTCTTTTTAATAGAATAGAGGATCTTCTCTATGATTGCTCTGTCTTTTTCCGCCATGCTGCTTCCTCCGTTCTGGTTCGATAGCAGGTAACTCCCGCCGGTTACATTGTACCACGCGGCACCGCTGAAAACAATCCGCTTTAATAATGGGTTTTTCAGCTTGCAATTTTAGTGAATTAACGTTATAATGAACTGTACAAGGGGGAGTATTTCCCTTATTACAGACGTGAGCTGCGGAGCCCTGCGGCTCACGTGACGGACGAAAGAAGAGAAATCGAAACGGAACGGAAAGGAGAGCATTTCATGAAGAAACGAATCATTCCGGCGCTCCTGGCGCTGGTGCTGGTGCTGACCCTGCTGCCATTCACGGCGCTGGCAGATCAGAACATGGTGAAAAGCGTCACGATCAATGGCATCACCCCGCCTGTGGCGGACGCTGAGATCCCCAGCTATACCTACGACGACGGTACGCTGACCTCTGATCTGGACGGCAGCACCATCTCCGTCACCAGCCCCACCCCGGGCGTGTTTATCTCCAGAGCCTTCTGGGGCTACGCAGGCAAAGCGTCCAACGATACCAATTTTAAGAAGGAGCCCTCTTACGGCAATACGGATTGGGCGGGCAGTACCTATAAGACCGGCGACGCCTACGTCCTGTGGATCCTTCTGGTGGCCGACTCAAACAAGAACTACTCCTTCGACGTAAACGAGAAAGGAAAGCTGACTACGGTCCAGACCACGAACTCACGGGGAAGCCGCCATGCGCCCCAGTACTGGCTGCAGGTAACACACCCGGCGTTCACCAATACGTATGACACCTACGGCGCGCCCCAGGTCACGGAATTCAACCACGGCTGGAACAACGGCTCCAACGCCACGTACACCTGGGTCAAGCTCTATTACCCCTGCCGCACCTATATCACGAATCCCTTTGAGGATGAGCTATATCCCGACTCCTGGTATGTGGACTTAAATGTCGGCTGGCCTGATTCCGGGAAGACACCTGCCGACGCGCCCCTTGTCTCCAAGGAGCCCGAGCGCTATGAAGTCAGCGAGGTGAAGTGGTATCCCGAGGGACAGCCCTCCAAGGTCCTCGCGGACACCGACCAGTTCCTGCCGGGCGTGAAGTACACCGAGGAGTTCAAGGTGAAGACCGTGGATCCCTATACGGAATTCAGGACCAGCTACGTCTATGTGGAAGGCTTCCCCGGCGAAGCGGAGATCGTAAGCCGCAGCAGCAATACCCTCACCTGCAAATATACCTTTGACACGCTGAATGAGCACGTGACCTCCGTCAACATCACGGGCATCGAGGCCCCGGTGGCGGGCCAGCCGAAGCAGACCACCGGCATCACCGCTGCCGGAAATCAATGCGAGGTCAGCAACGTCTACGTGGAGGGCAACTTCGACGAGAGCGGGAACTACAAGTCCGGCGAGACCTACACCATGACGATCTATCTGCGGGCCAAGGACGGCTATGACTTCCCGTCCTTCAGCAGCAGCATGGTCACGGTGAACTACGGCACCGTGGACTTTGCGAGCCTGGACGAGTTCTGGACCCCCTACGTGCAGGTCAAGATGACCGTCGGCGGCGAGAAGGAAAAGGTGGACCTGGGCAGCTTCACCGTCGACATGTCGAAGGGCCCGTACATCATGCCCGACCTCACCGCTGACCAGCAGGCGGCCTTTGACCGGACCCTGGAGATGCTGGTCGCCGACGGCGAGCTCACCGAGAGCACTAACGGCTATTCCCTCAAGGGCAGCTCCGTGACGGACGTGATCAAGCAGACCTCCGCCGGCACCACAACGTTTTCCCTGGGCAGCGAAAGCACCCAGAAGGGCGAGGTCACCCTGACCCCCAGCGCGTCCGCCATCGCGGACAAGGTCGGGGCCGGCGAGTCCTATTACTCCAGCATCGTCTTCAAGTTCCCCAGCCCGGCGGAGCCCTTCGTCCCCGGCGAGAGCACCTGCATCGTGAACGCCGGCGCCGTGAATGTACGGCAGGAGCCCGACAGCAGCAGCAGCCGGATCGGCGGTCTCTCCGAAGGCGACGAGGTCAAGGTCGTAGGGACCCAGGGCGAGTGGTCGAAGATCGTCTATCAGGACGGCTACGGCTGGGTCATGAGCAAATACCTGACTCCCAAGGAGAGCACGGGACCGGACACCCCGGATACGCCGGACACCCCGGATACGCCGGAGCCTCTCGACACGAGGGCCAATCCCTTCAAGGACGTGCTCACCACCGATTCCTATTACAACGCGGTCCTGTGGGCTTACTATGCCAATCCTCAGATCACCAACGGCATGGATCCCACCCACTTCGGTCCCAGTCTGACGGTGACGAGAGGCCAGTGCGCGGCCTTCCTCTGGCGGGCCATGGGCTGTCCGGAGCCGACAAGCACGAACAATCCCTTCGTTGACGTCCCCGCCGACCAGTATTACTACAAGCCGGTGCTGTGGGCCGTGGAGAACGGCATCACCAAGGGCGTGAACGCCACTCACTTCAACCCTGACGACACCCTGACCACCCTGCACATCCTCACCTTCCTGTACCGCGCCCTGGGCGTCGGTACCGACGGCTGGGATGACGGCAAGGCGGCTGCCTGGGCCGCAACGGACGGGAATGAAAACCAGCCCTTCCATGTGGCCATCAATGTGGACAACACCACTCCGTGCCCCCGCTGGTGCGTGGTCCAGTTCCTGTATGTGAACCTCAAATAACCGCATAGACACGGAAAACAGCATAACACCATAATCAAAGGGCGCTCCTGTTTCAGGGGCGCCCTTTGCGCGTCGTAATCCCCGCCGATATGACACATCCGCCACGCCTGTCACGTCCGAAGACGTGATTTCTGCGTCCTGCCCCGGGGGGATCTGCCTGCAGTACAGGAGCGCGGTTTCCGGCAGATCACCTCCCTCCCGCTGTTTTTCGCCGGAAAACGCGGAGAACGCCTTGTGAATTTTTGTCGGATGTGGTATCATGTCTTTACTGCATCAGTGTACCATACCGGTATGCGGACCGGACAGTCATCTACAGAGGAAACGGAGGAATTGCAAATGAAAACGAAACGAATCCTGGCACTGCTGCTCAGTGTCATACTGATCCTGGCGCTGCTGCCTTCGGCAGCCCTTGCGGCAAACGTGGGCAGCTATACCCTGGATCTGACCGGCGGCAGCGCGACGCCCAGCGTGGCAGAGGGTGAATGCGTGATCCAGACCCTGAACATCGCGTTTGATCATGGTCTGTGCGGCCGCACGCTGGACACCACAGACATGTTCAAGCCCGTAGCCAAATATGACCTGGACAAGAACGGCAGCAATGATCTGGTCGTAACGATCACCAGATCTTCGAAGGGAAGTCACCAAACTCTCAAAACGGAGTTTGTGGTCCCGTCTACCGCCAGCGTTTTCGGTGACAAGACATCCAACCTGACGTATACGGGCTCCGAGGACTACTACTCCCCGCTGACGCTGAAATTCCCCGCCGCTCCCACAATTACCGTCACCTTCTTTGAGAACGGCGGCACCGGGACCATGGCACCGGTCACCACGGAAAAGGACCAGCCCTACAGTCTTCCCGAGTGTACCTTTACGCCCCCCGAGGGTAAGGAATTCGACAAGTGGGACCAGGGCGCCCCGGGTGAGTCCGTGACCTTCAGCAGCGACGTCACCATCGTCGCCCTGTGGAAGGATAAGGACACGGCCCCAAAGGAGATCGAAAATATCAAGATCGACTCCATCAACACCGACCTGAAGATCGGTCAGAAGCCCACCTTTGCCGCCACCCTCAGCGCCGAGTCCGCCGCCATGGCCATAATCAAGGAGGAGCACTGGATCGATGAGACCGACAACAAGCTGCTCTCCTCCGACGGTACTGAATGGACCATCACCGAGGGCCATACCTATTCCTACGGCATCACTCTGGAGGCCAAGGAGGGCTACGTCTTCACCAACATCACCGGCCTGGAATACGACGGGATCAGCTGGGCCCAGAGCGCCATCGGCAGCACACTGAAGGCCGACGGCTCCGGTCTGGAGCTGTGGGACTTCATGCATGAGATCGACGTCATCGGCGACTCTGTCGACAAGCTGGTGGTGGACCTGACCAAGGGCGGGGTCATCGTGCCCGAGCCCCGCTGCACCGCCCTGCACAACACCCTTATCGCGGCAACCGAAGCGGGCCAGACCGACTACTCCCCGGCGGGCGTCGTGGATCTGGACAAGGACGGCACAATGGACTTCTCTTTCGACAAGACCTCCGGCGTTATCAAGCTCCAGTCCTCCATGTCCCTGACCGAGGACTGCACCCTGACCCTCAGTGACGAGGGAGTGATCAAGGCCGCGACCCCCTATGCCAAGACGGTGGAATTCAAGATGGCGCCCGCCTCCAAGGCCTGTGACCTGAACCTGTATGACGGCAAGGTTACCCTCTCCGGCGACGACGCCGACGCACTGGTCTTCACGCTGCAGACCCTTAACGGCAAGAGCATCACCCTTGAAACAGGCGTCAACTATTGGGATGCGGACCTGGATATGGACGGCAGCAAGGATCTGCACGTGACCGAATCCGGCGCAGACGTGATCGCCGAGGCCCTGGAGACCAGCTCCGTCGCCGACAAGATCGTTCTGGATATCCCCCTGTACGACGTTATTCCCCAGGCCGGCAGCTCCCTTCCCTACCTGACCCAGCTCACGGTGCGCTTCGCGGCGCCTGAGCCTGCCAAGGATCTGGGGACTCTGACCGTCGATCTGTCCGGCGAGGCCCCCGCCCCCCTGACCGAGTCGGAGCTGGCGGCCTTCCAGGCCTCCATGGGCGGCCTGAACTTTACCCACAAGGTCAAGACCAAGACCGAGGGCGACGTGATGAACATCGACCTGGACAACGACGGCGTGTACGACGTGAAGGTGGAAAAGCAGACTGACGGCACTGGCGTTTTCACCGTGCTGGAGAACTGCAGCGTCACCGATCAGGTCAAGCTCACCCTGGGCGATCCGGAGATCACCGCCGTCAATGCCCTTGAAAAAGAGGAATACTACGGCGAGATCACCGTGATCGTCACCGGCGGGACCGGAGCCAAGGATCTGGGCGCCATGAGTCTGGACCTGACCCAGGAGCCCCCCGTCACCGTGACGAATCCGGAGCTGCTGGCCTTCCGCGGCTCCATGTCCGGTCTGGAAGCCGCCGGCGTCGTCGTCTCCAAGACCGAGGGAGACATCATCAGCATCGACCTGGACAAGAACGGCGTCTTTGACATTGCCGTGAACGGCGCGTGCGAATTCTCCGTGCTGGAGGGCTGCAGCGTCGCCGGAGAGACCAAGCTCACCCTGGACGCGGCGGCCATCGCGGCTATCGACAGCACCTACTTCCCGGAGTACTACGGTACGATCACCGTGAAGCTCCCCGGCGTGGCAACGCCGCCCGCCAATCCCTTTGTGGACGTGGCCGCCGACGCGTACTACTATGCGCCGGTCCTGTGGGCCTACTCTCACACGCCCCAGATCACCAACGGCACTGACGAGACCCACTTCAGCCCGGAAGCCACCTGTACTCGTGGTCAGGTGGTGACGTTCCTGTGGCGCTCCGCCGGCTGCCCGGCGCCCACCAGCAGCACCATGCCCTTCGCCGACGTGGCCTCTGATGCCTACTATTACGAGGCCGTGCTGTGGGCCGTGGAGAAGAATATCACCAAGGGCACCAGCGAGACCACCTTCAGCCCCGACGCCTACTGCACCCGGGCTCAGGTCGTCACCTTCCTGTGGCGGTCCTCCGGCGAGCCTGCCGCCTCCGGTACGAATGTGTTTGCGGACGTCTCCGCTGACGCGTACTACTATGCGCCGGTACTGTGGGCCGTGGAGAAGAGCATCACCAACGGCACCGACGCCACCCACTTCAGCCCCGACAATTCCTGCACCCGCGGTCAGATCGTGACCTTCCTCTATCGGGCTATGAAGTAAAGAAGGCAAAATCAAACGGACCCTGCGCTCTCGCGCAGGGTCCGTTTTTTGAGGGGATTTTCGCTCCGCTTTCGCACAAAAAGGTCCACAACGCTCCGCGAGAAGTGCGAGGCTCCCTCTGCAGCCGGAAGGAAACGGCACGGCAGGAATATTTTTTAAAAAACTGTAAAAACCGGGCACATGGTATTGAAAACCGGACCCGGGGGTGGTACTATATTAGGCAGAATACTTCTCGCTGCGGCAACGGCCGAGGGGCATGCCCGCAGGTGCGGCGGCAGCGCTGCCCTTCAGCGTTCACGCAGAGAACACACCACCGGGAAAGGAACGTTATCTATCATGAAAATCAGAAAAACTTCGATCATAGCCGCGCTGCTGGCGCTGCTGCTGATGCTGTCCCTGGCCGCATGCGGCGCTCCCGCAAACGATCCTGCCGGTCCCGACGAGCCGGATCAGGCGCCTCAGACCACCGACGTCACCGACGACGGCGCCGACATTGACGTGCCCGAGGGTGCTTTTGTCAATGACGGCATGATCCTGTCCGTGCCGGAGGAGTACACCGATCTGCTTATTATCGACACGCCGGAGGACGACGTGGCCGGTACGCTGTTCGTCGTCTCCGAGAAGGCCTCCGTGGAGGCAGGAAAAGTGGTGCATCCCGGCGAGGACTGGGGTGACGGCTGGCTGTTCAGTATCGGCCGTGCCAATGAAGAGTGGCTCCATGAGCAGCTTTGCGGCGACATGAGCGGCCGGGAGATCTTCGCCCGGGCGGAGAACGGCGACTACTACATCTTCTACACCCCCACTGACGTGCGGATCATGCGGGAGGGAGACGACTACCTGACCGATGAAACGACCATGCAGCAGTGGACGACGCTGAACGAGTGGGCCGGGACTGTTCCCGAGACCTTCCTGAACGAGAACAAGGGGCTCACCCCCTATACCCACACCAACACCGATCTGGATATCTACCTGTCCCGCATCGCCTATAAGGACGATACCAACTACAACATCACTTTCCTCACCGACGGCTCCCTGGATCCGAAGGCTGTGGACAAGACGCCCTATATCACCCGCCTTCTGGACGGCGTCACCTTCGAGATGGTGGATGAGGAGGCTCCCGACGGCGAGTACATCGTGCTCAATCTCCCCGATGACGATCTCCGCTTTGACTTCTTCTTCGGAGGCGACGGCAACTACGTCCGGGAGGTCTACGGCAACGGCGCGGAGCTCCTCTACAAGGCCACCTATGCTGACGGCGCCACCGTGGCCAACCAGGTCATGGAGGAGTGGTACAACGCGCTGGCCGACGCCCAGTGACGGCTGACACAATCGAATCCGGATACAAAAACGGCTCCCGGGCAAAATGCCCGGGAGCCGTCTTTTTTTATCCGCAGCGGCGGTCACGCGTCGATGGTGGATACGCTCATGGTGGTCTCCTCCAGCACGTCCAGCAGGACCTTCACCGTGTCCAGAGACGTGAGCATGGTCACGCCGTTCTCGATGGCGCAGCGGCGGATGGCCACGCCGTCCTCATAGTGGACGCCGGAGAGGATGGCCCGGGTGTTGATGACGTAGCTGACGTAGCCGGCCCGGATGGAGTCCAGGATCTCCTCGCTGCCCTCGCTGAGCTTCCGGCGCACCCGGGTGCGGATGCCGTGCTCCTTCAGGAACAGCGCCGTGCCGATGGTGGCCTCAATATTGAAGCCCATGTTGTAGAAGCGGCGAACCAGCGGCAGGGCCTCCTCCTTGTCCTCGTCGGCCAGGGTGACGATGACGGTACCGTAGTTGAGCATCTGGATGCCGGAGGCCACGAAGGCCTTGTACATGGCCCGGTGGAGCTTTTTGTCGTAGCCGATTGCCTCGCCGGTGGATTTCATCTCCGGGGACAGGTAGGCGTCCATGCCCCGCAGCTTGGAGAAGGAAAAGGCCGGGGCCTTGACATAGCAGCGCTCCTTCTCCTTCGGATAGATCTCCGTATACCCCTGTTCGGCCAGACTGACGCCCAGATTCACCAGGGTGGCGATGTCCGCCAGCGAGTAACCGGTGGCCTTGGACAGGAAGGGCACCGTCCGGGAGGAGCGGGGATTGACCTCGATGATATATACGTCCTCCTGCTCCCCCACGATGAACTGGATATTGAACAGACCGATGATGCCGATGCCCAGGCCCAGCTTCCGGGTATAGTCCAGGATGGTCTCCTTGACCCGGTCCGAGATGCTGAAGGAGGGGTACACGCTGATGGAGTCGCCGGAGTGAACGCCGGTACGCTCCACCAGCTCCATGATGCCGGGAACGAAGACGTCCGTTCCGTCGCAGATGGCGTCCACCTCTACCTCCTTGCCCCGGATGTACTTGTCCACCAGCACCGGCTTGTCCTCGTCGATCTCCACGGCGGTCTTCAGATAGTGCCGCAGGTGCTCCTCCTTGGCTACGATCTGCATGGCCCGGCCTCCCAGTACGAAGCTGGGCCGCACCAGCACGGGGTATCCGATCTCCGCGGCGGCGGCTACGCCGTCTTCGATATTGGTCACCGCCCGGCCTTTGGGCTGGGGGATCTCCAGCGAGAGCAGCAGCTTTTCAAATGCGTCCCTGTTCTCCGCCCGCTCGATTGCGGCGCAGTCCGTGCCGATGATCTTCACGCCCCGCTCCATCAGGGGCTGGGCCAGATTGATGGCCGTCTGGCCGCCCAGGGTGGCGATGACGCCCTCGGGCTGCTCCATCTCGATGATGTTCATCACATCCTCTACCGTCAGGGGCTCAAAGTAGAGCTTGTCGCTGCAGGTGTAGTCCGTGGAGACGGTCTCCGGGTTGTTGTTGATGATGATGGCCTCGTAGCCCGCCGCCTTGATGGTCTGCACGGCGTGGACCGTGGAGTAGTCGAACTCCACGCCCTGACCGATGCGGATGGGGCCGGAGCCCAGAACGATGATCTTTTTCTTCTCCGACAGGACCGACTCATTCTCCTCCTCGTAGGTGGAGTAGAAATACGGGATATAGCTGTCGAATTCCGACGCGCAGGTGTCGATCATCTTGTACACCGGCAGGATCCCCGCCTCCCGGCGCAGGGCAAAGACCTCTGTCTCCGCTCTGTCCCACCGGCGGGCGATCTCACGGTCGGAGAAGCCCATGCGCTTTGCTCTGCACAGGACGCCGACGTCCCCGGGATGCCGGGTCAGGGTCTGCTCCATGACGACGATATTCGCCATCTTCCGCAGGAACAGCACGTCGATCTGCGTGGCGGCGGCCAGCGCCTCCGGGGCATGGCCCCGGCGCAGGAGCTCCGCCAGGGCGTAGATCCGGTCGTCGGTGCCGATGGTGATATAGTCCAGCAGTCCCTCGTCCGTCCAGCCGTCGAATTTCTCCATATACAGGTGCCATACGCCGATCTCCAGGGACCGGATGGCCTTGAGCAGGCTCTCCTCGATGGTGCGGCCGATGCTCATGACCTCGCCGGTGGCCTTCATCTGGGTGCCCAGGGAGTTGTTGGCGTCGGTGAATTTGTCGAAGGGGAACCGGGGCATCTTCGTGACCACGTAGTCCAGCGTGGGCTCGAAGGAGGCCGGGGTGTTGGCGATGGGGATCTCGTCCAGGGTCATGCCCACGGCGATCTTTGCCGACACCCGGGCAATGGGATAGCCGCTGGCCTTGCTGGCCAGGGCAGAGGACCGGGAGACCCGGGGGTTGACCTCGATGAGATAGTACTGGAAGCTGTTGGGGTCCAGAGCGAACTGGACGTTGCAGCCGCCCTCGATCTGCAGGGCCCGGATGATCTTCAGGGCGCTGTCCCGGAGCATATGGTACTCCTTGTTGGTCAGCGTCTGGGAGGGGCAGACCACGATGGAGTCGCCGGTGTGGATGCCCACGGGGTCCACGTTCTCCATGTTGCAGATGGTGATGGCGGTGTCCGCGGCGTCCCGCATGACCTCGTACTCGATCTCCTTGAAGCCCTTGATGCTCTTTTCCACCAACACCTGATGGACCGGCGAGAGAGCCAGGGCGTTCTTCATGATCTCCCGAAACTCCGTCTCGTCGTCGGCAAAGCCGCCGCCGGTGCCGCCCAGAGTGAAGGCCGGGCGCAGGACCACGGGATAGCCGATCTCCTCGGCGATCCGCAGGCCGTCCTCCATGGTTTCCGCGATATCGGAAGGCAGGACCGGCTCGCCGAGGCTCTGGCAGAGCTCCTTGAACAGCTCCCTGTCCTCCGCCTGGGCAATGCTGCTGCTGCGGGTACCCAGCAGCTCCGTGCGGCACTCCCGCAAAATGCCCTTTTTCTCCAGCTGCACCGCCAGATTCAGGCCCGTCTGTCCACCGATGCTGGGCAGGATCGCGTCGGGCCGCTCGTAGCGGATGATCTTGGCGATATACTCCAGGGTCAGGGGCTCCATATAGACCTTGTCCGCGATGGAGGTGTCCGTCATGATGGTGGCGGGGTTGGAGTTGCACAGCACCACCTCGTACCCCTCCTCCTTCAGGGCAAGGCAGGCCTGGGTCCCGGCGTAGTCGAATTCCGCCGCCTGGCCGATGACGATGGGACCGGAGCCGATGACCAGCACCTTGCTGATATCTGTCCGCTTAGGCACGGCGTCCCACCTCCTCCATCATGTCGATGAATCGGTCGAAGAGATAGGCGCTGTCCTGGGGACCCGGGGCGCTCTCCGGGTGGTACTGCACGCTGAACACGTGCTCGGCCGGGCAGGCCAGGCCCTCCACGGTACCGTCCAGCAGATTGACATGGGTACACTGCAGCGGCGTGGCGCTCAGGCTGTCCCCGTCCACGGCGTAGGAGTGGTTCTGGGATGTGATCTCCACCCGGCCCGTGGTGAGGTTTTTCACCGGGTGGTTGCCGCCCCGGTGGCCGAATTTCAGTTTGTAGGTCTTCGCCCCGTAAGCCAGGGCGATCATCTGGTGGCCCAGGCAGATGCCGAATATGGGATAGCGTCCCCGGAGCGCCCGGACGGTGTCGATGACCGGCGTCACGTCCTCCGGATCCCCGGGGCCGTTGGAGAGGAACACACCGTCCGGCTTCAGGGCCTCGACGGTCCCGGCGGGGGTGTTCCAGGGCACCACGGTCACGGTGCACCCTCTGGCGTTGAGGGAGCGGACGATGTTCAGCTTCATGCCGCAGTCGATGGCCACCACGTGATACCGGGCCTCGGCGGCCTCGGACCGCCAGATCTCCCCACAGCTGACCCGGGACACGGCGTCCCGGCGCAGGGGCGTCTCCGCCAGCATGCGCAGGCCCTCCTCCACGGTGGTGTCCATGCCGGTGATCAGGCACTTCCGGCTGCCCCGGTCCCGGATGGACCGGGTGAGCTTCCGGGTGTCCAGCCCGCAGATACCGGGGATCCCGTACTGCTCCATCACCGCGCCCAACGTCTTTTCACTGCGGAAATTGGAGGGCAGGTCGTTGTACTCCCGGACGATGAGGCCGCCGATGGTGGGGATCTTCGTCTCATAGTCCTCCGCCGCCATGCCGTAGTTGCCGATGAGGGGGTAGGTCATGACCACCGCCTGGTCGGTATAGGATGGGTCGGAGAGGATCTCCTGATAGCCCGCCATGGAGGTGTTGAAGACGATCTCCAGCACCCGGTCCCCGGGGTCCCCGAAGGCGAAGCCGGGATACACCTCCCCCTCCTCCAGTATCAGCTTTCTGTTGTACCCCAGATCTATCATGTCGTCTCCTCCTGTCGGGTGTGGTCCAGCGCCGCCGCGATAAAGCCCTCAAAGAGGGGATGCGGCCGGTTCGGACGGCTCTTGAACTCGGGGTGGAACTGGACGCCTACGTAAAACGGCCGGTCCGGGAGCTCCACGGTCTCCACCAGTCTCCCGTCCGGGGACAGGCCGCTGAGAGCCAGTCCGACGCTTTGCAGGACGTCTCTGTAGTCGTTGTTGAATTCGTATCTGTGGCGGTGCCGCTCATGGATGAGGGTCTTTCCGTAGCAGCGGGCCATGGTGCTGCCCGGCGCAATAGCGCAGGGATAACTGCCCAGCCGCAGGGTCCCGCCCTTGTCGATGTCGTCGCTCTGGCCGGGCATGAAGTCGATGACCTTGTCCCGGCAGTCCGGGGCAAATTCCCCGGAGTCTGCCTCCGGGAGCCCCGCGACGGCTCTGGCGTATTCGATAACGGCGATCTGCATGCCCAGACAGATCCCGAAATAGGGCAGCCGGTTTTCCCGGGCGTACCGGGCCGCCAGGATCATGCCCTCGATGCCCCGGGGGCCGAAGCCTCCCGGTACGATGACGCCGTCCAGTCCGGCCAGCTGCTCCATACCGCCGGGCTCCGTCAGGGTCTCGGAGTCGATCCATATAAGGTCGATCCTGGCATCCAGCCGGAACCCTGCGTGGCGCAGGGCCTCCGCCACGGAGAGATAGGCGTCGTGGAGCTGGACATACTTGCCCACAAGGCCGATCTTTACCGTGTGCTTCCTGCTTTTGATGGCGTCCACCATGGCCTGCCAGTCTCTCAGATCCGGCGCCGGGGCGTCGATGCGCAGTTCCCGGCATACCACGTCAGAAAGATGGGACTTCTCCAGATACAACGGCGCCTCATAGAGTACCGGCAGGGTCAGGTTTTCGATGACGCAGTCCGGCTTGACGTTGCAGAAATGCGCGATCTTCTGAAAGATGCTCTCGTCCGTGATGGGCTCGTCACAGCGCAGTACAATGATGTCGGGGGAAATGCCCAGGCCCTGCATCTCCTTGACGGAGTGTTGGGTGGGCTTGGACTTGTGCTCTCCGGAGGCTTTCAGATAGGGCACCAGGGTGACGTGGACGTACAGGGCGTTCTCCCGCCCCACCTCGTGGCCCACCTGCCGGATGGCCTCGATGAAGGGCTGGCTCTCGATGTCGCCGATGGTGCCGCCTATCTCCGTGATGACCACGTCGGCCCCCGCCTTGTCGCCCACGTTATAGATGAATCGCTTGATCTCGTCCGTAATGTGGGGGATGGTCTGCACCGTGGCCCCCAGGTACTCCCCCCGCCGCTCCTTGGTGATGACGTTGGAGTAGACCTTGCCGGTGGTCAGGTTGGCGTATTCGTTGAGGTCCTCGTCGATGAACCGCTCATAGTGGCCCAGATCCAGATCCGTCTCGGCCCCGTCCTCGGTGACGTAGACCTCGCCATGCTGATAGGGGCTCATGGTACCCGGGTCTACGTTGATGTAGGGGTCCAGCTTCTGGGCCGCCACCTTCAGGCCCCGGGCCTTCAGCAGCCGACCCAGAGAGGCCGCCGTGATCCCCTTGCCCAGACCGGAAACCACGCCGCCGGTCACGAAAATGTACTTTGTCATGTCCCCGCCCTCCCCATAAAAAAGAGAAAAGGCATCCATCCGGGACGCGAATCCCGGATGAACGCCTTCGTTCAACAGAAGTATTATACTACATTCATCCGGGCTTTGTCAACCGCTTCCGTGACGGGAATATCATTTTCCCGGTCGGTCCGCCCGCCTCAATATTTCGCTCTCAGCAAAGCATATCGGCAGACCGGACGCTGTCAGGGCGCAGTCAACCTGCTTTTCAGCAGTGGAATTCCTTCTTCCATCCACCATCCGTTATCAACACCGCCGGAACTCATTCCGCCATGAGCGAACTGCTGTATTACGGCAAAATCGCCGTATTTGTCGGTCATAACCTTGCCTGAAAGTGAAAAGTATTCCTCTTTTATCCACGTTTCCAGTTCGTCAGGAGAAATCATATCCATATTCTCCGCGCGTTCTTTTAAGTAATCCCAAAAATACGGATCTCCCCTGAATCCCCATCTTTCGGGTTTTTCTTCAAATATTTTTGACAGCCGCATATTCCTGCTCCTCTCAAATTCCGATTTGCCCATCTTATTTCAGTTGTTTCAGATCGGCTGCATGCTTCGGTTCATACGGCGCTGAAATAAAGTCTTTCTTTTAGTAGAACAAGCCGCCTGCTGTCTCAACTGAACAATCATGAAGAAATATATCAACAAAATGGGGGATATTTGATCAGTCTTCTATTGTCCTGAACAGGTTCTGTTTGCATTTTACGCTGTATTGCAGAGTATAGGATGCAGCCCCGGCGTTCCATGCATTCTGTATTTCGGCTATCTCTCTTGTTATATCATCAAGGTCCCTGTACCAGGCAAGAAATGTATTCTGCGAAAATGCCGTGTCATTCCCTTCTGAGGCATATAGTGCGTATTTGGGACTGTTTTTGCCGCCTTTGAACTGCTGCGAACGGGTTACCTTTGAAGCACTGGCGATCACACCTTCGTTCGGTGAAATAATCCTGATCGTTTCCGATGGTTTACCGTTTTCGGAAACGACTGGCGTGTTTTCTCCTCCCAGTAAGCTGTCCAATGAAACATTCAACTTTTTTGACAGGATCAAAAGCTTGTCAACTTCCGGATACCCTTCTCCCTGCTCCCATTTTGACACAGCCTGTCTGCTTACACCCAGCATTTCTGCCAGTCCTTCTTGTGAGAGCTGGTTCTTCTTGCGAAGCGTCTGCAGGTTTTTTCCAAAACTCATAATACCACCCTCCTTATAAAGGAAGTGTAAGGCTTGAGCCGCGCTTTTTCTACCAACCTCTATTTGCCTTTCCGCAACCTGAAGTTGCTTTTTCTCAAGCAGTTTAATCAATACGGCAAATAACGATCTGCCGATCTCATTTCAGTTGTTTCAGATCGTCTGCATTCTCGGTTCATACGGCGCTGAAACAAAGTCTTTCTTTTCGTGGTACAAGCCGCCTGCTGTCTCCAGAGGCTTTGTGACCTCTGCCAGCCAGTGGGCCTCCTCCTCCGTCAGCCGTGGGGCCAGGGTCTGATACACCCGCCGGTGATACGCGTCCAGGCGTCTGCGGCCCTCCTCCCCCAGCAGCGCAGGGTCGATGGCGTCCCGGTCAAAGGGCGCCAGGGTCAGGTGCTCGAAGCGGAGGTACCCCTCCCGCTCCGCCCGGCAGACCAGCAGCAGATTTTCCTGCCGGACGCCGTGGCTGCCGGCGGCGTAATACCCCGGCTCGTCGGAGAGGATCATGCCGGGCCGGAGCACGCCGTCCCAGCCGTACAGGGGCCGCTGGCGGAGATTCACCGGCCCCTCATGGACGCAGAGGAAGCAACCCACGCCGTGGCCGGTGCCGTGGCCGTAATCCAGCCCAGCTCCCCACAGGGGCAGCCGGGCCACGGCCTCCAGCTGTTCGGCACGGGTCCCCGCCGGAAACACGGCATCGGCCAGAGCCAGCATCCCCCGGAGTACAAGGGTCACATGGCGCTTTTGTTCCTCCGTGACAGGTCCCAGGGCCACCGTCCGGGTGACGTCGGTGGTGCCCTCCAGGTACTGACCGCCGGAGTCCAGCAGCAGCAGCCCCTCCGGCTGCAGGGGCACGTCCGTTTCCGCCGTTGCCTCGTAGTGGACGATGGCCCCGTGAGGTCCGTATCCGGCGATGGTGGCAAAGCTGGGGCCCAGCGCCCCCTGCTGCCGCCGCAATTCATCGACCAGATCGCCCACGGAGCACTCCGTCATGGGGACGCGGCCGATATCCCGCTTCACCTGATACAGCCACTTTGTCAGCGCCGCGCCGTCCTTCTCATGGGCCAGGCGCATATTGGCCTGCTCCGTATCGTTTTTTATGGATTTCCACAGGGCCGTGGGGTTGGGAATATCGATCCGCTCCGCGCCCCGGTCCTCCAGGATCGAACAGAGGCTTTGGTTTACATAACGTGTATCCAGCATCACGCGGCAGCCTGGCTCCGTCTCCCGGCAGAAGTCATACACACCGTCATAGGGTCGGATTTCCGTCCCCAGCCCGGCGAGGGAAGCCCGCAGTCCGTCGGAGAGCTTGCTCTCGTCGGTGAAGAGCAGCGCCCGCTCCGGGGTCACCGCGGCGTAGGCCAGCAGAACGGGGTTATAGGCCACGTCCCCGCCCCGGAGATTGAACAGCCAGGCCAGGTCGTCCAGCGCCGTCAGCAGAAAGACCGCCGCGTCCCGTTTCGCCAGCTCCTGACGCAGCTTCGCAAGCTTCTCCGCGGCGCTCTGTCCGGCGTATCGTTCCTCCAGCAGGAACGCCGGGGCGTCGGGCAGGGCGGGACGGTCCGTCCAGAACGCATCCGGCAGGTCCAGATCGGAACGAAGCTCGCCCTTTTTCCACTGTCTGCGAAGGGTCTGACAGTATGCTCCGGAGAAGGTGCGGCCATCGAAGCCCAGCCGGCCGCCCTCCGGCAGCTTTTCGGCCAGATACTTCTGCACCGTGGGGGTGGTCTTCTCCCCCGACCGGAACAGGTCGATACCGGTGTCCGCCAGCTCCTGCTCCGCCTGGATCCAGTAGCGGGAGTCCGTCCAGAGCCCGGCGCTGTCCGGGAGCACCAGCAGCGTACCGGCGGAGCCGGTGAAGCCGGACAGGAAGGTGCGGGTCTTGAAGTGTTCCCCCACATATTCCGAGCCGTGGCAGTCCGCGTCCGCCGCCAGCCAGGCGTCCAGGCCCTCCCGGGACATCCCCTGCCGCAGCAGGGCCAGCCGTTCCCGTATCGTCTCTTTTTCCATTATGACGCCTCTTTTCCTTCTCCGGCTCTGCAGGCGGAATAGTACAGGGATACCAGGGCCGCGCCCAGCAGAACGCCGCCGATCACGTCGGTGAACCAGTGCACACCGGACAACAGACGGCCCACCACCAGCAGGATCATGACCACCGCGGTCACCGCCTCCGCCGTCAGACGCAGATTCCTGGTTTTGATCTCCTCGTGGAAAAATCGCAGGGCTGAGCCCAGGATACACAGGGAGAGCATGGTATGGGAGGATGGATAGGAGGCCTCCAGCACGCCGTCGATGAGCACCGGGCGGCAGTTGACCACGACGACCTCAAAGAACACGTAGAGGATCACCGCCGCGATATACAGACCGATGAGGGCCTTCACTTCCCGGTCCATGTGCCGGAAGCCCCGGCGCTTGACGCACTGGATCAGCGCCAGCACCACAAAGACCAGCGCCAGCACGATGGCAAGATAACCCAGGATCTCAGTGAACACATACCAGGCGTGATGGACGCCCAGTCCCCGGAATACCGCGCCGTTCAGCTTTGCGAAACCCACGGCGGAGTTCTCCGGGCCGATGGGCTGTACGCTGACACAGCGGACCAGTACGGTGAACACGATGAACACGACCAGCAGAATGCAGCCCGTCCTGTACTCTCTAAACTTTTCCATAGTCTCTCCCCTGTCGTATCATTTGTTTTGATCCGGACGAAACCGTGATCCTATCATTTTCGTTTGTATTATTGTAGTAATACAATAGCTCATTTGTGAGGTTTTGTCAAGGGATAATCAAACGGTGGAGCATACAAAGGCATCGGTTTTACGCCTCTCCGCCGCTCCGCTGTTCCGGCAGGATGGCTGTGACGGTCAGGGTATGCCCGCCATCAGGGGTCTCCGCCCGTATTTTGCCCCTGTGGGCCAGCACGATGCTCTTTGCGATGGACAGCCCCAGCCCGTAGCCCCCGGTCTTGGAGCTCCGGGAGTCGTCGGCCCGGTAGAAGCGGTCGAACAGGCGATTCAGCTGTTCCGTTTCCACCGGCCGGGCGGTGGTATTGGAGACCGTCAGCCGTATATTCCGGCTCCGCCGCTCCAGCCCCAGGGCGATGCTGCCCTCCGGCGGGGTATATTTCAGCGCGTTGTCCAGCAGGATCGATACCAGCTGCCGCAGGGCCTTTTCATCTCCGGTACAGGAGATCATGGGCTGAATGTCGGTCTGAAACGCCTTCCCCTGGGTCCTGGCCAGAGACTGGAAGGACTGGGCCGTCTCCTCCACCACGTCGGAAAACGGGAAGGGCAGCATCTGCAGCGGCCGCTCCTCGTCCATCCGGGACAGATAAATCAGATCGTTGGTCAGATCCGTCAGGCGCAGGGTCTGGCGCTTGATGTCGGCAAGCCACTCGTTCTCCCCGCACTCCAGCTCCGCCAGCTCCGCATCGGCGCCGATGACGGTCAGCGGCGTCTTGAGCTCATGGCCCGCGTCGGTGATGAAGCGCCGCTGTTTTTCATAGCTCTCCGCCACGGGCCGGACGATCCGCTTGGAGAGCAGGATCAGCAGCACCAGCACCGCGGCCAGGCCCGCCAGAGCCACGGCCACGCTGGCCAGCAGCGTGGTGCGGAAATCGGACAGCACACGGCCCCGGTCCAAAAATACGATCCGTGTCCCGCTCTCTTCATCGCTGACGGCATAGCGGTAGTCGCCGTAAAAGCCCCGCTCGCTGCCGGACTCCCACACCGCCCGGGCATATTCCCCGGCGGTCCCGGCGTCCACAGCGGCCACCTGCCCCACATCGGCGGCAATGATCGTCCCGTCCTCGCTGAGCACGACGGAGAAGTAACGGGACTCGTAGGGCGCCTCCGGGGACAGGACCGGGGCGTTGAAGTGCCGGCCGTTCTCAAAGAACGCATCGTCGTCGTCCCAGTCTTCCCACAGATCGTCGTCCCGGTCTTCCCACAGATCGTCGTCGTCCGACAGTGCCCACTCCGGCGGCGGCGCGGTCACGCCCGGCCTTCCGTTCACCGTCGGGGGAAAGGCGCCCTCGTTGGCAATAAGCACATCCAGGATCGCGTCGGCGTCCGTGACGATCTTGTGGCGGCTGACCAGATTGACGCTGCCCAGGATCACCAGCAGGACGATGGCCAGCGAGACCATGGCGGCCACGATAAGTTTGATACGAAGCTGTCGGATCATGGGAGCTCCTCCAGGGAATAGCCCGCGTTTCGTGTGGCCCTGATCCGGATGTCGGCCTGAAGGGCCGTGAGCTTCTTCCTTAAATAAGAGATATACACCCACACCACGTTCGGCTCCACATCGCTGTCATAGCCCCAGATGCTCTCCAGAAACCGCTCTGTGGCGATGAGCTGGCGGGGATTGCGCATGAGCAGCTCCATCATCTGGAACTCCCGGTTGGCCAGGCGGAAGCTGCCTGCGGGGGACGCCAGCTCAAAGGTGCTCTGATCCAGCGTGATATTGCCGAAGCGCAGCCGGCTGGTGGTCTGGGCCGTCTGGCTGCGGGTCATGGCCCGGATCCGGGCCAGCAGCTCCTGGGCGGCAAAGGGCTTGGTGAGATAGTCGTTGGCTCCGGCGTCCAGACCCAACACCTTGTCGTCGATCTCAGACTTTGCGGTGAGGATCAGCACCGGGATGCGGTCGCCCCGCTCCCGGAGCCTGCGCAGGACCGTCATACCGTCCACGCCGGGCATCATCAGGTCCAGGATCAGAGCGTCGTAATTCCCGGCCTCCAGATAGTCCAGGGCCTCCGCCCCGTCGAAGACCGCGTCCACGGAATAGTTGCTGCGCTCCAGCAGCGCCGTGACGGCCCGGGACAGGGACACCTCGTCCTCGGCAAGCAGTATGCGCATGGGCCCTAACCCCCTTTTGGCCGCGGCAACAGCTGCGCGGCGGTATCTTTCTGATCATATTCCCTGTTAAGCATACCACGAAATCCTGCGTTTGTCAGCGTGATTTTCCCCTTAGAATGTTTATATTTTGTTAAAATTTGAGCCCGGTTTCTTTTATCTTCAATTATGTTTCGGCTGTTATAATGGCCCTGCGATCAGGAAAGGAGGCGCGGTACGATGGGAAGTCAAATGGTGTTCAGGCGATATGAGCTCAAGTACCTGATGACCCGGCGTCAGCGGGACGCCGTGCTGGCCGCCATGGAGCCCCGGATGACTCTGGACGAATACGGACGCAGCTCCATCCGCAACGTCTACCTCGACACCCCCGATTTCCGGCTCATCCGGCGGAGTCTGGAAAAGCCGGTGTATAAGGAGAAGCTCCGGGTCCGCAGCTACGGACGGGCCGGGGCAAACGACAGGGTCTTCGTGGAGCTGAAAAAGAAATACGACGGTGTCGTCTACAAGCGGCGGCTGGCCCTGCCGCTGATAGAGGCGCAGGCCTGTCTGGCCGGACGGCTGGCCCTCCCCGATACCCAGATCGGCCATGAGATCGCCTACGCCCTGGCGTTCTATCGGAATCTGGCCCCGGCCATGTTCCTCTCCTATGAGCGTGAGGCCTACTATGAAAAGGACGGCGGAGATTTCCGGGTGACCTTTGACGACAGCATCCGCTTCCGGCAGGAGCAGCTGACTCTGGACTCGGATCCCTGCGGCACGCCGCTGCTGGGGCCCGATCAGGTGCTCATGGAGGTGAAGACCTCCGGCGGCATCCCCCTGTGGATGGTCCGGGCGCTCTCGGAGCAGAGAGTCTACAAGACCTCCTTCTCCAAATACGGGACCGCATACCGGAGGGTGATCTCAGAGCATATGGAAAGGAGCGCGTAACGATGGTCAATACGATACTCGGCAGTGTATTCAACACCGTCACCGGCGGCGGCATTACCCCGGCCGTCTTCCTGCTGTGTGTGGCGGTCTCCCTGGTCATCGGTCTGATCCTCTGCGGTCTGACCCTGCGCAGCGCCAACTGCAGCAGGAGCTTCGCCGTCACGCTGGCCATCCTCCCCGCCGTGGTCTGCGTGGTCATCATGATGGTCAACGGCAATATCGGTGCCGGCGTGGCCGTGGCGGGGGCCTTCAGTCTGGTCCGCTTCCGCTCCGCCCCCGGCTCCGCCCGGGAGATCGGCACCCTCTTCGTGGCCATGGGCGCCGGGCTCGTCGCCGGTATGGGCTATCTGGGCTATGCCGTGCTCTTTACCGTGATCCTCGGCTGTATCATCCTGCTCTACGGCCGTCTGCGGCTGGGCGAGGGAAAAAACGGCCAGCGGGACAAGACCCTTCGCATCACCATCCCGGAGGATCTGGACTACACCGGCGTATTCGACGCCGTCATGGAGCGGTACACCCTGCGCCATGACCTGAAGAAGGTCAAGACGACCAATATGGGCAGTCTGATCAGGCTGACCTATGACCTGACTCTGCGGGACCCCGCTCAGGAGAAGGCGTTCCTCGACGAGCTGCGCTGCCGCAACGGCAATCTGGAGATCTCCATCTCCCGGCAGGAGACGGCGGCCGCCTCGGGGCTGTAACGGAAAGGAGAAAAAATATGATCGGTATGAAAGTCTTATCCATCCTCATAAGCACGGCTATGCTGACCGGCTGCGGCGCCGCCGCCGGGGCCGGCGGCGGCACGGAGGCGCAGGCCTCCGTCGTCCAGCCGGAGGAGGTCGCCGCATCGGCCCTGTCCGATATCGCGAACACGGACGACATGTTCAGCAGCCGGGATCTGGACCCCGGCTATGACGAAAGTCAGGCGATATCAATCCAACTGACCGGCGGCACCGCCGTATGCGACTCCGACGCCGTCACCGTCGACGGCGGCACCGTCACTGTTACCGCGGCGGGAACCTATGTCCTCTCCGGCACCCTGACGGACGGCCAGATCGTCGTCCGGGCCGGCGAGGCAGACAAGGTCCAGCTGGTCCTGAACGGCGTGGATATCACCTGCTCCGACTCCGCCGCTATCTATGCGCTTGAGGCCGACAAGGTCTTCCTCACCCTGGCCGACGGCACGGAGAACAGCCTGACAAACGGCGGGACCTATGCCGCCATTGATGAGAACAACATCGACGCCGTGATCTTCGCCAAGACGGACCTGACCCTCAACGGAACCGGCAGTCTCACCGTCAGCGCCGCCGCGGGCCACGGCATCGTCTGCAAGGACGATCTTGTCATCGCCGGCGGAACCTGTACCATCGACGCCGCCAGCCACGGCATTGAGGGCAAGGACAGCGTCCGCATCGCAGGCGGGACGCTTGTCATCACTGCCGGCAAGGACGGCATCCACGCAGAGAACGACGACGACGCCGAGGCGGGCTGGCTGTATATCCTGGACGGCAGCCTCACCATTCACGCCGGGGACGACGCCATCCACTCGGGCAGCGACGTGGTCATCCGGGGCGGCAGCTTCGACATTCCTTCCTGCTGCGAGGGCGTGGAGGGCCGATCCGTCACCATCGACGGCGGGACGCTGAATATCGTCTCCTCCGACGACGGCATCAACGCCGCCGGGAGCACCGACAGCTCCGACTTTACGGCAGGCGGCGGCGACTTCGCCTACAGCGCGGCGTGCTCCGTGGTCGTGAGCGGCGGCAGCATCACCATCATGTCCCAGGGCGACTGCATCGACGCCAACGGCGACATCACCGTCAACGGCGGCACCCTGGAGCTCACCTGCGGCGGCAACGGCAATACGGCCCTGGACTGCAACGGCGCCTATACCAACAACGGCGGGACCGTCACCACCAACGACGGTTCCGAGTCCGGCATGGGGATGGGCGGTCCCATGGGCGGGCAGATGGGCGGCATGGCTCCCGGCGGCGGGCAGATGGGCGGCATGGCTCCCGGCGGCGGGCAGGTTGGCGGCATGGCTCCCGGCGGTGGGCAGATGGGCGGCACGCCTCCCGGCGGCGGGCAGGTGGGCGGCATGGCTCCCGGCGGCGGGCAGATGGGCGGCACGCCTCCCGGCGGCGGCCGCCCCGATATGAGAAGCACCGACAGTTCGGCAGCAGCGGCGTAACACCGCAGTCCTTTGAGCATCACCCGGGCGCGCCGGAGATTTCTCTCTCCGGCGTGCCCGGGTTTTTCATGGGAAAGTTTTCTCCCTGTTTTTTGGCTTCCCCTCTCCGGATGTTTGTGGTATAATAGTATGATACCGCACGACACGACACGCGCAGCTCCGCGCTGCGGCCGGGAGGGCAGTTTTTATGGAATTCAAATTGCAGGCGCCCTATACGCCCACAGGGGACCAGCCGGAGGCCATCGAAAAGCTGACGGCCGGCGTGGAGGCCGGACTGGATGAGCAGGTGCTGCTGGGCGTCACCGGCTCCGGCAAGACCTTCACCATGGCCAATATCATCGCCCGGACGGGACGTCCCACGCTGGTGCTGGCCCACAACAAGACTCTCGCCGCCCAGCTTTGCGCGGAGTTCCGGGCCTTCTTCCCGGAAAACGCCGTGGAGTACTTCGTGTCCTACTACGACTACTATCAGCCGGAGGCGTATATCCCCCACACGGATACCTTTATCGAAAAGGACGCCTCCATCAACGACGAGATCGAGCGGCTCCGCCACAGCGCCACCACCGCCCTCTTTGAACGGCGGGACGTCATCGTGGTGGCCTCCGTGTCCTGTATCTACGGTCTGGGCGACCCCATCGACTACGCCAATCTGGTGGTCTCTCTGCGTCCGGGCCAGACCAGAAACCGGGACGACCTGCTGAAAAAGCTGGTGGAGATCCGCTATGAACGCAACGACGTGGCCTTTGAGCGGAACACCTTCCGGGTCCGGGGCGACACTGTGGAGATCTTCCCCGCCTACGCCAGAGACCACGCCATCCGGGTGGAGTTCTTCGGCGACGAGGTGGACCGGATCAGCGAGATCAACGTGGTCACCGGCACGCCCACCCGCATTTTGGGCCACGCCGCCATCTACCCCGCCAGTCATTACGTCACAACACCGGAGAAGATGGAGCGGGCCATCTCCGTCATCCAGACCGAGCTGGAGGACCGGCTGCGGTTTTTCGAGGCGGAGGAAAAGGCCGTGGAGGCCCAGCGGCTCCGGCAGCGGACCCTCTATGACATTGAGATGATGCGGGAGCTGGGCTACTGCACCGGCATCGAGAATTACTCCCGGATCATCTCCGGCCGGGCGCCCGGCTCGCCGCCCATGACCCTGCTGGACTACTTCCCGAAGGATTTTCTCCTGTTCGTGGACGAATCCCACGTAACGCTGCCCCAGGTCCGGGCCATGTACGCCGGGGACCGGGCCAGAAAGCAGGCTCTGGTGGACTACGGCTTCCGGCTCCCCTGCGCTTTCGACAATCGTCCGTTGAATTTTGATGAGTTCAACGAGAAGCTCAATCAGGTCATCTATGTCTCCGCCACCCCCGCCCCCTATGAGCGGGAACGGGCGGAACAGATCGTGGAACAGGTCATCCGACCCACGGGCCTGCCGGACCCCGCCGTGGAGGTCCGCCCGGTGGAGGGCCAGATCGACGACCTGATGGCGGAGATCCAGCTCCGGACCGCCCGGAAGGAGCGGGTGCTGGTGACCACGCTGACCAAAAAGATGGCGGAGGATCTCACCGCATATCTCCGGGGCAACGGCGTCCGGGTGCGGTATATGCACCACGACATCGACGCCATCGAGCGGATGCAGATCATCCGGGACCTTCGCGCCGGCGTTTTCGACGTGCTGGTGGGCATCAATCTGCTCCGGGAGGGTCTGGATCTGCCGGAGGTGTCTCTGGTGGCGATCCTGGACGCGGACAAGGAGGGCTTCCTCCGCAGTGAGACCAGCCTGATCCAGACCATCGGCCGGGCCGCCCGGAACGCCGACGGCCGGGTCATCCTCTACGCCGACGCCCGTACCCCGTCCATGGAGGCCGCCATCTCCGAGACGGAGCGCCGCCGGGCCATCCAGATCGCCTACAACGAGGCCCACGGCATCGTTCCGAAGACCATCGTCAAGGACGTGCGGGAGCTTATCGAGATCTCCCAGGCCGCGGAGGAGGAGGTCCCCGCCGATCTGTCCCTGCTGACAAAAAAGGAGCGGGAGGCCATGATCGCCAAGCTGGAAAAGGAGATGCAGGCCGCCGCAAAGCTGCTGGAATTCGAGCTTGCCGCCGCGCTGCGGGATCAGATCATCCTGCTGCGGGGCAAGTGACCGGAAGGAGGAACCGACTGTGCTGCTGTCCATCGACGAGGTGGGCGATCTGCTGGACGAGATCGCCGAAACCATACCGGAGGCGCTGTTTCAGGGCCTCACCGGCGGCGTGATCCTCCAGGAGGAGGCCCTGCCGGATCCCCAGCCCAACGCCGAGGACCTGTTCATCCTGGGAGAATACTGCCACGATATGCTGGGCCGCTACATCAACCTCTACTACGGCTCCTTCGCGGCGCTGTACCGGGACGCGCCTGTGCGGGTGTGGGAGCGGGAGCTGCGGACTACGCTGCTCCACGAGCTGACCCACCACGTCGAGTCCCTGGCCGGCGTCCGGGATCTGGAGGTCAAGGATGAGATCGAGATGGAGCTGTTCCGCAGCGGCGAGGATCCCTATCCCGACGATGAGGATTACAGCGACTGGGATACGCCGGAGGATGAGGAAGAGAAATGATCCCCCCGGCGCCGGTTGTTAACATAATTCTATTTTAGTTTACATAATTAAGGAGCCAGAGCATGCAGGATAGTATCGTCATTCGGGGCGCGCGGGCCCATAACCTGAAAAACATCAGTGTGGATATCCCCCGGGACAAGCTGGTGGTCATTACGGGGCTGTCCGGCTCCGGCAAGTCCAGTCTGGCTTTCGATACCATCTACGCCGAGGGACAGCGCCGGTATGTGGAGTCGCTGTCCTCCTATGCCCGGCAGTTTCTGGGCCAGATGGAAAAGCCCGACGTGGACTTTATCGGGGGCCTCTCCCCTGCCATCTCCATCGATCAGAAGACCACCAGCAAGAATCCCCGGTCCACCGTGGGCACCGTTACGGAGATCTACGACTATCTCCGGCTGCTGTGGGCCCGGGTGGGCGTGCCTCACTGCCCCAAGTGCGGCAGGGAGATCCGCCAGCAGACGGCGGACCAGATCGTGGATCAGGTCCTGGCTCTGCCGGAGGGCAGCCGCATCCTGATCCTGGCACCGGTGATCCGGACCCGGAAGGGCGAGTACGCCAAGGTCTTCGAGGACGCCCGGAAGTCCGGCTACGTCCGTTGCCGGGTGGACGGCAGTCTCTATGAGCTCACCGAGGAGATCAAGCTGGACAAAAACAAAAAACACGACATCGAGATCGTGGTGGATCGGCTCATCATCCGTCCGGACCTGGGCCGCCGCCTTACCGACAGCGTGGAGACTGCCGCCGCCCTGACCGGCGGGCTGGTGATCGTTCACGTCATGGGGGACGAGCCCCGGGATATCCTGTTTTCACAGAACTACGCCTGCGAGGACTGCGGCGTCTCCATCGAAGAGCTGACACCCCGTATGTTCTCCTTCAACAATCCCTACGGCGCCTGTCCCGTCTGCACGGGGCTGGGCAGCCAGCTGAAGGCGGATCCCGACCTGATCATCCCCAACCGGGAGCTGTCCATTCTGGAGGGAGCCATCACCGCCTCGGGCTGGAACAACATCCGGGGCGACGGCATCGCCCGGATGTATTTTGACGCTCTGGCCGCAACCTATCATTTCAAGCTGGATACCCCCGTCTCGGACCTGCCGGACGCCGTGATGCAGGTCATCCTCTACGGCACCGACGGGAAAAAGCTGGAGCTCCACTATGATCAGGTCCGGGGCCAGGGCACCCTGTACCAGCCATTTGAGGGCATCGTTCACAATCTGGAACGGCGCTACCGGGAGACCCAGAGCGACGCCATGCGCCGGGAGCTGGAAAACTGCATGAGCAACTGCACTTGTCCCCGGTGTCACGGACAGCGGCTGCGGCCGGAGAGTCTGGCCGTCACCGTGGGGGATATCAGCATCCACGCCTTTACGGAGCTGTCCGTTACGGAGGCTCTGGCGTTTCTGGACACCCTCTCCCTGACCGGTCAGCGGGCCGTGATCGCCGCCGGCATCCTCAAGGAGATCCGGGAGCGGCTGGGCTTCCTCCGGTCCGTGGGACTGGAGTATCTGACCCTGTCCCGGGCCGCCGGCACGCTCTCCGGCGGCGAGAGCCAGCGGATCCGGCTGGCCACCCAGATCGGCTCCTCCCTGATGGGCGTGCTGTATATCCTCGACGAGCCCTCCATCGGCCTGCATCAGCGGGACAACGCCATGCTGCTGGATACCCTGCGCCGGCTCCGGGATCTGGGCAACAGTCTGCTGGTGGTGGAGCACGACGAGGAAACGATGCGCTCCGCCGATTATCTCATCGACGTGGGCCCCGGCGCCGGCGTCCACGGGGGACAGATCGTCGCCGCCGGCACGGCGGAGGATCTCATGGCCGTGCCGGAATCTCTCACCGGCCAGTATCTCTCGGGGAAAAAACAGATCCCGGTCCCGGCGGTCCGTCGGCCCGGCAACGGCCATTTTCTCACCGTCCGGGGAGCTGCGGAGAATAATCTGAAGCACATCGACGTGTCTCTGCCTCTGGGCACCTTCATCTGCGTCACCGGCGTGTCCGGCTCCGGGAAGTCCAGTCTCGTCAACGAGATCATCTTCAAGCAGCTGGGCAGCCGCCTCAACCGCATGAAGGTCCGGCCCGGCCGCCACGACGGCATGGAGGGACTGGAATATCTGGACAAGGTCATCGGCATCGATCAGAGCCCCATCGGCCGCACGCCCCGGTCCAATCCCGCCACCTATACCGGCGTGTTCGGGGATATCCGAAACCTGTTCGCCTCCACACCGGACGCCAAAGCCCGGGGCTACGGCGCCAACCGCTTCTCCTTCAACGTCCGGGGCGGCCGGTGCGAGGCCTGTACCGGCGACGGCCTGCTGAAGATCGAGATGCACTTTTTGCCGGATATCTACGTCCCCTGCGAGGTCTGCCACGGCCGCCGCTACAACCGGGAGACCCTGGAGGTCCGCTATAAGGGGAAAAATATCCACGACGTGCTGGAGATGACCGTGGATGAGGCCGTCCCCTTCTTTTCCGCCTTCCCCGCCCTGAACCGGAAGCTGGAGACCCTGCAGGATGTGGGCCTGGGCTATATCAAGCTCGGCCAGTCCTCCACCACACTCTCCGGCGGCGAGGCCCAGCGGGTCAAGCTGGCCACGGAGCTGTCCAAACGCTCCACCGGCCGGACCGTCTATATCCTCGACGAGCCCACCACAGGACTCCACGCCGACGACGTGGCCCGGCTCATCGCCGTGCTGGAGCGTCTCACCGACGCCGGCAACACCGTCATCGTCATCGAGCACAATCTGGACGTGATCAAGACCGCCGACTATGTGGTGGATCTGGGTCCCGAGGGCGGCGTCGGCGGCGGCAATCTCGTCTGCTGCGGCACCCCGGAGCAGGTGGCCGCCTGCGAGGCGTCCTATACCGGGCAGTACCTGAAAAAAGTGCTGGAAGTGTGAGACGTGCTGAAAAAGCACTTGACAAATATGCCGCGTCGTGGTAATATCCATTAAGCCTATGTATTATATAGGGATTTATGGTCGGGATGTGGTGTTTTATGAGAAGAAAGCCCTCTGCAAAATCATTGGCGGTAAAAGCGCTCTGTGTTGCGATCGTATTCCTTGCGACCACGGTGCTGCAGATCCCCATTCCTCTCGGATACGCCAATCTCGGCACCGCGGTCATCCTGATCCTGGCGGTCTTCTGGGGACCGGAGGTCGGTCTGGTGGCGGGCGGTCTCGGCTCGGCGCTGGCGGATCTGGTCCTGGCCCCCATGTGGGCTCTGCCGACCCTGCTGGTCAAGGCGGTCATGGGGCTCCTCTGCGGCGTCATCGCCGGAAAGACCTCCGCACAGAAGCATCGCACGAAACAGCTCAGAACGTTTCTGGCCTGCATCGTCGCCGCTGTGGAGATGATCGTGGGGTATTTCATCGGCGGGTCCATTCTCTACGGCTCTGTCGCCACCGGCGCGCTGCAGATACCCGGTCTTGCCATAGAGTGCGGCGTCGGGATCGTCGTTTTTTACCTGGTGGGCAGAGTCATAGAGCGCAGCGGCCTCATGGAGCGGATCAAAAGATCGGATTGACACGATCATCACAAATACTGCCTGCCTGCGCGCATAATTTCCTCCTGCGGACAAACACTATTTCCACCACACCTGTCTGAAGGAGGAATCCGTGTGAAACATCATACCAGACCGCTTCTCTGCACCGCCGTCCTTCTGCTGACGGCGGTGCTTCTGCTGCCCCGGACCGCGGCTCTCTCTCCCGGCGGGGAGAACAGCGCGCCCATTGCGGAACGTCTGGCTCTCACCACCTACCGGGACGTGCCCGTGGAGGGGCGCCTCTCCGCCGTGGATCCCGAGGGCGACGCCGTGACCTTCCGGCTCCTGGACCGGCCGGTCCGGGGCGCGGTGGAAATCGCCGAGAACGGCGTGTTCCGATACACTCCCTATGAGCGCAAGGCGGGGCGGGACCGGTTCACCTATGTGGCGGAGGACGGCGCCGGAAACGTCTCAAAGCCGGTGGAGGTTTCGGTGCAGATCGAGAAGGCCAAAACCGACGTGCGCTACGCGGATCTTAAGGGCTCCGCCACGGAGCGGGCCGCCCTGAAGCTGGCGGAGGAGGGCGTCCTCATCGGCCAGCAGATCGGCCAGACCTGGTACTTTGAACCGGAGAGTCCCGTCTCCCGCAGCGCCTTTCTGGCCATGGCCATGACCGCCGCCGGGACGGACAGACTTTCCTCCGTCACCGCCTCCGGCTTCGCCGACGACGACAGCATCCCCGCCTGGGCCGCCGGTTACGTGGCCACCGCCCGGGCAAACGGCGTGATCCGCGGCACCGAGACGCCGGAGGGCACCGCACTCTTCCGGCCCAACGACCCCTGTACCCGGGCCGAGGCCGCCGTGATCATCAATAATCTCCTCCGGATTGCCGACGTGTCCTCCGTCTCCGTGTCCGAAAGCGTTCCCGTCTGGGCCAGACAGGCCGCGGTGAACCTCACCGCCTGCGGTCTGCTCCGGACCGACGAATCCGGTGCGCTGCGTCTGGAGGCCCCCATTACCAGAGGCGAGGCGGCGGCGCTGCTCTGCGCCGCCATGGAACTGCTGGAGGCCCGATCCGCGTAATCCGATCTCCCCCTTCCTGTGTTTGTGATAATTGCAACAAAGCAGGCCGGATTTGTAACTATTTGTTCCAATCGGCGCCGGAACGCCCGATTTTTGCAGGATTGTTTCTTGTATCCTGCAAAAATCGGGCACCTTTTATGACAAAAACTGAATTCTGTTCAGGTTTCGTCCCGTTTCCATCCGTTTTTTTGCAATTTCCGGCCCTTATTCTGCTCGTTTTCTTCGGTTTCAACCAGTTTTTACCCCTTTATCCCCTCACTTTTTTGTCCTTTTCGCTCTTGACAAACAAACTGCAATATGGCACAATTATTGCGTTATTCAATGTCTGTTCATAAACGCGCGGGGAATTTGCCTGCTCCGCGGAGGGGATGAACAGGATAAGAGTTGTGTGAGGTGTTAAAAAAACGTGAAAAAGAGACTCATCGGTTTGATCCTGGCCGTCCTGCTGATCGTCGTCTTCTCCGTGATTGCGCCGTTCGAGGGTCTGGATCACGCAGGCATGATCTCCATCGGTATCTTCCTGGGTGCGATCGTCTGCTTCGTTACCAACGTGTTCCCGATGGCTATCACATGTCTGGTCCTTATGGTCATCACCCCGTGGTTCGGGATCGGCTCTCTGACCCAGGTCTGGGCTGATTTCGGCGGTACATCCTTCTTCTTCGTCATGTTCACCTTCGGCCTGATGGCGGCCATGTCCGTCACCACGCTGCCCCAGCGTGTCGCCGCAGGATTGACAAAGATCTCCAAGGGTAAAGGCAAGCCCCTGGTCTTCGGCTTCATGATCGTCGCTGCCGTTCTGTCCGGCTTCATGTCCAACTTCGGCACGCTGATCATGTTCTGCACCCTGATCACTGCCTTCCTGACGGCTACCGGCCGTAAGCCCGGCGAATCCGGCATCGGTCGTTCCCTGATGCTGGGCCTGCCCCTGACCTGCTGCGCCGGCGGTCTGATCGCTCCCTCCGGCACCCCGGGCAACCTGATTGCGCAGTCCTTCTTTGATACCATGCTGGGCGAGACCGTCTCCTTCGGCAGCTGGTTCATCTCCTACTTCCCCCTGGTCATTGTCTGCGTCATCATCATCAGCCTGATCATGTGCATCATCTTCAAGCCTGAGAATCTGCCCCAGGATAAGATGCAGAGCGTTATCGACGACGTGAAGGCCCTGGGTCCCATGACCTGGAAGGAAAAGGCCATCATCATCATCTATGTGCTCACCATCGTCTGCTGGTTCATGAGCACCTGGTTCCCCGTACTGAACACCACGGTCATCGCCGCTATCGCCCTGGGCATCATGTTCCTGCCCGGCCTGGACCTGGTCACCTGGAAGGACGTTGCCCGCGAGTCCGACTGGAACCTGCTGTTCGTCGTCGGCGCCGTGGCCGTCACCATGGGCTGCGTCAACACCACCGGCGCTATGGACTGGGTCGTCGACAAGGCTTTCGCCAACGTCGCCAACTGGAGCACCTTCATGATCTTCTTCATCTTCAATATCGTGATCATGATCCTCCGTACCTGCATCCCCACCGCTCCGTCCACCCCGGCTATCTTTACCCCGATCCTGATCTCGGTGGCCGGCGTCGCCGGCGTCAGCCCCATCGCTCTGGGTATGATCCCCGTTATCTGGGCTTCCTTCCCGATGCTGCTGATCTACACCGAGCCCATCTATCTGTACACCTTCGCTTATGGTTACTACAAGCCCTTCGATCTGGACAAGTTCGGCCCGGCACTCTCCATCGTGATGTGTATCGTGCTGTCGTTCCTGCTCCCGACGATGTTCTAAGTTTCCATACAAACATCAAACCGCCTCCGGCAATCTGCCGGAGGCGGTTTTTTCTGCTTCAGGTCCGAGGGGGCTCTCTTCTTTACGCTCCCCGGAAGGCCGCCAGGAGCTTCTCCAGATACCGGAAAGCCAGCTCGTTCTTCTCGTCCGTATGGCACACCCAGACCAGCTGTTCCCGGATGGGCGTGGGATACTGGCGCAGATTGCCGCTGCGCATGATGCGGCAGATGGAGGTGGTCAGCACGACACCCTGGCCCATGTCCGCCTCGGTGAAGGCCGTGTCCCGGTCCGGCACGATGATGAGCCGGGAGGGCCGCAGACCCACCTCGCCGCACTGGCGCTCCGCCCGCTGGCGGGTGTCCTCCTCGCTCTCCCCGTCAAAGCGTTCCAGGATCAGCGGTTCGCCGCAGAAATCCTCCACACCCCGGGGGCGGCCTGCTGTGGGATAGTCCGGCGACGCCAGCAGCACCACCGGCACGTCGATGAGCGGGGTCACCTCGATCCCCCTGCCCCGGGGCGCGCTGTGGTCATACATGACGGCCACCTGTACCTCCCGGCGCAGGAACGCCGTCCTGAGCACATTGGGGTTCTGTCTGACGCTGCGGATCTCAAACTCCGGCACCTCCTGCCGCAGAGCGCGCCGGGCTGCGGCAAAGGCAGGACCCAGGTCGATCCAGTTCTGAGAACCCATGACCAGCACCGGCGCCGCGCAGGAGTCGCTGTAGGCCGCGCGCTGCTCCTCCAGCAGCTTCTGATACCGCGCAGATACGTCCTGGAAAAACGCCCGGAAGGCCTCTCCCTCCGTCGTCAGCGCCACATGGCTCCGGGAGCGGATAAACAGCGGGAAGCCCAGCCGCTCCTCCATGCGGGCGATATGCTGGCTGACGGACTGCTGGGACATATACAGCTGCTTTGCCGTCTTGGTGAAGTTCAGTGTCTCCGCCACGGAGAGAAAGCAGCGGATATTGTTTTCATTGAGCATCTTCTGACCTCCTCACAATGTGATCTGCGGTCTGTCACAAGGTTTTATTGTTATATTATACCGTTTTTTCATGGGATTACAAGGGAAAAAACGCAAAAAAGGCCGGCATGCACAGCTGTGCATGCCGGCCTTTTTTCTGCCGGTTCAGGAAGGGGACCTCACAAAACACGACACGTCGCACTTACAGGGACGGGAAACAGCGCCTCCCTCCCCTTCCGGGACACGGCGGCGCTGGGTCCTGTATGATTGATTTGTTACCGGTTGGGATTGGAGGTCCTCACATTGGTGTTGGCCACGGAACGGAACTGGGTATGCGCCTCCCGCAGGGCCTCATAGGTCTTGGCCACCGTTGCCTCGGTCTGGGCCAGCATGTCCTCACAATACTTGTTGGTAGCGCTCTGGATCTCCTTGGCCTTGTTGCGGGCCGTCAGCAGCATCTGCTCGCCCTGCTCCCGGGCCATGGCCAGAGTGTTCTCCTGGGAAGTCAGATACTTGGCCTCTTCCTCGGCCTTCTGCTTGATGACGTCCGCTTCCTTCCGGGCGCTGGAAATGAACTCATTGCGCGCCTCAAGAAGCTTCTTCGCCTCGCTGACCTCGGAGGGGAGCTGAGTCCGGATCTCTTCGATCATGTCCAGCATCTGATCCCGCTCTACCATACATTTTCCTGCCGCCAGGGGTACGCTCTTTGCCTCATCCACCATTGAGTACAGCATGTCAAGAAGTTCAGTGATCCCACTCGCCATGACGTTCCCTTCCTCTCTCTGTTTTTTCCATCACATCATTCACGATCTCATCCGGCACCCAGCCGGTGAGATTGACTCCATAGTTTGCCAGCTCCCGCACAGCCGTGGAGCTGATATGCAGGTACTGCTCCTCCGCCGGCAGGAACAGCGTCTCCGTCCCGGGATTGAGACTGCGGTTGATCCAGGCCATCTGCTGCTCTGAGGAGAAATCGGCCACAGACCGAAGGCCCTTGATGATCACCGCGGCGCCCTTCTCCCGGCAATAGTCCGAGAGCAGGCCCGAGCAGGCCTCCACCTCCACGTTGGGGATGTCCTTCAGCACCCGGCGCAGCAGCTCTACCCGCTCCTCGGGGCTGAACATATAGTGTTTTTCGCTGTTGCGCATGGCGCAGACCAGCACCCGGTCAAACAGGCCGGCGGCCCGCCGGATCACACTGACGTGGCCCAGCGTCACCGGGTCGAAACTTCCGGGGTAAACGGCAATCCTCATAGTAAATGCTCCGGCGCGGCGGTCCCGCGCCACTCCTGTCACAGATCCGGCTCGCGCCGGTAGGTCGTCAGCTTGATTTTGCCGTAGCGGTACTCCTTCCCCTTCCGATAGGGAGGCTGTACCTCAGGCAGGATATCCTCGCGCCTGCTTTCACACATAATTATACCATGTTCGGAAAGGATGTCAAACCTTGTTGCGCATTCCAGCGAAATTTTCAGTAATCCGCTGTCATACGGGGGGTCCAGAAACAGGATGTGGTACTTTTCACGCACTGTTTCCAGGAAACTTACGGCGTCCGCCTGGACCACACGGGCCCGATCCTGGAAGCCGCACAGGGTCAGATTCTCCCGGATCAGCTTCACCGCGTCGCTGCGGTGGTCCACCAGCACGGCCGAGGCCGCACCTCTGGAGAGCGCCTCGATGGCCAGCTGGCCCGTGCCGGCATACAGGTCCAGCACCCGGCGGCCCTCCAGTTCGAACTGGATGATATTGAACAGGGATTCCTTGACCATATCCGTCGTGGGACGGGTCTCAAGACCGGAGAGTTCCTTAAGCTTTCGGCCTCTGGCCGTGCCGCTGATGACACGCATGGCAGGCACTCCTTCCTCTACTTGTGAAACGCGGTGTAAACGTTCTCCGCCACATTGGCCGGGACCGCCTTCGCCAGCTCCTCCCGTCCGGCGGCCTTGATGGCTTTCACGCTGCCGAAGGCCTTCAGCAGCGCCGCCTTGCGGGCCGGACCCACACCGGGGATGCCGTCCAGGGCGGACTTTTTCATCTGCTTCGACTGCCGCTCCCTGTGATAGGTGATCGCGAAGCGGTGGGTCTCCTCCTGGATGCGGCCGATGAGGGCGAACAGCGCAGGGCTGCCGGTGAGCCCGATCTCACGGCCTGCCGCCGTCACCAGGGCCCGGGTGCGGTGCCGGTCGTCCTTGACCATGCCGTACACGGGCACAAAGATCTGCATCTGCTGTAAAATCTGCAGAACGGCGGCGGTCTGGCCCTGGCCGCCGTCAATGAGGAACAGGTCCGGCTTGTTGCCGAAGGATGCGTCCTCCCAGCGGCGGAGCCGCCGGGTCAGGACCTCCTTCATTGCCCCGTAGTCGTCGCCGCCCTCCGCCGTCTTGATCTGATACCGGCGGTAGGCGCTGCGCCGGGGCCTGGCGTTTTCAAAGACAGTCATGGAGGCAACCGGGTCCTGACCGGCGGTATGGGAAATGTCGAAGGCCTCGATACGGACCGGGGGGCGCTCCATATCCAGCAGCTTCTGCAGAGAGAAAAGCAGGGCGCTGGTCTTCTCCTCCCGGGTGGCCGCCCGCTCCGCCTCTTCCTCGGCGTTGCGGCCCGCCAGCACCACATAGGCACGGCGGTTCCCGCGGACACCGGAGGCCAGGCGCACCGGATGTCCGGCCTGCTCCGAGAGGAACTGGGCCACAAGGTCCATGCTGTCGATAGCTCTGGGCAGCAGGATCTCCCTGGGAATGGACTCCCGCTCCCCGTAAAACTGGCGCACGGCGGCAGAGAGCAGGTCCTCCTCCTCTCCGGGACGGAAAAGACGGATCTCACGGCCCGCCAGTTCGCCGTCCCGGTAGTGGAGCACGGCCAGACAGCATCGGGGCTCCCCTTCAAAGTAACCTACGGCATCCAGATCGCTGCCGCCGAAGGCCACCACATTCTGCTGGCGTCTGCTCAGCGTCTCCACCGCCCGAAGACGGTCCCGGAGCTCGGCGGCCCGCTCAAAGCGCAAATCCTCCGCCGCCGCCTCCATCTCCTGCCGGAGATTGGCGGTGACCTCGTCGTGTCTGCCCTCCAACAGCAGGACCGCATGGTCCACAGCGGCCCGATACCGCTCCGGCTCCCCGGGGGGCAGACAGTAGCCGTCGCACAGGCCCATGTGATAGTTCAGACAGGGACGCTCCCGGCCGATCTCACGGGGAAAGCGCCGGGAACAGGTGGGCAGCTTCAGGGCGGCGCATACGGCGTCGATGACGGCCCTGGTCTCCGTCCGGCCGCCGAAAGGCCCGAAATACCGGGCTCCGTCGTCCGCCGGGACCCGGACCATGGAAAAGCGGGGGTATTCCTCCTGCACGGACAGGCGGAGATAGGGGTATCCCTTATCGTCCTTGAGCAGGATATTATAGCGGGGCATGTGGCGCTTGATCTGGGCGTTTTCCAGCACCAGCGCCTCAAACTCTGTGCGCACGGCGATGACGTCAAAATCATCCACCTTTGATACCATGCGCCGGGTCTTTTCGGAATGGCCGCTGCCGCTGCGGAAATACTGGCTGACCCGGTTTTTCAGGCTCTTGGCCTTTCCGACATAGATCACCGTCCCGGTCTCGTCCTTCATCAGATAGACGCCGGGCTGCATCGGCAGTCGGTTTGCCTTTTCCCGCAGGGCATCTGTGTTCACGTCGTTCCTCCCGATATTACGACAGCGCCGTAATCACGGCGCTGTCATGTCCAAATTCATACGATAGAATCAGCCCTCAAAGTTTTCCGTGGCGACCATCTCCGCCAGGACCTCCACCGCTTCCTTCTCATCCGGACCGTCGGCCAGAATCGTGATGTTCATCCCGTTCTGGATACCCAGAGAGAGAAGCCCCAGAAGGCTTTTCGCATTGATGCGGCGCTCATCGCGCTCGACCCACACGCTGCTTTTATACTCGTTTGCCTTTTGAATAAAGAAAGTAGCCGGTCTCGCATGGAGACCTACTGTACTCTTGACTGCAACTTCTTTCTGAATCATAGCAAATGATCCTCCTCTATACATATGCGAAACGACATTCCGGATAGATGCTTTTCGCCTAATCCCTCTTTAAAGAGTATAACAAAGACACAGACCATCGTCAATTAGTATTTTCAAACAAGACTGCGGCGCCGTTCTACTGTTTCATCGTCACCACCGTCACGCCGTCCTCGCCCTCACCGTAGCGTCCGGGGCGAAAACTCTTCACGTATCGGCAGCTGCGCAGATAGGTCCGCACGGCGTTTCGAAGCGCGCCTGTGCCCTTCCCGTGGATCAGCCGCACCGTCTCCATGTGGGTCAAAGAGGCGCGGTCCAGGAACTGCTCCGTCAGCGCCAGGGCCTCGTCGGCGGTCATGCCCCGGAGATCCAGCTCCAGAGGCGGCTTCGAGGCCTGGAATTCATGGGCCTGGGTCCGGGGCTCCTGTCTGCGGGCCGGAGGCTCCTTCTCCGTGACCCGGACATCCTCCTGCCGGGCGGTGAGCTTCATGGCTCCCGCCTGGAGGCTCAGGCTGCCGTCCTTGAGCACCTCCAGCACCGTGGCGGCGGCACCGCCCATGGTGAGGACGATGACTGTGTCTCCTGCCTCCGCAAGTCGGAGCATGGGCGGGACCTCCGGAGCCTCCGGTGCGGCGCCGGTGCGATCCTCCGTCTCGTTGATCCGGCGGCGCAGGGCGGCCCGCGCCTCGTTGGCGCTCTGCCAGTCCTGGCCCTTGGCCTGCCGTTTGCGCATCTCGTCCAGCTCGGCAAAAACGCTGTCCGCCGTGTCCCGGGCGTCGTCCAATATCTCCCGGGCCTCCTGACGGGCCGTTTCCGTGATCTTGTCCCGCTGGGTCTGCATCTCGGCTTTGAGCTTCCCCGCCGCTTCCCGGTCCTCCTCCGCCTGTCGGCGCAGGACCTCCGCCTCCCGGCGCTCCTTCTCCATGGCCTGCCGCTGGGCCTCCATCTGGGTCAGCACGTCCTCGAAGCGGAGGCTGCCGGTATCCAGCTGCTCCCGGGCCCGGGAAAGCACCTCCTCCGACAGGCCCAGCCGCCGGGCAATTGCAAAGGCATTGGATTTGCCGGGCACGCCGATGAGAAGACGATACGTGGGCTGCAGAGTCTCCACATCGAATTCGCAGGAGGCGTTGCAGACCCGGGGGGTCGTCATGGCGAAGACCTTCAGCTCCGCGTAGTGGGTGGTGGCGGCCACAAGGGCCCCCTGCCGCCGGGTCTGCTGGATGATGGACACGGCCAGGGCCGCGCCCTCCACAGGGTCCGTGCCGGCCCCCAGCTCGTCGAAGAGGGTCAGCGTCTCCTCGTCCGCCTGGGCCAGGATCTCCACGATGTTGCCCATGTGGGCGGAGAAGGTGGAAAGGTTCTGCTCAATGCTCTGCTCGTCGCCGATGTCCGCCAGCACGGCCCGGAACACCGGCATCTGACTGCCGTCCGCCGTGGGCAGATGCAGGCCGCACTGGGCCATGAGGCACAGCAGGCCCAGAGTCTTCAGCGTCACTGTCTTGCCGCCGGTGTTGGGGCCGGTGATGACCATGGCATCGAAGTCCTCCCCCAGGCGGATGTCGATGGGGACGGCCGTCTCCCGGTCCAGCAGGGGGTGTCTCGCCTTTCGCAGGACGATGGACCGGTCCTGCACCAGAGCGGGAGGCATGGCGTTCATCCGCTGGGACAGCTTGCCCCGGGCGAAAATGAGGTCCAGTTCCACCAGATACGCGTAGTCCTGAAGGATGTCCTCTCCGTGGGCCGCCGTCTCCGCCGACAGTTCGGCCAGGATACGGTCGATCTCCTGCTGCTCCCTGGCCTCCAGCTCCCGGAGCTTGTTGTTGGCCTGTACGGCGCTCATGGGCTCGATGAATACCGTGGCGCCGCTGGAGGACATATCGTGGATCAGACCCGGCACATCGCCCCGGTGCTCCGCCTTCACGGGCACCACGTAGCGGCCGTTGCGCATGGTGATGATGTTCTCCTGCAGGATCTTCGAGTAGTGGGCAGAGCTGATCATCCGCTGCAGCACCTCCCGGACTTTGGCCGCGGCGGCGCGCATGTGGCGGCGGATATCCGCCAGCTCCGGGGACGCGGTGTCGGCAATCTCATCCTCGGAGAGGATGGACCGGGTGATGCGGTCCTCCAGGTAGCGGTTGGCATGGATGGCCCGGAACAGGTCGTCGATGACCGTCGGTTCCTTTCTGTCCTCGCTGCCGTACTCCCGGGCGGTCCGGGCCGTACGGAGGACTCCGGCCACGTCCAGCAGCTCTCGGGGATTCAGAGCGCCGCCCATCTGAGCCCGCCGGACCACGGCGGCCAGGGGCTTGAGGCCGGAAAAATAGGGAGCGCCCTGAACGCGCATCATGTCACAGGCCGCCGTGGTCTCCGCCTGGAGCCGCACCGCCTCCGCGTAGTAGGGCGTCGGCGTCAGGCTGGCGGCCCGTTCCTTGGCCTCCTCGCTGACCGCCTCCGCCGCCAGCAGTTCCAGGATCCGCGGCAGTTCCAGCACGCGGATGGATTTTGCAAAAAGTTCGTCCATGCTCGCTCTCCTTATTCGCTCCGGATCTGGTGATAATACGTCAGCGTGCGGAAGGACCGGTCCAGCTGGGCCAGCAGAAACGCCTCGCAGGCCTCCTCCATCCGCCCCAGGGCATCGGCCTCCAGTCGGAAGGCATACAGCCGTCTGGCCGGACAGTCCAGCACATACCGCATGGCGGCAAGACTGCCTTGGCACAGGGCCGACCGGGCCGCCTCGCCGGAACAGCATCCGGCACAGCAGAGCAGTCCCTCCCGCAGGTCCAGACAGGGCCCCTCCGGCATCTCCCGCCCGCAGACGGCGCAGTCCTCCAGCCGGGGCGCAAAGCCCATCATGGCCATGAGGCGCAGTTCAAAGGCCGCCTTGATCTGGCCCGTCGGCGCTGTCTGCTGCCCCAGGGCGTACAGGGCGTTGAGCACCAGCGGCAGAAGCTCCGGAGACGCAGTGTCTCCCTCAGACAGCTGTTCCGCCAGTTCGGCGAAGTAGCAGCCCAGAGCCAGTCGCTCCACGTCGGCGCGCAGAGGCAGGAACTGCTCGATGGTGGCGGCGGCGTCCAGGGTGCACGTGCCCCGGTACCTGAAGAGGGTCAGCTCCCCATAGGTCAGCAGCTGTGTGGCGGCGGCAAGCGGGCTGTTTTTCTGCCGGGCCCGACGGGCCAGCACCGTCCGCTTTTCCCCGCTCTCCAGCAGCACCGTCAGCAGACGGTGGGCCTCCTTGTAATCCGTGACCCGCAGGATCAGGCCACGGGCAACCTCCGTACTCATTCCGTATAGCCGAAACCGCGGATGTAATTCTGGTTGTCCCGCCAGTTCTCCCTGATCTTCACCACGGTCTCCATATAGACCTTCGCCCCCATGAACCGCTCGATCTCCTGCCGGGCAGCGGAGGCGATCTTCTTCACTGTCTCGCCCTTTTTGCCGATGATGATGCCCTTATGGCTCTCCTTTTCACAGTAGATAGTCACATACAGGTCGATAATGCCGTCGTTCCGCTCGGTGAAGCGGGTCACCTCCACGGCGGTGCCGTGAGGCACCTCCTGCTGCAGGTACAGCAGCAGCTTTTCCCGCACCAGCTCCGCCACGATCTGGCGCTCCGGCTGGTCCGTGGTCATGTCGTCGGTAAAGAGGGCCGGGCCCTCCTGCGCAAAGGTCTCCAGTACGTCCAGCAGCTCCTCCACACCCTCGTTTTGCTTCGCGCTGATGGGCACGATGGCCTGAAAGTCCATGGCCTGCCGGTAGACGTCGATGACTGCCAGCAGGTCCTCCTTGGGTACCGTGTCGATCTTGTTGATGACCAGCACCGCCGGGAGCTTCGCCTCCCGGACCCTGTCCATGAGCTGCTGCTCCGGGTCACCGATGACGGGCCGCGGCTCCGCCAGGATCGCCACGGCGTCCACATCCGCGATGGAGGCGCGTACCACGCTGACCATATAGTCCCCCAGCCGGGTCTTTGCCCTGTGGAGGCCCGGGGTATCCAGAAAGATGAATTGGGTCTCCCCTCTGTTCCGGATGCCGCAGATGCGGTTCCGGGTGGTCTGGGGCTTCGGCGTAACGATGGCCACCTTCTCCCCCACGATGGCGTTGAGGAGGGTGGACTTTCCTACGTTGGGCCGTCCGGCCAGGGTGATCATCGCTGTTTTTTTGATCTCAGTCACGGTCCTCACGCTCCTTTCCCCGGCCCAGGCGGGTCATGATGAGCTTCTCCCGCTCCCGCATCCGGGCCTTCTCAGGGCCCTCATCCGTATGGTCGTAGCCCAACAGGTGCAGCACAGAGTGGACCGTCAGGTACATCAGCTCCCGCTCCGTGCTGTGGCCGTACTCCGCCGCCTGGGATTCCACCCGCTCCAGAGACAGAGCCATGTCCCCCAGGAGAAGGCGGCCCGTCTCCGGGTCTTCGTCGCAGAGATCCGGGTCGAAGGCGCCGGGGATCTGCTCCGAGGCGGGAAAGCTGAGGACATCCGTGGGCCTGTCTATATCCCGGAAATCCCGGTTCAGCTCCCGGATATGCGCGTCGTCGGTGAGCAGGACGCTGACGGACACCGGGGTCGTAACGCCCTCCGCCTGAAGAGCCTCCCTCACAGCTTTTTTGACGGACCGGTACGCCTGGGGCATGCCCAGACCCGGGCCCGTCCGGGTCACGGTGATCTCCGCGATCATCGTCTGCCGCCTCCCTTCGCCCGGTCCTGCTTCTTCGCCTTCTCATAGTCGTCATAGGCCTTGACGATGCGCTGGACGATGACGTGGCGCACCACGTCGCTGCCGGTGAGGGTGCACTGGGCGATACCCTCCACGTTCTGCAGCACCCGCATGGCCTCCTTCAGGCCGCTGGCCTTGTCCGGCGGCAGGTCGATCTGGGTTATGTCTCCGGTGATGACCACCTTGGAGCCGAAACCGATCCGGGTGAGGAACATCTTCATCTGCTCCCGGGAGGTGTTCTGGGCCTCGTCCAGGATGATGAAGGAGTCGTCCAGAGTCCGGCCGCGCATGTAGGCCAGGGGGGCCACCTCGATATTGCCGCGCTCCAGATATTTGTGGTAGGCGTCCACTCCCAGCATCTCAAAGAGGGCGTCGTACAGGGGCCGCAGGTAGGGGTCCACCTTGTTTTGCAGGTCGCCGGGAAGGAAGCCCAGCTTCTCCCCCGCCTCCACGGCGGGCCGGGTGAGGATGATACGGTTGACCTGCTTGTCCCGAAACGCCGCAACTGCGGCGGCCACGGCCAGATACGTCTTGCCGGTGCCCGCCGGGCCGATGCCCAGGGTGACGATGTTCTTCCCGATGGCTTCAATATATTTCTTCTGGCCCAGGGTCTTGGCCTTGATGGGCTTGCCCCGGGCGGTGACGCAGAGCACGTCCCCGGCCAGCTGGCCGATCTCCCCGGACCGGCCGTTCCGCACCAGATCCAGGATGTACCGCACGTTCTGATTGTCGATGACCTCGCCCCGGCTGAGGAGAGACAGCAGGCCCTCCACCGTCTGGACGCCCTGGAGGACGGCCTCGCCCTCCCCGATCACCTTCAGTTCCTCCTCGCGGTTGACGATGCTCACGCCCAGTTCCCGCTCGATGGTTCGGATATTCTCATCGAAGGAGCCGAACAGCGCCACGGCCTCCTCCATACGTTCCAGACTGATCGTCTGTTCTGTCATTGGCATCCCCTTCACTCATGTGTTCTCTTCACTCTGCTCCGGCTCCCGGGCCGGTACGCTTTTGCCGATCTGCTCCTCGCACTCCGCCCGGAGGGTCACCAGGAGCAGACCGTTTCGCTCCTCCACGGTGATTTCCTGCTCCGTGACCTCGCCGTCGTCCCCCACGTCCGCTTTCAGCGTGGCGGTGAGACGCTCTGTGAGCAGCCGCTCCGCCGACGCCCGGTCCAGAGGGCGCTCCACAGGCTCATACGGCCGCAGGATCTCCCGGATCAGCGTCACCGGCAGCACCACGTCTCCCGGCAGACGCAGGGAACTCTCTATTGTCATTTTATCATAGTTCCCCGGTAGAATACCACCCTTTGGATAGAAATTTATTCTCCGGATGCCCCACAGCAGGGCATACCGTGTCCGCTCCGGTCCGGTGTACGCCTTGCCTGTCACCGTCAGGGGCGTCTCCAGCGTCAGGGTCCGCCAGGTCCGGGCGTAGATCCGGGCCATGGCCCGGACCCGGCGGGTCCCCAGATCTACGGTGCCGCCCTCCGGCCGCCGCACCTCGTAGATGCCCCGGACCAGTACGTCTCCGGTGATCACCGTGGAGCCCGGCGCCACCTGTTCCTCGCCCCGAAGCACCTCCATCCGCGTAATGAGCCCGTCCCGCTCCGCCAGCAGGTCCATGGGAGTGCGCTCGTCTACGATCTCCGGCACCGGCTGCCGCTCCCGGACGATGACCTCCGCTTTTGACCCGGAGAGATTCACCGTCAGCCAGGACAGCTCCGGCATGGCCAGCAGGACCTTGTGCTTCACGGCGTTTGTGTCCAGGGCAGGGCCGTAGACGCCGAAGTGCACCCCCGCCAGCCGCAGTTCCTGCTGGATCCGCGGGGTGGGCACCGTTTCGTTGCCCGTCACCTCCACCGCTAAAATCACCCGGGAGAGGACGAGAACCGCCAGCAGAAAGCAGACAAAGCCCCCCAGCAGGGCGTACCGCCGGCGCATACGGCCCAGAAAGAAGGGCACGCCCCGGCGGCGGGTCTCCCGCAGGTCGCACATGGCCCGGCGGGCCAGTCCCCGGACCCGGCGGCGGTCCCGCCGGAAGATCCGGACCTGGAAGCAAGTTGGTGACCGCCATTCCAGCCCCCAGAAGGGCACCCTCTCCTGGGCCAGCAGGTTCAGCAGGCGCTCCGGGTACGCCCCCTCCGCCTCCATGGTCACATGGCCCCGGAGCAGATGGATGATCCCCTGCATCACACAGCCCCCTCTTCGCCTGAAAAATCGATCTGCAGGAGCAGGCCCGTGATCAGCAGCTCCCGGTCGTTCATGGCCCGGAGGGTCAGATCCGTACCCCGGACGCAGACCTCGCTGCGGCCGGCGGAGATCCGGATCTCCGTATCGCTGTAGTTCAGGATGCCCCGGTGGTTCTCCATCCGCAGTTCCCGGCCTCCCGTTACCTCCAGCCGGAATTCTCCGGCCACCGCCTCCCCCGGCAGATCGAAGGTCTCCGCCAGCCGGGCCAGCAGCGTCTGTCCGTCCATGCTCCCGCCCCCTCTCTGTGCACTCTATGCGGAAAGGGGGCAAACCTTGCCTGCCGGGCGCATAGGTATGGCTATTCCCGTCAAGGAGGTGTTTCCATGGGCCGCGCTCTTCGTGTCGGCGGCGGGCTGCTCCTGCTGCTTCTGCTGCTGGGGCTGCTGCGGTATCCCGCCCAGGCACTGCAGGCCGCCCGGGACAGTCTGGCCCTGTGCCTTCAGGTGGTGGTGCCGTCCCTGTTCCCTTTTTTCGTGCTGTCCTCCCTTCTCGTAGAGCTGGGCCTTGCCCGGGCCGCAGGGCGGGTCCTGCGGCCCGTGATGGGGCCGCTGTTCCACACCGGCGGCGCCGGGGCAGCGGCCCTGGCTCTGGGGCTCATCGGAGGCTATCCCGTGGGGGCCCGGACCGCCGCGGAGCTGTACCGGAGGGGCCTGTGCTCCCGGGCGGAGACGGAACGGCTGCTGGGCTTCTGCAACAACTCCGGGCCGGCGTTCTTTTTGGGAGTCATCGGCGCAACGATGGGCAGTCGTGCAGGGCTTCTGCTCTACGGCGTCCATGTCCTGGCGGCCCTCCTCACCGGCCTTCTGCTCCGGGGACGGCAGCCCGCCTCCCCTCTCCGGTCCTCCGGCGTCCGGCGTTGGGAGACGGCACACCTCTCCCCGGCCGCAGCCTTCACCGGCGCCGTTACGGGGGCGCTGCAATCCGTGCTGTCCGTCAGCGCCTTCGTGCTGTTTTTCGGTGTGGCGGTCCGGCTGTTGACCGTCTCCGGGATACTGCCGGCTCTGGCCGCCGGACTCGCCGCTCTGTCCGTGCCCGACGCGCTGGCGGAGCCTCTGCTGGCCGGTCTGCTGGAGATGACCAACGGCATCGCCGGACTCACCGCGGGACCTCTGCCGGGCAGAGCGGCGGCGGCGGCGTTCCTCATGGGCTGGTCCGGGCTCTCCGTCCACTGTCAGGCGCTGGCCCTGCTTCGGGACACCGGTCTGTCCTTCCGCCGGGGCGTGGCGGGCAAGGCGATCCACGGGCTGCTGTCCGCGGGGCTCACGGGTTTGATCTTTCGGTTTCTGCCGGCCCCGGCCATGGCCTGTCTCGCGCCAGTCTCTCTCTCCGCCGGCTCTCCCCGGCCGGTATTTCTCTCCCTGGCGCCGGCCCTGACCGCCTGCGCTCTCTTTTTCCTTTTCTCCCGGGGCGGAAAAAAGCGGTGGAAAAACACGGGGAGATATGATAAAATGAATCAATAAATTTGTATCTATGGCAGAGGGAGGTCTGTCCTGTGCTGTTTCGGAAAGATATTGAGCCCCGGTGTATCTACTGCTCCCGGGGCAGACCCATCAGCGGCGAAGAGATCGCCTGCCGCCGTCACGGCATCATGTCCGTGGATGACCGCTGCGGCCATTTCCGCTACGACCCGCTCCGCCGTGTCCCGCCGGTGCCTGCGCCCCTGAAGACGGAGCGTCTGTCGGCGGCCGACTTCGCTCTGGAGGAGGATTGACCATGGCCCGGCGTCATTCTCAACATTTCTGCGCCGTCTGCGGCACCCTGCTGGTGGGCGACCGCGACACCTGCCTGCACTGCGGCACCCGTCTGAAGGACGGCGTTGACGGCCCCATCGACGTGCCCCCTCCCCAAGACAGCCGGTACGGTCTGATCTCCACCTGGAACTGGTTCGGCGCCATGCTGCTGATGATGATCCCCGGCGTCAATCTGGTGATGCTGATCCTCTGGGCCTGCGGCAAATGCACCCACAAGCTCCAGCGCCGCAATTTTGCCCGGGGCGCACTGCTGGCGCTGGCGGTGCTGCTGGTCATCTGTATGCTGGTCTTCTCCACCACCCTGCTGGTGGTCCTCCGCCGTGGTATGGACCCGGTGGCGTATTTCTCCTTTATCCCGGGTGTCGGTTAGTTTACATAATTCAGGAAGGGGCGAAGCTCTATGAAATCACCTGCTGCGGTGCGGCGGATCCTGGACGCACTGACCCTGAAGTATCCCGACGCCCTGTGCTCCCTCGATTACGACAAGGACTATGAGCTGCTCTTCTCCGTGCGTCTATCCGCACAGTGCACCGACGCCCGGGTCAATCTCGTCACACCGGTGCTCTTTGAACGCTATCCCTCTCTGGAGGACCTGGCGGCGGCGGATTTCGACGAGCTGTGCGATATCATCCACTCCTGCGGTTTCTTCCGGGCCAAGGCCCGGGACATCATCGCCGCCTCCCGGATGCTGCTGGACGAGTTCGGCGGCAAGGTCCCCGACACCATGGAGGACCTGCTCCGGCTCCCCGGCGTGGGCCGCAAGTCTGCCAACCTGATCCTGGGGGACGTGTACGCCAAGCCCGCCGTGGTGGCGGACACCCACTGCATCCGCATCGCCGGTCGGCTGGGCCTCACCGACGGCACAAAGGACCCGGTGAAAGTGGAAAAGCAGCTCCGGGCCATCCTGCCGCCGGAGGAGTCCAACAATTTCTGCCACCGGATGGTGCTGTTCGGCCGGGAGGTCTGCTCCGCCCGGAAGCCGAATTGCGGCGGCTGTCCTCTTGCTGAGGACTGCGACTACTGCCGCAGCGCAAAGGAGGATGTCCTTGAATCTGTGTGACGAAACGGCCCTGCGGGTCTTGCTTGCCCGGCACGGCTTTCATTTTTCCAAGTCCAAGGGCCAGAATTTCCTCATCGCCGACTGGGTGCCGGAGCGCATCGCCAGGGAGAGCGGCGCGGCGGCGGACGCCGGCGTGCTGGAGATCGGCCCCGGCGTGGGGGCCCTGACGGTGCAGCTGGCCCGGCTGGCGGGCCGGGTGACGGCGGTGGAGCTGGACAAGTCTCTGGCGCCCCTGCTGGCGGAGACGCTGGCGGACTGTCCCAATACGGAGGTCCTTTTTGCCGACGTGCTTCAGCTGGACCTGCCGGCGCTGGTCAGAGAACGGTTTTCCGGCCTGCGGCCCATGGTCTGCGCCAATCTGCCCTACAACATCACCACCCCGGTCCTCACGGCGCTGCTGGAGGCGGGGTGCTTCGACTCCCTCACCGTCATGGTGCAGCGGGAGGTGGCCCGGCGGCTCTCCGTCCCCGTTGGCAGCGGCGACGGCGGCGCCTTCGCCGTATGGGTGCAGTATCACGCGGCGGCGGAGCTGCTGTTCGACGTGCCGCCGGAGTGCTTCCTCCCGGCTCCGAAGGTCACCTCCTCCGTCCTGCGGCTGACCCCTTACGCCGCGCCGCCGGTGAGCGTGACGGACGAGGCCCTGTTCTTCCGCACCGTCCGGGCGGCCTTTGCCCTGCGGCGGAAAACGCTGGTCAATTCCCTTGCCGCGGGCCTGTCCATGGAAAAGGACCGGGCCCGGGAGCTGATCCTCTCCTGCGGGCTGGACCCCTCCGTCCGGGGGGAACGGCTGACTATGGAGGACTTTGCAAAACTGACGGCGGCACAGCAGATCGGCTGAGCCGCCGCTTCTCTTTCCATGCGGATTTTACAGTTGACAATACACCCCCGCCGCGCTATAATAAAGGCGACAACAGAAGAAAAAAAGACCTTCAGGGCGGGGTGAAATTCCCCACCGGCGGTACAGCCCGCGAGCCGAAAGGCATGATCCGGTGAAACTCCGGGGCCGACAGTATAGTCTGGATGGAAGAAGATCGAACACGGCAGTGACGGGATCGCTGCCCTTGTCTGTATGCTCGCTCTGGATGCGCCTTGCGCGGTCCGGAGCTTTTTGCAGTCATGGGGCGGACCCTCTCTGCTCCTTTGGCTGCGCCTGCATTTCATCCTCTCTGAACGGTTTTGTTTAGAGAGGATTTCTGTTTTTTGGAGGTTATCTATGGACGATCGGAGCTATATGCGCCGGGCTCTGGCGCTGGCCCGCCGGGGCATGGGCCGCACCGCGCCGAACCCCATGGTGGGCGCCGTCATCGTCAGGGACGGCCGGATCATCGGCGAGGGCTGGCACGCCCGCTGCGGCGATCTCCACGCCGAGCGCCACGCCCTGTCCCGGTGCACGGAATCAGCCGAGGGCGCAACGATCTATGTGACGCTGGAGCCCTGCTGCCATCAGGGGCGGCAGCCGCCCTGCACCGAGGCCGTCATTCAGGCTGGGATCCGCCGGGTGGTTGTAGGCTCCCCGGACCCCAATCCCCTTGTGGCGGGAAAGGGGCTCGACCTGCTGCGGCAGCACGGCATCACCGTGGAGACGGACGTGCTGCGGGACGAGTGCGACGCCCTCAATACGGTCTTTTTTCACTATATCACCACCGGGACCCCCTACGTGGTGCTGAAATACGCCATGACCATGGACGGGAAGATTGCCTGCTACACCGGCCTCTCCCGCTGGGTCACTGGGCCGGAGGCACGGCGGCGGGTCCACGAGGACCGGAACCGGTACACAGCCATCATGGTGGGCGTGGGCACCGTCCTGCAGGACGACCCGCAGCTGACCTGCCGCATCGAGGGCGGCCGGGACCCGATCCGCATCATCTGCGACAGCCGTCTGCGCACGCCGACACACGCCGAGGTCGTCAGAACGGCGAAGACGACGCCCACGATCCTGGCCACCTGCTGTGAGGACCCGGCGCGGCACGCCCCCTATCTGGAGGCGGGCTGCAAAGTCCTGACGTCGGCAGCAGACCCGGAGGGCCGGCTGGACCTGCCGGCGCTGATGAAGGCTCTGGCCGCAGACGAGATCGACAGCGTCTTTCTGGAGGGCGGCAGCACCCTCAACTGGAGCGCCCTGCGCTCCGGGATCGTGCAGAGGGTGCAGACCTATCTGGCCCCGAAGCTCTTCGGCGGGACGGACGCCCCCTCGCCTATCGGCGGCACGGGAGCGGACAGCCCCGACGGCGCATTTTTCCTCTCGCCGCCTGAGGTCACGCGGCTGGGGAACGATATTCTTCTGGAAAGTGAGGTGCTGCCCTGTGTTCACGGGGATCGTTGAGGAGACCGGGACCATCCGGACCATCCGCAGGGGCGCGGCCTCCTCGGTGCTGTCCATCGCGGGCGAGGTGATCCTCTCTGACCTGCGTATCGGCGACAGCGTGGCGGTCAACGGCGTCTGCCTGACGGCCACCTCGGTGGACAGCGGCGGCTTTACCGCCGACGTGATGCACGAAACGCTCAGGCGGTCCTCTCTGGGGACCCTGGCAGCAGGCAGCCGGGTCAATCTGGAGCGGGCCATGGCCGCAAACGGCCGCTTCGGCGGCCACATCGTCTCCGGCCACATCGACGGCACCGGAACAGTCCGGGCCATCCGCCGGGACGACAACGCCGTCTGGTACACCGTCGCCGCCCCCGGCAGTCTGCTGCGGTACGTGGTGGAAAAGGGCTCCATCACCATCGACGGCATCAGCCTTACGGTGGCCGCCGTCACCGAAGGCGACTTCTCCGTCTCCGTTATCCCTCACACCGCCGCCGTCACGACCCTGTCGGAGCGGCGGATCGGCGACGCGGTGAATCTGGAGACGGATATCATCGGAAAATACGTGGAAAAGCTCCTGCGCTCCGAGCCCGAGCCGGACCGCCCCGAACACGGCGGCCTGACCATGGAATTTCTGGCGCAGAACGGATTTTGATCTTACAGGAAAGGGGACCGAATATGTTCCAATATGATACGATCGAGACTGCCCTGGAGGCTCTGCGGCAGGGCAAGCTGATCCTGGTCACCGACGATCCCGACCGGGAGAACGAAGGCGACCTGATCTGCGCGGCGGAATTCGCCACCACCGAGAACGTCAACTTCATGGCCATCCACGGCAAGGGCCTCATCTGTATGCCGATGTCCAGCGAATACGCGGCCCGGCTCCAGTTCCCCCAGATGGTGACCACCAACACCGACAACCACGAGACCGCCTTTACCGTCTCCGTGGACCATGTGGACACCACCACCGGTATCTCCGCCCAGGAGCGGGGTTACACCGCCCGCAAGTGCGTGGATCCGGACGCCCGGCCCGGGGATTTCCGGCGGCCCGGCCATATGTTTCCCCTGACGGCCCGGGAAAACGGCGTGTTGGAGCGCAACGGCCACACCGAGGCCACGGTGGACCTGTGCCGTCTGGCGGGTCTGAAGCAGTGCGGCCTGTGCTGTGAGGTCATGGCAGACGACGGCACCATGATGCGGGCTCCGGAGCTTCAGGTCAAGGCGAAGGAATGGAACGTGCCCTTCATCACCATCAAGGACCTGCAGACCTATCGCAAGCGCCATGAGGTGCTGGTGGAGCAGGTGGCCGTGACAAAGCTGCCCACCCGGTACGGCACCTTCACCGCCTACGGGTACTGCAACAAGCTCAACGGCGAGCACCACGTTGCCCTGGTCAAGGGCGACATCGGCGACGGGCAAAATCTCCTCTGCCGGGTCCACTCTGAGTGTCTCACCGGCGACACCTTCGGCTCACTGCGGTGCGACTGCGGCCAGCAGCTGGCTGCCGCCATGACCCAGATCGAGAAGGAAGGCCGGGGCGTTCTGCTCTATATGCGGCAGGAGGGCCGGGGCATCGGTCTGCTCAACAAGCTCAAGGCCTATGCCCTGCAGGATGAGGGTCTGGATACCCTGGAGGCAAATCTGGCCCTGGGCTTTGCCGGGGACCTGCGGGAATACTTCATCGGCGCCCAGATCCTCCGGGATCTCGGCGTGAAGACCATGCGGCTGCTGACCAACAATCCGGACAAGGTCTATCAGCTCTCCGACTTCGGTCTGGAGATCATCGAGCGGGTGCCCATCCAGATGGAGCCCACTGAGGAGGACCTGTTCTATCTGCAGACCAAGCAGCGCCGCATGGGGCATATGCTGGACTATTAAAGCAACGATTCAATTATAAATACGGAGGTACAGAAGAATGAAAATTGTCGAGGGAAAGCTTGTTGCGCAAAATATCAGGATCGGCATCGTTGCCGGCCGGTTCAATGAGTTCGTGGTCTCCCGTCTCGTGGGCGGCTGCGAGGACGCCCTGCTCCGTCACGGCGTGAAGCCGGAGGACATCACCCTGGCCTGGGTCCCCGGCGCCTTTGAGATCCCTCTGGTGGCCCAGAAAATGGCCAACAGCGGGAAGTATGACGCCGTCATCGCCCTGGGCGCGGTGATCCGGGGCAGCACCAGCCACTACGAGTATGTCTGCAGCGAGGTCTCCAAGGGCGTCGCCGCCGCCAGCCTGAACTCCGGCGTGCCAGTCATCTTCGGCGTGCTGACCACGGAGAATCTGGAGCAGGCCATCGAGCGGGCCGGCAGCAAGAGCGGCAACAAGGGCTCCGCCTGCGCCGAGAGCGCCATCGAGATGGTGAGCCTGCTTCGGACCATGGCAGATGGATCTGCTCTTTGATTACGACGGCACCCTCCACGAGAGTCTGCGCATCTACCATCCGGCGGTCCAGGCGGTCCGGGATGAGCTGGCCGCCGAAGGACGACTGTCTCCTCGGGTCGTGAGCGCCGCCGAGGCGGAGACGTATATCGGCATGGCCCCGGATGAAATGTGGCGGCTGTTCGCCCCGTCCTTCACGGCGGAGGAGCGCTCCGACGCCGCGGACCGGGTGGGACGGCATATGGCCCGGGCTCTGGCCCAGGGCCGGGCCCGGCTGTACCCCGGTACCCGCGGGGTGCTGGAGGACCTCAAGGCCGCCGGTCACCGGCTCTTTCTGCTGAGCATGTGCCCCCGGTCCTACATGGAAGAGCATTTGGAGATTTTTCAGCTTACAGCCCTCTTCTGTGAGGCCATGTGCGGGGAGGATCACGGCTATCGGCCCAAATTTGAGATCGTCCGGCAGCGCATGGACCGGGGGGATTTTCACCCCGTGTGCATCGGCGACCGCTTCAGCGACGTGGAGGCAGGGCGGAAAAACGGTCTGCCCGTCGTGGGCTGTCTCTACGGCTACGGCAGTCCGGAGGAGCTGCGAAAGTGCAGCGTTCTGATCCGGGATATTGCAGAGCTGCCGGCGGCTCTGGAAACGATCTCAACCTGAACCCGCTTCGTGGGACTTCAGGTTGAAGGGCTGCAAAGCGCTTTTGATGGATAAAGACCCCGCGGCACGGTACCGTTACCGTGCCGCGGGGTCTTGTTATGCTGTTATAAGGGAAATAAAGCAGATCAGGTCGATGGAAGGAGCGGCACCGCGATTCCCCTTATTATGTATCCCACTTCAGCGTGATCTTGCTCAACTGGGCGGCCTTGATTTGGGAGACGTCAAGAATGTCCATTGTTCCTTCGCCGGTGACGTCGGCCGCCATCTTCTGCAGGAGGTTTAGATTGGCCTTGCCCAACTGGGCTGCCTTAGCGGTTGCCGCATCCAGGATTGTAAAGCTGCCGTCGAGGTCAACATCACCTTTTCTGACGATGACGATGGTCATATCCTGCGCCACGTCGATCGTGAAGGTCAGCCGTTCTCGACTTTTGTGCCTCTGAGCCGGGTATAGGTCTCGCCGCTGTCAACGTTGCCCGCTGCGGACGCGGCAAAGGGCAGCAAAAACAGACATAGCGCAAGACTGAGCAGGGCTGACAACAGCCGTTTTTTCATGCGTATCCGTCTTTTCCTTTTTTCTTACTGAAAGAATCCCGCATAGCCCTCCACACCGGCCAGATACCGGGCCAGGATCAGACGGTCGATATTGTTGACGCTGCCGTTGCCGTCGATATCAGCAGCCGTCATGTTCACCCGTTCCGCATAGCCGGGCACGCCGGCCAGATACCGGGCCAGGATCAGGCGGTCGGTGTTATTCACGCTGCCGTTACCGTCCACATCACCGGTAATGATGGAAACCTTAAACGTCACATTTACGGTAACGTTTGCAGCCGGCATAGTGAACTCTGCGGCTTCTGTAATGTCCACGGGCTGGCCATCTTCCGGGGTGTAGGTGATGGTATCCAACTCATAGTCTTCAGCCGGTACTGCCATGACGGCAACTGTCGTTCCCTCCGCTGCAGTTTCGGTGGATACGGTCGCCGTGCCGCCTTCCGTTGGATCGGTGATAACGGTGACTGTATAGGTGGGAATCAGTGTCACCGAACCCGCTTCGTATTCAGCCTGGACTTCACTCAGCGCGTTGTTTATAATGCCGCCGCCTGCATCTCCCAGCGTAATCGAATGGGTCCCAAGCGTCGCCGCATCGAGGATCTTGAATATCAGGGTGAAGAACGTGCCCGTGCCGGTATAATCCTCCAACGCGTTTTCGCTGCCGAAAGAGATGATGTAGGAGCCGCTGTCGGAAATATCGGCAGAAGCCGGATCCTGCGGCGCCAAGTCCGGATCATAAGTGATATCCATCAGCTGCAGTACAGAGGACACCCAATTGAGTGCCACGGCGCCCAGCACATAGCCGGGGTTGGAGGTCACATCGACGGGGACCGTTACCTCATCGCCGACACGGAGGCCCTGGGTCACGTTGCCCACGACGAAGTGAATCGCTCCCGCAAGATCGCCGCTGCTGTTATAGTGGACCGTGGCGTTGGCAAGCAGGTCGTTGTTATTGCTGATATCGATAGCGTTCCACTGCTCCTCACTGCCGCCGTAGTAAACATCTGTCAGGCCGGTGCAGCCGTAAAACGCCCTGTACCCGATACGGGTAACGCTGTCGGGGATCGTAGCGCTTGTCAGGCCGGTACAACTGTAAAACGCATAGTCTCCGATGGAGGTAACGCCGTCAGAGATCACAACGCTTCTGATCTGGTCCCTGTATGCGTACCAAGGGGCAGGCTCGGGGCCAAAGTCATACATGGCCCATGTACGGTCTACGGTCCGGGCTCCGTTGCTGTTTAAGACCCAGATGGGGTTATCGCTCTCACCGTCATCCACATCATCACCTTCGGCGGTGAGGACGAAAGCGTCGTCGATATCCCTGCTCATAGCCTTGAGCGTCCAAAGGGGGGCATTTTCATCATCATCGGTATCCGTGTCGGTATCGGTGTCACAATCGCAATCAGTGTCAGTGTCCGTATCCGTATCGGTATCACAATCGCAATCGGCATCGGCATCTGCGTCAGCGTCGGCGTCGGTGTCCGTATCGGTATCGCCCTCATAATCACCAAAGTAGATCACAGCGTAGTAAAGCGGGTCGTTATAGGACTCGATGGAGATATTGTTCCACTGTGCCTGCGTGCCGCCGTAGTTGACGACCGACAGGTGGTTGCAGCCGTGAAACGCCCAGGACCTGATATAAGTGACGCTGGCGGGGATCGTCACGCTGGTCAGTCTGCTGCATCCGTAAAACGCATACCTCCCGATAGAGGTAACTCTGGCGGGGATCGTCACGCTGGTCAAGCTGCTGCAACCGTAAAACGCCTCACTCCCGATGGTGGTGACGCTGTTGGGGATGGTCACGCTGGTCAGGCCGGTGCAGCCGGAAAACGCATAGTCTCGGATGCTGGTGACGCCATAAGGGATCGTATAGGCGCCGCTTTTGCCGGCCGGATATTGAATCAGCGCCGTCTTGTTCTTGTTAAACAGAACGCCATTTGCTGAAACATAGCTCGGATTATTGGAGGCCACAGTAATACTTGTCAGATGGCTGCAAGCTCCAAACGCATAGTCTCCAATGCTGGTGACGCTGCCGGGGATCGTCACGCCGGTCAGATTGTAGCAACCATTAAACGCGTAGCTCCCGATGCTGGTGACGCCGTTGAGGAGAACAACATTTCTAATCCGTTCCCTATAACCGTTCCACGGGCCAGAAGATGAGTAGTTATACATGGGCCCTGTGCCGCTGACGGTCAGGGTGCCATTGCTGTTCAGCGTCCAGGTGAGGTTAGTGCCACAGACGCCGCTGACAGGCAAATCATAGTCCGAGTCGGTGTCGGTGTTGGTATCGGTGTCGGTGTCGGTGTCACAATCGCAATCAGTGTCAGTGTCGGTGTCACAATCGGCGTCCGTGTCCGTATCCGTGTCGGTATCGGTATCACAATCGCAATCGGCATCGGCGTCGGCATCTGCGTCAGCGTCGGCATCCGTGTCGGTGTCCGTATCGGTATCGCCCTCATAATCACCATAATAGTAGATCACAGCGTTGAAAAGCGGGCTGTTATAGCTTCCGATGGAGATACGATTCCACTGTGAATACGTACCGCCGTAGTTGACGAACGACAGGCGGTTGCAGCCGTAAAACGCCCAGGACCCGATATAAGTGACCCTGGCGGGGATCGTCACGCTGGTCAGGTTGCTACAGTATTCGAACGCACCATACCCGATGGAGGTAACGCTGCTGCCAAGCGTCGCGCTGGTCAGTCTGCTGCATCCGTAAAACGCATAACTCCCGATAGAGGTAACTCTGGCGGGGATCGTCACGCTGGTCAAGCTGCTGCAGTATTCGAACGCACCGTACCCGATGGAGGTGACGCTGTTGGGGATAGACACATTGGTCAGATTGTAGCAGTCATAAAATGCATTGTTCCCGATGGTGGTGACGCCATTAGAAATCACAACATTATTGATTCGTCCCCGATACCAATACCAGGGAGCAACGCCCATTCCCCCGATATCCGTATCCGTGTCGGTGTCGGCATCGGCGTCGGCATCGGTGTCCGTATCGGTATCGGTGTCGGTATCGGTGTCGGTATCGGTATCGGTGTCGGTATCGGTGTCCGTATCGGTATCGGTATCGGTGTCGGTGTCCGTATCAGTGTCGGTATCGGTGTCCGTATCCGTGTCGGCGTCGTCGTCGCCCTCTTCGTCAGCACTGATGGTCAGATCGGCAGTGGCATCACCGGAAAGAACAATATCAGCGCCATAATTCGCAGTTGCTTCCAGATCCAGAACCAGCACGGTATAGTCACCGGCAGCAGTGCCGGCAGGAACGGTGATCGTGAAGGTACCTAAAGCATCCGTGGTAATGTTTTCTGCATCCGCTGTCGACCATGCGATATGATAATTGCCCTCCTTATCCTTACCAATATCACCGGCCGTAAACTTGCCGCCATCCGGGGCGGTGTCGGCAGTAATTTCGCCTTCCCAGCTCGGAACGATCGAGTATTCAATACCATCCAAAGTGGTCTCTTCCGAGGCGGTTATGGTCAGGGTGACGGTCTGCGCTTCACTGCTTTCGGTCAGTTCAGCGGGGCTCAGCTCGGCTCTGATGGTGGGCGCCGCGTCAGAATCAGCGTCAGCGTCAGCGTCGGCATCGGCATCCGCATCGGTATCGACGTCGGTATCCACATCGGTATCGACGTCTGCGTCGGTGTCCGTATCGGTGTCGGTGTCGCCCTCGTCGTCACCTTCGGCAGTGAGGATGAAATCACCGGAGGCAGCCTTGTTGACGTAAGACATGAACGAATTGGTGGAATAGTAGCCATAGTCAGTGTCGGCATCAGTGTCCACATCTGTGTCCACGTCAGCGTCCACATCGGTATCCACGTCCGTGTCTACATCAGTATCCACATCTGTGTCCACGTCGGTGTCTACATCAGCGTCGGCGTCGGCATCAGCGTCGCCTTCGACATCCCAATTCCACATGGGCCCTGTGCCGTGGATGGTCAGGGTGCCATTGCTGTTCAGCGTCCAGTAGAGGTTATTGCCGCATCTGCCGCCGGCAACCTCATAGTCTGAGTCGGTATCAGCGTCGGTATCGGTATCAGTGTCACAATCGGCGTCCGTATCGCAATCGGCGTCGGCGTCGCAATCGCAATCGGTGTCAGTGTCAGTGTCCGTATCCGTATCCGTATCGGTATCACAATCACAATCGGCATCAGCGTCAGCGTCGGCATCAGCATCAGCATCAGCGTCGCCCTCACCGCCGTTGTCAACGGGGGCAGTCGCGAAGACGGTGATGTACAGGCAGGCCAGAGCGTCGCTGCCATCGTTGGCACGGACGCCGGCGGCGGTACCGGCAACGACTTCATAGCCGTACAGGATGTTCTTCACCTGGTTGCCCTTGATGTGCAGGTTGGTGAAGTCGGCGGGAACGCCGGGATCGGCAACGATCTTCTCATTGCCGGCGCTGACAACGATCAGATAGATGTCGGTATCGGAGACGTCCATGGCCACATCGCCGAAGCTCAGGGTGCCCTTGTCGAACTTAGCCTCGCCGGAAATCGGGGAGAAGAAGTAGTCATCGGGCTTGGTCTCAGCGGCCTGCGCAATGGTGGTGAAGCCGGTGGCATAGCCGTCAGAGTTCGTCTTGACCTTGTAGACCAGCTGGAAGCAATCGTACGCAGCGTTGAAGTCGCCCATGGCGAAGTTCAGGTAAGCCCAGTTGCCCTGGTCCTGCAGGGCCCCGACCTGGACATAGGTGTTGTCGTTTTCGTCGATGACGGCGCTGTCGTTCCACAGGATGTACACCAGATCGTCAACGAGGGAGTCATTGCCGCCGCCAGGCTCGCCGTCGTCGATGTCAACATCGCCCAGGCAGGAGACGAAGATGTACTCCAGGTTGCCCTTGCTGTTCATGGTGTAGAACACTTCGGCGAAACCGCCAGAAAGCAGCTTCACGTCGGGAGCCTTGGTGGCGCCGTTGTAAACAACGATATCGTCGTTCTCGTCGTCATAGACGATGATCGTGGTGGCGCTGTTGCCCTTGGTATCCACGCCCTCGATGCAGTTGAGAACGCCGTTCTTCAGAACAACACTCTCGAAGCTATCCGTCATGTTCTGATTTTCAAGCAGGGTAAGCTTATACTTGCCGTCGGAGCCCACGCTGTAGGAATACCAACCGGCCTGAGGATCAGTGATCTTTTCCTTGTTGGAATCCCTCACGGTATCCACGGTGATGACAGCGTCAGTACCGTCGATGAAAAAGGCGTCGGCCTTGTTGTTGGCTTGCAACGCACCCATGCCATCAGTAAAGAAATCGTAGATAAAGACATACTTGTCAACGGCGACAGCGTCGTCAACGTACAGGATGTAGCCGTTGGAATCGGTGACCACAACGGCGGCCTCACCCACGGAGTAGGCAGCCTCATAGCCATCGTGCCAGGCGGCCAGCAGTCCGTACTTGTAAACGGTGCCATCGATGGTGACGGAACTGAACTCAGGCTTGAACAGATTCTGGGTGAAGGTGTTCACGGTGCCGCTGATCAGCCTGGCGGGCTCGACGGACTTGACCTCGAACTTGCCGTTGTAGGTGCCGTAAACGGCATCCATGGTGACGACGAAGTAATCGCCCTCAAGGGCGTTGGCCACAGCGGGAAAGTCGGCTGCAGACAAAGTGTTGTCGTCCAGAGTGATACCAGCGGGGGTGTACTCGTTGATGTCGTCAACGTTCACCAGCTCGACTCTCAGCCGGTCCCTGGCAGCATTATAGTCACTGACGGCCCGAACCAGATACTTGTTGGTAACGATAATCCTTACGTTATTGGCCTCGTCCTGATACAACTCAGTGTAGGAGCCGTAGCCGGTGGCGTCGATGAAGTTACCGCCATGGCCCTCGCCCATCCGGGAGCCGTCCTTCAGGAGGCTGGCAAAGGTGCTGGAGTCGCCGGAATTGAAATAACCCTCGATATCAGCAATGTCATACGTCACGCCGTCGACAATTACGGTCAGAGTGCCGTTCCCGTTCTTCAGGTTTTTGACACTGCTCCTGCCCAGGGTCCTGTAAAGCGTGTCCTTGGTGACCTTGTTGTCAAAGGTAGCAAGCAACCCGGCATCCGTATCGGCGTCGGCATCCGCGTCAGCATCGGTATCGTCGTCACCGACATCATGAGATTCGGCAAAGTGAATCGTTGCGGATGTGAGCGGGCTGTTGCCTGATCCGATGGAAATAGCGCTCCACTCATCCTCACTGCCGTCATAGTAGACGTCCGTCAGGCCCGTGCAGTTGCGGAATGCGGAGTTCCCTATGGTGGAAACGCTGTAGGGAACAGTGACTGTCATCAGTGAATTGCAGTTATAAAACGCATAGTTCCCAATGCTGATAACGCCGTCAGGCAAGGTAATGCCGGTCAGGCTTACGCAGCCGCTCAACGCCCTGGAACCAATGCTGATGACGCTGTCTGGAATGTCGATGCTGGTCAAACCAGTGCAGTCGATAAACGCATAGTCTCCAACGCTCGTCGCGCCGTTTCCTATGACCACTGTCTTGATATCTGCCCGGTATGAATACCAGGGGGTATCGGCTGCATCATAGAAATCTGTCATGCTGCCGGTACCGATAACAGTGAGAAGACCGTCGCCGTCCAGAACCCATGTGAGGTCGTCGCCGCAGGTGCCTCTGGCAACGATGTCGGCGCCAGTAACAGTAAGGACACCGTCGCTGTTCAGGTCCCATATCAGATCGTCGCCGCAGATACCACTGGCGACGGTGTTGGGATCCACCGCAAGTGAAAAAGTCGGCATAAGTGAGAGGATCAGCACTACACTGAGCAGCAATGATAGAAGCCGTTTCATCTTCATTTTCATTTCCTCCATGTAAAAAGGGTGTTAAGACCGAGCGCATGTGATTGATAAACGAAATAATATTGCAAAAAGCACAAAAATATTTAAAATTTTCGGTTGTTTCCGTGTAATTTTGCAATTATTATATCAGGTAACGCTCTTCTTGGCAACCTTTTCTTTATAGTATGGGCCCCTCATTATTGTGTCGAAAGCGCCACCTAGACAGTGGGGCTGCAACGGAAGTAGCCTTCTATAAGGCCTCCTTTTGACTGACAAAAAAACCACGGCACGGTATCGGTACCGTGCCGCGGGGTCTTGTTATTTCTTGTTATCAAGGGGCTAAAACGGATCAGATCGATGAAAGGACCGACACCATGATTCCCCTTATTACGTATCCCACTTCAGAGTGGTCTTGCTCAACTGGGCGGCCTTGATTTGGGAGACGTCAAGAATGTCCATTGTTCCTTCGCCGGTGACGTCGGCCGCCATCTTCTGCTGGAGGTTTAGATTGGCCTTGCCCAGCTGGGCTGCCTTAGCGGTTGCCGCATCCAGGATTGTAAAGCTGCCGTCGAGGTCAACATCACCTTTTCTGACGATGACGATGGTCATATCCTGCGCCACGTCGATCGTGAAGGTGCAGCCGTTCTCGACTTTTGTGCCTCTGAGCCGGGTATAGGTCTCGCCGTTGTCGACGGTGCAGGCAATCATACAGGCATACTTGTAAGTGACCGTGAAGGTGGTCTCGCCGGAATATGTGCCTCCGCTGTCGATACCGCTCACCGTCGCCGCGCCGTTGGTCCTATCCTCCAGCGTGACGATGGGATCGCTGTTACAGTGGATCGCGGCATTGGTAAGCGGATCGTTGCTGCCAGCGATGGAGATGGCGTTCCACTGCGCCTGCGTACCGACGTAGCAGACATCCTCCAAACCGCTGCAGTTGTAAAATGCTTTCGCGCCGATGGCGGTAACGCTGACCGGAATCGTTACGCCGGTCAAACTGCTGCAGCCGTAAAACGCATTTTCTCCGATGAAGGTAACGTCGGCAGGGATAATATAGGCGCCGCATTTGCCGGCCGGATACTGAATCAGCGTCGTCTTGTCCTTGTTGAACAGCACTCCATCCGCCGAAGTGTATACCGTATTATCGGCGGATACTGTAATGTCAGTCAGGCCGGTGCAATCGCAAAATGCAGTGCTCCCGATGGATGTGACGCCGGCGGGGATCGTCACGCCGGTCAGGCCGGTACAGCCGCTGAACGCACCGGTCCCAATAACGGCAACGCTGTCGGGGATCGTCACATTCGTCACACTGCTGCACCAGGCAAACGCGCTGCTTCCGATGCCGGTAATACCGTCGCCGACCGTCACGGTTTCGATCTCTGCTCTCCACGGATACCAGGGAGCGGCGCCCGCGTCATAGTCATCCATGTCCCCGGTGCCGCTGATGATCAGGATGCCGTCATTGTCCAGGACCCAGGTGAGATCGTCGCCGCAGGTGCCGCCGGCTATGGCCGCAACGTGCAGGACGGCATCGGTCAGTGTCTCGTTGTTGGCGCCGATGGTGACGGCATCCCACTGTGCCTGCGTACCGCCATAGCAGACATCCGTCAGACCGATACAGCCGGAAAACGCACTGTCTCCGATGTCAGTGACGCTGACGGGGATGGTAATATCGGTCAGATTGCTGCAGCCGTTGAACGCACTGCCCCCGATGGCAGTGACGCTGTCGGGGATCGTCACACCGGTCAGACTGCTGCAGCCGGAAAACGCATCGGCACCGATGGAGGTAACGCTGCTGCCGATAGTCACGCTGGCGAGACTGCTGCAGTTTTGAAATACAGCACTCCCGATGGAGGCGACACGGCTGCCGATGGCTGCGCCGGTCAGACCGGTACAGTTGTAAAACGCGCGGTCTCCGATAGAGGCAACACTATCGGGAATCGTCACGCTTGTCAGGCTGCTGCAGTTTTGAAACGCACTGTTTCCAATGGTGACGACACTGCTGCCGAAGCTCACGCTGATCAGACCGGTGCAGCCTCTGAACGCCTGATCTCCGATGGTGGTGACGCTGTCGGGGATCGTTATGCCGATCAGACTGCTGCAGTCGTAAAACGCTCGGTCATCGATGGCGGTGACGCTGTCAGAGATCGCCGCGCTGGTCAGACTGCTGCACCAGGCAAACGCGTTGCTTCCGATGCTGGTAACACTGTCGCCGACCGTCACGGCCTTGATCTCCGCCTTCCACGAATACCAGGGAGCAGAGCCTGCAAGATAGTCATCCATCGCACCGGTGCCTCTGACAGTCAGAACGCCGTCATTGTCCAGGATCCAGGTGAGGCCGTCGCCGCAGGCGCCGTCGGCAATGGCCGTAACATACAGAACGGCATCGGCCAGCGGCTCGTTGTCGGCGCCGATGGTGACAGCATCCCACTGCGCCTGCGTGCCCCCATAGTATATGTCCGTCAGGCCGGTACAGCCGGAAAACGCACGGTCTCCGATGGAGGTGACGCTGGCGGGGATCGTCACGCCGGTCAGACTGCTGCAGCTTTGAAACATGCTGTCTCCGATGGCGGTGACGCTGGCGGGAATCGTCGCGCCGGTCAAACCGGTGCAGCCGGAAAACGCGCCGGCACCGATAGCAGTAACGCTGACCGGGATCGTTACGGTGAGCAGACCGATGCAGCCGCTAAACGCGCTGCTCCCGATAGTGGTAACACTGGCGGGGATCGCGGCGGCGGTCAGCTCGGTACAGCCGGAAAAAGCGCTGTCCCCGATAACGGTGACACTGTCGGGGATCGTTATGCCGGTCAGACTGCTGCAGTTTTGAAACGCACTGTTCCCGATGGAGGTAACGCCGTTGGGGATCGTCACGCTCGCCAGGCTGCTGCAGCCGTAAAACACACTTTCCCCGATGGCGGTGACGCTGCTGCCGATCGTCACGCCGGACAGACTGCCGCAGCCGTAAAACGCCCGACTCCCGATGGAGGTGACGCTGTCGGGAATCGTTACGCCCGTCACGCTGCCGCACCAGGCAAACGCGTTGCTCCCGATGGTGGCGGCGCCGTCGTTGACCGTTACGGTTTCGATCTCCGCTTTCCACGAATACCAAGGGGCAGAGCCTGCGTTATAGTCATCCATCGCCCCGGTACCGCTGATGGTCAGCACCCCGTCGCTGTCCAGGGTCCAGGTGAGGTCGTCGCCGCAAATACCGCCGTCGACGGTTTCGGGGTCCGCCGCAAGGGCAAGGGCGGGCACAAGGGACAGGGTCAGTATTATGCTGAGCAGCAATGACAGAAGGCGTTTCGTCTTCATTTTAAGTTTCTCCTTGTCAAAAGGGCGTTAAGACAGAGCATGCGTGACCGCTGAATGAAATAATATTGCAAAAATGCAAAAATATTTCAAAATATTAAGCGGTTTTGGTGTAATTATTCTATCACGCCGCATTCTGATTGACAACCTGCTTTTATGGCAAACGCCTCTCATTTCTGCGCGGGAAATGAGGGGCGTTTTGTCGCGGATGCGGCGCTTTATAAAGCACTTTTTGAGAAACAAAAACCCCGCGGCACGGTAACAGCACCGTGCCGCGGGGTCTTGTTATGCTATGTCAGTTTGAGCGCCAACGCGGATTAGATCAAGGGATGAATCGACATTGATATTAATATGGCATCCCCTTATGTCTTATCCCACTGCAGAGTGGCCTTGCCCAGCTGGGCTGCCTTGATCTGGGACACGTCAAGAATGTCTATTGTTCCTTCACCTGTGACGTCGGCCACCATCTTCTGCAAGAGGAGGTTTAGAGTAACCTTGCCCAGCTGGGCTGCCTTAGCGTTGGCCGCATCCAGG
>JAFWDQ010000022.1 GCA_017516065.1 Oscillospiraceae bacterium
AAACCCATGGTTTCTATGTATTTCCTTTCCCGCTCTGACGAAAATACCGGCAAAGACAGCTCGGCGCAGCAAACTTGCATTGTCTTTGCTCCTTGCTTCGCTGCCGCTCTTGCTCTGTCGAATCGGCTGTTGCTCCTCTGTTCCTGCGCCTCGACGGGTGCAAATCGGCGGCTGGCCTCAAAACCCAAACCGGACCCGCTGAAGCTGGGCTCCGGTTTGGTATTATTACTTGCTCCTCTGCAACTGCGCCTCTACGGGTGCGGCCCTGCGACTAATCCCCGTCACCCGCCGCAGCAGCGCGGAAGCGCGGGTGGGTTGCAGAGTCGATTCAGGGCTCTGCCGGCCGGGGTGTTTCTGTGGCTGGGCGTTTCCTGTCATAGTGGAGGGGATTCCACAAGGGGGACCCCATGATGGGGGGCCCCCTTTGGCGCATCTTTTCTCCATACTTTTCTGTGCGAGCAGAAAAGTATGGCCCGCCGGGAGGGGCATGCCCCTTTACGAAAAAGGTTTTCTGCCTGCGGGCGGGGATGCCTCCGGCGGGTGACTTTCTGATCGCGCAGAAAGTCACCAAAGACGCGCACAGAAAGCAGGTCTCCCGGGAGGGGCGTGCCCTGAAAGTTTCCGTCCTTCTCCGCAGTCAAACAAAAACCCCCGGGGTGAAACGGTATCACCCCGGGGGCATTTGTTCAGTTGATCTCGCCCCACACCTTCGGGCACCACCATCTCAGGGTCAGCGCCTTCGCGGGGACGTCCGGGGACAGTTCCCGCACCAGAACGGTGCTCCGGTCCCCGAACATATTGGCGTAGATGGCAAACAGCGCGCCGTCGTCGGTGTAGTAAAACCGCAGGTCCGCCGTCTCGATGCGGCCGGTGACGCAGCCGCAGTCCTCAACGGAATAGGACTCCCAGTCGTACTCCGTATCCTCCGGCAGGAAGGGGACCGCGCTCCGGCCGCTGCCGCTGTAGGTCATCTCCTCATAGACCACCGTGCGAACGATGCCGGGACTGCTCTTGAGATACACCGTGCCGCAGGCCGTGTAGAGCAGATGGTCCAGCAGATACGTCTTCTGACCGTCCCGGATCTGGAGCCAGTCCTCGCCGTCCACACAGCGGGTATAGTCCCAGGAGCCGTCCTGGGTACAGAGGGTGCCGGTGACGGTATAGTGCCGGTTCCGGAACAGGTCTGCGGCGTCTGCGGAGCGCTCACCGTCCGCCGCAGAGGCCGGAAGGGCCGTCAGCAGGGCCAGGGCCGCCGCCAGAGCAAGGATCAGCAGCCGCTTCACTTCCGGTCACCGCCCAGATACGCTTTGATGACGTCGCTGTTGTGCTGCAGCTCCGCGCTCTTGCCCTCCAGCACGATGCTGCCGGTGCTGAGGATATAGCTGTAATCCGCCAGCGCCAGGGCCATCTTCGCGTTCTGCTCCACCAGCAGCACGGTGAGGCCGGCCTCGTTGAGTTTCCGGATGACCCCCGCCAGCTGCTGCACGATGATGGGCGCCAGGCCCATGGACAGCTCGTCGAGCATGACCATCTTCGGATGGGCCATGAGGCCCCGGCCGATGGCCAGCATCTGCTGCTCGCCGCCGGAGAGGGTACCCGCCAGCTGCTTGCGGCGCTCGCCCAGGATGGGGAACAGGTCGAACACGTAGTCCATGGCGCGCTTTTTCTCCGCGTCGGAGCTCACGGTGAAGGCGCCCAGCAGGAGATTTTCACGGATGGTCATATTTTTGAAAATGCACCGGCCCTCGGGGATATGGGCCAGGCCCCGGGCGGCGATCTTGTGGGCCGACAGCCGGGTGATGTCCTCCCCCATGAACCGGACGGTGCCGGAGGAGGCCGGCGTGATGCCGGAGATGGTCTTCAGAGAGGTGGATTTGCCGGCGCCGTTGCTCCCCAGCAGGGCCACGATCTGGCCCTCTTCCACGGAGAAGCTGATGCCCTTGAGGGCTTTCACCTTCCCGTAACAGGTCTCGACCTGTTCAACTTCAAGCAGCTTTTCCATTACGCAGGCTCGTCCTCGCTTCCCAAATATGCCTCGATGACGACGGAGTCGTTCTTCACCTCGTCGGGGGTGCCCTCGGCGATCTTGGAGCCGAAGCTGATGACGACGATCTTCTCCGCCAGATTCATGATCATGTCCATATCGTGCTCGATGAGGAACACGGTGATGCCCAGCTCGTCCCGACAGCGGCGGATGAGAGCCATCAGCTCCTCCTTCTCCGCGTCGTTGAGGCCCGCCGCCGGCTCGTCCAGCAGCATGAGCCGGGGCTTCGCGGCGATGGCCCGGGCCAGCTCCACCCGGCGCTGGAGTCCGTAGGGCAGGTCCTGGGCGATGCTGTCTCCCAGATCCGCGATGCCCGCGAATTCCATGCTCTCCAAAGCGGTCTGCCGGATGAACGCCTCCTCTTTTTTCTGGGCGGGGCCGTGGAAGAGAGCGCCGAAGACGGACTGCTTCGTGATGCTGTGGGGTCCGCTCATGACGTTTTCCATCACGCTCATGCGCTTGAACAGCCGCACGTTCTGAAAGGTGCGGATGATGCCCAGAGCGGTGATCTCGTGGGGCTTGAGGGGGGCGAGAGACTTCCCGTCGAAGCGGACGTCCCCCTCCGTGGGCTTGTAGAAGCCGGTCAGGCAGTTGAATGCGGTGGTCTTGCCTGCGCCGTTGGGACCGATCAGGGCGGTGATGGAGCCCTCCTCCGTGGTGAAGGACAGGTCATTGATGGCGGTCAGGCCGCCGAAACGGACGGTGAGATGATCGACTTCAACCAGTGCCATGTGTCTCCGTCCTTTCTGACAGTTGTTTCCGTTCCCGCCGGCTGGGCAGGAAGGAGGGCCGCTTGTCGGGCCAGATGCCCTGGGGCCGGAAGATCATGATCAGCACCAGCAGGATGCCGAAGATCAGCATGCGGCTGTTGCCCACGTTCCGGAAGATCTCCTGAAGCACGATGAACAGCGTGGCGCCCAGGAGCATGCCCGGAGTCTTGCCCATGCCGCCCAGCACCACGATCAGCAGGATGTAGGCCGACTCGGTAAAGGTGACGTAGCTGGGGGAGAAGCTGCCCATCTTCACGGCGTAGAAGCTGCCCGCCAGACCGCCCATGACCGAGCCGATGACGAATGCCAGCAGCTTGAACCGGGGCACGTTGACGCCCATGGCCCGGGCGGCGTCCTCGTCCTCCCGCATATACTCCAGCGCCCGGCCGAACCGGGAGCGTTTCAAGCGCAGGGAGACGAAGATGAAGATGATCACCAGGATCAAAAAGATGAAATACTGCATCCAGGGAGTGGAGAACTTCACCCCGAAGATCACCGGGCTCTTGATGCCGGAGATGCCGGAGGCGGAGCCGGTGACGTTGAGATTTCGCGCCACAAGGCGGATGATCTCGGAAAAGCCCAGGGTCACGATGGCCAGATAATCGCCCCGGAGCCGCAGGGTGGGCATGCCCACCAGGCAGGCGATGATGGCGGAGGCCAGGATCGAGACGGGCAGAGTGGCCCAGAAGTTCCACCCGAAGGTCTTCATCAGGATGGCCGTGGTATAGGCGCCGATGGCCACCTTGGAGGAGTAGCCCAGATCGCACAGGCCGGCATAGCCCACGATGACGTTGCAGCCAAGGGCCAGCAGCATATAGAACAGGGCGTTCCAGGCCACGCCGATGACGTAGATATTGGCGTACAGGGGCAGCGTGACGGCGAAGATCAGCACCACGAGGATGCCGGTCCACTGGGTGGAACGCTTGCCGAGAAAGGCGCGCAGAGAAGTCGATTGCTTCATATCCGTCACATCCTTTCCGTCTCACTCAGACCGAAGATCCCGTTGGGCTTGAACACCAGCATCAGGATCAGCAGACCGAAGGCGAACACGTCCTTCCAGGCGGAGCCGCAGATCTGGGTGCCCAGAGCCTCCAGCACGCCCAGGAGGATACCGCCCAGCATGGCGCCGGGTATGGAGCCGATGCCGCCGATGACGGCGGCGGTGAAGGCCTTGATGCCCATCATATAGCCCATGTCGTACTTCAGCGAGCCGTAGTACACGCCGTTCATGGTACCGGCGATGGCGGCCAGCACGGAGCCGATGATGAAGGTCAGAGCGATGACCTTGTTGGCGTTGATGCCCATGAGCCGGCAGGTGTTCATATCCTCGGACACCGCCCGCATGGCCTGGCCCCACTTGGTATAGTTGATCAGCAGGGTCAGACCCACCATCACCACCACGGCGATGAGGAACAGCACCAGCTGGATCCACTTGACGGAGACGTGGCCGATCCGGAAGCCCGCGGTCATATTGATGCCCAGGTTCAGATAGACCGAGTCGCCGTTGGTTACCATCATGATGGCGTTTTCCAAAACCAGCGATACGCCGATGGCCACGATCATCAGGGACAGTCTGGGCGCGTCAAAGAGAGGCCGGTAGGCCACCCGCTGGATCAGGAAGCCCAGGGCCGCGCACAGACACATGGCCGCCAGCACGCCAAAGAGCAGGCAGGCCCACTCGGCGCCCGCGCGGTTGGCGAAGAAATAGAAGACTGCCCAGCTGCCGAAGGCGCCGAACATGTAGATATCGCCGTGGGCGAAGTTCAGCATCTTGATGATGCCGTAGACCATGGAGTAGCCCAGGGCGATGAGAGCGTAGAACGAGCCCAGGATCAGGCCGTTTACGATCTGTTGGATGTAGATATCAAATACACTCAAACACGATTCACCACCGATACAGCGCGGCGCCCATGTCGCCGCGCTTCAACGCAAAACCGTTTCGCTGGGTTTTGCGTTGAGAGAGATGCGCTTCGCTTCCCGCACGCCGAAAGGCGCACGGGCGCTCCGCGAGAAGAGTTTTTTCCGTGATACATGCTCCCGGAAAAAACAGAATTGAACGGTATTCCGCGCCTGCGGGCGCGGAACTCTGCGAGGCTTTTCGACAATCTGTCCCGCCGCCAGAAGGCGGCGGGACAGCGTCGGATCAAAAAAACTCGTAGAGTTCGCGGCGCGGACGCCGCGAATAAAGTTGGACCGTTTTTTCCGGGAGCATGTATCACGGAAAAAACACATTTCGGCCTGCAAACGTGGGATTTTGCCCGCTCACGGCGGGCAAAATCATGCGCTGCAGCAGGCCGCAGCCCCCTCATCCTGAAGCCCAGCGAAGCGGGTTCAGGATGAAATAATTACACGTCGATGAGCTGATAGGCGCCGTCGTGGATCTGGAGCACGATGAAGTTGGACTCCGCCAGCTCCCGGTCGGGGGTGAACTTGATCAGACCGGACATGCCCTGATACTCGATGTTCTGGAGGGTATCCCGCACGGCCGCATAGTCGGTGGTGCCCGCCTCCTCGATGGCGGCCTTGAGCAGATAGATGGTGTCATAGCACAGGGTGGAATAGGCGCCGGGCTCCATGCCGTAGGCCTCCTTGTAGGCGGCCACGTAATCCTCGCCGCCCTCGGCGAAGTTGACGGAGGGAGGAGAGGTGACGTAGACGCCCTCGCCGTAGCTGCCGCAGGCGGTGATCAGATCCACGGAGGAGGAGCCGTCGCCGCAGACGATGTCGCCCTCATAGCCGCCCTGACGCAGCTGCTTGATGACGTTGGAGCCGTCGGCGTGGTAGCCGCACCAGTAGACGACATCGGCGCCGGACTGATTGATGGCGGTGACGATGGCGGACACGTCGGCCGCGCCCTTCTCCATGACCTGGGTAGTCACGATGTCGACGCCGTCGATGTCGGCAGCGCCCTCGGTGGTGATGTCGCTGAGGTTCTTGGTGTAGTCGTCGCCCTGATGGATCAGCGCGATCTTGGTGTCACCCAGATAGTTGCACAGCTCAAAGAACTTCACCGCCTGATGGGTGCCGGGGGAGTTGATCATGAAGGTCTGCTCCAGGCCCAGATCGGTGATGTTGGTGGAGTTGGCGCAGGAAACGAGCATGATCAGGTTCGCGTCATAGAACTGCTGCAGGGCCGGGATGGTGGCGCCGGAGCAGTAGCCGCCCACCACGAAGTCGGGGGAGGCGGAGATGATCTTCGCGGCAGCCGCAGAGGCGGTGGCCGCGTCGCAGGCGTCGTCCTCCTGCTTCAGGACCAGCTGATAGCTGTTGTCGCCCGCGGTAATGCCGCCGGCGGCGTTGATCTCGTCGACAGCCATCTGATAGGTGTTGAGCATGTCCGTGCCGTAATAGGCCTCGGAGCCGGTGGTGGGCGCCAGCACGCCGATGGTCAGGGTGTCGCCGGCAGGAGCGCCGCCGCCCTCGCCGCCTTCACCGCCGCCGCCGCCGCCGCCGTTGCCGCCGCCGCAGCCGGCAAGAGCCAGCAGGGAAAAGACCATGGCACAGGCCAGGATCAGAGTCAGTTTGCGTTTCATAGTATCGTCTCCATTTCTGATGATTTACGGTTTACATGAAAGATTTTCATATAAAGGTTAAAGAAAAATAATGGATGCCTCCTTATTATAACAGGAATCTCCCGATTTGCAAGGGGTATTTCCTGTGCTTCGGCGCTTTTTCTCCACAAAATAGGGGAAAAGGGGGCGATCTTCCCCCTCTGTCTGACCGCGGAGATGAGCGGACATTTTGAAAGAACGTGTCGACCACGAGGATGATATTTACGGGGTTACGGGGTGTGCCTCGAAGGGCGCGGCTCTGCGGTTGGCCGCGTTGCCCTACGCACCAGCGCGGAAGCGCGGTTGGGTTGCGGCAGACAATTCAGGGCATTGCCGGCCGGGGCGGTTCTGTGGCGGGGCGTTTCCTGTCATAAGGGAGGGGATTCCACAAGGGGGACCCCATGATTGGGGGTCCCCCTTTGGTGCGTTCTTTGGTGACTTTCTGTCGCACACAGAAAGTCACCCGCCGGAGGCATCCCTCACCCGCCGGCGGAAAAAACCTTTTATGAAAAAGGAGCCGCCTCCGGCAGAGGGAGGATATCCCCCTGAACGTCACGCCGCCTGCTCTCGGGCGGCCAGATCCTTTCGGAACAGGTGCCGGAAGGCCATGCGCTGAAACTGATTTCTGGGCATGGGACATCCTCCTTTTTCACAAAAAACAACACCCTGCATCACCCTGGCTGAAAATCCGCAGTCCCGTAACGAGCCGTGATTAGATTTACATGCCGGTGGCAACACATGTGTCGTCGTCCGTGATTTGATTTTTCCCAGTATAACGCAAAAATCGGGACCCGTCAATCCAGCCGCTTCCTCTTTTGAGGAAAATGTGATACAATAACAAAACCGTCAAGGACAAAGGAGACGATGGAACGTGAAAATCAGAAGATGGACCGCTCTGGCTCTGGCGCTGCTGCTGACGCTGGCCCTGTGCGCCTGCGGCGGCGCGGCGGAGGACGCGGAGCCCCAGTACCGCACGGCGGAGGAGCTGCATCAGGCCATGGAGAACGGGGAGAACCTGCTGCTGCTCGACGTACAGCCTCAGGACCAGTACGACCAGCACCACATCGCCGGCGTCACGGCGACGTTTGCCTTCCCCTGCGACACCCCGGAGACCCAGGCGATCCTGAAGGGATACGTAAAGGAACTCAAGCAGTTCGACGGCGACGTGATCCTCATCTGCCCCATGGGCAAGATGGGCTCCGGCAACGCCTTCGACTACTTCGTGTCCCAGGGCGTGGACCCGGCGAAGCTGTATATTCTGGAGGGCGGCCAGACCGGCTGGCCCTATGAATACGAGGGCACCGGCCCCGTGGAGGAGTAAATGGACATTCGCAGGTATGTACTGCTGGGCAAGGTCCTGGAGCTGGGCAGTCTCACGAAGGCCGCCGAGGCCATGGGCTGCACCCAGTCCGCCGTGAGCCACGCCATCGCGGCCATGGAAAAGGAGTGGGGCCTGCCCCTGCTGGTCCGGAGCCGGTCCGGCGTCCGGCTGACGGACAGCGGCGAGCGGCTGTGGCCGATGCTCCGGGCCATCGTGGAGCGGCAGACGGAGCTGGAGGAGACGGTGTCCTCCATCCGGGGCCTGGAGGTGGGCGCCGTCCGGGTGGCGGCCTTCACCAGCGTGGCGGTGAACTGGCTGCCGGACATCCTGCGCACCTTCCAGCTGGCCTATCCCGGCGTGACGTTTCAGCTGAAAAACGGCGATTATTCCGATATCCACCGGTGGATGGCGGAAGGCGAGGCCGACGTGGGCTTCGTGGCCCTGCCGGCGGTGCTGCCCTGCCGGCTCCTGCCCCTCCGGGAGGACCGCCTGCTGGCGGTGCTGCCGCAGTCCCATCCTCTGGCGGACCGGGACCGGTTCCCACTGGCCCGGATCCCGCAGGAGCCCTTCATCAGTCTGCTGGAGGAGTCCAATCAGGACGCCTGCCGGGCCTGCGAGGCCGCCGGCGTCACGCCGAACATCCGCTTCGCCACCAAGGACGACTACGCCATCCTGGCCATGGTGGAGGAGGGGCTGGGCATGAGCATCATGCCGGAGCTGCTCCTCACCGGGCGCACGGAGCACGTCCGTGTCATGGAACTGGACCCGCCCTGCAGCCGGTCCATCGCCCTGGCGGTCCGGCAGGATCCGGACCCCGCCGCGGAGCGCTTTGCCGACCACATTCTGGAGTGGGTGAAGAAAAACGCGGCGGCCTGACCGCAGATCTCCGGGACATGACGACAGCCCCCGTTCCGGGGGCTGTTTTTTCGCGCCCGGAAACGGGCAAAGCCGCGCCCGCCGGGCCGATGATCCGTTTCAATGTCCGCCACGGGAGCACACTCAGGGGAGGGGACCGATCTTCTCTCCCTCGGTGAAGGGCCGGGAGCCGTAGCTGCGCACGTGGTCGATCCCGGCGTCGGTGACGGCCTCCGTGCCCCGGAAGGCGGCCAGGTCCGCCCCGATGGGACAGACATTGGCGCAGACGCCGCAGGGGGCGCAGAAGTGACCGGCCAGATTCTCGTGGTACAGGGCGCAGCAGATCCGGTCCATGTCCGCCAGCTTCGGGTCATGGGGGTCGGTGCCCTTCAGCGCGCCGGAGGGACACTTCCTGGCACACTGTCCGCACTGGACGCACAGTTCCGTCTCCAGCATGGGGTCCGGCTCCAGGGGCATGTCCGTGATCACGGAGACCAGCCGCAGCCGGGGCCCCACCTCCGGGGTGATCAGCATATGGTGGTAGCCGATGGTGCCCAGCCCCGCGTAATAGCCCGCCAGAGCCTGAGAGAAGGCGGCGCAGGGGTTGGTGTTGAGGATCTTCGGGTTGCCGTAGCAGTCCCGGGGGAAGAAGAAGGCCCGATAGCCCTGCCTGTTGATCCACACCGCCAGCCGGTAGGCCGTGTCGTCCAAAACCCGGTTGCTGGTGTTGTACATCTCGCCGTTGAGGGCCGACGGCGTGGTGGCCGTCATGGGCAGGAAGATCCGGGCCCCCAGCACCACCACCCGGGTGCACCAGGGCCAGATATTCCGGGGCCAGAATTCGGGGTCCGAGCGGGGGATCGTCTCCCAGCGCGCCGCATCGGCCACGCCCACCAGCTCCGTGCCCTGCTCCCGCGCCATTTCCGTGAGGATCTTCTTCATCTTCTCCATAGCTGTGCGCTCCTTTACGATATAAAAAAGGACCTGTGCCTTCACAGGTCCTTTTTTGCTGTATCTTCAGTTTACCTCATAGTCCCGGCCGGACTGGGCAGAGTCCAGGTCGATGCGCCGGGTGTCGCCGTCGGGAACGGATGCCGGCTGCGGGCGCTTGGACAGCTCCGGCAGCTCACGGGTAGCAGCCTCCGGCGCCGACACGGCGGGCCGGACGGGTTCGGCTTCCTTCGTCTCCTGCTCCTCCGCCGGATGAGTGGCCTGACGGATATTGGCCTCGATGTCCGCGGCGGCGGCGGCGACGAACTCCGGCGACTGCTGCCGCTGCACCGGCGTCAGGTCGGGCAGGGAGTCCAGCAGCTTCAGTTCGCGGGTATAGCGCTCTTTGAGCTCCTGCTTGAGCTCGTCGGTGGCGCTTCTGGCCACCTGCAGGCGGTATTCCTCCGCGGCAGTTTCCTGACGCAGCTGTTCCACCCGGGCCTGGGCCTCGCGCTCGGCGTTGGCGATCATCTCGTCGCACTTTTTCTGCGTCTTCTCCACCATCTCGTCGGCCACCTTCTGGGCGGCCACGAGGGCCTTGCGCATGGATTCGTCGGAAGCGCGGTACTCCTCGATCTTGTCGGTGAGGCCCTTCATCTTGTTTTTCAGCAGCGCGTTTTCCCTGAACAGCGTGGAATAGTCGGCTGTGAGCTGGTCGAGGAATTGGTCCACCATCTCCATGTTATAGCCGCCGAACCGCGTCCTTGTGAAGCCGCGCTCGGATACCTCCTGGGGTGTCAGCATCAGCAAGCGCCTCCTCTGTCCTATCGTCTGTTCGTGTCAGGAACGATCAGAGATACATTCCGTTGTTTTCCAGTTCGTCGATCAGGTCGCCCAGGATGTCCACGTTATAGGGCGTGATGATGAACGTCTTGATGGCCACCTTCTTGATCTTGCCCTCGTTGGCATAGGCCATGCCGGACAGGAAGTCCACCAGGCGGCGGGCGATCTTCTCGTTGGTCTCCTCCAGGTTCAGCACGACAGTGCGCTTCTCCCGCAGATGATCGGCGATATCGGCCGCCTCTTCAAAACGCTTGGGCTTGACCAGGACCACCTGCAGCTGGGTGGTGGTGTGGATATTGACTACCTTGTTGCTGCTGCCGCTGAAACGCCGCTCTTCAGGGGCGCGCACAGGCGCAGCGGACTCACGGAGCTCGCTTCTCTCCCGACCACGGCCGGAAGAGCCGAACAGGCTGCGGCGCTCCGTTACAGGCTCCACGTCCTCTTCCGCATAATCGTCCTCGTAATCCTCCTCATCGTAGGGGCGGGTCATACGCTTCAGCTCGTCAAATAATCCCATCTCTCCGGTACTCCTTCCTTAATTCCGGTTTTTTCAGTCAGCCCCGGGGGCCGAACAGCGCCGTTCCGATCCGAACCAGGTTGGCGCCCTCTGCAATGGCGTCGGTAAAATCGTCGCTCATTCCCATGGACAGCCAGTTTATACCCCTATTATCACCTGTTTTTTTCATTATGTCAACAAAAATATGACGCATTTCGGCAAAAAATACGCGATTTTTACCAGAAATTTCAGATACCGGAGGGATACACATCAATCCCCGGAGCCGGACGGCGGGATATGCCGCCGTTTTCAGGGCCAATTCCATGGCCTGTTCCGGCGCGACGCCGGATTTTGACGCCTCTCCGGCGATGTTCACCTCCAGCAGGATATCCTGGACGATACCCAGCTTCGCTGCCTGCAGATCGATGAGCCGGAGCAGCTCCTCCGAGTCCACGGACTGGATCAGATCCACCCTGCCCACCACCTGCCGGACCTTGTTGCGCTGGAGGTGTCCGATAAAGTGGACCTGGGCGTCACCGTAGGCCCCGGCCTCCAGATGGGGCAGCAGTTCCTGCACCCGGTTCTCGCCGCAGGCGGTGATCCCGGCGGCCACGGCCTGCCGGATCGTCTCGTCGCTGCGGGTCTTGGTAGCGGCCACCAGCAGGATCTCCGACGGGTCTCTGCCCGCGGCCCTGGCCGCTGCGGCGATCTGCTCCCGCACCGCCGCGATGCGTTCCTCCAGCTGACTCATCAGTCGATCACCCGTCCTTCCTCAACGTTCAGACCGGACACCAGCACCTGACTGCCGATATGGAGGGAGTAGGCGCCGGGATTCTTCGGCTCCACCAGATAGTAGTCGCCGTCCTCGCCCACGATGACGATGCTCTTGAAGCTGGCCCGCTTGCCCTCGACCACGTACACGCCCACGGTGCCGTCGTCCCGGATGCGCACGGCGCTCTTGGCTACGCGCATGCCCTCGCTGCTGATCAGGATCACGTCCGCCGACTGGCGGCGCAGCTGGGTGGTATCGGTGAGGGAGTAGTGGGTGGAGAGAACGGCCAGGACCCTGCCGTTTTCCGGCACGCCCAGGAAGACCACCTCCATGGGCACGTCCTCCGCCGCGGAGCGGAGGAACCGGACGGTGACCTTGTTTGTATCCTTGAGGCGCACGGCGTCCTCCTCGGACACCGTGGTGGCGTAGTACCAGATCGTATCGGTGACCAGTTTGCCCATGGCGTTGCCGTCGGGCTCCGGATTGGCGTTGATCAGCGCATCCAGCGAGGAGGGTGTCAGGGTCATCAGATCCTTGGGGGTGACCAGCGTCTCATAGCCGTCCACCCGGGAGGAGAACGTGCCGGAGCCGGGACTGTATACGGTATACATGGCCCCGGCGCTCTGGCCCTGGAGCATCATCAGCCGTTCCTGCAGAGCGGCGATGAGGCCGTCCAGGCCGATGCCCTTGTTGTAGGCCATGCCCCGGCGCAGCAGCAGGGTCTCCAGCTCCTTTTTCGTCTGGTCCAGATCGCTGAGGTCCCGCCGGGCCGTCTCGGCCCGGATCTGGAACAGGGTCTCGGTGATCTCCTTGTCCAGAGTGCTCACGTCGGCGGTGGACCGGTCCACGCTGCTGAAATAGGACAGCTCCTCCAGCTGGTCGGTGATGGCCACGATCTCGTTCTGCCGGGCCAGATCCTCGCTGCCGTTGTAGACCCGGGCGATGACGTTGCCGTAGCCTACCTTCTGGCCCTCAGAGGGGAGGATGTCCACCAGACCGCCGTCGGTGACGCCGGGCAGCACCAGCTCGGTGCGGACCACCAGTCCGTTGGTGGCGATGGCGTCCTCCGCCAGATAGCGGTATACCGTTTCCGTGCGGTAGGGACTCATGGTCCTGCCCAGCAGAAAGACGACAAAATAGACGATCACGCCGATGAACAGCACCAGCATGAGGATTTTTGTCGCTGTGGAACCCTGCTTCATATGTGTCACATCCCTCGGATAAACACGCCCGGCGCCGGTCACGCCGGATAAGTCTGTGTCGTTATGCCGTCCCCGCCGTGTGCATGGACCCGGGGAGCCTGTCCGACCGAAGGACAAGAGGCCGTTCCGGGATCATGGTGGAGATGGCGTGCTTGTAGATCATCTGCTGCCGGCCGTCGGACATGAGCACCACGGTGAAGGCGTCAAAGGCCGAGACCCGGCCCTGCAGCTGAAAGCCGTTGACGAGAAAGACGGTCAAAAACAGCCTGTCCCGTCTGGCCTGGGTGAGAAACTGGTCCTGGATACTGTTGTTCTGATTCGACATGATGTCCCAACTCCTTTTTTCTGTAAAATGGGTTTGGGACCATCGTACCTCTCAGGCGGACAGAAAGTCCGTCGAATCCCGGACGGCCGCGGAAAAATCGGGCTCGTCGGAGGGCCACAGGATCCAGTGTGTGTCGGCGGAGCGCCGGAACCAGGTCCGCTGCCGCTTGGCGTACTGCCGGGTGCGCAGCTTCACCGTCTCCGCCGCCTCTGCCAGAGAGCCGTGGCCCAGCACCGCCGCCGTCAGCTCCTTGTAGCCGATGGCCTGCATGGCGGTGCACGTCGGCGGCACCCCTGCCGCCAGAAGCCGCCGGACCTCGTCGGGGAGGCCCCGCTCCATCATGGCGTCCACCCGGCGGTCGATCCGGGCCCACAGGTCCTGCCTGCGGGCAAAGTCCAGACCGATCCGGGCCGCCGTGTACCGGGGCGGCAGGAGCCGGCTCTTTCGGTCGTGCTCCGTAATGGTCTCCCCGGTGGACAGAAAGATCTCCAGAGCCCGGAGGACCCGCCGGGTGTCCGTCACCGGCAGCCGGTCCGCCGATTCCGGGTCCACCTCCCGCAGCTGCCCGTGGAGGGCCTCCGGGCCCTCCGCCGCCAGTCTGGCCTGAAGGGCCGCCCGCAGCGCCGGGTCCGGAGCGTCGGCAAAGGTCTGCCCCGTCAGCAGGGCGTCCAGATACAGGCCGGTGCCCCCGGCCAGGATGGGCCGTTTCCCCCGGGCGCGGATGTCCTCCACGCACCGGGTCGCCTCCCGGGCGTACCGGGCCACGGACCAGTCCTCGGCGGGATCCGCCACGTCGATCATGTGGTGGGGGATCCCCTGCCGCTCCTCCGGGGAGGGCTTTGCGGTGCCCACGTCCATGCCGCGATAGATCTGCATGGAGTCCACGGACACCACTTCCCCGTCCAGCGCCCGGGCCAGAGCCACGGCCAGGGCGGTCTTTCCCGTGGCGGTGGGGCCCACCACGGCGATCACGTCAGCGCCCATGGGACAGATACAGCATCAGGGCCGTCACGTCCGCCGGGGAGACCCCGGAGATCCGGGACGCCTGACCCAGGTTCAGGGGCCGCAGCCGGTCCAGCTTCTGCCGGGCCTCCAGCCGCAGGCCCTCCATGGACAGATAGTCCAGATCCTCCGGCAGGACCCGCGACTCCAGACGGATGAATTCCGCCTGCTGCCGCTCCTGACGGCGGATATAGCCCTCGTATTTCAGGTCGATCTCCGCCGCCTCCGTCACTGCCCGGGGCAGGGGCGGCCGCCGGGGATCGAAGGGGGCGAGCAGCTCATACGTCAGCCGGGGCCGCCGGAGAAGATCCGCCAGCTTCACGCCGTTTTTCGCCGGCGGCTCGTCCAGAGAGGCCAGCAGCCGGTCCAGCTCCGGGCCCGTCCGGGCGCCGGTATGCTCCAGCCGCTTCTTTTCCGCCTCCACGGCCTCGTATTTTTCCAGGACCGCCCGGTGCCGCGCCTCGGACACCAGACCGACCCGCCGCCCGATGGCGGACAGCCGCCGGTCGGCGTTGTCCTGCCGGTGCAGCAGCCGGTATTCCGTCCGGGCGGTCATCATCCGGTAGGGCTCGTCGGTGCCCTTGGTCACCAGATCGTCGATGAGCACGCCGATGTAGCCGTCGCTGCGGCGGAGGATCAGGGGCGCCTCGCCCTTCTGGGCAAGGGCGGCGTTGACCCCGGCCACGAGGCCCTGGGCCGCCGCCTCCTCATAGCCGGAGGAGCCGTTGAACTGTCCGGCGCCGTAGAGGCCCCGGACCCGCTTGTGCTCCAGGGTGGGCAGCAGCTCAGTGGGGTCCACGCAGTCGTACTCGATGGCATAGGCGGGCCGGGTCATCTCCGCCTGCGCCAGGCCCGGCAGAGTGCGGACCATCTCCAGCTGTACGTCCTCCGGCAGGGAGGAGGAGAAGCCCTGGAGATACAGCTCCTCGGTGTCCAGACCCATGGGCTCCACGAAGAGGGCGTGACGCTCCTTATCCGCGAAACGCACCACCTTGTCCTCGATGGAGGGACAGTACCGGGGCCCCACCCCCTGGATCACGCCGGAGAACAGGGGCGAGCGGTGGAGATTGGCCCGGATCACGTCGTGGGTCTGCTGATTGGTGTAGATCAGATGGCAGACGGCCCGGTTGACGGGGGTCGTCTGCGTTTCAAAGGAGAAGGGCACGGGATCCGGGTCGCCCTTCTGGACCTCCATACGGGAGAAATCCACACTGCGGCCGTTGATCCGGGGCGGCGTGCCGGTCTTGAAACGCCGGAGGGTCAGGCCCAGGGCCCGCAGGGATTCGGACAGGTGCGTGGCGGCGAACATGCCGTCGGGACCGCCGTCCCGGACGGTCTCCCCCACGATAGTCCGGCCCGCCAGATACGTGCCGGTGCAGAGGATGGCGGCCTTTACGGCGTAAACGGCGCCGTTCTGTGTCACCACGGCGGACACGGCGCCGTCTTCCGTACGGATCTCCGTGATCTCCGCCTGCTTGAGGAAGAGATTTTCCTGCATTTCCAGAGCGTGCTTCATCCGCTGCTGGTAGGCCCGGCGGTCCGCCTGGGCCCGAAGGGAGTGGACGGCGGGACCCTTGCCCCGGTTCAGCATCCGGAACTGGATGCACGTCTCGTCGGCGGCTCTGGCCATCTCGCCGCCCAGGGCGTCCACCTCCCGGACCAGATGGCCCTTGCCGGTGCCCCCCAGAGCGGGATTGCAGGGCATATTGCCCACCGCGTCCAGATTGATGGAGAAGCAGAGGGTCCTGCGGCCCAGCCGGGCCGCCGCCAGGGCGGCCTCGATGCCGGCGTGACCGGCGCCGATGACGGCGATATCATATTGTCCCGCGAAAAATTCCATACTCGGTCCTTATTGTCTGGTGTATTGTGAGGCAACACCCCGCCGGGAGGGCGGTTGCCTTTACGCAAAAGGATTTGCCGCCTGCGGGCGGAGGGAACCCTCCGGGGGCCTACTTTCTGTATCGCGACAGAAAGTAGGCAAAGAACACGCATAGAAACCCATGGTTTCTATGTATTTCCTTTTTCGTCTATGAGTGCGTCTTTCTCTTTCCGGCGCGCTCAGCCGAATTGACTCCGCTTCCCAAGCGCTGCCGCGCCCTCTGTGCTTGGTGAAAGTCCCTGCGCTGGAAGAACAGCGCCTGCTGCGGTGCGGAAAGGCAGCCTTGCCGCTCAGCGCCCCGACGCAGCCGACCACGTCGCCCACCGCAGCAGCGCGGAAGCGCGGGTGGGTTGCAGAGTCGATCCAGGGCTCTGCCGGCCGGGGTGGTTCAGTGGCGGCAGGCCCACTTGTCATAGTGGAGGGGATTCCAAAGGGGAACCCCATGTCAAGGGGTTTCCCTTTGGAGCATCTTTTCTCCATACTTTTCTGTGCGAGCAGAAAAGTATGGCCGCGGTCGGCACGTTCCTAAAAAAGTTACGTTTAACGGAGCAGTTAATATAGAACGCCCGACCCGCCCGGTCGGCTAAGCAGCCCTCAGCACCACCGTCAGCACCTGGGGCGGATTGAACAGCCGGAAGGTATAGGGATCGTTCCCCAGCCCCCGGGAGACCACCATCTGTGTATCTCCCAGAGTATAAAGACCGTCCTCATATTCCGCCGGGATGGAGTGATCGGCGTTGACCAGCCCTCCGACCTTCGGCAGACGGATCAGACCGCCGTGACCGTGTCCGCAGAGGATCAGATCGTAACCGCAGGAGGCATACTGCTCCAGCCGGGTGTTCCGGTGGGCCAGCAGCACCACGTACGCCCCGGGCCGCTGCCCGGCGATCTCCCGGTACAGCTCCTCCGGGGTCTCCTGATCGGCGTAGCCCAGCGGGTCGTGGACCCCGGCGAGGACGAAGGCCGTCCCGTCGCGCTCCATGACCCGGTAGTCGTTGCCCAGTACCGTGACGCCGCACTCCTCCAGCACGGTCTCCAGCTTCGGCACGATCTTCACGGCCCACTCATGGTTGCCGGTGACGTAGTAGGTGGGGGCGATGGCCGCGAGGCCCCGGGACACCGCCGGTATCATCTCCAGCTGCGCCGGGTCGTCGACCATGTCGCCCAGCACGGCGATCACGTCGGGCCGGGCCGCCCGCACCGCGTGGAGCAGACGGCTGTTGTCCTCGCCGAACTCCTTGCCGTGGAGGTCTGCCACCAGGGTGATGCGGCAGCCGTCAAAGGCCTCCGGCAGGCCCTGACAGGTCACCGTCAGCTCCTGCCGCTGGAGCAGCTGCTGCTGGCTGTAAACGAAGCCGGCGATGAGGACCACGATCACCAGAAAGGTCAGCAGACGCCGGAACGGCCGGCGCCGTCTTCGTCTTGACACCGCCGCTCACCTCACGTCACGGGGGAGACGAGGCCCGCTCCGGTCCGCAGGTCCGCCGTCAGGACGCCCACCTGGGCAGGCTCCTCGCCGTTGTCCCAGATCTCGGCCCGGAGGCAGAGCCCGTCGTCCAGGATCGCCGGCTGGGGATCCCGGAGCCTGGTGACGGCCTCGTCCTTATTCTCCGGCGGCCGGTAGCCCCGGGCGTAGAGGCCGTAGAAGTTGTATTCCTTTTCCAGCAGGTCCGCCGGATACACATGGTCCACCCAGCCGGGGACCTGATCCGGCGCGTAGAGGGTCTCCTCGCCGGTGACGGCGTCCAGCACCAGCACACCGGTGACTTCGGCGCCCGAGAGCAGCCCCACGCCGTTGCGCAGCCGGGGCATGACCCAGAAGGCTCTGCCGCTGTCGTCCAGCTCGAAGACCGGGTCCCCCAGGACCCAGGCGGGATGCCGGAACCACAGGGGCCGGTCCATCTGATAGCCGGGCTTGACGAAGGTCAGCGGCGCAGGAAGCGGCTGTACCGCCGCCTGTCCGGTGACGGCGTCCACGGTGATACAGGCGTCCACATCCCGCTTCTGGCCCGCCGCCGGCTCCAGATACAGCACCCACGCGGGGCCGTCGGCGGTCCGGCACAGGTCGCCGCCGCCGATCTTCAGGCCTGTCAGGTCCGGCTCGGCGGCCAGCAGGGCGCCGCCGGCGCCGAGGGCCGCCGCCTC
>JAFWDQ010000023.1 GCA_017516065.1 Oscillospiraceae bacterium
ATTATCATACCAAACCGGAGCCCAGCTTCAGCGGGTCCGGTTTGGAGAGGAGGCGCAATGGAATGAGTTTGCTTTCGCACTTGTGCGGAAGCAAAGGATATGGAATTTGCGCTGACGAAGCGGCAGTGATGCTGGAAGCAGGCACAATCCTGTCATGCTGCGCCGAGCTGGCTTTGCCGGCACTTCCGTAAGACTGGGAAAGGAAGTACATAGAAACCATGGGTTTCTATGCGTGCTCTTTGCCTACTTTCTGTCACGATACAGAAAGTAGGCCGTCGGAGACATTTCCGCCCGCAGGCGGCAAGAAAAGGGTTAAGAGAACGCGCTTCCGCGCTTCTGCGGTGCGTGATGCGGACTTGCCGCCGATTCGCACCTTCGAGGGGCAGAAACTGATGAGTGGATTATCATACCAAACCGGAGCCCGGCTTCAGCGGAGCCTTTCCCGGTCGGCAAAAAAACAGCTTGACAGACCCGGCTTGGGGATGCTATAATACCTTTTGCGTTCAAAGACAGCAGGTGCCTCTGTGCATAACGGGTACTGCCCACCTGCCGAGAGTGCGGAATAGCGATCATGCTGTCCTCCTGTCTTGTGACGCGGAGGATTTTTTTGTTGTACGGGACACAGGTCTGCGTCCCGGCCGGCAGGAAAACCTCATCTTAAATCCGGAGGTGAATCCCAGCTATGCCCAACGCAGCAGTCCTCAACGAGAAGAAGGCCATCGTCGCCGCTCTCAGCGAACGGATGAAGAACGCCGCCTGCGGCGTGTTCGTGGATTACAAGGGCATCACCGTGGCTGAGGATACCGAATTGCGCGCAGAGCTGCGCAAGCAGGATATCCAGTACACGGTCGTCAAGAACACGATGCTCCGCTTCGCCATCGACGGCATCGGCCTGAACGAGCTCGACCCCATCCTCAACGGTTCCACTTCTCTGGCGACCAGCGAGGAAGACCCCATCGCACCCATTCGCGTGATCAGCGAGTACGCGAAGAAACTGACAGACCGCTTTGAGATCAAGGCCGCCTTTATGGACGGCAAGATCCTCTCCGGGGATGAGATCCAGGCGCTGGCCAGCCTGCCCTCCAAGCAGGTCCTGCAGGCCCAGGTCCTCGGAACCATGCTGGCGCCCATCACCAGCCTGGCGATCGTCCTGAAGGCAATCGCCGAGAAGGGCGGCGCGCCCGCAGAGTCCGCGGCCGAGGAAGCCGCGCCCGCGGAGGCTCCCGCCGAGGAAGCCGCTCCCGCAGAGCCCGCGGCGGAGGAAGCCGCTCCCGCAGAAGCCCCGGCAGAAGAAGCCGCTCCTGCGGAATAATCGATTACAGGATAATTTAGGAGGTTAATTACCATGGCCAGTGAAAAGATTAATGGCATCATCGAAGAAGTTAAGGCTCTGACCGTTCTTGAGCTGTCCGAGCTGGTTCACGCTCTGGAAGAGGAGTTCGGCGTTTCCGCCGCCGCGATGGCCGCTCCCGCCGCCGCCGGTGCCGCCGGCGCTGCCCCCGCTGAAGAGAAGACCGATTTCGACGTGGTCCTGGCCGGCTTCGACGCCGCTTCCAAGATCAAGGTCATCAAGATCGTCCGCGAGCTCACCGGTCTGGGCCTGGGCGACGCCAAGGCTCTGGTCGAGGGTGCTCCCAAGACCCTGAAGGAAGGCGTCTCCAAGGAAGAGGCCGAGGAACTCAAGGCCAAGCTGGAGGCCGAGGGCGCTCAGGTCGAGCTGAAGTAAGCATCGTCCATATGACAGTAAAAAGGAGAGCGGCAGTGTCTGCGGCTCTCCTTTTCCTGTCTGTACGCCTGTTATTTCGGAGAGAGGAGGCGGCATCGTGAACGGATTTCTGCCCGTGACCCGGCAGGAGATGGAGGACCGGGGGTGGGACTGCGTGGACTTCGCCTATATCATCGGCGACGCCTACGTGGATCACCCCAGCTTCGGCCCCGCCGTCATCAGCCGGGTGCTGGAGTCCCACGGCTACCGGGTGGGGATGATCCCACAGCCGGACTGGCGGGATCCGGCGAGCATTGACGTTTTCGGTCGCCCCCGTCTGGGTTTCCTCGTCTCCGGCGGCAACATGGACTCCATGGTCAACCACTATACCGTGGCGAAAAAGCGCCGGGAAAAGGACGCCTATACCCCCGGCGGCGTCATGGGGAAGCGGCCGGACCACGCCGTGACGGTCTACGGCAACCTGATCCGGCAGAAGTACCGGGACGTGCCGGTGATCCTGGGCGGCATCGAGGCCAGCCTCCGGCGGCTGGCCCACTATGACTACTGGTCGGACAGCCTCAAGCGGTCCGTGCTGCTGGACGCTCAGGCGGACCTGATCTCCTACGGCATGGGGGAGCGGTCCATCGTGGCCATCGCCGAGGCCCTGGAGGCGGGGCTTCAGCCGGAGGATCTGGTCTTTCTGGAGGGCACCGTCTACCGGACGAAGACGCCCCCGGAGGACGCGGTGCTGCTGCCCTCCTATGAGGAGCTGCAGCGGGACCGGAAGGCCTATGCCCGCAGCTTTATGGTCCAGTACCGCAACACGGACCCCTTCACGGCGAAGCGGCTGGCGGAGCGGTACGGCGATACGTACGTGGTACAGAATCCGCCGGCGAAGCCCCTGTCGGAGCGGGAGCTGGACCGGGTCTACGAGCTGCCCTATCAGCGGACCTGGCATCCGTCCTACGACGCGGCGGGGGGTATCCCGGCCCTGGAGGAGGTCAAGTTCTCTCTGGCCAGCTGCCGGGGGTGCTTCGGCGGGTGCAGCTTCTGCTCCCTGACTTTCCATCAGGGGCGCATCGTTCAGGCCCGGAGCCATGAGTCCCTGCTCCGGGAGGCGAAGCTGCTGACCCAGGACCCGGAGTTCAAGGGCTATATCCACGACGTGGGCGGGCCCACGGCCAATTTCCGGCATCCCTCCTGCAAAAAGCAGCTGGAAAAGGGCGTCTGTCAGGACCGGCAGTGCCTGTTCCCGACCCCCTGCAAAAATCTGGACGCCAGCCACGCCGACTACGTGGCGCTGCTACGGAAGCTCCGGCAGATCCCCGGTGTGAAAAAGGTGTTCATCCGCTCCGGCGTCCGCTTCGACTACGCGCTGGCGGACAAGAACGACGCGTTCATTCAGGAGCTGTGCCGCCACCACGTCAGCGGACGGCTGAAGCTGGCCCCGGAGCATGTCTCCGACACGGTGCTGCACTATATGGGAAAGCCCGGCAACGCGGTGTATCAGGCGTTTCTGCGCAAGTACGACAGAATCAACCGGAAGCTGGGCCTGAAGCAGTACGTGGTGCCCTATTTCATGTCCTCCCACCCCGGTTCCGGGCTGGGTGAGGCCGTGGAGCTGGCGCTGTATCTGAAATCCACCGGCTGCCGGCCTGAGCAGGTGCAGGATTTTTATCCCACGCCCTCCACGCTGTCCACCTGCATGTACTACACCGGGCTGGACCCCCGGACCATGGAGCCGGTATACGTGGAGCGGGATCCCCACCGGAAGGCCATGCAGCGGGCGCTGATCCAGTACCGGCTGCCCAACAATCAGGCGCTGGTGAAGGAGGCCCTGCGGAAGGCGGGGCGGTCCGATCTCATCGGTTTCGGCCCCGGCTGTCTGGTGCCGCCCCGGCCGCTGGCGAAGAAGGAGAACGGCCCGAAGCAGCCGCACTCCGGCGGACCGGGGAAGAAAAAACCGGCGTCCCGATCCGGCGGAGCGAAGGAGAAGCATCCGGCATCCCGGTCCGGCGGTCAGGGGAAATCCGGCCGCCCCGGCGGAAAGACAGGACGTCCGCCCCGGGGAAAGCGATGAGTTGAATCACAATGGAAAAGAAAGCCCCCGCCGACCATGTCGGCGGGGGCTTTGTGCACAGGAAAAGCCTCGCAGAGCTCCGCTTCCGCAGAAGCGGAAGAAAATCAAAGTACGCGGCGGCTTTGTCAGGCGGCGTTCTTCAGGGTGAGGCAGAGGTCCTCAAAGGCGGCCTCCGCGTCCCGGGAGGCAAAGGAGAACTCCTGACAGGTGCCCCGGTCGCCGGTCCAGTAGAGATAGAGCCAGGGACCCCGGCCGCCGGAATCGGCGGACTCCTGCCGGTTTCGCACGGTGCCGCCGGTGAGGCAGTCGAAAAATGCCGCCCACTGGTCCGGGGACAGCTTCAAAGCGCCGGAGACGGTGATATCCGCCTCCGTGAGAGGCCAGTGATCCCCCGCCCGGGTCTCATGGTAGAACCAGTACGCGCCGTCCTCCGCGTAGAAGCGGTAACGCTGAAAATCCGGCGGATCGGTGGAGGAGTCGACGGTGTAGTAGAAATCCGTGACGTCCTCTATTTTGACGTCCGTCCCCACGGTTTGCGGGCCAAGCACCGACGGCGCGGCGCCGCAGGCCGCCAGCGGCAGCACCGCCGCAAGGCAGAGAAGGATCGCTGTGAGCTTTTTCATGTCAAACGCCTCCGCGGTTTTCGATCCCGCTCCCCGTCGTCCGGGGTGCGGCAGGGAAATCGTAGCACAATCGAGGGAAAATGGCAAGAGAAAAGGCAGGGGAGCGTCGAAAACGAATTGAAATAGGGTGGAGCGCCCTGCTTCTCACATACATAGTGATTGAAAGATGAGTTGCGTTTATGCTATAATCATACCAAAGGAAACAGATCGGACCGGAAGGAGAGGGGAGATCGACTATGACCGGTGCGGAAGCAATGGTGAAATGTCTGGAGGCTGAGGGGATCACCCGGGTCTTCGGGTATCCGGGCGTGGCCATCGCCCCCTTCTACGAGGGGCTTTACCACTCCCGGATCGAACATATCCTGGTCCGGCAGGAGCAGAACGCCGGACACGCCGCCAGCGGCTATGCCCGGCTGTCCCGGAAGCCGGCGGTCTGCTGCGTGACCTCCGGGCCGGGGGCCACGAACCTGATCACGGCGCTGGCCACCGCCTACGCCGACAGTATCCCCATCGTGGCCATCTCCGGGCAGGTCTCCAGCCGGCTGCTGGGCCGCGACGTGTTCCAGGAGGCCGATATGCGGGGCGCCACGGAGTCCTTCGTCAAATACAGCTATCTGGTCCGGGACCCCGACGAGATCCCCCAGATCTTCAAGGAGGCCTTCTACATCGCCTCCACCGGGCGGAAGGGCCCCGTCCTCATCGACGTGCCCATCGACGTGCAGGAGCGGAAGCTGTCCCGACCCTTCCAGTATCCGGAGACGGCGGCCATCCGGGGCTACAAGCCGGAGATCAAGGTCAATATGCAGCAGATCCAGAAGGTCGTGGACGCCCTCAACGAGGCGGAAAAACCCCTCATCTGCGCCGGGGGCGGCGTCATTCTGGGCGACGGCGAGGAGCACATCCGCCGCTTCTGCGAGAAGTTCAATATCCCCCTGGTCTCCACGATGATGGGCATCGGCGTGCTGCCGAAAAAGCACCCCCTCTATTTCGGGATGCTGGGCAACAACGGCAAGCCCTACGCCAACAAGGCGGTGGCGCGGTCCGACCTGCTGGTCATCGTGGGCGCCAGACTGGCGGACCGGGCCATCCCGAAACCGGAGAATCTGGCCCGCCGGGTGGGGGTCATCCATATCGACATCGACACCGCCGAGATCGGCAAGAATATGGGGCCAACCATCCCGCTGGTAGGCGACGTGAAGGATATTTTCCGGATCCTCACGGAGCAGGAGATCGACGCGGCCGGGCAGGCCTGGATCGACGAGCTGGAGGAGATCAAGCACAGCACCGTGGATCACCGGGTGTTCAGCGATAAGCTGGTCAATCCCAACCTTCTGGTGCAGCGGCTGTCGGAAAAGATGGACGACAACGCGGTCTACGCCGCAGACGTGGGGCAGAATCAGCTCTGGAGCGCGGACAACTACGTGATGAAGAACGGCCGGTTCCTGACCACCGGCGGCATGGGCACCATGGGCTATTCCATCCCCGCCGCCATGGGGGCCAAGCTGTTTGCTCCGGACGTGCAGGCCGTGGCGGTCTGCGGCGACGGCTCGTTCCAGATGTCCATGAACGAGCTGGCCACCATCCGGGTCAACAACATCCCCGTGAAGGTGCTGGTGATGCGCAACCGCTATCTGGGCCTTGTGCGGGAGTATCAGTACAACACCTACGACGCCCACTATGAGGGCGTGCAGCTCTATGACTGGCCCCGATATGAGAAGATCGCCGAGGCCTACGACATGCCGTTTTTCTCCTGCGCCCGAAACGAGGATCTGGAGGAGACGCTGGACGCGTTCCTGGCCTGCCCCGACGCCTGCCTGATGGTGTGCGACGTGGACAGCGAGGACCGGGTGAAGTAAAAGGAGGGAGCTGAGATGAAAGGGATCTTTTCCGTGCTGGTGGAGAACAAGGACGGCGTGCTCTCCTCCATCGCAGGGCTCTTTGCCCGCCGGGGCTTCAATATCGACAGCCTTGCCGTGGGCGAGACGGACGACCGCACGATCTCCAGTATGACCATCGTCTCCACCGGGGACCAGCGTACCATCGACCAGATCGAAAAGCAGCTGAACAAGAAGGTCGACGTGATCAAGGTGCGCCGCCTCAGCGAAACGAAGAGCATCTCCCTGGAGATGATGCTGGTGAAGGTGGCCTGTACCGCCGCCACCCGCTCCGCCGTCATCGACCTGTGTCAGATCACCGGGGCGAAGATCATGAAGGTGTCACCCAAATTCCTGCTGCTGGAGTATCACGACGAGCCGGAGGGCGTGGAGGATTTCATCGACCTGATCAAGGGCTACGGTATTCTGGATATCCAGCGCACCGGCACCATCTCCATGTCGAAGTCCTGAGAGAGACGCCGCTCCACGGCGCGTGGAGCGCGTTCTTGCCGTGCCTGTGCCCTGAAAGAGCGCAGGGGCAGGCTGCTCTTAGCCGGAAACCGTTTTAAATAAAAAGGCGAGGAGGATAACAATATGAAAAAGATCGCGGCTTTGATACTCGTCTGCCTTATGGCTGCGTCGCTGCTGGCCGGCTGCGGAGCAGCTGACAGCGCCGCTCCCGGAGGCGGCTCTGCAGAACAGGGGGCGGAGAGTGCGGACATCGGAGCGCTCAGGACGATGGGCGACGTATTCGGCTTTGAGGACTGCGGAGTCGGCTACGGCGAAGGGTCCTTCGTCTACGTGTTTGAGGCGGACGGTACGTACTACCGTGCGATAGCGGACCTGCCGGAGGACGTTTCTGAGGCGCTCTGGGCGCTTGATTTCTTTGATGAACAGCATGATGAAAAGGTCAAAGAGATCGTTGCCCCGCTGGAGATCAGCCGGCTGGAGAACCTGAGCGAGACGATACTCCCGCAGGAGGAGCTTGATGCGCTGATCGGCAGGACCGGGCAGGAGCTGCTGGACGACGACTGGTATATCAGGGGCTATAATCTGGATACGATGGAGTTCTGGATGTATCACGGCGCGTTTGCCTATACGGTCGTCTTTGACGGGACACTCGAGCTGACAGACGATTTTAATGAGGAGGAGGCCATCGGGCCTCTGACGGTCAAGTCGGTCACCTTTGACGGCATCGGCGACGCCACGGATCCGGAATAAATGCCGCTGTGTGACGCCGTGTTCTGATACTAAAAAATAAAGAGGCGCGAGCGATTTGCTCGCGCCTCTTTGTCATATCGGTTTGATCAATCGTACCCCTCCGGGGCCTCGCCCTCCCGCCAGGCAAAGGAGGCGGAGAGGATATGGACCTTCTGGTCCGTGACCGTCAGCAGTCCGCCGCCTGCGTCGGCATGGTGGACGGAGCCGTCCGGCAGCGTCACGTGACACTCATGGGGCTGCAGAGCGGTGACCAGAGGAAGGTGGCCGGCCAGGATGCCGATGTCGCCGTCCACGGCCCGGGCAGACAGGGCGACCACCGGTCCGTCAAAGCAGGGACCGTCCGGCGTGGTGATGTTCAGCCAGAATTCCTTCATCGGATCAGTCCCTCATCTCTTCGGCCTTGGCAACGGCTTCGTCGATGGTACCCACGAACAGGAACGCAGACTCCGGCAGGTCGTCGTGGACGCCCTGGAGGATTTCCTTGAAGCCCCGGATGGTCTCCTTCAGCGGTACGAACTTGCCCGGCAGGCCGGTGAACTGCTCGGCCACAAAGAAGGACTGGGACAGGAAGCGCTGGACCTTTCTGGCCCGGGCGACGATGATCTTATCCTCTTCGCTCAGCTCGTCGATGCCCATGATGGCGATGATGTCCTGCAGCTCGTTGTAGCGCTGGAGGATCTTCTGCACGCCGCGGGCCACAGCGTAGTGCTCCTCGCCGACGTAGTCGACGGTGAGGATACGGCTGGTGGACTCCAGAGGATCCACGGCGGGGTACAGGCCCTGGGAGGCGATCTCACGGGCCAGAACGGTGGTGGCATCCAGATGGGCGAAGGTGGTGGCCGGAGCCGGGTCGGTCAGGTCGTCGGCGGGGACGTAGACGGCCTGGACAGAGGTGATGGAGCCCTTGCCGGTAGAGGTGATACGCTCCTGCAGAGCGCCCATCTCCGTGGCCAGGGTGGGCTGATAGCCGACGGCGGAGGGCATACGGCCCAGCAGAGCCGACACCTCACTGCCGGCCTGGGTGAACCGGAAGATGTTGTCGATGAACAGCAGCACGTCCTTGCCCTCGCGGTCACGGAAGTACTCAGCCATGGTCAGACCCGACAGACCCACGCGCATACGGGCTCCGGGGGGCTCGTTCATCTGGCCGTAGACCAGCGCAGTCTTGCTCAGAACGCCGGAGTCGGCCATCTCGTAGTACAGATCGTTGCCCTCACGGCTTCTCTCACCGACGCCGGTGAAGATGGAATAGCCGCCGTGCTCCGTGGCAACGTTGTGGATCAGCTCCTGGATCAGGACCGTCTTGCCGACGCCGGCGCCGCCGAACAGACCGATCTTACCGCCCTTGGCATAGGGGCAGATCAGGTCGACGACCTTGATGCCGGTCTCCAGGATCTCCGTATTGGAAGCCTGCTCGTCATAGGCAGGGGGTTTGCGGTGGATGTCCCAGCGCTCGCAGTCAGTGGGGGCGGGCATCTCGTCGATGGGCTCGCCCAGAAGGTTGAAGATTCGGCCCAGGGTCTTGGGACCCACGGGGACATTGATGCAGCGGCCCGTATCCTCTGCGGGGGTGCCGCGGACCAGACCGTCAGTGCTGCTCATGGCGATACAGCGGACAACATTGTCACCCACATGCTGGGCGACCTCCATGACGAGCTTTTTGTCGCCGTTCTGCACCTCCAGGGCGTTGAGCAGGGCAGGGAGCTCACCGCCGTCAAAACGGACGTCTACAACAGGTCCGATGACCTGGGAGACGATGCCGATGCGTCGTTCGTTGTTTTCCAAAATCAAGCCGCCTCTTTTCTATACAGAATCATTCCACGGTGCCGCCGATGATCTCGGTCAGCTCCTGGGTGATGGCGCCCTGTCTGGCGCGGTTGTATTCCAGGTTGAGCTGGTCGATCATTTCACCGGCGTTTTTATAGGCAGAGTCCATGGCCATACGCCGGGCGGCGAGCTCGCTTGCAAAGCTCTCCTTTACGGCACCGTAGAGCATGCCGCCCAGATAGTCGGGGATTACGGCATCCGCCACCGCCGCGGCGCTGGGCTCAAAGAGCACGCTCTCGTCCCGGACCTCACTGCTCTTCTGAATGGGCAGCAGAGTGACCATGGTGGGCTCCTGGGAGAGGATGTTGTGGTTCACCGTGTAGACCACGATGACCTCGTCAATCTCACCTCTGGCGTAGAACTCCGCCAGCTGACGGCCCATTCTGGCGCATTCCGGCAGGGCGATGCGTTCCACGGACGAGAAGGATGAGGAGAGAATGTCATAGCCCTTGCCGCTGAAATAATCCAGACTCTTTTTCCCGATGGGCAGGACCACGCATTTGCGCTTGCCGATGGCGGTCACTGCCAGTTTGAAGATGTTGTTGTTATAGCCGCCGGCAAGGCCGCGGTCGCCTGCGATGACGACGAAGCAGGAACGCTTGACCTCCCGGACTGTGGTGTAGATGGAGGCGTCGCCTGCCGCCGCCAGCGGCGGAATGGCATCCTGCATGGCGTAGAAGTAGCTTCTGCCGTTTTCCATGGCGATGGTGGCGGCCTTCAGCTTGGAGGCCGCGACGATCTCCATGGCCTTGGTCAGATGTCGGGTGGAGCTGACGCTCTTGATGCGGTTTTTCAGTTTTTTGATGTTGTTGGCGCCCACGCAGGTTCAGCTCCTTCCGTTAAAGATCCGTTTCCGGAGCCTCTTCCTCGTCAGGCAGGTCTTCCGACGCCATAGCCTCGAGTGCAGCCTCAGCCTTGGCCTCCGCGGCCTCGGCTCTGGCCTCTGCGGCCTCCTCGGCTCTGGCGGCCCGTCTGGCCTCGCGCTCCGCAGTGACGGTGTTCACGAAGGATTCGGTGAAGTGCTCAATGGCCTCCTTCAGCTCATCCTGCTCCGTGTCGCCGTACAGGCCGTCGGTCATGCGCTTGAGGAGCATGCTGTGCTCCATGGTCATGTAGAAGTAGAGCTCCCGCTCGTACCGGTTGATGTCCACCACCTCAACGTCCTTGAGGTAGTTGTTGACCGCGGCGTAGATGATGGCGATCTGGCAGCCGACGGAGACGGGCTTCGAGGTGCCCTGCTTGAGGACCTCCACGATGCGCTGGCCCATGGCCAGACGGCGCTTCGTATCCGCGTCCAGGTCGGAGCCGAACTGAGCGAAGCTTTGCAGCTCGTTGAACTGGGAGTAGAGCAGCTTCAGGGTGCCGGAGACCTTCTTCATGGCCTTGACCTGGGCGTTGCCGCCCACGCGGCTGACGGAGATGCCGGGGTTGATGGCCGGCAGGATGCCTGCGTGGAACAGCTCCGTCTCCAGGAAGATCTGGCCGTCGGTGATGGAGATGACGTTGGTGGGGATATAGGCGGACACGTCGCCGGCCTGGGTCTCGATGATGGGCAGGGCGGTGATGCTGCCGCCGCCGTGCTCGGGATTCACCCGGGCGGCGCGCTCCAGCAGACGGGAGTGCAGATAGAAGACGTCGCCGGGGTACGCCTCGCGGCCGGGAGGCCGGCGGATGAGCAGGGACAGCGCACGGTATGCCACGGCGTGCTTGGACAGATCGTCATAGATGATCAGCACGTCCTGGCCCTGCTTCATGAAGTGCTCCGCCATGGCGCAGCCGGAATAGGGGGCGATGTACTGCAGCGGCGCCGCCTCGGAGGCGGAGGCCGCCACGATGATAGTATAGTGCAGCGCACCGGCGGCCCGGAGGGTCTCGGTGAGCTGGGCGATGGTGGAATTTTTCTGGCCGATGGCCACGTAGATGCAGATGACGTCCGTGTGCTTCTGGTAGATGATGGTATCCAAAGCGATGGAGGTCTTGCCGGTCTGGCGGTCGCCGATGATCAGCTCACGCTGGCCCCGGCCGATGGGGATCATGGAGTCGATGGCCTTGATGCCGGTCTGCAGAGGCACGGACACGCTCTTGCGGGCGATGATGCCGGGGGCCTCGGACTCGATGGGCCGGTACTCCTTGCACTTGATGGCGCCCTTGCCGTCGATGGGCTCGCCCAGGGCGTTGACCACGCGGCCCAGCAGCTCGTCGCCCACGGGGACGCTGACCACGCGGCCGGTGCGGTGGACCTGAGAGCCTTCATGGACCGCGTTGGCGCTGGTGAGCATGACGATGGAGACGACGTTCTCCTCCAGGTTCAGGGCGATGCCGTAATCGCCGGTGTCGAACTCCAGCAGCTCGTTGGACATGCAGTTGTCCAGACCGTTGGCCTTGGCGATGCCGTCGCCGACCAGGAAGACGGTGCCGATCTCCTTCTGCTCGGTCTTGACTTCGTAGTTCTTGATCTGTCTTTTGATGATCTTGCTTATCTCTTCAGGGCGAAGATTCATACTTGTTCTTACGCTCCTTCCGTCAAAGGGTGATCTTATCGAGCTTGTCACGGAAGTGATCCAGACGTGCGCGGATGGTGTCCTCCATCAGCATACTGTCCACGGTCACTTTCATACCGCCGATAAGGGAGGGGTCGATTTCGTAGGTGATCTCCACGTTTTTTCCGGTGCGCCGGTTGAGGGTATCCTGCAGCCGCTGCCGCTGTTCCTCCGTAAGCGGAACGGCGCTGATCACGGAGGCCCGGATGATATGATTTGCCTCGCAATAGAGCTTTTCATAGACGTCGCAGCAGTCGAGGATGGTGCTGGAGTGGCCGCGTTCTGTCAGCAGCTTGAGGAAGGAGCAGAGGTAGGGATGGACATTTCCGGAGAATGCCTGATCGATCAGAGCCACCCGGTCCGACTTGAGGATGCTGACAGTGGACAGCAGCTTGATATAGCCGGGATCCTCCTCCAGCAGCGCACGCACGGAGCGGACGTCCTCCAGGATCTGTTCGTCGATTCCTTCTTCTTCAGCCAGGGCAAACAGGGCCCCGCCGTATTCCTTTGCCGCCTCAGTCATTGCCGTCACCTATATCTTTGATGAACTGGTCGATCAGAGCGGACTGGTCGTCAGAGTTGATCTCACGGCCCAGCATCTTTTCGGCAATGTTCAGAGAGAGGTCAGAGATAAGAGTCTTGACCTCGTTGGTGGCCTTCTGCTTCTCCAGGGCGATGTCAGCCTCCGCCTTCTGACGCATGGCGGCGACCTCCTCGTTGGCGTCGGAGATCAGGGTGTTGCTGATACGGGTGGCACTGGCCTGCGCGGATTTGATGATATCCTTTGCCTCTTCCTGGGCATAGGACAGCTTCTCATGGTAAGTGGCCTTGTCAGCCTCGGCGGCGGCCCGGGCGGCCTCCGCCTTGCTGTAGATGGAGTTGACCTGTGCCTCGCGCTTGGCCAGCAGCTTCTTCACAGGCTTGTAGAGAAACTTTTTCAGCAGCAGGAAGATGATCAGCAGGTCGATCAGGGAGATGATGACTTGCCACAGGTTAAGCGATATGACCTCTAATGTCTGTATCATGAGCGGTCTCCCTTCCGATTGGATTCTGCCTGGGCGTGATCAGCCGCCGACAACTCTCAGCAGGACGTTGGCAAAGGTGCCGGGGGCGACGAAGATCAGCAGGATGGCGATGACCAGGGCGTACAGACCTGTGGTCTCGGCCAGGGCGCAGCCCAGAATCATGGTGGTGGTGATGGCGCCCTGACTTTCCGGCTGACGGCCGATGGCGGTCAGCGCGTGACCAACAGCGTAACCTTCACCGATACCAGGGCCGATACCGGCGATCATGGCAATACCGGCGCCCAGCGCACAGCATGCAAGAGCGATACCCATTGCGAGTTCCATTGAAAATTCCTCCATATCATGATGTATTTGATTGGCTGCCGCCAGGGGGCGGCGTGTCGCACCGAAACGGTGCGTGATTTATATGGATCCTGAAAAACAGGTTTCTCAGGCGGCGTGAGCCTGGGCCTCACGGGCGGCAATCCGCGCCTCCCGCCGGGCCAGCTTTTTGGCCTTTTTCTCTTCGTACTCCGCCTCCGGGAAGCTGCCGGAGACATTCATCATGGTCAGCAGCGAGAAGATGTACGCCTGGACAAGGCCGCTGAACAGATCGAAGTAGAGGGACATGAACGCCGGGATGCCGATGCGCAGGAAGGGGATGTAGCCCAGCCAGCCGGGCAGCCCGTGCAGGATCATGTGGGACAGGCCGGACAGGGCGGTGCCCACCAGAGTGGTGATGACCGCGCCGGAGAGGATGTTGCCGTAGTGACGGAAGGTGATGGCAACGGGAACGGCGATGTCGCCGATGATGTTGAGGGGGGTGAAGGGGACCATGGGCTCCGAGATCTTCTTGCAGAAGACGAGGCCGCCGGCCCGGAATTTCTGATAGATCATCAGGGCAAAGGTCAGGATTGACCAGCCGGCGATGATGTTGATGTCCGCCGTGGGGGAACGCAGGCCCAGCAGACAGGACAGGCTGGAGAAGACGGACAGGAACAGCAGGCCCATGATATAGGGCGTGTAGTTGTTGAAGCGGCTGCCCATGTTGCCGCAGACCAGATCGTCGATCTTTTCCACGATCAGTTCCGCGATGTGCTGCCGGACGGTGGGCCTGCGCACTCTCATCTTGCGGGTGAGGAAGAGCGCCATGCCGAAGACAAAGAGGATCGTGGCCCAGGAGACGATCTGGGACTCCGTGATGGGCAGGTCCTGGATGGGCATGTGCACGGTCCAGTAGATCCGGGCGCCGGTGATGGAAAGCCCCTCCGTCTGCGGCTCCGTCAGAATCTTCAGGATCATGCAGAACAGATAGGGAGCAAATGCAAGAATCAGGCACAGAATGTCAACGAAATCGAGCTTTTTCTTTTTTGTCACTCTTGATCCTCCTCCTCTTCTTCGTCTTCATACTCGCCGTAGTCCTCATCGTAATCCTCGTACCCGTCCCCGTCCGCCGGGTTTCTGACTGCCATCTCCTCCGGATGCCGGCGGCGATGGATGGCGGAGCGGATCGGTACGGTGATGCGGTTGAAGAACAGCGGGATCAGCAGGGCGATGATGTTGAACCAAGGCAGTACTGCGCCCAGGACCACCACGACGATGATCATCAGGTAGCGCAGGGAGTGGGAGCCTTTCATTCTCCGCCGGGCGTCCTCTTCCTCCATTCCCACGGCCTTCTGGACCGTCAGGCCCATAAGGAAGAAGGACAGGGTGCACACGGCGGTGGACAGGATGTTGCCCAGCAGGACCGTGTAATCCCAGAAGCCCAGGACCAGGAACACCAGCTCCATGATGACGCTGAGGATCACCGCACCCAGCAGGATAAAGCCGGTCTCCTTCTTGACGACGTCACTTACCACAGGCGCTGCCCCTTCCTCTTTAATGTGCGGGAAACACTGTAAAACAAAACATGTCTTAATAGACATATCCTATTTATATATGTATCGCAATAGAGTTTTGCAGTGACGATTTATATTATATCATTTTTTCCGGACCTTTGACAAGGGCTTTCAGGGGGAGGGGGCCCCGGAAAAGTAAACGAAAAACTCAGAGGAAATGCCGCAGAAAAGCGCATTATGAATAAAAAGTGAACATTGCTCAGGAAATTTCCCCTAAAAAGGCGAAAAAAGGGGAAAAGCGGCACGGAGGGGGCGGAGCGCCTCCCGGCAGCGGAAACGCTGCTACCTATTTATATAATAAAGGGGGCAGTCCGGGGCGAAAAGAAAGATCCTTCCATGGAATAAAACCGCCTCGGCCGGGACATACTGACAGCGAGGTGATGAAACATGAGTCCCAAGGAACTGCTGTATCTGGAGGATGCACTGGGTCACACGAAGTTTCTCTTTTCCCAGTGTCAGGAGGCCTGCAATACCCTGCAGGACGGGGCGCTGAAGAAGCGGGCCAGCCAAATGCAGGACAAGCATCGGCAGCTGTATGATTCCTTCTATCAGACCATGTGAGGAGGCGGAACAATGGACGACAAGTGCATCATGGAGAATCTGCTCCTGACCACCAAGGGCGCGTGCGACCTGTACCTCCACGGGGCTGTGGAGTCCTCCGACGAGAGTATCCGGCAGGCGTTCAATCTGGCGCTGAACGACACGCTGTCCATGCAGGACACCATCTACAAGGACATGGCCGCCCGGGGCTGGTACCCCCCCGAGCAGGCCAGCCAGCAGAAGATCCAGAGCGTCCGGCAGAGGTTTACGCCGCTGTCCTGAGCGGAGGATCATCCTTTGAGAGGCGCTGCCGCCGGGCAGCGCCCTCTTTTTTATATCGCCCGGCGGTGCTTGTTCATCTATATGACTGTGCCGCAGGCTTGTTATGTGCGCCTGCGGGCGGGAGAAACCCGCCGGGGGGCCGTGTCCCTTTACGAAAAAGATTTATTCCACCTGCGGGCGGGGATGCACATCCTCTTGCTGTCTCACAGTAGACACGTTCTTTCTATCGGGGAATTGGCAAGTCGTCGTTTGTCTGGTAAAGGGGAGTGTTTCGCCCCCGGGCGACCCTACTTTTCTGCTCGCACAGAAAAGTAGGGGGAAAAAATGCGCCAGAAAACCCATGGTTTTCTGGACTTTCCTTTTCCGTTCTGACGAACGTACCGCAAAGACAGCTCGGCGTAGCAGACTTGCATTGTCTGTGCATCCAGCTTCGCTGCCGCTACGTCGGCGCAAATTCCATATCATTTGCTTGCGCGTAAACGCAAAAGCAAACTCATTCCATTGCGCCTCCTCTCCAAACCGGACCCGCTGAAGCTGGGCTCCGGTTTGGTATTATTACTTGCTCCTCTGCAACTGCGCCTCGACGGGTGCGGCCCTGCGGCTAATTCCCGTCACCCGCCGCAGCAGCGCGGAAGCGCGGTTGGGTTGCAGAGTCGATTCAGGCCTTTGCCGGCCGGGGTCGTTCTGTGGCTGAGATTACCCTGTCTTAATGGAGGGGATTCCACAAGGGGAACCCCATGTCAAGGGGTTCCCCTTTGGTGCGTTCTTTGGTGACTTTCTGTCGCACACAGAAAGTCACCCGCCGGAGGCACGTCCTCCAAATATTTTTGTTTTTTCCGCCTGCGGGCGGGGACTCGCCGGAAGGCGCCTCCCTGACACGCCAAAACGCCCCCTGTCATAGACTGGAGTGTACTTTTCTATGACAAGGAGCGTTTTATGTTTGTCTGGTTTATCGGCCTGCCCCACACGGTGCAGGCCCTGCTGGCCACCCTGTTCACCTGGGCCGTCACGGCGGCGGGGGCGGGGCTGGTGTTCTGCTTCCGGCACCCCGGGCGGACGGTGATGGACGCCATGCTGGGCTTTGCCGCCGGGGTCATGGTGGCGGCTTCCTTCTGGTCCCTGCTGGACCCCTGTCTGGAGCTGGCGGAGGCGCTGGGGGCCTGTCCCTGGCTGACGGCCCTGGCGGGCATCGCCTGCGGCGGACTGCTCCTTACCGCCGGAGATAAGCTCTTTGCCCGGGGGGAGGATCGGCTTCCAAACGACGGGCGGCGGCGGTGCCGGCTGCTGTTTTTCTCCATCACCCTGCACAACATCCCGGAGGGACTGGCGGTAGGGGTGGCCTTCGGGTCCCTGGCCTACGGCCTGGAGGGGGCCACCTTCGCCGCGGCCTGTCTCCTGGCCCTGGGGATCGGTCTGCAGAATTTTCCGGAGGGTACCGCCGTCAGCGTGCCTTTGCGGAGGGAGGGCATGTCCTGCAGGAGGGCGTTTCTCTTTGGACAGGCCAGCGCTCTGGTGGAGCCCGTGGCGGGCACGGCGGGGGCGCTGCTGGCCCTGCGGGTGCGGCCCCTGCTGCCGGGGCTGCTGGCCTTTGCCGCCGGGGCCATGCTCTATGTGGTGGTCCAGGAGCTGATCCCGGAGAGCCAGCAGGCGGGGCGCCGGGAGGGCGTGGCCCTGTTCACCCTGGTGGGCTTCGCCGTGATGATGGTCCTGGACGTGGTACTGGGGTAAGGGGGCGGTATCTGCTTCACTGCCGTGAACAGACGATCGTTTTTCCCGCGCCCCGGCGCCTCCGGGGACGCTCTTGTTGTGCGAATCAAAAGGCCGCACCCATAAGGTGCGGCCTTTTGACGATGACGATGCGGTTATTCAGTCCGCCGCGCAGGCGGCGTCCAGGGCCTGCTTCACGCTGGCCCTGATCATCGCGTAATCGTCCGCGGGACTGGCCTCATAGATCTTCTCCTCCCCCACGTAGAGGGTGGGGACATAGTAGTAGAAGTACGGTCCTGCGGGTCTGGGGTCGTTTTCCTCGATCCAGTCGATTTCCACGGCGGCGTACGCCTCATTTTCCGCCGCCAGCTCGGCGAGGGCCCGCTTCGCGTCCTCACAGTAGGGACAGCCGTCCATATAAAAGAACGTCAGTTTGCCCATGACTGAAAGCTCCCTTCTCCGTCAGACGGCGGTTTCGCCGATCACGTCCACCACTTCGCCGATATACATACGATGGGCCGGCGCACCGGCGTAGATCTCTTTCAGGACCTCCGGCGGGATGCGGTCCGCGTCCAGGTCCTGCCAGTAGATCTTGCGGCACAGCAGGGTGACCTCCGCCTGATCGAAGGTGACGGCCTGCTCCAGGGCCTTCGGGGTAAAGGACGTGTGGGCCAGCTTGTCGCCGTCCCGGCCGGAGATGCTCCCCATGGTCACCAGATCACCGCGGTATTTCTCCGGATAGAAGCTGATGGTGAAGAAGTCGCTTTTCTCCATGAACTGATAGGTGTAGCGGTCCGGGCGGACGTAGACCGTGGCCACGGGCTTCATCCACAGGGTCCCCAGACCGCCCCAGCCGATGGTCATGGCGTTGAAGGAATCGACGGTGCCGGCGCACAGCAGCGCCCATTTGCCGTCAAACTGCGAAAAGATCTCTGTGTTGAACTGCATGTGTTTTCCCTCCGTTTTCTGTAACTGTGAGATATCCGCCTGTGCGGGGCGGAGATCAGTCGCCGTAATAAAATTCCTGCTCGCCGTTCCACTCGCCGCCGTCGTCCTCCTCCTGCGGGGGGACCAGATCCTCCGGTTTCAGATGGATGATATTCAGCCGGTCGATGGGATGGGGCGAGGCGGCGGAGATGACGTAGTCGTCCCAGACCACGGTCTCGGTATACCACTTATCGCCGAAGATGTCGTGGGGCTGCTCCTCCAGGGGGACGATGGTGAAGGTCTTGGGGGCCAGCAGGTGGCCCCGGCCGTCGGCCTTGGTGATGCTCTCCTTCCGGGTCCAGAGGGTGAAGAAGCGCAGCTCCGGCTCCGCCTCATGGACCCAGTCGGCTTCCTCCAGCCGGCCGATGTGCCGCAGGGTGATGTCCTTGAAGGGGAAGATGGGCTCGATATCCACCCCCACCGGGTCGTCGTCCACCGCCAGGACCGCCAGATCCTTGGCGTAGGCCATGTTGAAGTGCTTGCCTCCGGCGGGGATCGGCTTTCCCGTTTTGGAGATGGACAGGCCCTCGTCGTCGGTCCAGCCCAGCACATGGCGCAGCATCATACTGCAGGCCAGAGAGCCCCGGCGGGCGTACACCGTGGGGGCGTTGTCCAGCTGATGGCGCCGCCAGCGGGTGAGCAGCGGGACCAGCCGGGGGGCGTAGGTCTCCAGTTCCAGCGCGTTGACGAGATAGATATCCATGGTGTGCCTCCGTATCTGCAGGTTAAATTACAATCAGCGATTCCATTACGCTCGAAAGGACGGGGCGAGAGACCGCCGTCCTTTCCTATTATACCACGTCCGCATCCGGGAGAAAAGGGGGTGATTCCGTCAAAAAAAGTTTGCCTTTCAGACTTTATGATGCTACAATGATACCGCAGTGCCGCAATAAAGCGGCAGAGCAATGAAACGCTGCCGCGGTGCGCCGCGCCGCTTTCGGAGGAATCGAGTTATGTTCGGGTATGTCACGTCCACCCTGCTCAGCGGCTTCGCTACCACCTGCCTGATCTTCATCCTCACGCTGGTGATCGCCCTGCCTCTGGGTCTGGTGATCTCCTTCGGCTCCATGAGCAAATGGGCGCCTCTGCAGAAGCACGCCGTCTTCAAGCCGATCAAATGGATCGTGAAGACCGTGGTCTGGATCATTCGGGGCACGCCCCTGATGCTCCAGGTCATCATTGTCTTCTACGGCCCGGGCCTGCTGTTCGACTGGGGGTCTCTGGAGCGGCTCACCGCCGTTATCGTGGCCTTTGTCATCAACTACGCCTGCTATTTCTCCGAGATCTTCCGGGGCGGTATCGAGGGCGTTCCCAGAGGACAGACCGAGGCCGGTCAGGTCCTGGGCATGACCAAGGGGCAGATCTTTTTCAAGGTCACCCTGATGCAGGTGATCAAGCGCATCGTGCCCCCCATGTCCAACGAGATCATCACCCTGGTCAAGGACACCTCTCTGGCCCGGATCATCGCCGTGCAGGAGATCATCATGATGGCCCAGAAGTTCGTCTCCAGCCGGGCCCTCATCTGGCCGCTGTTCTACTCCGGCGCGTTCTATCTGATTTTCTGCGGCGTGCTGACGCTGCTGTTCGGTTACATCGAGAGGAAGATGAGCTATTTCAAAGTGTAAAGGAGGCGGGGACATGGTCGTGCTGGAGGTGCGGAACCTGGGCAAAAGGTTCGGCGATCTGGAAGTGCTGAAGGATATCAATTTTTCTCTGGAAAAAGGGGAGTCTCTGGCCATTATCGGGTCCTCCGGCAGCGGCAAGACCACGCTGCTGCGGTGCCTCAATTTTCTGGAGATCCCCAATGCGGGCCAGATCCTGGTCAACGGGGAGGCGGTCTTTGACGCGGCGGACCCCGCCGCCCGGAAGGACAGCGAGATCCGCCGGAAGCGTCTGCATTTCGGCCTGGTGTTCCAGTCCTTCAACCTCTTTCCGCAGCACTCGGCGCTGAGGAACGTCACCCTTGCCAGCGAGCTGCTGGCCCGGGAACGGCCGGATTACAAGAAGAACCGGAAGGAGATCCTGGCGCAGATCCAGGAGAGGGGAGCCTTTCTCCTCGGACAGGTAGGCCTGTCGGACAAGATGGGGTACTACCCCCATCAGCTCTCCGGCGGTCAGCAGCAGCGGGTGGCCATCGCCCGGGCCCTGGCCCTGGAGCCGGACATTCTCTGCTTCGACGAGCCCACCTCCGCCCTGGACCCGGAGCTCACCGGCGAGGTGCTCAAGGTCATCCGGGGCCTGGCGGACCAGAACACCACCATGGTCATCGTCACCCATGAGATGCAGTTTGCCCGGGAGGTGGCGGACAACGTGCTGTTCATGGACAAGGGCTTTGTGGTGGAATACGGCCCCGCCGAGGAGGTTTTCGGCAATCCGAAAGAGGAACGCACCCAGCAGTTCCTGGAGCGCTACGCCAACGGCTGAGGGAGTGCATCGACTGCAAAACAGAGCGGGGGACTGCGGCTGCGGCCCCCGCAGACTGTATATAAAGCCTCGCAGAGTTCGCGGCGCGCACGCCGCGAATAAAATTGAAATCAGTTTTTTCCGGGAGCATGTATCACGGGAAAAACACATCTCGGCCCGCAAACGTGGGCTTTTGCCCATCGTAATGGGTAAAAGCCTGCGCTGCAGCGGGCCGCAGCTTTTTCAAATCAAAGCCCAGCGTAAGCGGGTTTGATTTGAGTGTGTCGACTTTGTCGACACACAGCATGGACTGCGGCTGCGGCCCCCGCTTTTTGTCGCCCCGGCGGAGAAATCCCTGCGGAAGTGACAAAAGTATTGTACTTTTTCGCCCCGGTGTGATATTATACATAATGGCAAAGAATCCCCGGCCGGAGCGATCCGGTGAAGGCGCCGCCGTCCCGACGGCAGGCGGACCGGTCCGGGGAGCCTTTGCGCGCCGTCTCTCAAGACGATCCGGCGCGCGTTGTCCCGGCGTCCCACCCCGGGACGTCACGGCGCGATCATCCGGACGGGGAGGCGGAACACATGGATCAACTGTCCTATCAAGCGGCGATCCTGCTGGGGCTGGTGCAGGGGGCGGCGGAATTCCTGCCCGTGTCCAGCTCGGGCCATCTGGCGCTGCTGCAGACCTTTTTCGGCGTGGCGGACAGCAGCGGCGTGGCGTTTGACGTGCTGCTGCATCTGGGCACTCTGGCGGCGGTCGTCGCCGCGTACCGGCGGGATGTTCTCGCCATGCTCCGGGAGATCGTTTTCTGGCTCCGGGACCTGGTGGCCCGCCGCCGGCCGGGGACCGTGCCGCCGGCCCGAAGACTGGTGCTGCTGGTCGCCGCCGGTACCGTCCCTCTTGCGCTGGTGCCGCCGGTTCGGGACGCGGTGGAGCGGTTTTACGGCAACACCCTGTTCATCGGCTGCGCGCTGCTGGTGACGGGCCTGCTGCTCTTTGCCGCCGACCGCATAGGCCGGGGCGGGAAGACGGAGACCACCGCTACCGTCTCAGACGCCCTGCTGGTGGGTCTGGCCCAGGCCGCCGCCGTCGTGCCAGGGCTGTCCCGGTCCGGGATCACCGTTTCCATGGGCCTGGCCCGGGGCTTTCATCGGTCCTTTGCCCTGCGCTATTCTTTCCTGCTGTCCGTCCCGGCGGTGCTGGCGGCCAACCTGTTCAGCCTCCGTGGTGCTGTGGGCACCGGCGGCACGCCCGTATCCGTCTGTCTGGCGGGTATGGCGGCAGCCGCGGCGGCAGGCTATGGGGCCATCCGTCTGCTCCGGCGCCTCGCGGAACGGGGACGGTTCGGAGGGTTTGCCTGGTACTGTTGGATCACAGGTCTTATCGCCATCGCCGCCACACTGCTGACGGGCTGATGGATCGTCCGATACAAAGGAGGATTTTAACATGGCCGCTTCCAAAGGGAGCACAACGAAATCCGGCGCCAAGGCCGGGACGCGGGCTGCCGCGTCCGGCACGGCGAAGCGTAAGTCCACCAGCTCCCGGACCGCGTCCGGGAGCCGTAAAACGTCGTCCGGGAGGAGCAAATCCTCCTCTGCGGCGCGCAGGACGTCCCCGTCCGCCCGCAAGCCGGCGCCGGGGAAGGGCAGAAAGCCCGTGCCACGCTCCGCTCCGCCTGTCCGCAGCTCCGGCGGCCGTGAGGCGGGCTCCATCATCTGCCTGCTGCTGGCCCTGTTTGCGTTCCTGGGCTTCATCCCGGTCCACGCGCTGTTCCTGGACTTCTTCCGGAACCTGCTGCTGGGCCTGTTCGGCCTGGGTTATTACGTCATGCCCTTCTGCCTGGTGGCCGGCGCCGTCGTGCTGGCCTTCCGGCGCAAGGAACCCGCAGGTCTGCGCTTTGTCTGCGCGATCCTCTTTGCGGTGCTCTGCGGCGCGCTGCTCCACGTGCTCTTCTGCAAGGTCGATTTCACCGGGCAGATGTCCACCCTGTACGCCATGGGCAAGCTGGGCAAGTGCGGCGGTCTGTTCTCCGGCGCCATCGCCATCGGCCTGAGCCGCATTATCAGCAAGGTGGGCGCCGGGATCGTGCTGGTGCTGCTGCTGTTCCTGACGGGCATCACCGTGTTCCATATCACCGTGGGTCAGGTGATCCAGAAGCTCCAGATCCTCTGGCAGAGCCTCATCGCCCCGGAGGACGACTACGAGGACGAGGACTTTGACGAGGTGGAGGAGATCGTCGGCACCGAGCCCATGGGCCGCGCCGTGCCGCTTCCCCGGAAGAAGAACCGCAGGGGCGGGGACAAGCCCGACAAGGATGCACCCACCGAGCCCACGGATATCGATATTCCCCTGGACGCCGACGGCGAGTCTGCCGGGGATGAGGACGGGGATGAAGAGCCCCTGGACGTGCCAAATCTGAAGAAGAGCGCCGACAAGAGCGCGCAGACCGACGGCACCGACGGGGCCGAGACCGCCGAAACGGACGGGGAGCAGTCCCCTGCCGCTGACGAAGCGGCGACGGACGGAGAGCCGGAGAACGACGGTGAGGAGCCGGACGGCGAGAAGCCCAGACGCGGATTCCTGGTGCCGGGTCTCGACGGCGAGGAGCCGGACGGGGACGAAGAGGAGGCCGGGGACGCCCTCGACGAGGTGTCCCGGGAGGCAAAGCAGGCCATGGAGGCCACCTCCGACTACCGCTATCCGCCTCTGTCGCTGCTCACCGCGCCTGCGGGACAGGCCCGGGACAGCGGCCAGCAGGAGATCCAGACCAATCAGGAGCGCCTGGCGGATACCATTGCCAGCTTCGGCATCGATGCCCGTGTGGTGGACGCCGTCCGGGGCCCCACCGTTACCCGGTACGAGGTGGAGCTGGACCGGGGCGTGAAGCTCAACAAGCTGACGAATCTGTCCGACGACATCGCCCTGTCTCTGGGCGTGTCCGGCGTCCGTATTGCCCCCATTCCCGACAAGATCTCCGTGGTGGGCATCGAGGTGCCCAACCGGGAGGTGAGCATCGTCTATGCCCGGGATGTTATCGGTTCGGAGCTGTTCCGGGACCATAAGTCCAAGGTAGCCTTCGCCGTGGGCCGGGATATCGCCGGCACCGACGTGGTGGGCAATATCGCCAAGCTGCCGCACATGCTCATCGCCGGTACCACAGGCTCCGGCAAATCCGTGTGCATGAACACCCTCATCGTGTCCCTGCTCTACAAGGCCACCCCCGACGAGGTGCGGCTGATCATGATCGATCCGAAGATGATCGAGCTGGGGGTCTACAACGGTATCCCCCACCTGCTCATCCCCGTGGTCACGGATCCGAAGAAGGCCGCCGGCGCTCTGCAGTGGGCCGTGACGGAGATGATGAAGCGGTACCGCCTGTTCTCCGAGGCCGGCGCCCGGGATATGGAGTCCTACAATGCCATCGTGGCCAAGGATCCGGAGCATCAGAAGCTGCCCCACATCGTCATCGTCATCGACGAGCTGGCGGACCTGATGCTGGTGGCCGCCAAGGACGTGGAGGAATCCGTCTGCCGCATCGCCCAGATGGCCCGGGCCGCGGGCATGCACCTGATCATCGCCACCCAGCGGCCCTCGGCGGACGTGATCACCGGTATCATGAAGGCCAATATCCCCTCCCGCATCGCCTTTGCCGTGGCCTCCGCCATGGAGTCCCGGATCATTCTGGACTCCCAGGGCGCGGAGAAGCTCATCGGCCACGGCGATATGCTGTACTCGCCTCTGGGCGCCGGCAAGCCCACCCGGGTCCAGGGCTGCCTCATCACCAGCGAAGAGGTGGAGGCTGTTGTGGGCTTTATCAAGGAGAGCTCCGTGGCGGAGTACTCCGACGAGATCATCCGGGAGATCGAGCAGAACGCCGCCTCCGCCGGGACCAAGGGCGGCGGCAGCGCGTCCGCCGCGGCCTCCGGCGACGGGGAGACCCCGCAGGACGACGCGGACGAGCTTCTGCCCGCCGCCGTGGAGGTGTCTCTGGAGATCGGACAGGCCTCGGCCTCCATGCTCCAGCGCCGGCTGAAGCTGGGCTATGCCCGGGCCGCCCGGCTCATCGACCAGATGGAGGAGCGGGGCATCATCGGGCCCTTCGAGGGCTCCAAGCCTCGGCAGATGCTCATTACCAAGGAGCAGTGGCAGGCCATGCAGATGGGCTCCGGGCCCGCTGCGGAGGCGGGATCCGAATGGGGGATTGCCCCGGATCCGGCGCAGTTGCCGGAGGAAGACGACATGTGACAGAGAGCCCGCCGCGGAACGCCGCGGCGGGCCTTTTTCCCGCCGTTTCTGAAAAATTTTTGTCAAAGCCGGAAAAAAGAATTGACAAAGCTCCGGCGGCATGGTATTATCATTGAGCCGATTTTTTTAGGCCATATGCGCGAGTGGTGGAATTGGCAGACTCGCTAGATTCAGGTTCTAGTGTGCAATACGCACGTGCGGGTTCAAGTCCCGCCTCGCGCACCAAAAGCCCCGAAATCATTTGATTTCGGGACTTTTCTTTATGGTGAACGGAGGATGATCATGCTTTGCTGCCCGGTTTGCGGAGGCGATCTGACCCTCAATGATAAAACAGCCGCCTGTTCCAGGGGACATTCCTTTGACCGAGCCCGTGAGGGATACGTCAATTTGCTGCGCTCATCAAAGAGCGGCGACCGTATCGGCGACAGCAAAGAATCGGCCAGATCCCGCCGCGCGTTTCTCAGCAAGGGGTACTATGACCCGCTCAGGGACGCCCTGACCACGCTGTTTTCAGGCAAGCATGGCGCCGTGCTGGACATCTGCTGCGGTGAAGGGTACTACACGTCTGCTCTGGGCGCGAATCCTGCGCTTGACGTATATGGCTTTGATATTTCGAAAGAGATGGTCCGTCTGGCAGCCAGGCGGGGCAACGCGACCTACTTCGTGGCCAATCTGTCCGCGATACCTGTGCCGGACAGGAGCTTCGACTGGGCTGTGCACCTGTTCGCGCCCTTTCATGAGCAGGAGTTTGCCCGTATCCTCAAACCCGGCGGGACCCTGTTCAGCGTGATCCCGGGCAGTCGGCATCTGTGGCAGCTCAAAACAAGGGTATACGACAGCCCGTATCACAATGACGAGGCGCTGCCGGCCACGACATTACTGGAGTTGAAAGGCACGCAAAAAATCACAGACAGCATTACGCTGCGCAGCGCGGAAGACATTGAATCGGTTTTTCGCATGACGCCTTATTACTATCATACCAGTCAAAAGGACAGAGCCAAGCTGAGCGGACTTACAGAGCTGGAAACAGAGATTGAATTCATCATTGCAGAGTATAGGAAAAAATGATCCCGAACAACAACCCCGGAGGCCCCGGACGGCATTGCCGCCCGGGGCCTCCGGGGTTATCTTTGGTTTTGCAAAAAGCGTCGGAATCGGGGCGTTGCAGACGATCGGGACGCATCGCCCTTTTGCCGCGTTTACAGGGTCAGGCTCTTTCGGGCGGCGGTGTCCATCATGCGGGTCAGGATGGCGGCCACCTCGCTGCGTTTGATCATGGAGTCCGGGAGGAACGTCCCCAGACTGTCGTTGCCCGCGAGGATGCCGGCCCGGTAGAGCTTGTAGATTTCCGCGGCCTGGGGATGGGACGACTTCACGTCGGGGATCGCGTCATAGGCGATACTGTTCTTTGCCTCAAAGGCAGTCTCCGGCAGGGCGTGGGCGAAGATCGCCGCGTAGTCCGCCCGGGAGATGGGCGCGTCCCAGTCATAGTCCCGGGAGATGATGCCGTTTGCCCGGGCGTAGTCCGCATAGCTCTGATACCAGGGGGTGCCGTTCGCCAGCGTGACCGTGCCGGTTGTATACTTCTGGTGCATACAGGCTGCCAGCTTCACCGCCTCGGCGCAGGTCATCATGTCGTCGGGCAGATAGGTCGTGGCGGTCTTGCCGTTGACCAGCCCGGTCCGGTAGGCCAGGAGCACGTCGTTGTAGTACCATTCCGTCTCCGGCACGTCCGTGAAGGGGAACTCCCCGGCCGGATCGAAGACCTGCACATCCAGAGCCTGACGGAGGACCGTGCCGGAATTCAGAGTGAGCTCATAGACCAGGGTCCACTGCCCCGTTACGGTCGGACGGACGGTGAGGATGGGAGCGCCTGCCTCGTTCAGCGTCAGCTCCGCACCGGGGAGACGGCCGCTGACGGCCTGTACGGAGCGGATGGCCTCCGTCGTCTCGCAGACTGGGAAGGATGCCGATTCCCCGAGTTCAAGGGAAACGCTTCGACGCTGTTCCGTCACCGTATCGGAGGTGACCAGGAGCTGCATGGGCAGCCAGATCACCTGACCGGGGGTCGTGACGAGGCCCAGCTGCGGCGTGTAGGTCCCCGGCGTCGTGGGCACACCCTCCAGCCGGGCCGTGCCGTTCTCCAGCCGGAGCGACATGCCGGGAGGCAGCTGGCCTTGCATCAGGACGGCGCTGCGCAGAGGCGCTCCGCCGGCGGGGGTCAGGGCGACGCTGTCGGCGGAGCCGCATACCAGCTCTGCCGACATGCGTTCCTCCGTGGGGACGTAATCGTTTGTATAGGCCTTGATGCGGAAGTTGCCCTCGCCGCCCATGGCGGGCATCCAGCCGGAGTCACCGGGCTTCTGATAGAAGGATGTGGAGCGGGGGAGATGGATCCACTGGATGTCCGGGACCGATGCGGGGATCACAGAGTAGTCCAGGTTGACCACGCCGACATCCGTTTCAGGGCAGTTCAGCTGGAAGGCGACGGCAAAGGTCTCGCCCGGTGTCAGCGGCACGGGCCGTTCCAGCCGTATCGTCTGGTAGCCGGAATAGACCAGCACGCCTGTCTGCTCCGCAGCCAGAGCCCCGGAGGAGGGCACGGCGGGATCCGTCAGGTTTGTATAGATGCGCAGCGTGTAGGGCAGATCCTCGGTGCCCGTTGAGACGGCGACAGCGTCCAGCCGCTCCGTACCGTTCGCAGTGAACACGTTGGCCGCCGTACTGCCGCCGAAAAAGACAGAGTGATATCCCCCGCCGATGACGTTGCCTGTGCCGTCGTACTGGTAATTGTGGTCGAACTCATCCAGGGGACTCACCCGGAAAAAGCAGAATTGCGCGGAAAGAACAGAGTTGTCCTCATAAGAATAGTAATAGTAGCCGCCGTCCCCATGATCCGTGTCGCGGCTGTTTTTAACGATCCACGCGCCGTCGCGGACAGGGCGGGTGTCCTCCTTGAAGTTCAGCCGGGAGTAGTTGTCGTCCCAGCCTACTACGGTCACGGCGTGACTGCAGTAGATGCCCAGTTCTTCCGGACAGAAGTAGGCGCCGTTGGAATTCAGATAAGACTCGTTCTCACGGATCGGCATAATACATGAGCCGTATTCCATGATGGCGGTTTTGACTTCCTCCGTTTTGGAAGCGGGGATGACGACATAGTCCGTGACATGTGCAGCGTCATACTGATAGGCAAAGCTCTTGTCCAGACCGTCGTAGCTGATATTGCTGTAGGCCAGCGCCGGGACGTTCTCGCCTGCCGGGCCCTCCCAGCGCATCAGCGTGAAGGCGGCGGCCTCCGGCGGGTTGCCCCGGTTCAGATAGATGTCATTGAAATCTGAGGTGTCCAGCAGGACTGTCCGGTCCCCCGTCAGCATCCCCATGGCGTCATAGGCGTCGGTGAAGGAGAACCAGGCAAGATGGTATTCCGAAAGGTCCAGGGTGGCGGCCTCGGCGGGCTTTCCGGTGGCCGGGTCCGTGATGCCGTGCATGATCATATAGGTCTCGATGCAGGAGATGGCCGCATGGGCCCAGCAGTCGCCGTAGCCCTGGTGCTTCACCGGCGTGACATAGCCCAGATCGTTGCTGTTGTAGTATGCGGGCAACTCTCCCGGGCCTGCCGCCAGGGCGGCGGCGGGCAGCAGGGTCAGACAGAGGATCGCGGCCAGCAGAAACGTTGTGATGCGTCGCTTCATGGCAAAGCTCCTTTCCGGTAATCGTCCGAGGCACCTCCATGAGGGCGGGCTTGCTGTGTCCATTATACCGCAGGTTTTGCCCGGCTGACAAGAGAAATACAGAATGACGGGAAGGGGAATGCGATTTGAAAAAGCCGTTCCGTTCCAGCGGCTTTTTATTGAATTAAAGCGATATCGGGCTTTTCTTTTTTCGGCGGGTGTGATATGATAAAACAAGAAAAAGTAAAGAAAGAAAAGAAAAAACAGACCGGAGGGGACTCCGTGTCGAAATAACGAAAAAAAGAAAGGGAGGATTCCATATGAAAAAACGTGTACGACGCATGGTCGGCATCCTGCTGGCCCTGATGCTGGTGCTGGCCCTGATCCCCGCCTCGGCTATGGCCGTGGAGGTCATCGACAAGATCGAGCTGACCGGGATCACCGCCACCCTGACGCCGGACGAGAAGCCTGCGTTCACCGCCGCCCTCAGCGATGAGTCCGCCGGGAAGATGGAGATCAACACGGAGAGCTGGAGTGACATGAGCACTTCGCCACCCACCCTGATGTCCTCCGACTACGACGGTATAAGGGTGGTCATCGCGGGGCACTACTATGAGTACGGCATCGATCTGAGTGCCAAGAGCGGCTACGTTTTTGACGAGTCCACCAAGCTGGTTTACGATGGCAAGACCTATGATCTGACTGAGATCGGCTATACCTTCGGCGGCAGCGACGGCACCGATAAGAGTGAGATCCAGCTGTGGAACTTCTTCGACGACGTGATCCCCCCTGCCGATGACTTAAAGAATATGACCATCGACCTGACCAAGGGCGCCGCTGACCTGACCCCCAGCCAGTTTTACGCTCTGGGGGCGTTCCTGGACGGTGCCAACGAAGTCGGGCAGGTCAGCTGTTATACACTCGGAGGCGAAACCAGGGTCGACCTGGATCTGAACGGGTCGGACGACGTGGCCTTCTCTGTTGTCAGCGTGAACTCCATGGAGGGAAGAGCTGAGGTGATGGCTGACTTCTCTCTCACCGAAGACCTCACCCTCACCCTCAACGAAGAAGCTGTTACGGTATTGGAGAACCGGTCTGCCAGTCCCTATGCCGAGACCGTCACCTTCAAGTTCAAGCCTGCGGAGAGGCCTTATACGCTGGACCTGAGCAAGGGTGCCGTCACCCTTGTGAACGAAGACGAAATAACCATGGTGCTCCACACCATGGAGGCCGCAGAGGCCAACAACATGCTTACCTACGCGTGGAACAACGACGGATACGACATTGACCTGGATCTGGACGGAACCGCCGATATCCATGAAGTGCCCGCCGAGGACTGGAGCACCGTCGAGTTCTATGCGATGGAGAACGCCTCCGTCACCGACAAGGCGGTCCTGGAGGTCCCGCTGATCCAGCTCATCCAGGCAGAGAGCGCGGGCTTCACCTACTACTACTCCCCGCTGACCATTATGTTCACGGCCGCGACGGAGGCAGCCAAGGATCTGGGCGCGTGCACCATCGACCTAAGTAAGGGGCCTGCGACCAAGACCCCGGAGGAGTTTGCCGCTATCCAGGCGACTCTGGCGGGAATGGACATCAAGGGCCGTGGGCCCGCTACGGCTGCCTACTATGATTTTGACATGGACGGCAAGGAGGACCTGAAGATCGAAAAGCAGACCGACGACAGCGCGATCTTCTCCCTGCTGGAGACCACCGGCCTGACCGGGGACACGACCCTCACCGCCACTGACGAGGCGATTGCCCGCATCAACGAGAAGGGCCTTGGCAACTACTATAAGACCATTACCGTGAAGCTTCCCAATGTGACAGAGGCCAAGGATCTGGGCAGCTGTTCCATCGACCTGAGCAAGGCGCCCGCCACCAAGACCCCGGAGGAGTTCGCCGCCATCCAGGCGACCCTGTCCGGCCTGGCCTCTGAGGATACCATCAAGGCCCGCACCGAGGGCACGGTCACCTATTATGATCTGGACAAGGACGGCAAGGAGGACATGAAGGCTGAAAAGCAGGCCGACGACAGCGCGATCTTCTCTCTGCTGGAGACCTGGAGCCTGAGTCAGAACGCCGTCCTTACCGCCACCGACAAGGTGATCGCCTACGTCAACACGGAGGGCCTCGGCGCCTACTACAAGACCGTCACCGTCCAGATCCCCCTGCTGGAAGCGCCTCCCCCGGCGACGAATCCCTTTGTGGACGTTTCCAACGGGCAGTACTACTTTGATGCGGTGCTGTGGGCGGTGGAGAAAAACGTCACCAAGGGCACCGACGATACCCACTTCAGCCCCGACGCTACCTGCACAAGAGGTCAGGTCGTCACCTTCCTGTGGCGGGCCGCCGGCAGCCCGGCACCCGGCAGCAGCACCAACCCCTTCACCGATGTGAAGAGCGGCGACTATTACTATGACGCGGTGCTGTGGGCCGTGGAGAAGAACATCACCAAGGGCACCAGCGCGACCACGTTCTCCCCCGACCAGCCCTGTACCCGTGCCCAGGTCGTCACCTTCCTGCACCGGTTCGAGAACACCCCGGCCCCCGGCAGCAGCACCAATCCCTTCGGCGACGTGACGGCGGGCGCCTACTATTACAACGCGGTGCTGTGGGCGGTGGAGAAGAATATCACCAACGGCACCGATGCCACCCACTTCAGCCCCGACAGCTCCTGCACCAGAGGTCAGATCGTGACCTTCCTGTACCGGGATATGAAGTAACAGATCAATCAAATCAAAGAGGGCGCGGCCGTGTGGCCGCGCCCTCTTTTTGTCGTGCTGACGAAAACGGGCCGGTTGCTCAATGGAACGGATATGCCGGCCGTGAGGCGACGGGAACGAACTCCCGGAGAGGTCCTCCCGCCCGCAGGCGGGAAAACTTTTTTGCGAAAGAGGCACGGCACTCCGGGCGGGGATTGTTTCTATTTGACTGCGGAAGGAGGCGAAAGAATTTTTTTGGGAGTATTTCGCCCCCGGGCGACCCGTCTTTTCTGCCCGCACAGAAAAGACGGGGGAAAAGATGCGCCAGAAAACCCATGGTTTTCTGAACTTTCCTTCGGCAAAAGACGAGAGCGCGTTCTTCTATATCCGGCGCAGCAGGACAGGATTGTGTCAGCACCTGCGCCGCTGCCGCTTCGTCGGCGCAAATTCCATATCCTTTGCTTCCGCGCAAGCGCGAAAACAAACTCATTCCATTGCACCTCCTCTCCAAACCGAACCCGCTTACGCTGGGCTTCGGTTTGGTATGATATCCTGCTCCTCCGTTCCTGCGCCTCGAAGGGTGCGGATTGGTAGCCGGCCGCATCGCCCATCGCAGCAGCGCGCCAGCGCGGGTGGGTTGCGAAAGACAGTTCAGGGCTCTGCGGCCGGGGCGTTTCAGAGGTTGGTACTGCCCTGTCATAATGGAGGGGATTCCACAAGGGGAACCCCTTGCCCAGGGGTTCCCCTTTGGCGCGTTCTTTGGTGACTTTCTGTCGCGCACAGAAAGTCACCCGCCGGAGGCACGTTCTCCCTTTTGCCCCGTGGTCGGTACGTTCTCCTTCTTTCGAAAAGCAGACGGATCGTCGCCAGTGCGGCAGAGCACAAAAACCCAAACCGGACCCGCTTACGCTGTGCTCCGGTTTGGGTTTTGAGGCTGGCCGCCGATCCGCACCCTTCGAGGCGCATCACGGTCAGAGACGATCCGGGAAGGGGTCCTTTGAACGGCGCCGGATCACGGCGTCGGCGGCAAAGCAGATCACCGCCGAGAGCAGGGAGCCCAGAGGGGCGGCGAGACCCATGGGGAACAGGGTGTCGGGATACCACAGGGAGGCAAGATATGCCCCGGGGATCCGCATGAGGATGATGGACGCCAGATTGTGGGCGAAGGACAGCAGCGATCGCTGGCAGGCGCAGAAATAGCCGCTGTAACAGAAGTGGATCCCGGCGATGGCGCAGTCGAACACATAGGCCCGCAGGTACTGACTGCCGAAGACGACCACCTCCGGGTCGCCGCCGGCGAAGAGCGCGATGATCCCCGCTGCATCGAGCTGGCAGAGAACGGTGAAGAAGAGACCCGCCCCCACGCTCAGCGCCATGCCGCAGAACAGCGTTTTCCGGGCCCGTTCCGGGCGCCCGGCGCCGAGATTCTGAGCGGAGATGGCGGAGACGGCGGACAGCATCGCCGAGGGCACAAGAAACATGAAGCCGATGAGCTTCTCCACGATGCCCACCGAGGCCGCGATGGAGACGCCCCGGCGGTTGGCGATGACGGTGATGACGAGAAAGGCGATCTGGATCAGACCGTCCTGGGCGGCCACAGGGAGACCCACCCGGAGGATCCGGCCCAATACGCCCCGATGGAGGCGGAAAACGCGGACTTTCGGCAGAAAGCCCGGCATTTTCAGGCGGATATAGAGCAGGAACAGCGCTACGCTGACAGCCTGGGCGATGATGGTGGCGAAGGCCGCGCCGGCGGCGCCCATATGGAAGGGACCGATGAGCAGCAGGTCCAGACCTACGTTGAGGACGCCGGCCACCGCCACGAAGTACATGGGCCGCCGGGTGTCCCCCAGACCCCGGAAGATGCTGCTGATCACGTTGTAGGCGGTGATGAAGGGTATCCCGGCAAAGCAGATGAGCAGATAGACCCGGGCGTCGGCCCAGGCCTCCGCCGGGACAGACAGCACCGAGAGGACGCCGCCGAGGCAGAGCAGCAGCACCACCGTCAGTACTGCCGCCACGACGATGAACAGCAGTACCGTGCTGCCAATGGCCTTTCCGGCCCGATCCCGGTCCCCGGCGCCGACGGCACGGCTGATGGTCACGGTGCTGCCCAGAGCGAGACCCGCCAGAATCAACGTGAGCATATGGGTGGCCTGGCTGCCCACCGCCACCGCCGCGATGGTGGCCGGGCCGTTGAACCGGCCTACAATGACCAGATCGGCCAGACCGTAGAAGGTCTGCAGAAAACAGGAGAGCAGATAGGGCAGAGAGAAGCGGATCAGATTGCCCAGGATGCTGCCCCGGGTCAGGTCGTATTCGCGCATGGACGTCCGCCTCCCTTCCTGTGTGCTGCCGCCGTAATGATATACAATTATATACGGTCTGCCGCCGTCCGCGTCAAGTGTTTTCGTGCGCCGGGCGGGATTTCTCTCCTCTTCCCGCCCTTGACAAAAAAACGACGCCTCGTTAAGATAAAAACACTATATTTTCCGCGCAGATGCGCTGAGCCGCCGGGCGTCCGGCGGTCCCGACACACGGGAGGTACGTGTTCATGGGCAAACGGATCGTCTCCCTTCTCTGCGCCCTGCTGCTGCTGGCCATCGCCGGCTGCAGCAGTCTGGCGGCCGGCGGCCCGTCCGGCGGAGGGACGGAAGAAAACTCTATCGACTTCTATGCCCTGGATACCTACGTGGTCATCCGGGCCCAGGGGGCCGGGGACGAGCTGCTGGAGGAGGCCAGGACCCTGGTGGAGACGCTGGACGCGGCGCTCTCCGTCAGCCGGGAGGACAGCGAGATCGCCCTGCTCAATGCGACCGGGGAGGCGGCGCTGTCCCGGGACACGGCCTACCTGCTGGACTGTGCCCTGAAGCTCTGCTGGGAGACCGGCGGGGCGCTGGACATCAGCGTCTATCCCGTGACCCGGGCCTGGGGCTTTCCCACCGGAGAGTACCGGGTGCCGGGACAGGGGGAACTGGACGACCTGCTGGAGCACGTGGATTTCCGCCGGGTGCACATCGCCGCCGGGGAGAGCCCCACGGCCACGGTGCCGGAGGGTACGGAGATCGACCTGGCCGGTCTGGCCGAGGGCTATGCCGGGGACCGGCTGGCGGAGCTGCTCCGGGAGGCCGGAGTCACCAGCGCGCTGCTGGATCTGGGCAGCAGCATCCGGACGGTGGGGACGAAACCCGACGGCACCGGCTGGAGCATCGCCGTACCGGACCCTGCCGGCAGCGGCAACCTGGGGATCCTGACCCTGGCGGATCAGGCCGTGGCCAGCGCCGGTGTCTCCCAGCAATATTTTGAGGACGGCGACGGGAACCGGTGGTGGTCCGTCATCGACCCTGCCGACGGCTATCCCGCAGACAACGGACTGCTGTCTGTCACCGTGGTGGGGGACGAGGGGCTGTACTGCGCCGCGCTGGCCAGGGCGCTGTTCGTCCTGGGGCCGGATGCGGCGGAGTCCTTCTGGCAGGCCCATCAGGATTTTGAGATGATCCTGGTCACCGACCGGGAGACGGTACGCATCACGCCGGGCCTGTCCGGGGAATATGAGCAGGTCAGCCGGACCTATCTTTTGGAGACCGTCGACGGGGCAGCCGGAGACGAGTGAGAAGGATGTGCTCCGCTTTCGCACGGGCAAAGCCCGTACGACGCTCCGCGAAAGCTGTTTTTCCGACGCGCATGTCGCCGGAAAAACCATCAAAATTCATTCCGCGCCGGCGGGCGCGGAACTCTGTGAGAGACTTTGACCGGGGACAGCCGGAGACGAGTGAAATCGTCTCCGGCTGCCTCTCTTTTTTTGCCGTTCATCGGGCTCCCGGAGCCTTGACAAACCGGGCCGGGGACCTATAGAATGAACGTGTGGGATACGACAAAACCGGACGGTCCGGAACGGGATAAAGGAGGACGTTATGGCAGTTTATCAGTGCAGTATTTGCGGTTATATTTTTGACGAAGCCAAGGAGGGAAAACGGCTGGAGGAGCTGGAGTGCTGTCCCGTGTGCAAACAGCCGATTTCCAAGTTTGTGAAGATCGGCAACGCGGCGCCCGCCGACGAACCGGCGCCTGAGGAGACCAAAGGGGATCTGGCCTACGACCCGCTGTATGAGCGCCATGATCCGGAGGCCCGGTACATGGCGGAGATCCATGAGATGGCCGTGACGGGAAAGAGCATCGACGGCTCCATGGGGACCCGGATGCCCATGCCGGGCTGGGACGATATCCTGCTGCTGGGGGCCCAGCTGGACCCGCCTCCCCTGCTGGACGACGAGGCCGTGGATACCCGGACCGTCATCGGCAAACACGCGAAGCAGCCCATGGTGCTGGAGAGCCCGGTGTATATCTCCCACATGTCCTTCGGCGCCCTGTCCCGGGAGATCAAGGTGGCTCTGGCCAAGGGCAGCGCCATGGCGAAGACCGCCATGTGCAGCGGCGAGGGCGGCATCCTGCCGGAGGAGCGGGAGGCGGCCTATAAGTACATCTTCGAGTACATTCCCAATAAGTACAGCGTGACGGATGAAAACCTCCGTGCCGCCGACGCCATCGAGATCAAGATCGGCCAGGGTACCAAGCCCGGCATGGGCGGTCACCTGCCCGGGGAGAAGGTCACCCCGGAGATCGCCGCCCTCCGGGGCAAGCAGCCCGGGGAGGATATCCAGAGCCCCAGCCGCTTTGCCGAGATCAACTCCAAAGAGGATCTGAAGGCCATGGTGGACATGCTCCGGGAGCGGTCCGGCGGCCGTCCCATCGGCATCAAGCTTGCCGCCGGCAGGATCGAGCGGGATCTGGCCTGCTGTGTCTTTGCCGGGGCCGATTTCGTCACCATCGACGGCCGGGGCGGCGCCACGGGCTCCAGTCCCCTGCTGCTTCGGGAGTCCACCTCCGTGCCCACGGTGTTCGCCCTGAACCGGGCGAGGAAATATCTCGACTCCGTGGGCTCCGACATGGAGCTGGTCATCACCGGCGGCCTGCGGGTCTCCGGGGACTTTGCCAAGGCCCTGGCCATGGGCGCCGACGCCGTGGCCGTGGCCAGCGCCGCCCTCATCGCCGCAGCCTGCCAGCAGTACCGCATCTGCGGCAGCGGAAACTGTCCGGTGGGCATCGCCACCCAGGACCCGGAGCTCCGCTCCCGGCTGAAGGTGGATGCCGCGGCCCAGAGAGTGGCCAATTTCCTGAACGTGTCCCTGAAGGAACTGAAGACCTTTGCCCGGATCACCGGCCACGCCTCCGTCCATGATCTGAACGTGGACGATCTGGTGACCCTGGACCGGGAGATCGCGGAATACACCGATATCCCTCACGCCGGGGCGCCCGGAGGCACCGGGACGCGCTGAGAAGAGGATCAAGTCAGGGCATCCCCCTGCAGACAGAGAGGAGAGACCGATGAAAAAGACCGTAAGACGACTGTCGGCGGCTCTGCTGGCCCTGATCCTGGCGGTGACGCTGCTCACCCCGGCGCTGGCGGCAGGGGAGACCATCGACACGGTTTCCGTCGTTCTGACGGAAGACCTGATTCCCAGGGACGGGATGGCCATCCCCCATGATGCGTATCCCGACCGCTCCGCCGGCGTCACGTTGGCGGAGGGTCAGAAGGGCTATGAGATCATGGAGGCCAAATGGGTCAGCAACGGCAGCTCCGCCGGAACGAAAGACAAGGCCGAGGGCGTCTTTACCGAGGGAAACACCTACTGGCTCTATGTGTCGCTGGATACCGAAGGCGATGCTTCGTTTGCCGAAGCCATGACCTCGGTGCTGCTCAACGGCGACGCGGTGACCGGAAAGATCTCCGACGGCAGAACAAACAGGGTCAGCTTCTTCCAGCCCTTCACCGTAGGGGAGCCGAAATCCTGGACCGTGACCTTTGACGGCGGCGGACACGGGACTCCGGAACGGACCGAAATAACGGTTCAGGGCGGCTACAGCATAACGGCTGACGACATTTCTTGTACCGGAGACACGGAGGAGGATCTCTTCACCGGCTGGTACATGGACAGCGAGTGCACCGAGCCATATTACGGCGGGCCGATCTATGGGGACATGACCCTCTATGCCGGCTGGGCCGTCCCGGAGGGATCCGCCTCGCTGCCCGCCATCACCGGGATCGTTCTGGAGGAGGATCAGCTGACCTGGGATCCGGTCCCGGGGGCGGAATGCTATATGCTCAGCTTTTACTATCCCGCCTCCGCCACGGAGAGTATCGGCGGACGCAGAGTCAACGGGTGCAGCGTGGATCTGTATGAGCAGCTGGCCTTCCTGGGCGCCATGGCCAAGATGGCCGGGGACAGTATCCCCTTCGGCACCTACGGCGTGAGCATCACCGCCATCGACGAGACGGCCTATGATCCCATGCTGGGTACCGGAATGCTGTCCGGGGAGACCCCTGCCGGAGAGTATCTCTATCAGGACCCCGAGACGATCCTGAACCCGGATCCGGAGCCGCCCGAGGAGACTGTCAATCCCTTTGAGGACGTGACGGCGGACGACTACTATTACGATGCGGTGCTGTGGGCAGCCAGCCACGACCCGGTGATCACCAACGGCACCGACGAGACCCATTTCAGCCCCGAGGCCATCTGCACCCGGGCCCAGGTGGTCACCTTCCTGTGGCGGGCCGCCGGAGAGCCGGAGCCCGCTGCCGACGCCGCGCCCTTCACCGACGTGGACAGTGACGCATACTACTGCGACGCAGTACTGTGGGCCGTGGAGGAGGGCATCACCAACGGCACCTCCGAGACCACCTTCGGGCCGGATCAGAGCTGCACCCGGGCCCAGGTGGTCACCTTCCTGTGGCGGGCCGAGGGCACGCCGCTGCCCATCAGTACCAGCCACTCCTTCACCGACATGGACGACACCGCGTACTACTGCGATGCGGTGCTGTGGGCCGTGGAGGAGGGCGTCACCAACGGCACCTCCGAGACCACCTTCGGGCCGGATCAGAGCTGCACCCGGGCCCAGATCGTCACCTTCCTGTACCGGGATATGGGGACGTAACCCCGGCTTCCCGCGAGCCGCCCTTTTTCGGAGGGCGGCTCGCTGTTTTCTGCGGGGTCTGCAGGGGGAGAACGGCGGCATTTTTCGGGCGAAAATATATTTGCATTGTCTATTTTCGTATGGTATAATGACCATATCTATTAAAAGGCAGAGTTTCGCCTTTATTTGTAAGGAGGGTATTATATGTCCAATCAGGATCCGAGTGTCATCTTCTCGAAATTTTTCCAGGATACGAAGTTTGAAGATCTTCCCGACAACGTAATCACCGAAGTCAAGAAGCAGATTCTTGACTACATCGGCGTTGCCATCGCCGGTGCCAGCAAGCCCGGTGCCGAGCAGGTCCGTCTGCTCAACGAGGCCAACGGCGGTGTCGAGCAGGCCACCGTCTGGGGCTCCGGCAAGAAGCTTCCCGTGGCCTATGCCGGCTGGGTCAACTCCACCATGGGTCACACCCTGGACATGGACGACGTGCACGAGGACGCCGTCATGCATCCCGGCGTGGTCTCCATCCCCACCTCCCTGGTCATGGCCGAGTACGTCGGCGGCATGACCGGTAAGGATCTGATCACCAGCGTCGCCCTGGGCAGCGACATGATCTGCCGCATGAGCCTGGCCGTGTATCCCGGTGAGAGCAAGATCCCCTACGGCTGGCATTTCACCAGCCTGAACAGCTCCATGGTCTCCGGCAACATCGCCGCCAAGGCTATGGGCCTGTCCCTGGAGGAGACGGTCAACACCTTCGGTATCGCCTATCATCAGACCGGCGGCAACGGCCAGCCCGCCAAGGACGGCGTGCTGACCAAGCGCCTGGGCCCCGGTTTCGGCGTGCGCAACGGCATCACCTCCGCGCTGCTGGCCAAGATGGGCGTCACCGGCACCCCCGTGGCCTTCGAGGGCGAGTGGGGCTTCATCAACGTCTATCACCGCGGTCCCGAGAAGTACAGCCGTGATCTGCTGGTGGGCGATCTGGGCAAGCGCTGGGAGTGCGCCAACGTCGAGATCAAGCCGTATCCCTGCTGCCGCGGCGGCCATCACTTCGTCCAGCTGGGCCTGAAGATGCGCAATGAGATGGGCGTCGATCCCGAGCAGGTCGAGAAGATCAAGATCTTCACCGGTCCCGCCACCGTGGGTCTGCTGGGTCAGCCTCTGTCCAAGAAGGCCTTCCCGCCCGACACCGTCACCAGCCAGTTCTCCCTGTCCTGGGACTTCTGCTCCGCTCTGGCCATGGGCAAGTGCGGTCTCGTGGAGTTCTACGAGGACGAGCGCGGCATCAAGAACCCGAAGATCCTGGCCCTCACCAGCAAGATCGAGAGCCTGGAGGGCGAGGAAGCCCTGGCGCTGCCCGGCTTCGACGCCGCCCGCGTCGAGGTCTACATGAAGGACGGCACGGTCTACAACGAGTTCCAGGCCCGCCCGAATTCCATGACCTATGAAGACGTTCTGGCCAAGTACGACGGCTGCCTGCAGGCTGCCGACCGTCCCATCCCCGAGGCCAACGGCAAGCAGCTGAAGGAAATGATCGCCGATCTGGAGAACGTGAAGGACGTTCGCGAGATCATCAAGCTCATCCGCTGGACCGAGGCGAAGTAAGAAAAATCCTTTCGTCAACAGGCGATTTCAAGAGGCGCCCTCTTCCGATCCCGGAAGAGGGCGTCTCCATCTTTCCAGCGGGAAGAGCGGCGGGCAGCAACCGGAGAAAAGAGGAAAAACGCAACAACAAATTATTGTTACGTTTTTTGTTTTGCGTTGTGAAGTTGGCTTGTAAACAAAATATGACCTGTGCTATAATAGCCACAAATTTGTTTATGTGGTATGAGGAGCTGGTGCTTTATGGGGTCCAATAAGGTCTGGACCAGAGCGTTTATCACGCTGATGGCCGCGCAGATCATCTTTTTCTTCGGGTTTTACATGCTCACGCCCACCCTGCCGCTGTATACCAAGATGCTGGGCGCCAACGACACCCAGGTGGGACTGATCACCACCTTCTACTCGCTGGCCTGCTTCGTCACGCGGCTGTCCATCGGGTTTTTGCTGCAGCGCTTTACCCGGAAGACCCTGCTGCGGATCGGCGTCATCGTCTCCTGCGTCCTGACCGCCGCCTATGCGCTGACCCACGGCCTGCCCGGCGTCATCGTTCTGCGGATCATTCAGGGCTTCGGCTTCGGCATGGTCAGCACCTTCTGTGGCGCCATGGCCGCCGACGCGCTGCCTGACGCCCGCCGGGGCGAGGGCATGGGCTACTTCGGCATGGGCACCACCGTGGCCATCGCCTTCTCCCCTACGGTGGGTCTCGCCATCGCCAACAACGTCAACTTCACCGCCATGTTCCTGGCCGCCGCCGTGATCCTCGTGGTGGCTGCCGTCAGCGTCTCCTTTGTGAAGGTGCCGGACGCCTCTGAAAAGAAGAAGGCGCCTGCCCCCGCTGAAGAGGAGGCCGCCGCCGAGGCGAAGCCGCCGGTGAAGGATCCCTTCTGGATGAAGATCTTTGATCCCGTCATCGCCTTCCCCGCGCTGCTGCTGCTGCTCTACGGCATCTGCCGGGGCGCGGAGCAGAACTTCATCCCCCTGCTCTCCAGCAGTCAGGGGCTGACGATGCTCTCGGTCTATTTCATCGTGCAGACCGCGGTGTCCTTCGTATTCAAGTTCATCACCGGCAAGTTCTACGACAAGTACGGCGTCGGGTCCTCCATCGTGCCCGGCGGTATCCTCATCCTGGCGGATATGCTGGTGCTGTCTCTCACCCACGGCAACGCCATGCTCCTGCTGGCCGGCGTGTTCGGCGGCGCGGGCCTGGGCGCCCTGATCCCTGCCTTCCAGGCCTGGATCATGACCACCGTGGGCCGTGAAAAGAGAAATCTCGGCAGCGCCATGTACTATAACGTGTACGACATCGGCATCGCCGTGGGTTCCGTGGGCATGGGCGCCATTGCCGACCGGATCGGCTACTGCGGCATGTTCCGCTGGGGCGTGTACATCATGATCGTGTACCTGGTCCTCTTTGCCGGCAAGAGGCTCCTGTTCAAGGGCAAAAAGCAGGCCGCCTGACGGCGGGAAAGGAGCGTATCGTCATGGCAACGGAAAAAGTCTGGTCCAAGCCGTTCATTACCATCGTCGTTGCAAACTTCATTTTCTGCTTCGGCTTTTACGCCCTGGAGCCCACCCTGCCCCTGTACGTGTCGTCTCTGGGCGCCACGGATACACAGGTGGGACTGGTGGCCACGGGCTTCTTCTTCGCCGCCATCGTCACCCGCATTTTCCTGGGCTTTCTGGTGGATAAGGTGGGCCGCAAGGCCATGCTGCGTACCGGCGCGGTGATCTCCGTGGTCTTCATGCTGCTGTATCTGCTCACCGCCGCCTCTCTGGGAGCCACGCTGGTCCGGATCCTCCAGGGCGTGGGCTACGGCATGGTCACCACCATGTTCGGCTCCATCGCCGCGGACATCCTGCCGGATTCCCGCCGTGGCGAGGGCATCGGCTATCTGAGCATGTCCACCACCGGCGCGGTAGCCTTTTCCCCCGCCGTGGCCCTGGCTATCGTCAATCACGTGGGCTTCCGGCCCATGTTCCTCAGTGCCGCCTTCGCCATGCTGCTGGCCGCCATCTGCACCTTCTTCCTGCGCATTCCGGAGAACACGCTCGCAGCCGCCGGGCCCGACGGTGCGCCGGCAAAGCCGGAGAAGCTTCCGGTCTGGCGGAAGTTCTACGATCCCCGGGTCAGCATCCCTGCGGTGCTGCTGATGCTCTACGGCATCTGCCGGGTCTCGGAGCAGAACTTCATCCCCCTGCTGGCAAAGCAGGAGGCCCTGACCGTGCTGTCGGTGTTCTTCGTGATCAAGACCTGGGTCTGCTTCGGCTCCAAGTTCCTCACCGCCAAGATCTATGACCGGAAGGGCCCCTCCTCCTCCATCATCCCCGGAGGCGCGGCCATGGCCATCTGTATGCTGCTGCTGTCCATGACCCATACCAACGCCATGCTGCTGGTGACCTCCGTCTTCAGCGGCATCGCCCTGGGCATGATCATCCCTGCCTTCCAGGCCTTCGTTATGGATCTGGTGGGCCGGAACCAGCGCAGTCTGGGCAACGCCCTGTTCTATAACTTCCTGGATATCGGCACCGGCATCGGCGGCGTGATCATGGGCTCCATCGCCAACCACGCCGGGTACTTCAATATGTTCCGCTTCGGCATGATCCTGATGATCCTCTATCTGATCATCTACAGCCTCTCCGCCGTGCGCCGGAAGCACAAGACCGCGTAACGAGAAAACGACTGTCACTTAGAGAGGAGGTTGCGCCATGGCAAAGCCAAAGCTCATGACCCGGATGTATCTGATCCTGTTTGCCACGAATTTTCTGTTCTTCCTGGGCTTCTATATGCTGGTCCCCACCCTGCCGCTGTACGGCGAGATGCTGGGGGGCACCAAGGCGGAGATCGGACTGATCGCCACGGCCTTTTCCATCGCCTCCGTGGCGGTGCGCTTCACCGTCAGCTTCCTGATGGATCATTTCGGCCGGAAAAGCCTGCTGCGGTTCGGTATCCTGCTGGCCTTCGTGTTCACCTTCGGCTATCTGCTGGTCCACTCCGTCTACAGCGTGATGCTCCTGCGTATCTTCCAGGGCTTCGGCTTCGGCATGGTCACCACCTTCTGCGGCGCCATGGCGGCGGACATCGTCCCCGACGAGCGCCGGGGGGAGGGCATCGGCTACTTCAGCATGGGTACCACGGGAGCTATCGCCTTTTCTCCCACCATCGGCCTGGCCTTCGTCAATCACAGCGGCTTTCCCGCCATGTTCATCGCCTCCGGCGTGGCGCTGGCGGCAGCGCTGGTGGTGATGCAGTTTATCCGGGTGCCGGATCCGCCCAAGGCGAAAAAGACCGACGAGGCGGGAAATCCCCTGCCGCGGCCGGCGTGGTGGAACCGGTTTTTCGACCCCGTCATCACCTGGCAGTTCTGCCTGCTGTTCATCTACGGCCTCTGCCGGGGCGCGGAGCAGAACTTCATTCCCCTGCTGGCCAACTCCGAGGGGCTCAGCGCTCTGTCCTATTTCTACGTGATCCAGACCATCGTGGTCTTTGCCTTCAAGTTCATCACCAGCCGCACCTACGATAAGCAGGGCCCCATCTTCTCCGCCGTGCTGGGCGGCGCGTGCATCGTGGTGAGCATGTTCCTGCTGTCCATCACCCATGACAATCTGACGCTGACTCTGGCGGGCATTGTGGGCGGCGTGGGGCTCGGTACCCTGGTGCCCACCTATCAGGTCTGGATCATGACCGCCATGGGGGCGGAGAAACGGACCCTGGGCAGCGCCCTGTACTACAACACCTACGATATCGGCATTGCCATCGGCTCCGTGGTCACCGGCGCCATCGCCGGGCATCTGGGCTATCACCATATGTTCCGTATCTGCATGTTCGCGATGATCTTCTATCTGATCCTCTGCTTTGTGACAAAGAAGGTCAAGCGCATCAAAAAACCGGGCAGAGCCTGAGCGTGCCGGCAGAGCCGACGCACTTCGGTTTGCGGAATTTTGCGACAAAATAAAAACGGAGGGACCTTGTCCCTCCGTTTTTTCGAGGGCAAAAGGGTGGACAAGTGCGCCTGCCTGTGCTATAGTAAAAAGACTGCGACGGGAAAAGGCCCGCCTTTTGCCGCCGCAGTTGAGTTCGTATCGTGAAAAAAGGCGGCGATCTGTCATGTCTGATTTTTCGCCCGAGACCATCGGGGGACTTCTTACCGGCTCCGCGGCGCGCTGGCCGGAGCTGACGGCGGCGGAAGAGGGCTCGGTCCGGCTCACCTATGAGCAGCTGGACCGGCTGACAGACGAGCTGGCCCGGATGTTCCTGCAAAGGGGCATTGCCCGGGGGCAGCATGTCTGTATCTGGTGCGCCAATACCATCAACGATCTTGCGGCTCTCATGGCCCTGCTGAAGCTGGGCGTCGTCTCCGTTCTCGTCAACGGCGAGCTGACGGCCTCGGAGCTGTCCGCCCTGCTGCGGCTCTCGGACGCCGATGTGCTCCTGTGCGGCGACGGGTTCCGGGGCAACGCCTTCCGGGACGCCTGTCCTGTCCTGCGGGACGCGGGGCTGATCCGGGATCATATCTATATCGGCGGCGACGTGACGGCTCTGGCAAAAGGCGCAGAGCTGGCCTCTGAGGCGGACTACGCCGCGGCCCGGGCCGCCGTCCGGCCCGAGGACACCGCCACCATGCTCTTTACCTCCGGCACCTCCTCCGGCCGGCCCCGGGCCGTGATGACAAGTCACCGGTCCTGGGTCCTGAACTCCGCCTCCCAGGCGGCGGCCCTGCTGGCCGACAGCAGCGACCGGTTCTACGCGGCGGTGCCCATGTTCCACTGCTTTGGCCTGTGCTCCTGCGTGCTGGCCGCCCTCTCCGTGGGGGCGCGGCTCTGCTTCCCACCGGACAAGAGCAGCCGGACCACACTGGAGCAGATCCAGGAGCGGGGCATCACCGTGCTCCACGGGGTGCCCACCATGTACCATGCCATTCTGGCCAAGGATCGGCTGGAATCCTATGATATTTCCTCCCTGCGCATCGGCATGATCGGCGGGGATACCTATACTGTGACGCAGTTCATGGAGATCCGGGACAAGCTGGACTTCAATCTCGTTCCCGGCCTGGGCCTGACAGAGGCCACCGGCGGCATCACCTTTGCCTGTCCCGACGACGACGTCTCCGTGCTGTCCACCACTGTGGGCCACTTCTCCGAGCTGTTGGAGGGCCGCGTCATCGAGCGGGAGACCGGCCGGGTCCTGCCCCAGGGGGAGACCGGCGAGATCTGCGTCCGGGGACCCAGCGTCATGCAGGGCTACTACAAGGATCCCGACTCCACCGCCCGGGTCCTGGAAAAGGACGGCTGGCTCCACACCGGCGACCTGGGCTATCTGGACGAGCAGGGGAACCTCCACTTTGCCGGACGCCTGAAGGAGGTCATCATCCGGGGCGGCGAGAACATCTCCCCCGGCGAGGTGGAAAACTGCATCGCGGAATATCCCAAGGTGGACGAGATCAAGGTGGTGGGCGTGCCCAGCCGCCATTTCGGCGAGGAGGTCTGCGCCTGCGTCACCCTGCGTCCCGGCGAGACGGCGGACAGCGGCGAGATCATCGACTATGTCCGCGCCCGGCTGGCGAAGTTCAAGGTCCCCAAGTTCGTGCTCTTCTTCCCGGAGCTGCCCAAGACGAACCGGGGGAAATACGACTGCATCAAGCTGCGCAGCATGGCCGCGGAGCAGGTGCGGAAGAAGTGAGAAAAGAACCGCTCTCCCGGCGGTATGCCGGGAGAGCGGTTTTGTATTATTCGATGATCTTGCCGACACGGTCGGCGATCTCGCCGGCGGTCTTGAGGACCTTTCCCACCATGGACTGGGACCGCTGCCGTTTGGGCATGGTCAGGAAGCTCAACGCCGCTCCCGCCGCCATGCCAATGGCCAGGGTGCAAAGAAAAGCCTTGCACTTCATGCTGCTGCTCGCTCCTCTCCTGCGGGACCGGCAGCGTTTTCCGGTCCCCTTCGGTTTTCATCGACAGTATACCCGGAAACGGCGGAAAAAACGCGGGGGAAACGAAAAAGCAATTGCGAAATGATTTCCTGTACGCTATACTGAAACTGCGAAGGATCACACACAAGAGGAATGCCTCAATCGAAATAAAAACAGGGAGGACGTTATGGCCCTTTTGATTCAAAACGCCACCGTTGTCGGCCCCGCCGAGGGCATCTCCGGCCAGGTGGACCTGCTCCTGGAGCACGGTATGATCACCGCCGCCGGAGAGGGACTCCAGGCCCCGGGGGCTATGGTGCTGGATGCCCGGGGACTGCTGGTCTGCGCCGGCCTGATCGACATGCACACCCATCTCCGGGATCCCGGTCAAACCCACAAGGAGACCCTGGAGACCGGCTGCCGGGCCGCCGCAAAGGGCGGCTTCACCTCGCTGGCCTGTATGGCCAATACGGACCCTGTCACCGATACGCCGGAGCTGCTGCGGGCCCTTCGGGCCCGGGGCGCGGCGCTGGGGCTGGTGAATCTGTATCCGGTGGGCGCCGTGACCCGGGGTCTGAAGGGACAGGAGCTGACGGACCTGGAGGGCCTCATGGAGGCCGGGGCCCTGGCCTTTTCCGACGACGGCGTGCCCATCATGCGCACCGACCTGCTCCGGGAGGCCTTTCGCCGGACGGAAAAGCTGGGCGTGCCCATCCTCTCCCACTGCGAGGACGCGGAGCTGGTGCGCAATTACGCGGTCAACGAGGGGCCCGTCTCCCGGGTGCTGGAGATCCCCGGCCGGCCGGCCATCGCCGAGGAGCTGATGGTCCAGCGGGATATCATGCTGGCCGCCGAGTTCGGCGCCCCGGTCCATATCTGCCACGTCAGCACCAAGGGAGCCATTGAGCGCATCCGGCAGGCCAAGGAGCAGGGACTGCTGGTCACCTGCGAGACCTGCCCTCACTATTTTGCCCTGACGGAGCAGGAGATCCTGACCCGGGGGACCATGGCCAAGGTGAATCCGCCCCTGCGGACACCGGAGGACCTGGGCGCGGTGCTGGAGGGCCTCCGGGACGGTACCATCGACGTCATCGCCACGGATCACGCCCCCCACGCAGCCGACGAAAAGGCCCTGTCCCTGGCGGAGGCCCCCTCCGGGATCTCCGGACTTGAGACGGCGCTGGCGGCGGCCCTGACTTATCTGTACCACACGGGGATGATGTCCCTGGACGATATCCTCAGCAAGATGACCGCCGAGCCGGCCTTTATCCTGGGTCTGTCCCGGGGCTGCCTGGCCGTGGGCGAGGCGGCGGATCTGATCCTCTTCGACCCCGACGAGGAGTGGACGGTGGACCCGGAGCAGTTCGTCTCCATGGGACACAACACACCCTTCGCCGGCCTGACGCTCAAGGGCCGGGTGAAGGCCTCCGTCATGGGAGGCAACGTGACGTGGAAGGAGGAGAGCATCCGTGTCCTTTGACCGGCTGCAGCGCCTGATCCTTGAGAGGAAGAACCCCTCCGTGGCGGGGCTCGATCCCCGGCTGGAATACGTGCCGGAGGAGCTTCGCAGCCGCTGCATCGGCGAATACGGTGCGACCCTGCGGGGTGCGGCGGAGGCGGTATTTGCATTCAACGCCGGGCTGCTGGACGCCCTGACGGACATCGTGCCGGCGGTGAAGCTCCAGTCGGCCTTCTACGAGCGGCTGGGGGTCCCCGGCATGGATGTGCTGGAGCGGACCATCCGGCTGGCCCGGGAGCTGGGCTTCTACGTCATCGGCGACATGAAGCGGGGGGACGTGGGGTCCACCGCCGAGGCCTATAGCGACGCCTATCTCGGCTCCGTGGAGGTGGAGGGCAGCCTCTGGGAGCCCTTCCCCTGCGACTGTCTCACCGTCAACGCCTACCTGGGCTCCGACGGGCTCAGGCCGTTTCTCAAGACCTGTCTGGAGCGGGACAGAAGCGTCTTCGCTCTGGTGAAGACCTCCAATCCCTCCTCCGGTGAGCTTCAGGACAGGGCGCTGTCCGACGGGCCGGTATACGCCGCCGTAGGACGGCTGCTGGAGGAGCTGGGGGCCGGTGCGGAGGGCGAGTTCGGCTTCACGCCTCTGGGGGCGGTGGCCGGGGCTACCCATCCGACCCAACTGGCGGATATCCGTGAAACGCTGAAGCGCACCTTCCTGCTGGTGCCCGGCTACGGGGCCCAGGGGGGCAGAGCGGAGGACGTGGCCTGCGCCTTCATCGAGGGCGGTCTGGGGGCCGTCGTCAACTCCTCCCGGGGCATCATCTGCGCCTGGCAGAAAAACGGAGGAGACTATCGGACTGCCGCCCGGGACGCCGCTGCCGCCATGCGGGAGGATCTGGCGCGGTTTATCAAGATGTAAAGGAGGCGCGCTATGCCTGTTTCGGAAATGGCCGTCATTCGGGAGAGCCGGGCCATGGAGCCCTACGGCTTCTCTCTGATTTTGGACGCCCCCGGCATCGCGGCTGCCGCCGTGCCGGGGCAGTTCGTTCACGTGGACTGCGGCGGCGATACGCTGCTGCGACGCCCCTTCGGCGTGTGCGGCGTGGATGGGATGCAGGTGCGCCTGTGCTATGAGCTGAAGGGCCGGGGCACGGAACTGCTGACCCGTGTCCGGGCCGGTGACCTGCTGCCGGTGATGGGGCCCCTGGGCAGGGGCTTCGATCTCAGCGGGGAGCGGATCCTTCTGGTGGGCGGCGGCATGGGCACCGCGCCGCTGCTCTTTGCAGCGGGCCGGAGCAAATATGCCGACGCGATCCTGGGCTACCGCAGCGCGGATCAGGAGCTGCTCAGCGAGGATTATAAAAAAGTATGCGGCACCGTGGAGCTGTGCACCGACGACGGCACCCTGGGGGAGCATGCCTTCCCCGATGCCCTGGTCCGGCGGCGGCTGGAGCGGGAGGCCTATGACCGGGTGCTGATCTGCGGTCCCAACGCCATGATGAAGGCCGTGGCGAAGGTCTGCAAAGAGGCCGGAGCGCCCTATCAGGTGTCTCTGGACGTGCGGATGGGCTGCGGCGTGGGGGCGTGCCTGGTGTGCGCCTGCCGGGACAGCGCCGGGCACTATCGCCGGGTCTGCAGGGACGGTCCCGTGTTCGACGGAGAGGAGATGGACTGGGATGACTGATCTGACCATCGAATTTGCCGGTCTGCGCTGGAAAAATCCCGTGGCTGTGGCCAGCGGGACATTTGGCTTCGGCCGGGAGTACGGGGAATTCTACGATCTCTCGGAGCTGGGGGCCATCTGCGTCAAGGGGCTGACCCTGCATCCCCGGGAGGGGAACGCGCCGCCCCGGATCGCGGAGACCCCCGCCGGGATCCTCAACGCGGTAGGCCTGCAGAATCCGGGCGTGGAGGGCTTTATCCGGCAGGAGCTGCCGGAGCTGCGCCGCCACGATGTGCCCGTCATCGCCAACCTCTCGGGGAACTCCCCGGAGGAGTACGGGGAGATGGCCGCCATGCTCTCCGACGCCGGCGTGGATATGCTGGAGGTGAATATCTCCTGTCCCAATGTGAAGGCCGGAGGTATGGCCTTCGGCACCTGCCCCGCCGCGGCGGCGGAGGTCACCCGGGCGGTGAAGGACCGCTCAAAGGTCCCCGTCATGGTGAAGCTGTCCCCCAACGTCACGGACATCGCGGAGATGGCCCGGGCGGTGGAGGACGCCGGAGCCGACGCCCTGTCCCTGATCAACACGCTGCTGGGGATGCGGATCGACATCGAGACCCGGCGGCCCGTTCTGAGAAACAACACCGGAGGCCTGTCCGGCCCCGCGGTGTTCCCCGTAGCCGTCCGGATGGTCTGGCAGGTCCGGCAGGCGGTGAAGCTGCCCATTCTGGGCATGGGCGGTATCCGCAGCGGCGACGACGCCGTGGAGATGCTGCTGGCCGGGGCGGATGCCGTGGCCGTAGGTACGGCCTCGTTCGTGGATCCCTTTGCGCCGATCCGCGTGCGGGACGGCATCGCCGCCTATCTGGACAGCCACGGTCTGACATCGCCCCGGGAGCTGTCCGGAGGCGTCAGGGCCTGGTGAGAGGAGAGAAATCATGACCACCGTCTATCTGATTCGCCACGCGGAGGCGGAGGGGAACGTCTACCGGCGGATCCACGGACAGTACGACAGCCTTATCACCCCCAACGGGGAGCGGCAGCTGGAGGCGCTGGCGGAGCGGTTCCAGGGCCTGCCTCTGGACGCCGTGTATGCCAGCGACCTGTACCGCACCCGGCGCACGGCGGCGGCCGCGGCGAAATACTCCGGCCTGCCGGTGCAGCCGGTGCCCGGACTCCGGGAGCTGGCTCTGGGCCAATGGGAGGACATGACCTGGGGCGAGGTGGAGCGCCGCTGGCCGGAGAAGCTGTGGCAGTTCAACCATCAGCCGGAGCTCTGGGCCGTGGAGGGGGGAGAAACCTTCGAGGTCCTGCGCCGCCGCCTGTCCGGCACGGTCCGGGAGCTGGTGCGGTGCAATCCGGACCGGACCATCGTCGTCGCCAGCCACGGCATGGCCATCCGCGCCCTGACCAGCGTTCTGCTGGGGCTGTCCTGCGCCGAGATGGATCAGGTGCCTCACTCGGACAACACAGGCATCACCGTTCTCCGGGCCCGGGATGCGGCGCACATTGATGTCATCAGCGCCATCGGGGACATTGCCCACCTGTCGGAGGAACTGAGTACCTTTGCCACCCAGCACTGGTGGAAAAAGGGAGGCAAGCAGATCCTGGACAGCAATCTCTGGTTCCGGCCTCTGGAGCCCGGAGATCCCTTCCCCGACGAGTGCCGTCGGGCGGCATGGCAGGAGCTCCACGGGGATCTGGACTATTACAACGAGGGGCCCGCGGACAGCCGGCGGCGGAGCTGGGCCGCCATGCTGAAGGATACCGTGGTCGGAGTGGTGGAGACGGAGCCCGCCGCGGGGCGGACTACTCTGTTCTGGCTGCTGCCGGAATACCGGAACGGCCGGCTGGGGCCCCAGCTGCTGGGGCAGGCTGTCAGCGCGTGCCGGAGCGCGGGGAGCGATACCCTGTCCGTGCTGCTGCCCCGGAGCGCCAGAGCGGTGGAATTCTTCCGCCGGTGGGGCTTCCGGGAGGCCGGGTACTTCCCCGGCGCCGACGTCCGCGTACCGATGCTGAAGCTGGAGCTGCCCATTGCCGTGCCGGAGTTTTCCAGCGACGGCGGCGAAATTTCAAGTTGACAATATGGCCGTATTGTGGTATACTTCCTTTCGCGTTTGGAAAACCGCTGTGATGGAGAGATGTCCGAGTGGTTTAAGGAGCCGGTCTTGAAAACCGGTGACTCGTAAGAGCCGTGGGTTCGAATCCCACTCTCTCCGCCAGATCTTGCTCTGGCGGCCAGACGATGAACCGGCCTGCGGAAGTACCCAAGTGGCCGAAGGGGCTCCCCTGCTAAGGGAGTAGGCGTCTAAACAGCGCGCGAGGGTTCAAATCCCTCCTTCCGCGCCAGAGAAAAAGCCTGTAATTGTAACGATTACGGGCTTTTTTCATGCCCTTTTTCCTTCGGTTTTCCCGTATGTTTCCCAAACGGGGTGATTTTCACCCGTGGCGGAGTTGTCCGGAGCGCAGACGGCGGGGCGGAGAAAAACCTGTTTTTTGAGATGGGACCCGTCCGGTCGTTGCATTCTTGAGAAAATATGCTATAATAATGCTGATCAGACTGATATCTATTGAACGTGACGCCCATGAGAGAAGCAATCATTACTTGAGACAGGAGGGAACATCCATGCCGTATTGCCCCAACTGCAACCGTGCGGTGGATAACACCATGCGATTTTGTCCCAACTGCGGGTATAATTTCTGCACCGTCAGCACTACCTTCTCAACGCCGGTGTATAACCCCGCCATGAACCAGTACAGCTATAATCCCTATCAGGACAGAAGCTATCGGGTCGTCCTCGTCTCCACAGGGTACTGCAGCAAGGCCTATGCCAGAGATCTGCTGGAGGACATGCTGGGCTATTCCTCCGCCGACAGCCGCGAGCTGCTCAAATCCGTTCCCGTGGAGGTGTGCCAGAGCCTCACCGCGCAGCAGGCCCAGTATATCGCCCAGGCGCTGACGGAGTACGGGATGCAGGCTGCCGTCTGCCACGGTACCCAGTTCGTCAGACTTCCGGCCTATACCGGCGAGTCTGTGTTCCTGTCCAATGGCTCCTTCTCTCCCGGGATGCTGGGTGTTCTGGCCACCCTGTCCCTGGCCAACCGGGTCAACCGCATCAGACGCTGGAACTACTCGGATCCCAGACCCTTCCTGTTCACCCCGATCTATCGCAGTCCCGTTCCGCCTCCCCACGTCCGGCGCATGCCGTATCCCGGCCATCACCGGGCGCCGGTGCCGCCCCGGGTGGCGCCCCGTCCCCCCGTGCAGCCGTCCCGGCCGCCCATGGGGACGCCCCGGCCGTCGACCTCGCCAAAGAAGCCCGGCTCGACGACCCGTCCGCCCTCCGGCGGCAATCGCGGCGGCAGCTCCGGCGGCGGCAGCTACGGCAGCCACGGAGGCAGCGGAAGACGGTAATTTTGCCTATAACAAAAGAACGGCAAGGCAGAAGCCTTGCCGTTCTTTTGTTATCTTATTCAGGCCCGGCCGAACTGCTTTTCCAGTTGGGCCGGGTCATGCGGATGGAGACGGGGCGGCCGTGGGGGCAGTAGCGCACGCCCTGCTCCAAGACGGCGCGGGTCCATGGGCCCGCGCCTCTTTTGTATGTATGCGCTTTTGTTTCAGCAATTCAGCCCCTTCACCATGGTCCGGTCGTTGAGGACCTCATAGCCGAACCGCCGGTACAGCGCGTGGGCGTCCCGGGTGATCAGGATCCCCCGGAGCCCCGCGTATTCCGGAAGGGACTCGATGTACGATACCAGCGCGGTCCCCAGGCCCCGGTGCTGATAGTCCGTGTCGATGATCACGTCGCACAGGTAATAGGTCGTGGCGTAGTCGCTGATGACCCGGGCAAAGCCGACGAGCTTCCCGTTCTCCTCCAGCCGGACGCCGTAGCAGGAGGAGTGGCGGAGGGAGGCCTCGATCTGCTCCGTGGGGCGCTGATCCGCCCAGTAGGTCATTTTCAGAAGCCGGGCGATCTCCTCCGTGTCCATGTGCTCCGCGCCGTCGATGATCTTGTAATTCATTTAAGAAGACTTCTTTCCCTGCGTGTGGATTTTTCCCGTCAGGTCCGGCCGAACTGCTTTTCCAGCTGGGACCGGGTCATGCGGATGGAGACGGGGCGGCCGTGGGGGCAGTAGTGTACGCCCTGCTCCATGACGGCCCGGGCCACTGCCTCCAGCTCCGCGGGGCCGTTGTGCTGGCCGGCCTTGATGGCGGCCTTGCAGGCGATGGTCTTCAGCACAGCGTCACGGGCCGCGGCGGGGTCAGCCCGGCGGCCGGAGGAAAGGGCCTCGCCGATCTCCAGCAGGGCCGCCTCCGCCTGGGAGGGATCCAGATCGTCGGGGACCTGCCGTACCAGCAGGCTGTTGCCGCCGAAGGGCTCCACGGTGAAGCCGAACCGGTCCAGCAGTTCCTCCTGACCCAGCAGGGCGTCTCCCGCCTCGCTGGAGAGGGTCAGCACCAGAGGGGTCAGCAGGGTCTGGGCCATGGGGGTATAATCCCGGGCCCGGAGCCGGTCGAAGTTGATTCGCTCGTGAGCGGCGTGCTTGTCGATGAGCAGGATTTCATCCCCCTGCTCCACGATGACGTAGGTCCGCAAGACCTCGCCCGCCACGCGCCAGGGGAGATCGGAGACGGGCGCCTCCTCCGCCGGCTCTTTTTCCGGCGGCGCAGGCTCCGCAGGTGCGGAGGGCTCCGACATCAGCGGCTTGACGGGGGCGCGGGGCTCCACATTCGGCAGGGTGGGGGGACGGTGATGGGGCGGCAGGCCCGTGCCGGAGGAGATCAGGTTGGGATCGGCCGCGCCGCTGTCCCGGAGGACGAGGGTATCGCCGACGGCGGGCCGGGCGGCCGTGGGGTAGGCGGGGCAGGCCCCGCCGGTCTTTGCCGCCGGTGTTTTTCCGCCGGTGAGGGCGGACTGCCGCAGCTCCTCGGCGGTCATCTGCCTGAAGAAGTCGTCCCGGGGTGCGGGCGCCGCCGGTTTGGCGGTGTCGGCGGCGGGGACGGCGTTCTCCTGATCCAGCACCTGCTTGACCGTATGGTACACCGCGTCGAACACATTGCGCTCGCGGAGGAATTTCACCTCCGTTTTGGCGGGATGGACGTTTACGTCCACCTCGTTCAGAGGCAGGGTAACGTGGAGGACACAGGCGGGGAATTTGCCCACCATCCGGCGGTTGCGGTACGCTTCCTCCAGAGCGGCGGTAAGGAGCCGGGACTGGACGGTGCGTCCGTTGACGAAGAAGAACTGACCGTTCCGGGAGCCCCGGCAGTTCACCGGCCGGGAGATCAGGCCCTCCACGGATATGGGGGCGACCGTTCCCCTGACGGGGACCAGACCGAAGGCTATATCGCGGCCCAGAACGCCGTAGGCGGCGGAGCGGAGCTGGCCGTCGCCGGGGGTCCGGAGGACGGGCTTGCCGTCCCGGATCAGGCGGAAGGAAATGTCAGGCCGGGACAGGGCAATCCGGCTGACGATGCCGGTGATGTTGGCAGCCTCGGCGCTGTCCCGCTTCATGAATTTCATCCGGGCGGGGGTGTTGTAGAACAGGTCCCGGACGATGATGGTGGTGCCCTCAGGGCATCCAGCCGGGGTCACCTCGCCGGGAACGCCTCCCTCCAGAGACAGGGAACAGCCGGTGTCCGCACCCTGCTGACGGGTCAGAAGGTCGATTTTGGACACGGCGGCGATGGCGGCCAGAGCCTCGCCCCGGAAGCCCAGGGTGCCGATGGCGGCCAGATCCTCCGAGGTGCGCAGCTTGCTGGTGGCGTGGCGGAGAAAGGCCGAAAGCACGTCCTCAGGGGCGATGCCGCAGCCGTTGTCCGTGACCCGGAGATAGGTCAGACCGCCGGCCTGGAGCTCCACCGTAACGGCGGAGGCACCGGCGTCCACGGCGTTTTCCAGCAGCTCCTTCACCACGGAGCCCGGGCGCTCCACCACCTCGCCGGCGGCGATGAGTTCACTGACATGAGGGTCCAGAACATGGATGGCAGGCATGTCGTTACCGTCCTTTCTTATTCTTCCAGCTGCCTCTGCAGCTCACAGATCAGATTCAGTGCCTCCAGGGGCGTGAGGAGCTCCGGCTGGGTCTTCCGCAGGCGGGTCAGCACCGCGGCCTCCCGCTGATCGGCCAGGGAGAGCTGGTCCGACACAGGCGCCGGCGCCGGGGCCTCCGCGGGCCGCCTGGCCTCCAGCTCCCGGAGCAGGACTTTGGCCCGGTTCACCACCGGGGTCGGGACCCCTGCCAGCTGGGCCACCTCGACCCCGTAGCTGCGGTCCGTGGCGCCGGGGAGGATCTTGCGCAGGAACAGGATCGTATCGCCCTTCTTCTTCACGGCGATGCTGTAGTTTTTCACGCCCTCCAGCTCGCCCTCCAGAGCGGAGAGCTCGTGGTAGTGGGTGGCAAAAAGGGTCCGGGCCCCCAGCTTTCGCTTGTCGCAGCAGTACTCCAGCACGGCCCGGGCGATGCTCATGCCGTCGTAGGTGGAGGTGCCCCGGCCCAGCTCGTCCAGGATCAGCAGGCTCCGGCCCGTGGCCCGGCGCAGCAGCTCCGCTACCTCCGTCATCTCCACCATGAAGGTGCTCTGGCCGGCGGCCAGATCGTCGGAGGCGCCGATGCGGGTGAAGATGCGGTCCGCCACGCCGATGCGGGCGTCGGAGGCGGGGACGAAGCTGCCCATCTGGGCCATGAGAACGATGAGGGCCACCTGCCGCATGTAGGTGGATTTGCCGGCCATATTGGGGCCGGTGACGATGGCCAGCCGATTTGCCCCGCAGTCCATGTGGGTGTCGTTGGGCACGAAGAGAGAGTCGGAGAGCATATGCTCCACCACCGGGTGGCGGCCGTTGATGATATCCAGCCGGTCGGACAGGTCCACCTCCGGCTTGCAGTAGCGGTTGTCGGCGGCGACTGCCGCCAGTGCGGTGAGGACGTCCAGCCGGGCGATGGCCAGGGAGGTGCTCTGGACCCGGCCCACCTGGGCGGCCACCTCCGTGCGCAGGGCGGTGAAGAGCTGGTATTCCAGCGCCTGGATCCGCTCGCCTGCGGTGAGGATGGACTGCTCCAGTTCCTTGAGCTCCTGGGTGATGTAGCGCTCGCAGTTGACCAGGGTCTGCTTGCGGATATAGTGCTCCGGCACCTGATCGTCGTAGGCCCGGGGGACCTCGATATAGTAGCCGAAGACCTTGTTGTAACGGACCTTCAGAGTCCGGATGCCGGTTTTTTCCCGCTCAGAGGCCTCGATGGCGGCCAGAGTATCCTTTCCGCCGTCACGGAGGGAGCGGAGGGAATCCAGCTCCTCATTGACGCCGGGGCGGATCATCTCGCCCTCCCGGACGGTCAGGGGCGGCTCGTCCACCAGGGTGCTGTCCACGGCGGCCCGGAGGTCCTCCAGAGGGTCCAGCCGGGCGGCCAGATCCCGGAGCAGCGCCGGGGGATCCTGCATCCGGGACAGCTGCGCCAGCAGTGCCGGGGTGTGGGCCAGGCCCGCGGACAGAGCCACCAGATCCCGGCCGTTGACGCTGCCGTAGACGGTCTTGCCGATGAGCCGTTCCAGATCGCTGACGCCACGGAGCACCAGAGCCAGCTCGTCCCGGGATACACTGTCCCGGACCAGGGCCTCCACGGCGTCCAGCCGCCGCCGGATGGCCACCACGTCCAACAGGGGACGCTCGATCCAGCTGCGGATGGTCCGGCGGCCCATGGGGGTCTTCGTCCGATCCAGCACGCCCAGAAGACTGCCGTGCTTCTCGCCGCCCCGCATGGTGGCGGTGAGTTCCAGACTCCGGCGCACACCGTAGTCCAGTTCCATATACCGCCCGGCAGGGGCGATCTGCAGGCTGCGCAGATAGGACAGATCGGTCATCTGGGTCTCGTAGAGATAGCCCAGCAGGGCCCCCAGAGCCCGGACGGCCTCCGGCGTGGCAGGGGACAGCGCCTCGGCGCCGAACTGCGCCTCGGCCTTTTCCCGGGCGGCCTCCGGCTCAAACCGCGCTTCGCCGCCTGCCTCGCAGCGGCAGCTGAGGCGGTTTTTCAGAAAGTCCGTCAGCTCCCCGCAGGCCATGGCCTCGGGGGACAGCAGGGCCTCCCGGGGGGAGCAGCGGCCCAGCTCACTGCAGAGAGAAGACAGGGCGTCCTCTCCGCGAAAGCCCGTCAGGGAGGTCTCGCCGGTGGAGACGTCGCAGATGCAGAGACCGACGCCGTTCTCATCCTGATACACGGCGCAAAGGAAGTTGTTGCGGCCCTCCTCCAGCATGGCGGCGTCCACCACGGTGCCGGGGGTCACCACACGGATGATCCCCCGTTCCACCAGACCCTTGGCCTGGGCCGGGTCCTCCGTCTGCTCGCAGATGGCCACCTTGTAGCCCTTGGCGATGAGCCGGGCCAGATAGCCCTCGTAGGAGTGGAAGGGGACGCCGCACATGGGGGTGCGCTCCTCCTCCGGCTTGTTCCGGTCCCGGGTGGTGAGGGTCAGATCCAGTTCACGGGAGACCAGCAGGGCGTCCTGGTCAAACATCTCGTAGAAGTCGCCCAGCCGGAAAAAGAGGATGCAGTCCGGATGCCGGGCTTTCATCTCCAGATACTGACGCCGCATGGGGGTAAGCTCTGCCATGGTGTCACCTGCCTTTCTGCGTTTTGTGTTCCCGTATCATTCCGCGGCCAATTCGCCGGTCAGCGCCCAGGTGGCGGCACCGGTGATGCGGACCGGGATGAAGGTTCCCACCAGCGACGCCGGTCCGCTGAGGTGGACCAGCCGGCCGCCGGGGGTCCGGGCGTTGAGGTTGTTCCGGGGGTCCGTGGAGAGACCGTCGACGAGCACCTCCACGGTTTTGCCCAGATAGGCCCGGTGTTTTTCCGCGGAGATGTCGTTCTGGACCGCCACGAGACGGTCGAAATTCACCTGCTTCTCCGCCCGGGTCATAGGATCCGGCAGCCTGGCCGCCACTGTGCCCGGCCGGGGGGAGTAGATGAAGGTAAACAGCGCGTCGAAGCGGACCTCCTCAATGAGAGAGAGGGTATCCTCGAATTCCGGCGTGGTCTCCCCGGGGAAGCCCACGATGACGTCAGAGGTCAGCACCAGATCCGGGATATTGGCCCGGGCCGCCTCCACCAGAGCCAGATAACCGGCGCGGGTATAGCCCCTGTTCATGGCCCGCAGGACCCGGTCGTTGCCGGACTGGAAGGGGAGATGGATGTGCGGAGCCACGTGGCTGCAGGCGGCCATGGTCTCAAAGAGCCGGGGCGAGGCGTCTTTGGGGTGACTGGTCATGAATCGGATCCGGTATTTGCCGGGGATCCTGTCGATCTCCCGCAGAAGGTCGGAGAAGTCGATGGGCCTGTCCAGCCCCCTGCCGTAGGAGTTGACGTTCTGGCCCAGCAGGGTGATGTCTTTGTAGCCGGACTCCACCAGCTCCCGGACCTCCCGGAGGATCTGTTCCGGCTCTCTGCTGCGCTCCCGGCCCCGGACATAGGGGACGATGCAGTAGGAGCAGAAGTTGTTGCAGCCGTACATCACCGAGACCCAGGCCTTGACCCGGTCCATCCGGGCCACGGGGAGGCCCTCGGCGATGCTGCCGGGCTCGTCCGTCAGCTCAAAGACCCGGGTGCGGCGGGACATCACCCGCCACAGCAGCTCCGGGAACCGCCACAGGGCGTGGGTGCCGAAGACCATATCCACGTGGTGGAAGGAGGAGCGGATCTTCTGCGCCACCTGCTGCTGCTGCATCATGCAGCCGCACAGACAGATGATCTGGGAGGGCTTTGCCCGCTTCGTGTGGACCAGCGCCCCCACGTTGCCCAGGACCCGGTGCTCCGCGTGCTCCCGGATGGCGCAGGTGTTGATGAGGATCAGGTCCGCCTCCGCCTCCTCGTCGGTGAAGCCGTAGCCCATCTCCCGGAGCATGCCCCGCAGGTGTTCGGAGTCCGCCTCATTCTGCTGGCAGCCATAGGTATCCACGAAGGCCAGGGGCGGCACGTCCCGCTCCCGCAGAACGGCGGCGATCTGTTCCGTATAGTCCCGCTGCCGCGCCAAGTCCGCAGGGGAGATGTGTCCGGTTCTCTGTTCCAAGGTCAGTCCTCCCAGTACGAGTTTTTGAATAAAACAGTATACCATATTTTGCTGAGAAATGGCAAGACTTGTACCGGAATTGTCCGCAGGCCCGGGCTTGCCAAAAAGCCGCCGCCGTGGTATGTTGTACGCAGCCGGCAGAGACCGGATATCGGGAGGTGCGGAGATGAGACGAGCGGTATGGATCGCGGCGGTCCTGTTCCTGCTGGCGCTGGCCGGCTGCGGGCGCGCAGACCCCTACGCGCTGCCGGAGGAGCCCCTTGCGTTTGAGACCTGGGATTTTACAAATCCGGAGGATCCGGACGACGGATATATGGCCCTCGACTATGGCGGGAGGACCTATCTCCCGTACGGGATCCCGGAGGGGCGGATCGGCGGCCATGACATCGACCGGTGTCTGGGATATGTGGTCCAGGACGGCGAGGCCGATCCGGATATGAGGATCTACACGCTTTCCGACGACCCGGACGGCAGCTATCTGATGGAGTATTATGTAAACGGGAATATGGAACAGCCGATATTTCTGCGGGCCATCGATACGGCGGGAGAGGAGATCCCTGCGCCGGACTATATCGACAGCCTGGAATACGCATACTGGGAGTAGGCGAAAAATCGATACGGAGGATATGACGCGGGCAGTTCCCTGTGGGGACTGCCCGTTTTATCATGGGCCGCCCCGGCCGGAGGAAAATTTTTCGCCCCCACCGTGCGACGGAATTTTTTTCCGGATGCCGCTATAATGGCCTCGGACAAGCCGTCCGAGGGGAGGAAGGAAGATGGACAGAGAGTGGTGGGGGCGCTGGAGCGGCTGGCGGGACCGGCTGCTGGACCGCTGGGAGAGCTGCCCGCCCCGGGTGCTGCAGATCGGCGCCTGTGCCCTGCGCTTTGCCGCAGGGGCGCTGCTGGGGGCCGGGACGATCCTGGGCCGCTGCAGTCCCTTCGGCATTGCCTTCGTTGGCGCCGGCGGCGCCGGTCTCTGCAACGCCTTCGCACTGATGGGGGTCTGTGTGGGGAGCTTTCTGGGCCTGCCCTTTGCCGATGCTCTGCACTATGCCGCCGCGGCGATCCTGGTCTTTGCCGTGGCCTATGCCTTCGGCGGGACGCGGCTGTATAAGAATTACTGGTTTCTGCCGGGGGTGACCATGGGGATCACCGCGCTGACCGGAGGGGCGCTTCTCACGGGCACCGGGTCGCCGGGAGACGCGGCGTGCCTCGTCACGGAAGTGCTGCTGTCCGGCTTCTGCTGCCTGTGCTACCGCACCGTTCTCCGGGAGCGGTCCGGCGGCGGCGACGTCCGGCGGCGGCAGATCAGCCAGCTGACGCTGGTGATTACCCTGCTGGTGCCGCTGGTGCCGGTGGCGCCGCTGGGAGGACCCTCCTGGGGGCGTACCGCGGCGGCTCTGGTGGTGCTGCTGATGGCAGGACGGGGCGGCGTGGGCATGGGGGCCACGGCGGGGATCGCCATGGGGGCTGCGGTGGATCTGGCGGCCGGGACGCCGGGGCTGTGCGCCACGGCGCTGTTCGGCGTCTCCGGACTGCTGTGCGGTCTGTTCGCTCCCGTGGGAAGGCTCTACGCGGCCCTGGCCTCCGCCGCGGTTCAGATCCTGCTGGCGCTGTGGCTGGGAGATATGGCGGCGGCGGTGCCCATCCTCTATGAGGTGCTGGTGTCCTCGGCGGCGTTCCTGCTGCTGCCGGAGCCCATGCTCCGGCGGACGGAGGCTCTGATCCGGGAGGCGGCGGCGCCGGAAGAGACGGAAGAGCGGCGTCAGCTGGAGCTGGCCCGGGAGAAGCTGGAGCAGCGGGCGGAGGCCTTTCGTCAGCTGCACAGCGCCCTGCGGCTCAGCGCTGTCCTGCCGGAAGAGAAGACGGACGTCGCCAGGATCTATGATCGGGCGGCGGCCCGGGTCTGCCGCAGCTGCGCGCTGTGGGACAGCTGCTGGAAACGGAACTACGAGCGGACGTTTCAGGCCCTCAGTGACGCCTCCCCGGCCCTGCTCCGCCGGGGCAGAGCAAAGAAGGAGGATTTCCCCCCCGCCTTCACCGGCCGCTGCCTCCGGTTTCCGGAGTTCCTCCGGGCGGTGGACGGGGAGTTGAGCATTGCCGCCTACCGGCAGATCTGCAATGCCCGGGTCCGGGAGAGCCGCAGCGCCGTCTGCCGCCAGTATGAGGCTCTGGCAGGGCTGCTGGGGGCGGTGGCGGAGGAGCTCAGGTGCGAGGCCCAATCCGAGCCGGCGGCGGAACGGCGGCTCCGGCGCTGGCTGGCGGAGCGGCAGATGGCCTCCTCGGGACTGGTGTTCCGGGACGGCGGGTCCCGACTCCGGGTGGAGGTGCGGGGTTCCGATGCCGAGCGGCTGTGCCGGCCGGAGCAGATCCGACAGCTTGCGTCGCTGCTGGAGCTGCCGCTTCGGGAGCCGGTGGTCCAGAGGGAGGACGGCCGCGTCAGGCTGGTCTTCCGGCAGGAGGAGCCCTACTCCGCCGTCATCGGCGTGGCGGCCTGCCGGAAGGACGGGGAGAGCGTCAGCGGCGACGCGGGGACCTATTTCAAGACAGAGGAGGGGATCCTGTATCTGATCCTCTCCGACGGCATGGGAGCCGGAGAGGCGGCGGCCCGGGAGAGCGGGCTGGCGATCCGGCTGCTGGAGAGCTTCCTTCGGGCCGGAGTGGAGCCCGACGAGGCCATGCAGACCATCCGGGGCGCCCTGGCGCTTCGGTGGGAGCAGGAGGGGGGCTTTGCCACCCTGGATCTGCTGCGGGTGGACCTGTTCACCGGAGACACGGCTCTGGAAAAGTACGGCGCCGCGGCGTCCTATGTCCGGCGCAGAGGTCATGTGAGCCGGGTGGCCTGCCGGACCCTGCCGCCGGGGCTGGAGGGAGAGCCGCCGTCGGCGGTGCGGTTCCGGCTGGAGCCGGAGGATCTGGTGGTATTGATCAGCGACGGCGTTGACGACGGCGAGGACGGCCGGTGGATCCGCCGGACCGTTGCGGCCTGGCAGGGAGACAGCCCCCGGGAGTTGGCCCAGGGGCTGCTGGAACGTGCGAAGGAGCACAGTGCGTACCGGGACGACCGGACAGTGCTGACCCTGCGGTTGACCCGCCGGGGGAAGGCAAGGGTATAAAAAACCGGCCTGCGGTGTACCGCAGGCCGGATCACAGACAGGCTTTATTCCGCTGAGATGAGGTAGTAGTATACGGGCTGGCCGCCGGGCAGAAGAGTGAGCTCCACCTCGGGACAGGCGGCCTCAAACAGGGCCGCCGCCTGGGCGGCCTCTTCCTCCCCGACACCCTCGCCGTAATAGAGGGTCACATAGGAGGCGTCGGCGCAGAAGGGAGAGCGGGCCAGTCGGTCCAGCAGGTCCGGCAGTTCCGGGGCGGTGCCGAACAGCTTTCCGTCCACCAGCGCCAGATAGTCGCCCTGGGAGATCTCCGTGCCGTCGAACACGGAGTCGCGGGCAGCGTATGTGATCTCCGCGGTGCGGACCATGCCGGCGGCGGAGGTCATGGCCTCGGTGTTGTCCTCCTCAGAGGCGTCGGGATCGAAGGCCAGCATGGCGGAGATGCCCTGGGGCACCGTGGCCGTGGGCAGGACGATCACCTTCTTGTCGGACAACGGCACGCACTGCTGCGCCGCCATGACGATGTTTTTGTTGTTGGGCAGCACATAGACGATCTGAGAGGGCGTCTGATCGATGCGGGACAGGATGTCCTCCGTGGACGGGTTCATGGTCTGACCGCCGCCCACCAGGCTGTCCACGCCCAGATTGCGGAATACGTCCTCCAGACCCGCGCCGGCGCAGACGGCCACAAAGCCGTATTTCTGCGTGGGCTCTGCGATCTGTCGCTCCTCCGGACCGCTCTCCGGCTCCGGCTGGGGCGAGTTGGACTTGTCCAGCAGCGCCGTATGCTGACGGCGCATATTCTCGATCTTTACCGTGACAAGCGGACCGTAGGTCAGGGCCTCCTGAAGGACCAGACCGGGGTCGTTGGTATGGACGTGGACCTTGACGATCTCGTCGTCATCCACGAGAACGAGACTGTCGCCCAGTTCGTTGAGGAATGCCCGCAGCAGATCCGGGTCCTTGTCCGTGGCCCGCTCGGCGATGAACTCCGTACAGTAGCTGAAGCGGATGTCCTCCGTCTCAAAGGAGGAGAAGGGCGTGGCCTCCTCGACGCTGTCCTGAGGCTCTGAGGAGGCGGGGATGCCGCCGTCGTCGGTGACGGGAGTGCCCCGCAGGGCGGCCAGCATCCCGTCGAGAATAATCAGATAGCCCTTGGCGCCGGCGTCCACGACGCCGGCCTTTTTCAGTACGGGGTTCTGCTCCGTGGTGTTGGGCAGGACCCCGTAGCCGGCCTTGATGGTCTCCTGCAGGACAAACTCAGCGGAGGGGTTCTCTCCGGCGGCCGCCTGGGCCCGGCGGGCACTGAGGCGGGCAATGGTGAGAATGGTGCCCTCCGTGGGCTTCATGACAGCCTTGTAGGCAGTGACAGCACCCTCCCGGAAGCCGGCGGCCAAGGCCGGTCCGTCAATGACGCCGGCCTCTTTCAGGACCTTGGAAAAGCCCCGGAACAGCAGGGAAAGGATCACGCCGGAATTGCCCCGGGCGCCCCGCAGCAGGGCGGCGGCGGCCGTGGAAGTCACTTCTCCGGCGGTGGCAAACTCACGCTTTGACAGTTCGGTGCCGGCGGTGGTGATGGTCAGGCTCATGTTGGTGCCCGTGTCACCGTCCGGGACCGGGAATACGTTTAATTCATTGACTGCTTGCGCCTGAAGACGAATCGCGGCTGCACCGGAGAGGAACATCTCCTTCATGGCAGCGGCGTCAATGACATCTTTCATAGATCGTGGCCCCCTTTTGCCGCATGTGGAGCGGTCAGTCGATAGAGATAGAGTCGATATAGACGTCCACAGTGCGGACAGGGACGCCGGTGTAGCGGGTGACGTTATAGCTCACCTCGTTCATGATCGAGCAGCTGACGGCGTTGAGATTGACACCCAGCTCCACGATGATGTGCAGCTGGATGGAAATGGAGCGGTCTTCGTGGAAGACCACGCAGACGCCCTTCGACATGAACTCCCGGCGCAGCAGGTGGACCAGTCCGTCCGTGCGGGAGCGGTAGGCCATGCCCCGGACACCGAAGCAGCGGGTCGCCGCGGCGCCGGTGACAAAGGTAAACACATCGCTGCCGATGCGGATCTCGCCCTGGTCGTTTTGAAGTCTGAACATAAGCGGACTCATCCTTTCCGTTGAGATGCAGAGCCGTGCATCTGAAGAAATAATAAAGGATATGTCTCTCTGTCTCCCTATTATAGCTGGATGTCGGCGGAAACACAAGGGAAACTTCTCCGCAGACTCCGGACTTTTCACAAAAAGGGAGCGGAAGGGGGCGAAAAAAGAAAATTATGAAATCTGTCGCTTGCGGCTTGTAATTCCCGGGGAAAAGGTATAGAATACTATCACTGGAGCCGGAAATACAGAAGGTCTGATACAGAAATGGAGGTAAAGACAAATGAGTCGAACGATGCGTATCATCCTTATCGTCATAGTGGCAGTTGTGGCAGTGTTCCTCGTCGTGCGGTTCTGGGATGACGTCAGCCGTTTTTTCAACGGGATCGGACGCCGTATTAAGAAGATCTGCCCCAATACCTACGCGGACGAGCATTACAACCTGGATTTCGACGGCGTGGCCGACTGACAGCGGCAATAATATTAAAGCAGGAGTGCGTGCAACGGCGCTCCTGCTTTTTTTCATGGAGCGGGCGTTCCCCTTCAAAGAGGGGAACGCCTGTTTTTTGTCCCCGGGTGGTACGTCTGCGTACAACAGCACAGGGCCGGAACAATGGTGGTAAAAGGAGTGTGACCATCTATGATCATCAGGGGCGACAGCTATGCCCTGTCCATAGCGGTGACCATTGACGGCAGGACGCCGGATATCCGGCAGGTGGCCTGTGCGGAGATCTGTCTGGCCGGCAGCCGCAAGTGTTATGACGGCGCCGACGGCCCGGTGACCTGGGACGAGGACAATGAGGTGTTTTGCTTTCCGCTGACCCAGGCGGAAACTCTGGCCGTCCGCAGCGGGGGGCAGCCGATCCAGCTGAGGGTGAAGTTCACCGACGGGTCCGTGTACGGGACGCCCATCCGCTACGTCACCTTCGGCGACGTGATCTCCGGGGAGGTACTGTAATGGAGTTTGATCTGCTGACCGGCCGGCGGCTGAGCTTCGGCCTCACCCGTATGGTGGAGTCCGCAGGTTCTGCGGGACCGGGAGGCCCGACCGGTCCGACCGGACCCGCAGAACCACAGGGCGGGAGTATTACGGGACCGACCGGCCCCACCGGGGCACAGGGTGAGACCGGCCCGACGGGCCCCACAGGGGCAGAGGGAAATGTCGGGCCGACCGGCCCGCAAGGTGAGACCGGAGCCACCGGCCCGACGGGCCCGGCGGGACTGCAGGGGGAGACCGGAGCCACAGGTCCTACTGGTGCACAGGGAATCACTGGCCCGACGGGTCCCACAGGCCCCCGGGGAGAGAGCGTCACGGGCCCCACAGGTCCCACGGGACCTGTGGGACCCATGGGACCGGGCCTGACGATCCTGGGCTATTATGCCACGCTGTCCGCGCTGCAGGCTGCGGTGCCGAATCCAGGACAGGGGGACATCTACGGCGTGGGCGCGGCGGCGCCCTACTCCATTTATGCCTGGAACGCGTCGTCCCACAGCTGGGTGGACAACGGCAAGCTGCAGGGGCCGGAGGGCCCGACGGGTCCCACAGGTCCGGCAGGGGCGGCGTCTGCTGTCCCGGGGCCCACAGGACCTACCGGTGCGGCTTCCACAGTGCCGGGACCTACGGGGCCTACAGGACCGCAGGGTGACAGCGTGACAGGTCCGACAGGCCCTACGGGCCCGACTGGCGCAAGCGTCACAGGCCCCACCGGTGCGACAGGCCCGACGGGAGCAACGGGCCCGACCGGCCCTGCGTCCACCGTGGCAGGCCCCACAGGGCCTACGGGAGCCACGGGAGAAATCGGGGCGACCGGACCTACAGGCGCGGCAGGTGCGACAGGGCCCACGGGACCCCAGGGCGCTGACTCAACCGTGCCGGGACCCACCGGGCCGACGGGCCCGACGGGACCGGCCTCAACGGCACCGGGTCCAACAGGCCCGACGGGGCCGACCGGTCCCGCAGGCGCGGCTTCTACGGTGGCGGGACCCACAGGGCCCACGGGACCTACAGGACCCCAGGGGGCCAGCGTGACAGGCCCGACAGGACCTACGGGACCCCAGGGCGACAGCGTCACGGGACCGACGGGGCCCGCAGGAGCGGGCGGTGCGACAGGACCGACAGGACCAACCGGGGCAACGGGAGCCACGGGGCCGACAGGACCGGCAGGAGCGGATTCCACGGTGCCGGGGCCGACAGGTCCCACGGGACCCGCCTCTACGGTAAAGGGACCCACCGGCCCGACGGGGCCCACAGGGGCCAGCGTGACGGGGCCTACGGGTGCGACAGGCGCCACGGGTCCCACAGGTGCGACGGGACCGACGGGACCGGCAGGCGGTATGTACTACGGTACCTGCTCCACGGCGGCGGCCACGCAGCAGAAGGAGGTCACGATCTCCGGGTTCCCGGCAACACTGACGGCGGGGCTGTGTGTGCGGATCAAATTCACAAACGATCAGGACTACAACGGTCAGCCCACCCTGAAGATCAACAGCCTGGCTGCGAAAAATATCGTATGCTACGGCACACAGAATGGCCATCGGTATATGTGGCGGATCGGCGAGGTAGTGGACTTCGTATACGACGGAACAGATTTCGTAGCGGTGGACCACGGCCTTGCGAGCACAACCTACTATGGCGTTACAAAGCTGACCAATTCCGTGACCACCAGCAGTGCAGCTATGGCGGCTTCGGCCACTGCCGTGAAGACCGTCAACGACCGGCTGACTTACGGCAGCTCCGACCTGACGGCGGGGACGTCGTCTCTGGACACAGGCGTGCTGTACTTTGTCTATGAGTAAGGTGTCCGAACGAAAAACATTTCACTGGTTTTTCATTCGGGAGAGCTTGCGCTTCGCTTTCGCACGGCGGAGCCGCACGACGCTCCGCAAGAGGAGCTTTTTCCGTGATACATGCTCCCGGAAAAAGCGGATTTGATTTTGTTCCGCCGCCTGCGGGCGGCGGAAACCTGCGAAGCAGAGGGAGGCGCAAGAAGGAGGTGAAGGTATGTCAAAAGCCTGCTATGTGGGCGTCTCCGGCACGGCCCGGAAGGTGAAGAAAATCTATGTGGGCGTGAACGGCACGGCCCGGAAAGTGAAGAAGGCATACGTGGGCGTGGGCGGCGTGGCCCGGCTGTGGTGGGCAGAGGCCGGCGTGAGCTGCTACGGCACGGCAGACAGCCCTCTGAGTACAGCCCGGTGGGAGCTTGCGGCAGCGGCGCTGTCTTCCAGGGCCATCTTCGGCGGCGGACGGACGAGCTCATCCGGCAGCTCCTCGTCCGCCGTGGTCAACGGATACAACGCCAGTCTGTCCCTGTCCACGGCCAGCTCCGCTTTATCCACGGCCCGGTATCAGCTGGCGGCCGGCGCGTCCGGCAGCTATGTGGTGTTTGCAGGCGGACGGACGGGCAGCTCAGCGGTATCCACCACAGCCAACGCTTACAATTCCAGTTTGTCCCGGAGCTCGGCGAACGCGCTGGGCACGGCACGGGGCAAGCTGGCGGCGGCGGTCTCCGGCAGTTATGTGCTGTTCGCAGGCGGCGAAAGCGGATCACTGGGGGCATATTCCGCCGTGGACGCATACAGCGGCAGAACGAAGCAGAGCATGTCCGCGACCCTGTCCACGGCGAGGAGCGGACTTGCCGGGGCGACAACGGGGGGCTATGCTCTGTTCGCCGGAGGAGGCGTCTACAGCAACTATGTGACGACGCCGTCAGACGCCGTCGAAGCGTTCAGTGGTCTGACAAAGGTCAGTATGACGGCGAAGCTGGGGACGGCCCGGTACAATCTCGCCGGTGCCGCCGTGGGAGACAGAGCCGTATTCGCCGGGGGATGTGGTACGTCGGGAGGCGTCTATTACAACGCCGTGGACGCCTTCAACGGTACCACAAAGGTCTCCGGCGTGTCGGCGCTGAGCACGGCCAGAAGCGAGCTGGCGGGCACTGCGGTTGGCGGCTTTGCCGTCTTTGCCGGCGGGTACACCGGCAGTGCCTCCGCTGCGGCTGATATCTACGACGCCAGTCTGACGAAGCAGTCCCTGAACCTGCCGCTGAGCACGGCGCGGCGCGGGCTGGCGGCTGCGGCTGTCGGCGCATACGCCCTGTTCGGCGGCGGATATGGCAGCAGCGTGTCCGGCGTCGTGGACGTATACACAGCCTGAAAAAGGAGGAAACGACATGACGAAACGATATGCGATCTGGGACAAGGAGTCCCCGGTCATCACCCCTGTGGGGGAGGTGCTGACGGCTTCGGACTGGATCAGCCGCTATCCGGCGGCGGGTCTGCCGACGATTACGGTGGTCTGCTCCGCCGGGGAGGTCAACGGCGGCTTCTTCGGCACACTGGGCCAGATGGTGCAGATGTACGGCGCCATGGGAGCGGACTTCTCCGGAGCGGAGACCGACGAGGAGAAGCTGGAGGTCATCGAAGCGTGGGAGGACGCCCAGAACGCGCCGCCTGCGGAGGCCACGGCGGCGGACGTGACGGCTGTGAGTCTGGCCAGCATCGCGGCCAGCCTGGAGTATCAGAACATGATGACCCTGCCTGACGTGGAGGAGGAGTAAACGATGAGCTATGAGAGAGTGAAGGCCAACTACGACGCGGGCCTGTGGAGCAAGGCCATGGCCCGCATGGCGGTCCGCAAGGGCGTCATTACGAAGGCAGAGTATCAGGAGATCACGGGTGAAGCGTATCAAGCCGCGTGAAACCACGGCGGAGCGGGTTTTGTGCCGACGGGATACACGCTCTCGGAAAAATCGGACTTGACCTTTTCCGCCGCCTGTGTGCGGCGGAACGCTGCGAGGCATACGGAGGAGGATATATGAAGACCGCGGTATATGCCATCTGTAAGGATGAGGAGCAGTTTGTCCGCAGGTGGCTGGACTCTATGGGTGAGGCGGACGTGATCTGCCTGCTGGATACCGGGAGCACCGATGGGACGCTGGAGGCTGCCCAGGCGTGGGCGGGGGAGCATCCCGGCAGGACGCTGATGCTGAAGCGGACGGCATACGAGCACTGGCAGACCGTGGAGGAGTATGACGCCATCAAGGCCAGGGGCGGCAGGCCGTGGCGGTTTGACACGGCCCGGAATGAGAGCCTTGACATGGTGCCGGCCTGGGCGGATATCTGCGTCTGCACGGATCTGGACGAGGTGTTCCTGCCCGGCTGGCGGGAGAAGCTGGAGAAGGCGTGGGGACCGGAGGTCACCACGGCCCGGTATGAGTACGTCTGGAATTTCCGGCCCGACGGCACCGACGGCGTGAAATTCTACGGGGAGAAGATCCACAGAAACGGCGTGTGCAGATGGGCGGGACCCGTCCACGAGGTGCCCGCGTACTCGTGCCCCCGGCGGGACGTGACGGTGAATATCCGGCTGGAGCACCATGCCGACGATACGAAGAGCCGGGGAAGTTACCTGCCTATGCTGGAGCTGGCGGTGCGGGAGGACCGGTCGAACGACCGAAACGTGCATTATCTGGGCCGGGAGTACGTTTTCCGGGGAATGTACGGCAAGGCTGTGGAGACCCTGAAGCGGCATCTGGCCCTGCCGTCGGCTACGTGGCCGGAGGAGCGGGCGGCGTCCATGCGGTACATCGCCCGGAGCCTGGAGGCGAAGGGGGACCCGGACGGGGCGGAGCTGTGGCTGCGCCGGGCGGCGGACGAGGCGCCGGACAGGCGGGAGCCTCTGACGGAGCTGGCGCGGCTGTGTCTGGCCCGGAACGACTGGCACGGCACGGTGCGCTGGTGCGAGCGGGCGCTGTCCGTGACGGGGCGGCCTATGACCTACATGGCGGATCCCTACGCCTGGAACGAGGGGCCCTGGGACCTGATGAGCGTGGCCCGGTGGTATCTGGGAGAGCGGGAATACGCGAGAAACTGCGCGAGTCAGGCGGCGGTCCTGGCGCCGGGTGACGAGAGGATACGAAGAAATCTGGAACAGATGGAGGCGACGAATTATAAAAATCGACTGGAAACGGAAACTGACCAGCCGTAAGCTGTGGGTGGCCGTGGCCGGGCTGGTGAGCGGCGTTATCCTGGCCTTCGGCTATGACGAGAGCACGGCTGCCACGGTGAGCGGCGTTATCCTGCAGGCGGCGGCGGTGCTGGGCTATCTGCTGGCGGAGGGACTGACGGACGTTGCCGGTGCTGCGCCCCATACATCGGAGGCAGCGAAGGAATGACCATCTCACAGAGACCGGCCGATCCCGGCAATTACGGGGCGGCGCGGGACACGAGCGTAATCCGGTACATCGTTTTGCACTACACCGGGAACGACGGTGACAGCGACGAGGCAAATGCCAGCTACTTTGCCAATAACACGGTCAAAACCAGTGCACATTACTTTGTGGACGACGACAGCGTGACCCGGAGCGTTCCGGACAGCCGTATCGCATGGCACGTGGGGGCGAAGAAGTACTATCATCCGGAGGCCCGGAACGCCAACAGCATCGGCGTGGAGCTCTGCGACAACAGACGGGACGGCACGGTATATCCGTCCCAGCGGACCATCGACCGGGCGCTGGAGCTGGTGCGGGGACTGATGGCAAAGTACAGCATACCCGCCGAGCGGGTCATCCGGCACTGGGACGTGAGCCATAAGCTGTGTCCGGCATACTGGTCCGGCACGGCGGCAAAGGACGCCCTGTGGCGGTCGGCGTTCTGGAACAGGCTGTCGGAGCAGAAGGAGGAAGAAGACGTGTTTACCTATGAGCAGTTCAAGACCTTCATGCGGCGCTATGACGCGGAGCAGCGAGAACTCGCGGCGGACGCCTACGCCGCCGAGGCCTGCCGTAAGGGCGTGGGCAGGGGCGTGTTCAGCGACGGCAACGGCGACGGCAGCGTGGATGCGCCCCAGGCGCCCCTGAAGCGGCAGGAGTTCGTCACTGTGCTGGACAGATTAGGCCTGTTGGAGAAATAGGCGGGAGAAAAGCCGCTGACGGCATCCGAGAGTGCTGTCAGCGGGATCGGCAAGGGGGGCAGATCAGATTTGGAACAGACACATGAGACCTGTTTTGAGGTGCGCAGGCTCAGGGAGGACTTCGACGAGTACCGGGAGAAGACCGACGGACGGCTGGCAAAGGGCGAGGTCAATTTTGCCGCCATCAACGTCAAGCTCAACTGGCTCATAGGGATCCTGGGCAGTATCGGCGCGGCTGTCATGGGCGTGGCGTTGAAGCTGCTGGCCGGCGTGTGATCCTGACTGCGGAAAGGGGTATTGAAATCTCTCCGCGTCTGCGGTAAAATAAAAACAGACTTCTTCCGGCATGGGAAGAGCACACTACTGCGTCAGATGGAGGTTTTCAACTGTGTCACACGAAGCGAGAGAGCGCGTCAAGCAGGAGGGGCGGGATATCATGGCGATGAACATAGACGGTATCCTGGGAGAAACAGAGGCCTGCTCCGCCTATGAGAGAGATCCCAAGAGGGAAGACGCGGAGGAGAATACCTGCAGCGCCTGCGTACATTTCCTGCGCAACGGATTTGCAATGCCCATCAATAAGTCCGAGGATTTCGGGTTCTGTGATCTGTAACAGGTCCCTCGGGTCGGAAAAACGAATATTTGATAACGAACATGGAAAAAAGGTATGGGGAACTGCCCGCAGGCGGTTCCCCATACCTTTTTTCCATGCAGAAGGCCGTGTTTTTCGGCAGCGACCGATTTCACAAAAATTTTAAACTTGCGGCGGAGGTAAGACTTGACAAGTGCGGATCGCCGTGCTACAGTAGGTTTAGCACTCGAGGAGTAAGAGTGCTAAACCGTCAGGAGGGCACGGAAATGGAACTCAGCGACCGAAAACGAAAGATCCTTCGGACTATCGTGGAGAGCTATATCGAGACGGCGGAGCCCGTAGGCTCCAAGACCATCGCCGATCTGGCGGGATTGAAGCTCTCCTCGGCCACCATCCGCAACGAGATGGCGGATCTGACGGCCATGGGTTACCTGGAGCAGCCTCACACATCTGCCGGGAGGATCCCCTCCCCGGCGGGCTATCGGCTCTACGTCAACGAGCTGATGGACGACCACAAGCTGACTCTGGAGGAGACGCGGTCCCTCAATGAGGCCCTGCGCCTGAAGATGCAGGAGCTGGACCAGGTCATCGGCGAGGCCAGCCGGGTGGTGTCACAGCTGACCAACTACCCCGCCTTCATCAGCAGCGCCGCCTCCACCCGGGCCACTGTCCGGCGGTACGAGGTGCTGCACGTGGACCGGGGGTCCTATCTGGCCGTGGTGCTGACCAACCTCAATCAGGCCCAGAATAAGCTGCTTTCCTACCCCGCGGATTTCAGTGCGGAACAGATGCAGCTGCTGTGCAGCATTCTCAACGGGAAGTTCACCGGCCGCAACGTGGATCAGTTCTCTCCGGAGCTGCTGCGTTCCGTCCGGGACGAGGCGGGGGATACCCTCGAACTGCTGGTCCTCACCGTGTCCTTTGCCGTGGAGGTCCTGCGGCATCAGGAGAATCAGAACATCCGGGTCGCCGGCGCCACCCACCTGCTGCAGCAGCCGGAGTACCGAAACGTGGACAAGGCACAGAAGCTGCTGACGTATCTCTCCGACGACTCGAAGCTGGCTGCTCTCACCGCCCCCTCGGCGGCGGACGGCATGCAGATCATCATCGGACCGGAGAACGTGGCCGACGAGCTCAAGGATACCAGCGTTGTGGTGGCCAGCTACGATATCGGCGACAATATGCGGGGCCTCATCGGCGTGGTGGGTCCCACCAGAATGGATTACGCCAAGGTGGCCGCCCGGCTGTCTTATTTCGCCGACGGCATGAGCCGCCTGTTCGGCGGAGACGCTCTGCCGCCGCCCAGGGAGGACCCGGAGAAAAAATGAGACGAGAGGCTTCGTCCGGGGTGATTTGACCCGGACAGGATATCTATAGAAGGAGGACATACCGGCTATGGCTACGAATCCTACCATACCCGACAACGAAAAAGAGACCGTGACGGCCCGGGAGGCCCCGGAGACGGAAGCGGAGAGCCCGAAGACGGAGCCGGCGGAAGAGCAGGCGCCCCCGGACGAGGGGGAGATCATGGCCCTCAGGGAAAAGGCGGAGGAGACCGCCAAAGAGCTGGAGGAGCAGAAGAACCAGTACCTCCGGCTGCTGGCGGAATACGACAACTACCGCAAGCGCAATCAGAAGGAGCGGGACCACCTGTATGCCGACGGCATGGCCTCCGCGGTCCTGGCGCTGCTGCCGGTCTACGACAATCTGGAGCGGGCTCTGCAGCATGAGACCACGGACGAGGCCTACCGCAAGGGCGTGGAGATGACCATGAATCAGCTCAGGGAGTCTCTGCAGAAGCTGGGCGTGGAGGAGATCCCCGCCCTGAACGAGCCCTTTGACCCCGCCGTTCACAACGCAGTGATGCACGTGGAGGACGAGAGCCTGGGGGAGAACACCATCGTGGAGGTGTTCCAGACGGGCTTCCGTACCGCCGACCGCGTGATCCGCTTCGCCATGGTCAAGGTGGCCAACTGATCCTGCTGCATCGGCAGCGCCGACAAAAGCCGGCATATGCCGCAATATAAATGAAATCCAAATATTCAATGATCAAAAACGATATTTTACTTTGATCGACAGGAGGAAAAAACACTATGGGAAAAATCATCGGTATCGATCTTGGCACCACCAATTCCTGCGTTGCCGTCATGGAGGGCGGCGAGGCTGTCGTCATCACCAATCCGGAAGGCAACCGCACAACTCCGTCCGTCGTGGCATTTGCCAAGACCGGCGAGCGCATGATCGGCCAGGTGGCAAAGCGCCAGGCCATCACCAACCCTGACCGCACCGTCAGCTCCATCAAGCGTGAGATGGGCTCCAACTACAAGGTGACCATCGACGGCAAGGCTTTCACCCCGCAGGAGATCAGCGCCATGATCCTGCAGAAGCTCAAGAGCGACGCGGAGGCCTATCTGGGCACCACCGTCACCGACGCCGTCATCACCGTACCGGCCTACTTCACCGACGCCCAGCGTCAGGCCACCAAG
>JAFWDQ010000024.1 GCA_017516065.1 Oscillospiraceae bacterium
AACCCGCACGGGTGATTAGCCCATTGGATTTTGAGTCCAACACGTCTGCCAATTCCATCACGCCGGCATAAATGCTTGCGGGACAAGGCTTTGAACGCGATTTGAGGTTTGGAGGTCGATTTGGAGGTCGGTGCCGGTTTCAGGGGATTTTTCGTTTCCGGAAAACCTTGTATTTCAAAGGCTTCCAAAGTTCGGACGGCATGAGGCGAACATAATTTTGAGTCCAACACGTCTGCCAATTCCATCACGCCGGCGTTTTTCCCATTATAACAAAGGGGTTTTCAAATTACAAGGTGTCCCCTACACAAAATTCCCGCTTGTCCCCCGGGACGGAATGTGGTATGATAGACGGCAGAAAGCGAGGGGGAGCCGTCATGTCGGAACACACCCATGTGGATGAAAACGGGAATATCATCGTCCATTCCCACGACCACGACCACGGACACAGCCACAAGCACGTCCATACCCAGACCAAAACCGTGCTCAACCGTCTGGCCCGGGCCATTGGACATCTGGAATCCGTCAAGCGCATGGTCGAGGAGGATCGGGACTGCTCCGAGGTCCTCGTCCAGCTGGCCGCCGTCCGGTCCGCCCTGAACAACACCGCCAAGGTGATCCTCAAGGACCACATCGAGCACTGCATCCAGGACGCCTCATCCGACTCCGACCCCCACGCCTTCGACGAGCTCTGCCACGCCATCGATCAGTTCATCGGAAAATAAAGAATATCAAATCGAACCCGGACCTGCGATATGTGAACGCAGGTCCGGGTTTTCTGTAGATACAGCCTCGTAGAGTTCCGCTTCCGCGTCGTCGGCACGGACTTCGTATCCTTCCCTTCCGCGCAGGCGCGAAAGCGGAGCGCAACTTTTCTCAAATCGAAGCCCAGCGAAGCGGGTTCGATTTGAAACGTGTCAGACCAGATTGTCCGGCGTGACCTTCTGCAGGGCCGCCTCGATGTCCTCCAGCTTTGTATAGCCGTAGCACTCGGCGATATAGGTCAGGACGCCCAGCACGGGATTCTCGCCCGCCTCCAGGCACTCCTCAAAGTCGCGCTTGCACCACTGCAGCGTGGCGGTGGAGTAGGTCAGCAGCTCGCAGTAGAAGTAGTTCTCCACAGACGCCCAGGTGCTGCCGTTGGCGGCCTGCTCATCCAGGGGACGGCCCCAGGCGCACAGCTTCGGGTACTTTGCGGCGGCCTCCTTCGTCCACTCGTTGTGCTGCTCCGTCAGCCAGGTCACCAGCTTCCGGCGTGCGCTGCCGATCTCCGGCAGCTGGTCCTTGATCTGCTCATACTCCTGGGGGAAGGTGCTCTTCATCATATACCCGTACTTGTAGGTCATCAGATTATCCCCGTTCAGCGTGGCGGTCAGCAGGTCCATCTTATAGGTCTCCAGCGTATCGTCGCCCCACATCTGATGCTGGGCCTTGCGCATGATCTCAAAGGTCTTCCTCTGGCTCTGACAGCCGGCGGGGCCGCCCACGTTCTTCACGGCGGAGAACATATCCCACTCCAGCTTGGTGATCTCATTGATGGTCGTTTCACGATCCAGTACTTTTCCGTTGGTCATTACGTCAGCCATTGCTTCTTCCTCCTTGTTAATCTCAGGGCTCCGCAAAGGGGGCCATCTTTCGCAGGACCGGGTCCTGGATCCGGGCCTGTACCTGAGCGCCGTGGTCCAGCAGGAACGTGGACGGGGAATCCGTCAGGCCCTGCCGCCGAAGCTCCTCGATGATCTTTCCGCAGAGGGCTTCGATCCGATCCACGTGCTCGCCGGGATCGCCGGCTTTGATCAGCTCGCTCAGCCGGTCGTAGGTCTCCCGGCCCAGAATGGGCAGGTCCAGCAGACCCCGGTGGATCCACTTGTAAAACGGCCGGTAGGCGTTGTTGAGCAGATACACCAGGCGCATGGCGTGCTCCATGAACTCGGCCTCGCAGATATGGGCGCCCACGGCCTCGTCCCGCCGCAGGCATCGGATATAGTTGTACTGGCCGGTCTGGGCCGCGGAGCAACAGACCGCGGCAATCTTCTTGCGCCGCAGGTCCTCCGGGAAGCCTGCCTTCAGGGCGTTTCGGAAGGCGGTGAAGGCACCAGGGCCGTCCTCGAACACCTCACCGTTGGTGGCGATGGATAGGTTGACCTCCCCCAGCCTGCGCCACTCGTCGATGGAGGCGGGGACATGGTCGATGCCGAGCATCATCCGGTAATACGTGCCGATGCGGAACACGCCCTGCCGGCCCACGGCGCCGTGCTCGCTGACGTTGACGCCCTTGTAATCGAGAAAGTTTTTCGGCACGGCCTCCATGGCGGCGCGGACCTCCGCGCCGATGGCGGCGTCATCCTCATCCGTCAGCCAGATGAAGAACCGGGGGCCGAAATCGTGATCCTGGGACAGCTCGTCGTCAAAGCCGTAGCACTCCGAGCCGTTGCCCACCAGGCCCACGGCCAGGCGGTTGAACTTCTCCCCCAAACGGCCCTTCAGCACCGGTCTGCAGGCGGTCTCGTAATACTTGCGGCTCAGCTCCAGTCCTTTCATCACGTGTCCTCTTTCAGCTCTTTCGCCATGTTCTCGATGATGGACAGATTCCGGACGGCGGAGGTGTGATAGGAGCTGCCCTCGCCGAACTTGCGCTTGGTGATGTCCACCACCCGGCCGAATTCCTTCAGGGCTTCCACCCGGTCGCCGCCCAGGAAGCGGCTGTAGGCCAGATTGTTCAGGGACGTGGCGTAGAGAGGATGGTCCTCCCCCAGCTCCCTGCCGTAGAGATCCGCGGCCTTCTGCAGGGCGGCGGTGGCCTCGGCAAAGCGCTCCTGATGCTGATACAGGGTGCCCAGATTGTTCAGGGTCGTGCCGATGGCGATGACGTTCTTCTCGTCCTCGTTCTCCAGGAACTCCAGACAGCGCTTATGCAGCGGCTCCGCCTCGTCGTAGCGGCCCTCATCCTGATAGACCAGGCCCAGATTGTTCAGGGCGCTGATGAACAGGAAGTGGTTCTCGCCCAGAGACGCGCGGTAGGCGCGGATGCTCTCGGCGAACATGCGCTCGGCATCCTCATAGCGCTTCATGCGCCGGTAGAGGCCGGCGGTGTTGTTCACGGAGGTGGCGTAGTTGGGGCCGTCCTTCGTCTCGATCTCCGCCAGGATGTCATTGGCCTCCAGGAACGTCTTCTCGGAATCCTCGTAGGCGCCGATATCCCGGTAGATGGTGCCCAGATCGTTCATCCAGGAGGTGTACTCCAGGCTCTTTTTACCGTACTCCTCCTCCACATAGTTGCCGTATTCCAGGGTCAGGGGCAGCAGCTTCGTGTAATCGCCCTCATGCTCGGCCTCTTCCAGCAGGGCCTCCAGCTCCTTGCGTCTGTCTCCCATCGTATAATCACCTGCTTCTTTCAATCTTCACGGTATTTCGGATACTGTTATGATACAGGCCAATTATACTCTATTGCTGTGGAAAAGGCAACAAGCGGGCGGAATTTTGTGCCCGTTCCGGTCCTCCGGCTCCTGTTTTCGGACTCCGGAACCGCGGCTGCAGAAATCTTTGCAATCCGTGGGAAAATGTGCTATGATGAAAAAAATCTGCAAAGGATGGATCGTCATGGAATATATCTCCCGCAGCGAGGGAGAAACGGAAGCTCTGGGGGCGCGGCTGGCAGGCCTGCTCTCCCCCGGCGCCGTGGTGTCCCTGTACGGGGATCTGGGCGCCGGCAAGACGGCCTTTACCCGGGGCATCGCCCGGGGCCTGGGCATCACCGGCCGGGTCACCAGCCCCACCTTCACCATCGTCAACGAGTACGAGGGCGAGCTGCCGCTGTTCCACTTCGACCTGTACCGGCTGGAGAGCGCCGAGGAGCTGTTCGATATCGGCTGGGAGGACTATCTGGCCCGGAACGGCGTGTGCGTGGTGGAGTGGAGCGAGCGGGCCGACGATATTCTGTCCGCGGAGGGCTGTATCCGCGTGGAGCTCCTGCCCGGAGACGGGCCCGACTGCCGGACGATCCGTATCGAGGGGGTGCCTGCGCTTGAATATCCTGGCTCTTGAGTCCTCCGCCGTGGCCGCCTCCGCCGCCCTGACGTCGGAGGAGACCCCCATCGGCATTTACTATCAGAACAGCGGACAGACCCACAGCCGCACCCTGCTGCCCATGGTGCAGGCCCTGCTGGCCAACTGCGACAAGTCTCTGGACGATGTGGACTGCATCGCCGTGGCCGTCGGCCCGGGCTCCTTTACTGGGCTGCGCATCGGCATCGCCGCCGCCAAGGGCCTGGCCTGGCCCGCCGGGAAGCCCTGCTGCGGCGTCTCCACCCTGGAGGCCATGGCCTGGAATCTCTGCCACATGGAGGGCGATCTCCTCTGCTGTGTCATGGATGCCCGAAGAAATCAGGTCTACAACGCGCTGTTCGAGGCAAGGGAGGGCCGCCCCCTGCGGCTCTGCCCGGACCGGGCCGTCTCTCTGGAGGACCTTGCCGCAGAGCTCCCCGACGACGGAAGGACGGTGTGGCTCATCGGCGACGGCGCCGCACTCTGCGGCGCGGCGTTTTCCGGGCGGCCGGGGATCCGGCCGGCTCCGCCTCACCTGCGCTTTCAGAACGCCTGGGGCGTGGCCCGGGCGGCCCTGGACCTGGCCCGGAAGGGCGAGACCGTCACCGCAGAGGCCCTTGCCGCCGTTTATCTCCGCCTTCCTCAGGCGGAGCGGGAGCGGCTGGAGCGGCTGAAAAAACAAAAGGAAACGATGTGACTGAAAGGAGCGTCTGACAATGGAGACAATGGAAATGGTGCATATCCTCGACCACCCCCTGCTGCAGCACAAGCTGTCCATTCTGCGCAATAAGGAGACCAGTGTCAAGGACTTCCGTCAGCTGGTATCCGAGATCTCCACCCTGATGTGCTACGAGGCCACCCGGGACCTGCCTCTCATCGAGGTGGAGGTGGAGACGCCTCTGGCCACGACCAAGGTCAACCGTCTGGGCGGCAAAAAGCTGGCCATCGTCCCCATTCTCCGGGCCGGACTCGGCATGGTGGACGGCATCCTCAATCTGATCCCCTCCGCCCGGGTGGGTCATATCGGCCTGTACCGGGACCCGGAATCTCTGGCGCCCGTGGAGTACTACTGCAAGATGCCTGCGGATATCTTTGACCGCAGGGCCATCATCGTCGATCCCATGCTGGCAACCGGCGGCAGCGCCATCGCCGCCATCCAGTTCCTCAAGGGCTACGGCTGTCAGGATATCAAGCTGATGAACATCATCGCCGCGCCGGAGGGCATTCGGGCCGTCCGGGAAGCCCATCCCGACATCCCCATCTACTGCGCCCATGTGGACGACTGCCTCAACGAACACGGCTACATCGTTCCCGGCCTGGGCGATGCCGGCGACCGTATCTTCGGCACAAAATAAACTAAAAAAAAGACCGCAGACGGTGTCTGCGGTCTTTTTTTGTTCTCAGTATTTCCGTCTCAGGATCAGATAGCTGATCCAGTAGATCGCCACCATCGCCGCAACAAGGAGACCGCAGGCGGTGGAATACGCGTCCTGCCCCAGAGCCCGGAACACCACCGTGCCGCAGGCCGCCGCCAGGATGGAGATATACATCGTCCAGCTGCGGGCCTTCTCCGCCAGAAACCGGTTGCGCTCGTCCCCGTACCGCACGTCGACCTTCTGCGCATACGTCTCGTTTTTCCGGTAAAACAGCAGCATCGCCAGCCGGATCACCGCCATCACGGCGAGAGCGGCGCCCAATCCGCACCAGTAGCTGTCCAGCTCCGCCAGCCAGCCTGTCAGAAACAGCGCCGCGCCGACGCAAAACTCGATCACATAACCGAGCGTCCTCCTGTTTTTCATGACTTATCCTCCTCAAATACGAAGATATCCTCGATCCGTCTGCCGAAGCACACGGCCAGCTTATGGGCCAGCGTCAGCGAGGGGTTGTAGCGCCCGTTCTCCAGCGAGATGATCGTCTGCCGGGAGACGCCGGTCCGCTCCGCCAGCTCCTGCTGGGTCATGCCCAGCTCTCTGCGATATGCGCCGATGCGGTTTTCCATCCTCTCCCCTCTCTTTCGCCCATGTCAAGTTCCCTTTACATGCGCAGGATACCACCGTCCGGGCAAAATGTCAAGCTTATTTTACATTTTGCGCAAAAAATTTTTTTGTTTGGACGGGACCGCGCGCCTTGCCGCCGGACAACAGAAAAGCGCCGTCCCCTGGCGGGACGGCGCTGATCAGAAGGTTGACGAAAAGCGGCTGCCTCTCGCTTTTCGCCTCATGAAAAAAGAAATGGAGAAACAGAATGAAAAGAAACTTCTTCTTAATCTGTTTGTATCATACACAGGGAAGATTAAGAAAGTTCAAGGGAAATTATTAAGAAAGTTTTAAGTTTTTCGTCTTTTTCGGAAAAAATCTGCCAAAATACCGCTGCACTCGGCCTCCAGCAGGCCCCCCTGAATGGCGGGGCCTCCGGTGAAGCCCTCCATGAACAGGTTCAGCACGCCGCCGCAGGCGCCGGCCTGCCGGTCACGTGCGCCGAAATAGACCGCCCCCACCCGGGCGTTGTAGATGGCCCCGGCGCACATGGGGCAGGGCTCCAGCGTCGTGTACAGGGCCACGTCCTTCAGGCGCCAGCGGTCCAGGGTCCGGGACGCCTCCGCCATGGCCTCCATCTCCGCGTGGGCCTGTGCGTCCTTCCGTTTCTCCTGACGGTTGCGGCCCCAGCCCACCACACGGCCGCCGCAGACGGCCACGCAGCCTACCGGCACCTCGCCGTCCGCCGCCGCCTGCCGGGCCATGGCAAGGGCCAGGCGCATATAGTCCTCGTGTTCCATTTCTCCGCTCCTTTTCCGTTTCAATCAAAAAGCGGCAGGATATTCCTGCCCGCTTCAGGCCGAAAACTCCGCCTCGCAGAGTTCGCGGCGCGCTCGCCGCGAAAAATTTCGGATCGTTTTTTCCGGGAGCATGTATCACGGAAAAAACACTTCTCGCGGAGCGTCGTGCGGGCTTCGCCCGTGCGAAAGCGAAGCGCAGGCTTTTTCAAACCGAAAACCAGCGCAGCGTTTTCGGTTTGACATGCTTAAAAGCGGGCAGGATAATCCTGCCCGCTTTCATATGTTCAGAACAGATCCTTCTTTTTCAGAAGGACCGCCACGATGGCGATGATCACCAGCGCCAGAACGATCGGGAACCACGCTGTTGGGATCGGCAGCCCCCGGACGTTCATGCCGTAATAGCTGAATATGATCGTAGGGACCGTAAGGAGGATCGTGATGCTGGTGAGCACCTTCATGATCACATTGAGGTTGTTGGAGATCACGGACGCGTAGGCGTCCATCATGCCGGAGAGGATGGAGCTGTAGATATTCGCCATCTCGATGGCCTGCCGGATCTCGATGAGCACATCCTCCAGCAGGTCCTGATCTTCCTCGTACAGAGTGATCACACGGCCCCGGAGCAGCTTCTCCAGGGTCACCTCGTCGGCCTTCAGCGAGGTGTTGAAATAGACCAGGGACTTCTCCAGGTCCAGCAGACGGATCAGCTCCCGGTTGCGCTGGGAGCGGTACAGCCGCATCTGCATGGCCGTAGAGAGCTTGTCGATCTGTTTCAGGCAGTACAGATACCGGGCCGACATACGCAGCAGGATCTGGAAGATAAAATTCGTCCGTCTGCTCGTCTTTGCGTTTTTGATTTTGCCCTCTTCAAAATCCCGGAGAATCTGTGTGTCCTTCAGACAGACGGTAATGATATTCTCCTCCGTGACCAGGATACCCATAGGCAGCGTAAAATAACTGTTATCCAGGGCATTCGGGTTCTCCCAGTCCTCTTCCATGGGAATATCGATGATGATGAGAGTCTGCCCCTCTTCCACATCCACATGGGAGGTCTCCTCCTCATCCAGTGCGGCACGGAGGAAGTCCGGCTCGATCTCAGGCAGCGCTTCCAGCACCTGAGCCAGCTCCTCCTCGGTGGGGTCGATCAGATTGATCCAGCAGTTGCTCTCAATGTCGGTGAATCTCTCCAGCTTGCCATTCACCGTCTTGTTGATACGGAGCATGAGACAACACGCCTTTCGGACGGCAGGCTCCGACGGGAGACAGAGTCACTGCCTCCTGCGGCTGTACCGTTTATTCCGCCAGGCGTGCATGCTCAGGAGAATATGCCGTCCCGGCGGTGAGTGATTTTCTACTGAACGGGTCCGCTGACACGGCATATTTCACTTCCTTGTATGTGAATTGTGAGGCTGCGCTTCGCGCTTATTTCTTATTGAAGAGCTTGAAGATGTCGTCAAAGGGATCGTCGCTGGGCGCCGACTGCTCTTCGGCATTGTAAGGCGCGTCCACGGGATCCAGGTCTTCGCCGGACAGGAACGACGGCACGGCGGGTGCGGAGGCCGCAGCGCGATAGCCGTCGGAGAAGGGCTTCGCGGCAGGCTTCTTGTCCTCCTGATCAAAGCCGGTGGCGATGACGGTGACGCTGATCTCATCCTCCATGGTCTCGTCAAAGGCGGCGCCGAAGATGATATTGGCATCCTCGTTGGCGGCCTGCTGGACCATGCTGACAGCGACCTCGACCTCTTCCAGGCCGATGTCCACGCTGCCGGTGACGTTGATCAGAACGCCCTTGGCGCCGTTGATGGACGTCTCCAGCAGAGGACTGGAGATGGCCATGCGGGCGGCTTCCTCTGCCTTGTTCTTGCCGGTGGCACGGCCCACGCCCATATGCGCCAGGCCCGCGCCCTTCATGATGGCGGTGACGTCGGCAAAGTCCAGGTTGATGACGCCGTTGTTGGTGATCAGATCGGCAATGCTCTGCACTGCCTGCTTGAGCACGTCGTCCGCGATCTCAAAGGCGTTGGAGAACGTGATCTTCTGATCCGTAGCGTGCTTGAGCCGCTCGTTGGGGATGATGACAAGGGCGTCCACTCGGGTGCGAAGTTCCTCGATGCCCTTCAGCGCCTGCTCCATGCGGTGCTTGCCCTCAAAGGCGAAAGGCTTGGTCACCACGCCGACGGTGAGGATGCCCATCTCCCGGGCCACCTCAGCCACGATGGGTGCGCCGCCGGTGCCGGTGCCGCCGCCCATGCCGGCAGTGATAAAGACCATATCGGTGCCCTCCAGCGCCTTGGCCAGCTGGCTGCGGCTCTCCTCGGCGGACTTGCGTCCCACCTCGGGATCCGAGCCGGCGCCCTGTCCCTTGGTCAGCTTTTCACCGACCTGGATCTTATAGGTCGCGCTGGAGACAGACAGTGCCTGCTTGTCCGTATTGACTGCGATAAAATCTGCGCTGTTCACGCCCGCATTTACCATGCGGTTCACCACGTTGTTACCGCCGCCGCCAATTCCCAGTACTTTGATCGAAACGACGGTTTCGGGTGTCGTATCCAGGCCAAATGCCATGATCGTCCCTCCTGCAACTTATTCTTTCAGGCGCGGGTCCGCATGCTTCGCGCCCATGGTATACTTGTTGACTATTTTGCTATTTTACTATTGTAAATGACTTTGCGCCATGGGTCAAGTCCCATGGAAAAAAAAGTTACGAAATCTGCGTGGGAATGAAATGCGCCTCGTTTCTTGTCAGGTCGATCCGGCCGGTTTCCGTGGATTCCAGCTGTGCCGCCACGCTCTTCAGGTACCGCATCTTATAGTCCAGATCGCTCTGGGCGGGCACCAGCACGGTGAAACGGCCGCCCCAGTCGAAGATCAGGGTGCCGGGATCGGCACAGTTGATGCCGGAGACCTGGGCGAGCATATCGTGCCGCTCCAGCTCCTGCAGCAGCACCTGCAGATACTGGAACTGCTCCTGCTGGCTGTCCGCCACGACCAGCGTCTTTCCCACGGCGCTCCCCTCCTGGGCGGTGAGGCCCTCCACCCAGGGGCCGGAGCCCACCAGCTGGTCGATGGGCGTGTAGTCCATCACCTTGCCGTAGGGATCGATGACCCACAGCGCCGTGCCGTCGTAGATCAGGCCCCCGATGGGCGACTCGTGGAGGGTGATGCGCAGGGTGTCCGGCAGGACCCGCTTCACCGTGGCGCTGTGCACATAGGGCAGATTCCGTACGATCGCCTGCTCCGTGGCCGTCTTGTTGAGCAGCAGGAGATTGTCGTTCTGCCGCACACCGCAGGCCTCGGCCACCTGGCTGGCCGTATAGCGGGACGCGCCCTCCACGTCGATCCGCTCGGCCTTGAGCAGGTATACACAGCCGGCCAGGATCGCAATGACCACGATGGCCATCGAGATGCCCCGGAGAAACTTCCGCCCGCCGGTCCGTTTTCGTCTGTATCGCCGTCCGCGCTGCTCAGCCACGGGCGTCCCCTCCTTCTCTGTATAGGTCGGGATCTTTGCGTATGGATTCTTTTCGCCGTATGTCCGCCCCCAGGGCGGCCAGTACGGTTTCTATCTCTTCGTAGCCCCGGTCGATATGTTCCAGCCCGGCGACCTCACTCTCGCCCACAGCTGCCAGGGCCGCCACCACCAGTCCGGCGCCGCCCCGCAGATCCGTGGCCCGGACCTGCGCGCCGTGGAGATACGGCACGCCATGTACCACCGCCACCCGGCCCTCCGTCCGGATGTCCGCCCCCAGGCGGCGCAGTTCCCGGACATGCCGGTAGCGGTCGGAAAAGATGTTTTCCACGAACACCGTCTCCCCCAGACTTCCCGCCAGAGCCGCCATCACAGGGGCCTGGGCGTCCGTGGGGAACCCGGGATACGGCGCCGTGTGGACGGGTCCCACACCGCGCAGGCGGCCCCGGGACCGGAGCCGGACGCTGTCCGGCTCGCTGCACACATGGCAGCCCGCCTCGCTGAAGATCCCCGTCACCGTGGAAAGGTGCCGGTAGGATACGCCCCGGACCTCCACGTCGCCGCCGGAGGCCGCCGCCGCCGCCAGATAGGTGGCCGCCGCGATCCGGTCGCCCAGCACCGCGTGGCAGCAGTCCGTCAGAGGGCGGCTCCCTTCCACCACCACCGTGGCGCTTCCGGCGCCCTGGACCGACGCACCCATGGCCCGGAGGAAGCCCTGCAGATCCACGATCTCCGGCTCCCGGGCGGCGTTGCGGATCACGGTAGTCCCCTCCGCCCGGCACGCGGCCAGCATGAGGTTCTCCGTGGCTCCTACGCTGGGGATCGTCAGCTGTATCTCGCACCCCCGGAGCCCGGCGGTGCGGCAGCGCAGATCGCTGCCCTCCTGGGCGATCTCCGCCCCCATGGCCCTCAGGCCGGACAGGTGGAGATCAATGGGCCGCGGCCCCAGCTCACAGCCCCCGGGCAGGGACAGGGAGGCGCAGCCGGTCCGGGCCAGCACGGCCCCCAGAAACAGCACGGAGGAGCGCATCTCCCGCATGAGGTCGTCCGGCACGTCGCACCGGTCCACAGGACCGGAGTCCACGATCAGGGTGCTCCCCTCCCGCCGGAGCGTGCACCCCAGATGCCGCAGAATGGCTGCGGAGGCCTCCACGTCCCGCAGTGCGGGACAGTTTTCTATCACACTGACGGCGCCGCTGACGAGAGAGGCGGCCAGGATGGGCAGTACGCTGTTCTTTGCCCCCTGGACCCTCAGGCTCCCCTCCAGCCGACGGCCGCCGCGGATTTGCAGAATCTCCATGTTCGTTCCCCCAACGGCTGAATTTCATTCAGGCCATTGTATGCCGGGAACGAAAGGGGTGACAGCGTCAGCGCAGCAGGGACAGACCCGCCTCCACGATGCGCTCCGCCGCGTCCGGGGCGGACAGGCCGCTCTGGGCCTGCTTCATGGCCCGGAGCTTTTCCGGGTCCTCCAGCAGACTCCGGGCCTTCTCATAGAGCAGCGCGCCGCTGCTTTCGGCCTCGGTGATGACAACAGCGCCGCCCCGGGCCTCCAGAAGCCGGGCGTTGCGCTCCTGATGGTTGTTGGTCACATGGGGGGACGGCACAAGGATGCAGGGCTTGGCCAGTCCAGTCAACTCCGCCAGGGTGGAGGCCCCGGCCCGGCTGATGACCAGATCCGCCGCCGCCATGGCGGCGGGCATATCGTAGATGAACTCTACAAGGCGCACGTCGGGATGGGCCGACAGGTCCACCCCCAGCTCCCGGATCCGGTCCGGCAGCCAGGTGTAGCCCACCTTGCCCGCGGCGTGGAGGTGGCAGAAGGCGTCGTCTGCGCAGACCAGCCGGATGAACTCCTCCATCTGGTGGTTCATGTCCCGGGCCCCCAGACTGCCCCAGTAGGACAGTACCAGCGGCTTCTCCGGGGGCAGGCCCAGCTTCTCCCGGGCCTCCCTGCGCCCCAAGGAAAAGAACTCGCCCCGGATGGGCGTGCCCGTCACCAGGACCCGGTCAGGGTGGGGATAGTGCCTGCGGCACTCCTCATAATTCACCAGCACCCGGTCCGCCTTTTTCGCCAGGCGCTTCGTGGTCAGGCCCGGCACGGCGTTAGACTCGTGGATCATGGTGGGGATGTGCCGGGCCGTCGCCGCCCGCACCAGAGGATAACTGGCGTAGCCGCCGGTGCCGATGACGAGATCCGGCCGGTATTCGTCCAGGATCGCCGCCGCCTGCCGGTGGGACACCCGGAGCTTGCGCAGCGTTTTCAGATTGAACAGGATGTGACTTGGCTTCAGCCGCCGGGAAAATCCGGCGATGGTCACCGTGCGGATGGGAAAGCCCTCCCGGGGTACGAGACGGGTCTCCATCTCGCCATCGGCACCCACAAAGAGGATCTCCGCGTCGGGGAATCGGGCCCGAAACGCCTTCGCCACGGCCACTGCCGGATAGATATGTCCCGCGGTCCCGCCGCAGGTAAAGAGCAGCTTCATGCTTGCCTCCCGTCAGGCCCCGCCGGGTCAATCCGCCCGCGGAGCCGGGATTTGTCGTGATATGCTCAGTACGATGCCGATCTCCGCCAGCTGTATGATCAGTGCCGTACCGCCGTAGCTGAAGAAGGGCAGGGAGATGCCGGTGGTGGGCAGCAGATTCGTGACCACGGAGATGTTCAGGAACACCTGGACGGCAAACTGAGTGGTGATGCCGATGATCACCAGGGCGCCGAAGCGGTCTCTGGCATGGAGCGCCAGCCAGAAGCCCCGGATGATCAGCAGCGCGAACAGAACCAGGATGATGCACGCGCCGATATAGCCCAACTCCTCGCAGGCGATGGAGAAGACAAAATCGTTGTGCTCTTCCGGCAGATACAAAAACTTCTGCCGGCTCTGGCCGAAGCCCAGACCCAGCAGTCCGCCGGAGCCGATGGCGTACAGGGACTGGATGATCTGGAAGCCCTTGTTCAGAGGATCGCTCCAGGGGTCCCGCCACAGCTGTACGCGGCTGGACATATAGCTGGTATTGTGAATGACGAAATACAGGCCCGTCACCGCCACCAGCACCGCGCCGATGAACCAGCGCAGGTTCATGCCGGCGGCAAACAGGATGGCAGCCGCCACGCAGAGGATCAGGATGGTTGCGGACATGTGGGGCTGCATATACAGCAGGCCCGCCGCCACCACGAGGATGAGGATGAAGGGGATCAGATACTTGATCTTTCTGGCCTTCTCCTTCATCTTGGACAGCCGTGCCGCGAAGAACAGGATGATGGCGATTTTCAATATCTCCGAGGGCTCGAAGGAAAACAGGCCCAGGTTGATCCAGCGCCGGGCGCCGTTGATCTTCATGCCGATGCCCGGCACCAGCACCGCCAGCATCAGCAGGAAGGCGATGACCAGGATCAGCTTGGAAAGGCCGCGGAAGCTCTGGTAGTTGAGCAGACTCACGCCGAACATGATGATCACGCCGGCAACGGCCATGATGCCCTGACGGGTGAAGTAGTAGGCCGCGTTGCCGGACTCGTAGTAGGACGACGCGGAGCTGGCGGAGAACATGACGATCAGGCCGATGGCCAGCAGCAGCATGGCCAGCATCAGGAACGGCAGATCGATGGGGCCGCGGGCCGGCATCTGCTCCGTGATGTCGGGCAGCCTGTTCCCGGTGTCGTAGGACTCGTCGGTCTTCTCTTTTTTACTGCCGCGGCTGCGGTTCCAAGGCGCTGTCGCCGCGCCGCCGTTTCGGGCTCGTTCACGCACTGCCGTTCCTCCTTTCTCTTTACGACTGAAATCCCTCTCAGGCGGGGTCTGCGCTTATCTCATATAGGTCTGGATACCGAACCAGGCCAGGACGCAGAAGACGATGGTGATGCCGGCAAAGACGAAGCAGATCTTCTTCTCGCTCCATCCGCCCATCTCCAGATGGTGGTGCAGGGGCGCCATGCGGAAGATCCGCTTGCCGTGGGTCAGCTTGAAATAGCCCACCTGCAGGATATCGGAGACGGTCTCCGCGATATAGATGATGCCTACGGGGATAAGGATCAGGGGCATATTGCAGACAAAGGCCAGACCCACCACGGAGCCTCCCAGGAACAGGGAGCCGGTGTCGCCCATAAACACCTTGGCCGGGTGGAAGTTGAAGCACAGAAAGCCGATAAGCCCGCCGGCCAGAGCGCCGGCGTAGACTCCCGCGCCGTGACAGCTCAGCAGGGCCCCTGCCAGGGCGAAGAAGATGGCCACCGGCAGCGTCACGCAGGAGACGAGGCCGTCCACGCCGTCGGTGAGATTCACGGCGTTGACGCCGCCCACGGAGATAAAGGCCAGCAATATCAGGTAGATGGGCCAGGCCAATACCAGCCGCTTCGTGCAGAAGGGCACGAACAGATTCGGGGTCAGATAGCCCAGCAGCCGGAGCAGGCAGATGAAGGCGATGGCCACCACCAGCTGCAGAATGAACTTCTGCAGCGCCGTCAGGCCCGCGTTCTGCTTTTTCCGGATCTTCACCATGTCGTCCACCATGCCCACGAGTCCGTAGAGCAGGGCGAAGATGAAGATCAGAAAACAGCTGCCGTCACCGTTGCGGATGCTCTGCCAGCCGGCGATGAGCAGGGCGACGACGATGCCGATGATGAACATGCAGCCGCCCATGGTGGGGGTCCCCTGCTTGCTCATATGCCAGACCGGTCCGTCCTCCTTGATCTGCTGCCCGGCTTTCATTCGCTGCAGCCAGCGGATCACAGGTTTTCCCACTGCCAGCGTCACCGCGAAGGCGACCGCCAGCGCAATTACCGTGTACATACCTCTCTCACCCTTCGGCCCGACTGCGTCGGTCCGCCCCTCCTTTGTCTATCCCGCCGCCGTGCCCCGCTCGCGCAGCGCCGCGGCGACCTCCTCCCGCTCGTCCAGCCGGAGGAATTTCCCGTTCTGCTCCTGCCAGTGCTCGTGGCCCTTGCCTGCAAGCAGCACCAGGTCGCCGGGACGGGCCATATCCAGGATCATTCGGATGGCCCGTCGCCGGTCCGGCTCCCGATAGAGGACGGCGTCGCCGTCCGCGCCGGACAGGATCTCCTCGATGATGGTCTCCGGATCCTCCCCCCTCGGGTTATCCGAGGTCACCACTGCGATATCCGCCAGCTGGGAGGCAATAGCTCCCATGACAGGCCGTTTGCTCCTGTCCCGGTCGCCGCCGCAGCCGAAGAGCAGCAGCAGCCGTCCCTTTGCCGAGCGCCGGGTGCTGAGAAGCAGATTTTCCAGCGCGTCCGGCGTGTGGGCGTAGTCGATGAGGACGGAAAAGTCCTCCCCCGTCTCCACCGGCTCCATGCGCCCCGGCACGCTCTCCGCGCCCCGGAGGCTTTGGGCCATCTCCGGCAGCGTCAGACCCAGCTCCAGCCCCGTGGTCAGCGCCGCCATGGCGTTGTAGATGGTAAAGGAGCCGGGGATCGGCAGTTCCACCCGGGCGATCTGGCCCCGGGTCACCGCCTCAAAGGACACCCGGTCGGGGAACAGCCGGAGATATTTCCCCGTCAGGGTCGCCTCGTTCTTGTTTTCCGAATAGGTCAGGCAGGGACAGTCCAGCCGGGCCCGGTACCAGACCCCGGCGCCGTCGTCCAGATTCAGGATCGCCGCCCGGCTCTGACGGAACAGCCGCTCCTTGGCGGCCCGATAGTGCTCCATGTCCCGGTGAAAATCCAGATGCTCCGGGGTCAGATTCGTGAATACGCCGCAGCGGAAGATCAGTCCGTCCGTCCGGTGCAGCAGCAGGGCGTGGGAGGAGACCTCCATCACCACGTGGGTACAGCCCAGCCGCTTCATCTCCGCCAGCAGGCGGTGGAGTTCCGTGGCTTCCGGTGTAGTGCGGTCCGGGGCCGCCAGAGGCGTATGCCCCACCCAGGCGCCGGTGGTGCCGATCAGCCCGGTCCTGTGCCCCGCCGCCTCCAAAATCGTCCGCAGCAGATAGGTCACGCTGGTCTTGCCGTTGGTGCCCGTTACGCCCAGCAGCGTCAGTCCGTCGGCAGGATGTCCGTAGAAATTGGCCGCCAGATACGGCAGCGCCGCCCGGGGGGACGAGAGCATCACCCAGGGCACGCCGCCCTCCGGTCTGCGGCGGCTCAGGATCACCGCCGCGCCCCGGTCCAGGGCCTCCTGGATATAGTCGCCGCCGTCGGCACGGCAGCCCTTCATGGCCACAAAGGCCGCCCCTTTTTCTGCTTTTCGGGAGTCTGTTGTCAGCTCCGTTATCTCTAAGTCCGGGTCTCCGCAAATGACCGACATGGGAACGCCGGCCAGCAGGTCTCCGAGACGCATGAGACACCTCCTGCAACATTTAATTGTTCTATCGGAAAAGGACCGCGGGTCCTCTGCCTGCCAAAGCCTCGCGGAGTTCGCCGCCGCAGCGGCGAATACGGTAGGATCGTTTTTTCCGATGACATGCGCATCGGAAAAAACACCTCTCGGCCCGCAAACGTGGGATTTTGCCCGCTTTGCGGGTAAAATCATGCGCTGCAGCGGGCCGCAGCCTCCTCAAACCGAAAACCAGCGAAGCGTTTTCGGTTTGAATTTTGTTAATCCAGCATGGACGTATCGGCGAACTGGACCTGCACCACGGTGCCCCGGGCTACCGGAGTGCCCGCGGCGATGGACTGGTTGATGGCTACCACGGAGGAGTACTCGCTGCCCGTGGTGGCGCCGGTGGAGATCATATACAGGCCCTGCTCGGCCAGCAGCCGGGTGGCCGCGTCCGGGGACAGGCCCATGACGTTGGAGACCGCCACGGTGTCCGTGGGCTTCGCCGCGCCCAGATAGATGACCACCTGAGAGCCGCTGGGAATGACCGTGCCGGCGGCCGGGGTCTGGTCGGTGATCATAGTGCCGCCTCCCACAGTGCGGAAGGTGAGGTTCCGGTGGCCCAGCACGTCGGTGGCGCCGGCGATGGTGCCGCCGATAAGCTGCGGCACCGTGACATTGGCGGTGCTCAGCTCGCCGCTGGTATACTGCTTCTCCACGCCCAGATAGTCGCAGATCTGCGCGGTGACCTTGCCGGCCATAGGCGCGGCCATATTGCCGCCGCTGATGTAGTAGCCGCCGGCGGTGACGTTGGTGCCCCGGGCCACCTGCTTCGGGGAGTCGTAGCACAGCAGCACGATGATCTGAGGATCGTTGGCGGGGGCAAAGGCCATGAAGGAGACGATGTTGTTGCCGGTGTTCTCGTCTCGTTTCTCGGAGGTGCCTGTCTTGCCGCCGATACGGTAGCCGGCCACATAGGCGTTCTTGCCGCCGCCGTAGGGCGCGGAGACGTTGGTTTCCAGAATACTGCGGACGGTGGCGGAGGTCTCCTCGCTGACCACCTGACGGACCACCTCCGTCTCGTGGCGCATAATGGTGTTGCCCTCGCTGTCCACGATGTGGTCCACGATGTAGGGCTCCACCACATAGCCGCCGTTGATGGCCGCCGCGTAGGCCCGGATCAGGGAGATGGGGGTGAAGCGCATGGTCTGTCCGAAGGAGGCGACGGCCAGAGAGGTCACGCCGTAGATGCCGGTGAAGTAGTCCCGGCTCCAGATGATGGCCTCGGACTCGCTCTGCATATCGATGCCGGTGGGGTCCAGCAGGCCAAAGTCCTGCATGTACTGATAGAATTTTTCCGCGCCCACCCGCTGGCCGATGTTCATAAAGGCCGGGTTGCAGGAATTGCACACCGCCCGGGTCAGGGTCTGGGTGCCGTGGCCGCGGCGGTTGCTGCAGCTGATCTTCCAGTCGGCCACCTGTACCCAGCCGCCGCAGTAGAAGGTATCGTTGAGGGTTACCGCGCCCTCCTCCAGGCCCATGGCCAGCACCAGGGTCTTGAAGGTGGAGCCGGGCTCATAGGTGTCCGTGACGGCCCGGTTGCGCCACTGCTCCAGCTGAGCCTCGCTGTAAGCGGCGGCATAGGCGGCCTTGGCCTCCTCCGAGGCATCCTCCCCGGGGGCTGGCCCCAGACGGGACAGCAGGGAGTAGTCGATGACCTCGGTAAAGTTGTTCAGATCATAGATGGGGTACTGGGCCATGCCCAGAATGGCGCCGGTTTTGGGGTCCATGGCGATACAGACGCCGCCGTACTGGGCCTCGTAGCGCCAGATGCCCTCGGCCAGAATGCTCTCGCAGTAGTACTGGATGGTGGAGTCCAGGGTCAGATAGAGGTCGTTGCCCTCCTTGGAGTCGTAATACTCCTCGTACTTGTACAGCATCTCCGTGCCCATGCCGGTCTTGGCGGTGATGACACGGCCCGCCACACCCTGGAGCTCATCCTCGTAGTAGGCCTCCGTGCCGTACAGGCCCGTATTCTCGGTACCCACAAAGCCGATGACGTGGCAGCCCATGGTGCCGTAAGGATAGTATCGCTTGCTGGAGGGCTCCAGATAGATGCCGGTGGCCAGGTCGTTGTCGCTGATGAACGCCCGGACGGCTTCCTCCTCTTCCGCCTCCACCTGCCGCTTGACGACGGAGTACTGCAGGGAGGTGTTCTCCATCTTCGCCAGGATCGTCTCCCGGTCCACGCCCAGAATGTCTGACAGGCCCGTGGCGATGAGATCCTTATCCATCTCCTTCTCCTCGATATCCTTGGGGGAGAGGATCACGTTCTGCACCGTGGAGCTGATGGCCAGCACCTTGCCCTGGGCATCGTAGATGGTGCCCCGGCTGGCGGGAACGGAGACGCTGCGGGTCTGCTGGGCCAGGGCTCTGGCCTCCAAGTCGTTGTGCTGGACGATCTGGAGCTCAAAGAGTCTCACCGCCAGAACGGCAAACGCCAGAACCCCCAGCACCACCATCAGGAACAGAGTTCTGCGCAGGATCACCGTATTGGCCCGTCGGTCCGCCTCGCGGCGCTCCGCCCGGGTCATTTCCCTTGTCTGCTTCCGTTTTCTGCTCATGGATCGCTCCTTACTCTGTCTTACGCGGCCCGGCGGCCCGATCTGCCGGATTCGGCAAAACGTTCAAGGAGGGAGTAAGAATCCGAATTCTTACTCCCCTCCCGTCAGTTCCCAATTAATTTATAGTACGGCTTATCTCAAATATTCCAGCGCACCGGTAAATCCCTCCGCAATGTCGTGGAGGGGGTCGCTGTCATCGCCGCTGTTGGCGTTGGTGTAAACGACGGCGTTGTCCGGCAGGCCCAGGTCAACGTAGTAGATCTGATCGGTTCGGGGCTGGATCATCCGGCCGTTCTGGGTGACGATGTTCTCCACCACAGACATATCGTAGGCGCTCTCATATCGGGCGGTGAGGTTGGCCTCCTCGGCCTCCAGGGCGCTGAGCTCGTTGCGCAGGGACACCACCTGGTCCGACAGCTCCATAAGCTGGATGTGGCTGAGCAGCACCACCACCAGGCACAGACCCACCAGCAAAAAGCCGATGAGGGTCACCGGGGCGATCTTCTGCCGGGGCCGGACCTGATAGCGGGTCCTCGTCTGGGGCCTGGGGCGGGGCTGGCGGATCTCAGGGTTGTAGACACGCTCATCAGGAACGATGAACTCCGCTTCGTTCTCCCGTATGTAGGACAGGTCATACGCCAGACTGCCCGCTGTGATGTGCGTGATCTTCGGTTCCCTCGTGATTACTACAGATGCCATGTTCTCCCTCTCCCGTTTCGATGCCGCAGACGGCTTTCTCATATTCGCTCCGCCACCCGCAGCTTTGCGCTTCGGGCGCGGGGATTCTCTTCCAATTCCCCGGGGGCCGCCTGGATGGGCTTTCTGGTCACCAGTCGGACTTTCGGGCTCTGTCCGCAGGTGCAGACCGGAAAATCCGGCGGGCAGATACAGCCCTTTGCCAGCCCCTGCAGGCTCTGCTTGACGATGCGGTCCTCCAGCGAATGGAACGTGATGACTGCCAGCCGTCCGCCGGGCGCCAGCCGCTCCACCGCAACCGGAATCAACTCCTCCACCGCCGCCAGTTCGTCATTGACGGCGATGCGGATGGCCTGAAAGGTCCGTTTCGCCGGGTGCTGGGCCTCCCGCAGGGCTGCCCCCGGCATGGCGCCGCGGATCAGCTCGGCGAGTTCCCCCGTGGTCTCTATGGGCTCACGCGCTCTTCTCTGCACGATAGCCCGGGCAATGGCGGGAGCGTAGCGCTCCTCGCCGTAGGTGTACAGGATTCGCTTCAGGTCTGCCTCCGGCCACTCATTGACCACGGTGCGGGCTGTCAGGCCCTCGCGCCGGTCCATGCGCATGTCCAGAGGCGCGTCATGGAGATAGGAGAAGCCCCGCTCTCCGTCGTCCAGCTGCGGAGAGGATACCCCCAGGTCGAACAGCATCCCGTCGGCCAGGTCCATGCCCGCCTCGTCCATCAGCCGGGACAGGTCCCGGAAGTTGCCGTGGAGAAAGGTAATCCGGTCGGCGCAGAAGGCCAGCCTGTCCGCCGCGCCGGCGAAGGCCGCCTCGTCCCGGTCGATGCACAGCAGCCGTCCTCCCGCCGTCAGGCGGCGGGCGATCTCGGCGGCGTGCCCGCCTCGGCCCAGGGTCCCGTCCACATACCGGCCCTCCGGCCGGATGGCCAGCGCATCCACGGACTCGGTCAGCAGCACCGGCCGGTGGCTCTGCTCCGTGCTCACAGGCCCAGGGTCTCCATGGCGGTGAGGAGCGTCTCAGCCGACAGGTCCTCCATCTCCGCCCAGCGGTCCGCGTTCCAGATCTCCGCCTTGCCCAGAGCGCCGTTGATCACGACGTCCTTTTCCAGGTTGGCGTAGCGACGCAGCTTCACGGGGATCAGGATGCGGCCCTGCCCGTCCGTCTCACACTTGCAGGCGTTGGCGAAGAACGTGCGCATGGCTCTGGCCTGGGCCGCCGGCAGCTGCGCCACCTTCTCGGTGAACTGCTGCCAGCTCTCCTCGGAGTAGAGGCAGAGGCAGGCGTCCATGCCCATGGCGAGATAGCAGACCGCCCCCAGCTCCTCCCGGAGCTTCGCCGGGATCGCCAGCCTGTTTTTATCGTCGATCGTATGGTGATACGACCCTGTCAGAGCGACCACTTTTCTCACCTGCCTCCCCATTGTCGGTGGAGGCTGTGGTACTCTTCCCCACTTCTCCCCACCGGATTATCTATAGTCTACATAATCCGGTAACAAATTGCAATAGTAAAATTGATTTTTTTTCGTGATTTTTTCTCTTTGAGCCGTAAAAATCAGCTCATTTTCGGCAAATAGCACAAACGTTCTATATCGCTCATCCGGCCGAAGGGCCTGATGGAGAGATCTTTTACAGAAAGTTACGCGTCCTTCCCGGTGCTCCGGCTGCCGGCCAGAGTGAGAAAACGGCGCGCCGCCGGGGACAGGCCGACGCTCTCAAGGTAGCAGGCGCCGACGCTGCGCCGGGGCACCGGCGGGTCCACCTCCACCCGGAACACCCCGTCGGCGCCGATGACGCTGCGGGAGAATTCCTCGATGACGCAGGCCACTCCCAGGCCGATCCTGGCGCAGTCCGCCAGCAGGTCGTGGGCGCCCAGCTCAATGGCGGGCTGCAGGGCCACGCCGGCGGACAGGAAGTGCCGGTCGATCCAGCGGCGGGAGTTGGAGGTCTGCTCCAGCAGGATCAGAGACTGCTCCGCCAGCTCTGCCAGACCTACGGTCCGGCCCCGGAGATCATCGTAGGCGGGACCGGCAATAAACACGTCGTGGATGGGGCAGCAGGGTTCCGTCACCACGCCGGGCGCGCTCAGGGGGAGATTGACAAAGCCGATGTCGATCCTGCCCTCCTCCAGAAGCTGTACCGTCTCCCGGGAGGTGCGGTTGGTGATGCGCAGGGCCACGTCGGGATAACTGCGGTGGAACTCCTCGATCACAGGCAGCAGGAACCATTTCGTCACGGTATCGCCGGCGCCGATGCGCAGCTCCCCGGCGTCCAGACTGTCCAGCTGGGAGACGCGCCCCTCCCCTGCCGTCAGCAGGTTCAGCGCCGACCGGGCGTAGCTGTAGAGGAGCTCGCCCTCCGGGGTCAGGGTCACGCCCCGGGCGCCCCGGACGAACAGCTTGGCGTCCAGCCGCTGCTCCAGCTGCTGGACCGCCTGGCTCACGGCCGGCTGGGTCACGTACAGCTCCCGGGCCGCGCCGGAAAAGGTCCCGGCACGGACCACCGCGCAGAAGATGCGATAGAGGTCTAAATTCCCTTTCACTCGTAATCTCTCTCAATCAACCTATAACCAAAAATTATACCATCTATTGCAAAGAAAACATTTACTAATGTGAAGATCTGTGTCATACTGATTATATGTGAGCTTTTTCAGCCCCGGACGCGCTTTGCGCTGTCCTAAATCAATAGGAGGTTATGATCCATGAGAACCGTCGGTACCATTTCCAGAGGCATCCGCGCCCCCATTATCAGCCGGGGCGACGACCTCGTCCCCATCGTCGTCGACAGCCTGCTGGCTGCGTCCCGGGAGGAGGGCTTCTCCTTCCGCGACAGAGACGTGGTCTGCGTCACGGAGTCCGTGGTGGCCCGCTGCTTCGGCAACTACGCCTCTGTGGACGACATCGCCGCAGACGTGTCCGCCAAGTTCGGGTCGGATACCATCGGCGTCATCTTCCCCATCCTCTCCCGCAACCGCTTTGCCATCTGCCTGCGGGGCATCGCAAAGGGCGTGAAGAAGATCTATCTGATGCTCAGCTATCCCTCCGACGAGGTGGGCAACCATCTCTTCGACGAGGACCTGCTGGACGAGAAGGGCGTCAATCCCTGGAGCGACGTGCTCACCCTTGACCGCTACCGGGAGCTGTTCGGATATCCCCTGCACCCCTTCACCGGCATCGACTACGTGGCTTACTACATGGAGCTGATCCGCAGCTGCGGCTGTGAGGTGGAGGTCATCTTCGCCAATCACGCGGCGGCCATCCTGGACTACACGAAAAACGTCCTGGCCTGCGACATCCACACCAGAGCCCGGACCAAGCGCCGTCTGCTGAAAGCCGGGGCGGAGAAGGTCTTCTCTCTGGACGAGCTGCTCACGGCGCCGGTGAACGGCAGCGGCTATAACGAGCAGTTCGGTCTGCTGGGCTCCAACAAGGCCACCGAGGAGACCGTCAAGCTCTTCCCCCGGGACTGCCAGCCCTTCGTGAATGAACTGCAGAAGCGGCTCATTGAGGAGACCGGCAAGCACATCGAGGTGATGGTCTACGGCGACGGCGCCTTTAAGGATCCCGTGGGCAAGATCTGGGAGCTGGCCGATCCCGTCGTCTCCCCCGCCTGTACCCCCGGCCTGATGGGCACTCCCAACGAGCTGAAGATCAAGTATCTGGCGGATAACGAGTTCGGCGCTCTCTCCGGCGAAGCTCTGGCCGATGCCATCAGGATCTCCATCCGGAGCAAGGAATCCAACCTTGTAGGCAACATGGCTTCCGAGGGGACCACTCCCCGTCAGCTGACGGATCTGATCGGCTCTCTGTGCGATCTGACCTCCGGATCCGGCGACAAGGGCACGCCCATCGTGCTGATCCAGGGGTACTTCGACAACTATTCCAACGACTGATTTCAAAAGTGTCTGTTTCAGGTGGTTTACAGTAATCGGCCGATCCTGCCGCGTTTGAGGGAATTTTGTAACTATTTGAAGGATTTCCCCGTTTACATTTAATTATGGGCCTACAAGAATTTCCTTCCTATGCGAGATATTGTAGCACAGATACGGAAATATGGCAATATGAAGTGGAACAAAAAATAACAAAAAAATAAAACTTTTTTGAAGTTGGTTACAAAAAGATTTGGACCGTAACAGCGCAGGCGGCGCTGCGCGGCTCCTCTCTCCCGACGCAGCGGAGCGGCTTCAGCCATCTTTTTGACCGATCTCGGCGCGGCGGCGGGGACAGATGTCCCCGCCGCCGCTTCGTCTGACCGCGCCGTCGGTGCAGGCTGGCTTTTGCCGACGCTTGTCAACCGGCGGCTTTCGGTGTAGGATAGACCTATCACGCAGAGGAGGGACCACCATGACCGAGCGTCTTTACGATCAGGACAGTCACATCCGCCGGTTTTCCGCCGTGGTGCAGGCATGCCTGCCGGCGGGGGACGGCTGGGAGATATCTTTGGACCGCACCGCCTTTTTCCCCGGCGGCGGCGGGCAGGAACCGGACACCGGCGTCATGGGCGGCGTCCGGGTCACCGGCGGACGGGAGGACGGCGACGGCACCGTCTGGCACCGTACCGACGGACCGCTGGAGCCCGGCACGGCGGTGGACTGCGCCATCGACTGGCCGGTGCGCTTCCGGCGGATGCAGCATCACTCCGGGGAGCACATCCTGTCCGGGCTCACCTGTGCGGCGCATCATTGTAATAATGTGGGCTTCCACATGGATCCCGACGGCGTGGTCATCGACTTCGACGTTTTTCTGTCCCGGGAACAGCTGGCGGAGCTGGAGCGCCGCGCCAACGAGGCGATCTGCCGGGATCTGCCGGTATCTGTCGAGTATCCCGACGGGGAAACGCTGGCGGAGCTCGACTACCGCAGCAAGCTGGAGCTGACGGAGCGGGTCCGCATCGTCACGATCCCCGGGGTGGACTGCTGCGCCTGCTGCGCGCCCCATGTCCGGCGCACCGGCGAAGTGGGGCAGCTGCGGATCGTTGACGCGGAAAAGCACAAGGGCGGCGTGCGTCTGCGGGTCCTCTGCGGCGCCGCCGCAGACGAGGATACCCGGGTAAAGCTGGAAAACGTGGCGGCCATCTCCGCCCTGCTGTCGGCAAAGCAGCCGGAGACGGCGGCGGCGGTGCAGCGGCTGCTGGAGGAGCGGGACGCTCTGAAGCAGACGGTGAACGCACTGAAAAACCGCCTTGTGGAGCTGCAGCTGGCCGCCCTGTCCCCCACGGAGGGAAACCTGTGCCTGTTCCCGGAGGGCTTCGATCCCATCCAGTGCCGCCAGCTGGCTGACAGCGCCGCGGAGCTCTGCTCCGGCGTCTGCGTCGTCTTTTCCGGCAGCGACGGGGAGGGGTATCAGTACGTCATGGCCAGCCAAACGGCGGATATGCAGGCCGTGGCAAAGGCCTTCAACGCCGCCCTCCAGGGCAGAGGCGGCGGCCGCGGCGCCATGGTGCAGGGGGCGGTCAGGGCCACCCGTGCGGCCATTGAGGCGTATTTTCACCAATAAAGGCAATCATCATAAAAGCGAGGAAGGACGCACTGAAAAAGCAGCGCGTCCTTCCTCATTACAGAGGGCTATAAAAACACTATTTTCGCTCTTCGACCGTATCCATCCGGTCTCCGATCCACATCCCCTGACAGACACGCACCTCTCCCTCGGTCTCCATCTTTCGCATCAACTCCTCCCGCAGGCAGATGCGCCCCCTTTCAAACAGGAGAGTAATCGTAGAGCCTGCCAGTTCAAAGCGGCCCTTCTCCATCCCCTTGCAAAACCGGGTGTTCTGCATTTGATTAAAGATGCCGCCGACAAGGAGCGCGCCTACTTCCGTCTGGACCACCGGGCCGAAGTGCTCGGTTGTAAGCAAACTCCAGCAACGGCGATTGAGAACAAAGACCGGGTATTTTTCACAGGCCACCGGCTGGACACTGTGGAGCACGCCTTGAATATAATGATGCTTCCCCTGATAGCCGTCGTCAATATAGCAGTAGCGGTGATAGTCGGAAAGGCACAGGCGAAAGATCAGACAGTCCCCGCCGTGATAATTCTGCGCAAGCTTCCGATCTCCCAGCAGATCCTCCAGGCGATAGTGAGAACCCTTGATGGCAAAACTGCTGTCCGCCTGGATCGGGCAGGCGCTCAGCCAGCCGTCGCAGGGACTGATCAGATGATCCGTCGCGGCGTCAAAATCAGCGTCTCTTCGGCTCCTGGCAAAAAACTCCCGATAGCTGTGAAAGGGGCGCTGCAGCCGCTCTGCAGACGGAATGCCGTACCGCCGGATGTGCAGCGCCACCAGCGGCCGCGAAAGCGGCGACGAGAGAAAAAGGATAATCAACCATTCCGCATGGCTGATCTGGATCAGCCGAAGCAGCAGCCGCCCGATCACGGTCTGGTAGAAAATGCGGGCAATCCACGTGCTTTCTTTCATTGATCTGCCTCCCTCCGCTGGCAGACCCTTTCTTGTGACGGAACAGATCCACCATAACATATGAGACCAGTATAGGCGGTAATTCTTAATTTGGGACTCCAGAATTTCTTAAGAAATCTGAATTTCTCCACTGTGCTCTTTTCTTGGTCGACGCAAACCGATATAATGGTTTTTGTCAGAATGGGAGGCGTGCGCTGTGAACGAGAAAAAAATACTCCTTGCAGACGACGATCCTGCAATCCGAGAGGTCCTCTGTCTCCTCCTGTCCGGAGAGGGCTATACGGCTGTTGCGGCCGCCAACGGTCAGGAGGTCCTGCGTCTGCTGGATGATACGGTTGATCTGGTCATTCTGGACATCATGATGCCCGGGATGAGCGGCTATTCCGTCTGCACAGAAATACGAAAACGCTCTGCCGTCCCCATCTTGTTTCTGACCGCCAAATCCCAGGACTCTGACAAGACGCTGGGCTTTTCCGCCGGCGGAGACGATTATCTGGTCAAGCCCTTCTCCTGCAATGAGCTGATCAACCGGGTCAAGGCCTTGCTGCGGCGCTATTACGTCTATGGTGCCAAGCAAACGGAGCCGGACGACACGATCCGCTGCTGCGGCAATATTGAGATCGACGTGCGCCAGTGCCAGGTCCGGCAGGACGGCCGGGAGGTGCTGCTGACAGATACGGAATACCGCATCCTCCTGCTGCTGGCCTCCCACCCAAAACGAGTCTTCTCCGCCCAGGCTATCTATGAGAGCATCTGGGACGAGCCGTATCTCTATACCTCCAACAACACCGTGATGGTGCACATCCGAAATATCCGCCGGAAGCTGGGGGACGATCCCCAGAACTGCCGCACCATCCGCACCGTTTGGGGAAGGGGGTACCGCATTGAGTAGAGCAGGGCAACTGCACAGCCTGAGCGCACAGCTGTTTTTCCGCGTTCTGCTGTCCCTGCTGGCGGGTGCCGCGGTCTTTTTCGCGCTTTTTTCCGCCGGGAACCTTCTGGTGGACCGGTCCGTATACGGACGACCCTTTGCCAAACAGATGGCAGACCATGAGTTTGCCCGGCTTCAGGCCTATGTGGAACAGGAACAGATCACAACAGCAGATCTGGATCGGCTTGACACCTGGTGCAGCCGCGCCGACAAGCTCTATCTCACCATCTACCGGGACGGCGTCCTGCTCTATGTCTCTCCCCAACCCTGGCTGGTCTCAACAGACCCGGCGGACTTCGATCCGGATTCGGAAAACCCGGAATGTGCACACCTCCTGACCCTCAGTGACGGCACCGTCACCCGGGTGTTCCTGTACTGTGCCGTCGGCAATATGTTCTATTTCTGGGTTGCTGCGGCCGCCGGCGCTCTGGCCTTTCTGACCTTCTCCCTCTGCTTCATCACCTTCGTGCGCCGAAAGCTCCGGTATGTCAAACAGCTGAAGGCGGAGTTGGACATCCTGGCCAGCGGTCAGTTGGACTATCCGGTCACTGTGCACGGCACAGACGAGTTGGGTGAGCTGGCTGCCGGGATTGACCAGATGCGGCAGTCCATCCTGCACCACCGGGACACGGAGGATCAGATCCGCACCGCTAACTCCCGGCTGGTCACCGCCATGTCCCACGATCTGCGCACCCCGCTGACTTCTCTGCTGGGGTATCTGGAGCTGCTGGATCAGGGCCGGTATGCCGACGAGACTCAGCTGCGCCGCTTTACCCGTCAGAGTCTGGAACAGGCACTGCGGATCAAAACCATGGCAGATCAGCTCTTTGAATACTTTCTCGTCTACGCCTCCGAGGAAGAGCGACCAGACATGACACTGGAGGATGCGGATACGATCTTTCTCCAGTTCTGGCAGGAATACACCTTTGCTTTGGAAAGTCAAGGCTTTATCGTGAACCTGGCATTCTCCCCCCTGCGGGGCCGGGTGGAGATCAATCTGGAGCTGCTGCGCCGGGCCTTCGATAATCTCTATGCCAACCTGCTCAAATATGCGGCGCCCTCCCACCCCATCGAGATCATCTGCCGCCGCGAAGGCGATGCGCTGCGCCTGTGTCTCGTCAACGGGGTCTCGCCCCGACAGGATCGGCGAGAGAGCACGAACATCGGCCTGAATACCTGTCGCCGTATTTTACAGCTCCATGGCGGCAGCTTTGACAGCGCAGAAAATGACGGCACCTTCTGCGTGGAGCTTACAATACCTCTCCTGGCGTATCCCGCTGAGGAACAGGCCGAGGCAGTCCCTCTGCCTTTTTGACGGTATGTCCTTGACTGGCATAAACAAACAGAATATGATATGTGCGGCAGCAGACTGCGAACTGGTCAAGCCTCCTTCGGAGAGAATACCACTGTCAAGGTCTGCTGTCTTTTTGCTTCCGGGGCGATGTGGACGGAATGAGAGACGCATTTGCGGAGCTTTTGCCACCCGGAGAGAAAAATGTGATTTCACTCTATCCTTTTTCGCTCGGATTTGGTATAATAAATTGATATGGAGGTAAAGGGAGGAGCGGTGCGCTTTGGAGAGCCGGGAGAACAGGCGGAATACGGTGCTGCTGCACCTGTCGGTAATGCTGTTCGGCCTGAGCGGCGTGCTGGGCCGGTACATCACGGTATCGGCGCTGGTCATCACCTGGGGCCGGGTGGTCTGCTCCGCCGTCGTTTTGCTGCTGCTTCTGCTGCTGCGGCGGCAGAGTCTGCGGCTGGAACGGAAGCTGGACTGGCTCCTGCTCATTGTCGCCGGCGCCGTGCAGGCCGTCCACTGGGTCACCTTCTTCCATTCCATCCAGATCTCCTCCGTGGCCATCGGCACCATCACTTTCTCCACCTTCCCCCTGTTCCTGCTGTTTCTGGAGCCTCTGGTGTTCCACGTCCGCTTCCGGCCGCGGAATCTGCTCTTCGCGGCGCTGCTGCTCCTGGGCGTGTTCATCACGATCCCGGAGTTCAGTCTGGCCAATCAGGTCACCCTGGGCATCGTCTTCGGCATGATCTGCAGCCTGCTCTATGCGGTGCTGGTGCTGTTCAACCGGGACCTGTCCCGGCGGTATCCCTCAGGAAAGGTCTGCTTCTTCGAGCAGGCCGCGGCGGCCATCATTCTGCTGCCGGCGGCCCTGCTGTCCCATCCCGCGGCGGGGCCCCGGGACATCGTGTGCATCATCCTGATCGGCGTGGTCTGCACCGCGCTGGCCTTCAGTATGTTCGTGGCGGCACAGCGCACCGTCAGCACCCAGACCGCCGGCATCGTGTCCGGTCTGGAGACGGTGTACGGCATCGTCTTCGCCCTGCTGCTGCTTCGGGCCGTCCCCACCGCCCGGGAGATCATCGGCGGCGTCATCATTCTGGCCACCGCCATGCTGGCGACCTGGAAATCCGGCGAATCGTGACCGAAACGCCGTTCTTCTGCGTTATGTAATAATTTCATCATATAAAAAGGAGAGACTACCATGCTTGGTGCAATCATCGGCGACATCGTCGGCAGCCCCTATGAGTTCGGCAGCCGCAAGAAAATGAACTTCCCCCTGTTCAGCTCCGTGTCCGCCTTTACGGACGACACAGTGCTGACTCTTGCCGTGGCGGAGGCGATCATGGACGGCCAGGGCGACCGGGCCAAAACGGAGCAGTGCGTCATCGACTCCATGCGCAAATACGGCAATATGTACCCCGACGCCGGCTACGGAGATAAGTTCGAGCAGTGGCTCCAGTCCGACGATCCCAGGCCCTACCACAGCTGCGGCAACGGCTCCGCCATGCGGGTGTCCTCCGTGGCGTGGGCCTTTGATACCCTCGACGAGGTGGAGAGCTTTGCCGGCATCACCGCCGACGTGACCCACAATCATCCCGAGGGCATCTGGGGCGCTCAGGCCGCCGCCGCCGCCGTGTTCCTGGCCCGGATCGGCCGGGACAAGGAGGGGATCCGGAAATATATCGAGATGAACTACGGCTATGATCTCCAGCGGACCTGCGACCAGATCCGCCCGGACTATCACTTCCACGACGACTGCATGCAGACCGTGCCGGAGGCCATCATCTGCTTTTTGGACAGCACGGACTATGAAAACTGCATCCGGCTGGCCATCTCTCTGGGCGGCGACGGCGACACGCTGGCCGCCATCGCCGGCAGCATTGCCGAGGCCTTCTACGGCGGCGTCCCCGACGAGCTGAAAGAAAAGGCCCTGTCGATCCTCCCGGAGCCCCTGCGGCAGGTCTATGACCGCTGGGAGGCCTGGCTGGCGGCCCGGAAGTCCGCCACCTGAGGGGCAGGCACAGCGCAGGATAAATGACAAGGCTGAGGCGAATGGATATGAAACGAGCACCTCTGCGGCTCTTTGCCGCCCTCCTGCTCCTGTTGACAATGCTGCTGGCGGTCACCGGCTGCGGCTCCGACCCGCGCTACGACGGCAATGAGCCCTCCGACGGCTGGGCCGAGGTCGTCCCCGGCGATGCCGGAGATGCGGAAGGCCCGTCTGACGGCGAAAGCACTGTCCCGGACGCCGGTGCGCCGGAGATCGTGCCGGCGGCGGAGCTGGACCCCGACGGCGTCTATGACTCCAGGGACGCGGTGGCCCTGTACCTGCATCTGTACGGGAAACTGCCCCAGAACTACATCACAAAGGCCGAGGCCCAGGATCTGGGCTGGTCCGGCGGCTCTCTGGAGCCCTATGCCCCGGGCATGTGCATCGGCGGCAGCCGGTTCGGCAACTATGAGGGTCTGCTCCCCGACGCGGAGGGCCGGACCTGGAAGGAATGCGATATCGACACCCTGGGTGCGGACAGTCGGGGGCCGAAGCGACTGGTATACTCCAACGACGGTCTGATCTACTACACCGACGACCACTACGCCTCCTTTGAGCTGCTCTACAGTCCGTCGGACTGATCGGATGCGTACGGATAACTTACTGTCCCGGGAGGGAACGCTGTGAAACTGAACGCCCTGCTCAAGGCGGCAGCGCCTGCGCTGCTGCTGTATCTGCTGCTGGCCCTCCTGGGCACGATCCCCCTGGTCTGCGCCGGGCGGCTCTGCGGCGCCGAGGCTCTGGTGGTCACCGGCACCGCCGGCGCCTGCATGATCTTCGCCGCCGCCATCCTGGCCGGTCTGGCCCAGAATATGGCCGCCGCCATCTGGCGGCCGCTGCAGCGAAATGATCTGACTGCCGCCGGCAAGGCCGCCGGACTGGCGGTGCGGCGCATCGCCGTGGCCGCCGTGATCCTGGTGGTGATACTGGAGCTTGCGGCCCAGATCGTGCCTATGCTGTTCTTCGTGCCCTACGGGGTATACCGCCAGACCATCGTCTTTCTCCGCATCGGCCTGATCGGCACGCTGTTCTTCGGCGGGCTGTGCATCGTTTACAGCCTTCTCCGGGGCGCCGACCTGCGCCGCGGCCTGCTGTGGACGGCGGGGCTCCCCGCCGTGGCGGCGGAGCTGATCCTCTGCCCCGTGCTGGCCCCGCGGATGGGCGTGACGGGCCTCGCCGTGGCTCAGGCTGTCGCCATGCTGGCGGCGCTGGCGGCGGCTCTGCTGCTGCTCCGGCGGCAGACGCTGCCCTTCACCCGCCTTCCCACCACAAAAGAGGAGCGGGGCGAGCTGGTCATCGGCGGCAGGATGGGCATCGTACAGAACGCTCTGGTGACCGGTTCTTTCCTCGTCGTCAACGGCGCAGCCAACCATCTGGGCACGGCCTGCGGCGCGGGCTATGCCGCTGCCACGGGTCTGCTGGTGTGGCTGCTGATCCTGCCGGCGGGCCTCCAGGCCGGGACCCGGACGCTGACCCGGGAGGACCCGGACAGCCGGGGCGCCGTGCTGGCCCGGTCTCTCGTGCCCGGCGCGGTCATCGGCGTCGTGCTGCTGCTGGTATTCCTCATGGGCCGTACGGGACTGATGGGACTGTTCTGCCCCGACAGCGACGTGATCTTTCAGGGCGCCGCCTATCTCCAGGGCTGCGCCGTATACGCCCTGCCGGCCTGTCTGCTGGCCTGCTTCAGCGGCTCCTTCGGAGGCACCGGCCAGCAGTATCTGGTGCGCTTCCAGACCATCTTCTCGGCTCTGGTGTTCCGCATCTCCTTCTCTCTGCTCCTGCCCCGGACCATGGATATCCCCATGGCGGGTCTGGGCTACGCCACCCCCATCGCCGCCTGCTACGGTCTGCTGTTCTCCGCCGTCTGCTTCTTTGTTCTGGCCCGGTTCCGCCGGAGGCGGCCGGGCGATGAGGGCGCTTCCCCGGAATAAACAACGGCACATTCGTGTCAGAATAACAACAAGGAGGCAATCACTATGCTGTTGGTCAACACGGACTATATCACCGGAAAAACCTTTGAGATGCTGGGCCTGGTCAAGGGCAGCACCATCCAGGCCAAGCACATCGGCAAGGATATTGCCCAGGGCTTCAAAAGCATGGCCGGCGGAGAACTGAGGATGTACGGCGAGATGATGACTGAGGCCCGTTCCATCGCCACGGAACGGATGATCCAAGAGGCGGAGAACCTCGGCGCCGACGCCGTGGTCAACGTGCGGTACACCACCTCGTCCATCATGCAGAACGCCGCCGAGGTCGTTGCCTATGGCACCGCCGTCAAATTTGTATAGGGATTAAACAGAAAAAAAGGCCGGACAGGCAAACCGTCTGTCCGGCCTTTTTCTGTTTTTGAAGAGCTATGCCGCCCTGCGCCATTTCCGGTCCCAGACCTCCAGGACCTCTTTCCTCTTCTCCGGACGGATCAGCCAGATACCGATGGCTCCCACCACGACGCAAAGGGCCAGGTCCACCCAGTCGTTCCAGGTGACGGAACCGACCATGACCCCGTCGCTGATGTCAGAGATATTGCAGAAGGCGACGATGTCCACCACCGTGTGCATGATGACGGGCGGCCAGAGGCTGCCGCTGCGCAGATACACGGCTCCCAGGAAGAAGCCGAGGCACGCCGCCGACACGATCTGGGTCAGTGTATTTTCCACCGACGCGCCGGCGAAGACGTTGGTGCCGTGGATGACGCCGAAGACCACAGCGCTGAAGATCAGCGCCGGAATCAGCCGCTTCTCCTCCCGCCACTGGCGCATCAGGCTGCCCAGCAGCAGGCCCCGGAAGCACATCTCCTCTCCAAAGCCGGCCACAAGGGCCAGACAGATATCGTCAACGCCGGGAACGCCGTACTCCGCAGAGGTGAACAGGGCTGTAACCAGAGTGGTGATCAGAAGGTAGGCGAGTATCACGATCCCCAGCCGGATACCCATCAGGGGCCTGCCGCCGATGAGATTGCCCTCAAACTCCGGACGGAAGCGGCGCCGGTAAAACCAGAGGATCAGGAAAAAACCAACCAGCAGGCCAATGGGACCGGTGCTGGGATAACCGGGCAGATACTTCTGGAACGGCGCGTTGATCACCCCCATGAGGATCATGAGGATCAGCCACCCCACAAGAGCGATCACAAGGGCCGCCAGAATGGGGATCTTCTCCAGAAAACGGTGGTGTCTTTTCTCCATTGGTATCTCTCCTCAACAGCATTTTACAGGTCGTCAGCCGGCGCCCCGTCGGGGTCGACAAACAGCTCGCAGACGGAATAGAGGGCCGCCTTTCCCGCGATAAAGAGCCGCTGTCCGTCCCGGCGGCAGTACAGGGTGCCGCCCCGGGCGGAGGCCTGATACGCCGTCAGCCGGTCTTTGCCCAGCCGGTCCGCCCAGTACGGGATGATGTGGCAGTGGCCGGAGCCGCAGACCGGATCCTCGATAATCGCCAGCTTCGGCGCGAAGCTGCGGGACACGCAGTCGGTCTCCCGGCCCCGGGCGGTGACGTGGACAAGGAGCCCGTCGAGCGCCTTCATTTTCTCCTGATCCGGCGTCAGCCGCCGCACTGTCTCCTCGTCGTCCAGAACACAGAGCAGGTCCCGGGCGGCCCATGCCTCCGCGGGTCGTACGCCCAGGGCGTCCTCCATGGCGTCGGTGACCTCTGCGGGCCGAAGCTCGTAGGCGGGCAGCTCCATCTCATACAGCTCACCCTGCCGGTCCACGATCAACTCCCCGGACAGAGTGGAAAACACCACCCGGGAGGCGCTCTTCTCATAGAAGTTCAGCACCACAAAGGCCGTGGCCAGGGTGGCATGGCCGCACAGGTCGATCTCCCCGCCGGGGGTGAACCAGCGCAGGCGGTACGCTTCCCCCTCCCTGACGGTGAAGGCGGTCTCGGAAAAATTGTTCTCCCGGGTGATGTTCATCATCAGCGCCTCCGGCAGCCACGCGTCCAGCACACAGACCGCCGCCTGGTTGCCGTGGAAGACCGCATCGGTAAAGGCGTCAACAACGTATTGTCTCATAGTTTCCCCCCTCCGCCGGAGGATCCGGCCGTTTTTCTCTGCCCTATTATAGAGCAGGTCCCTGCCGAAAAGCAACCATTTTCGGGCCGGGGCGCGGCAGGGATCGCCGTGTCCGGTCCCGGAAAAAGCAAAAAAAGAAAAAGCCCTGAAGCCGAGTGCTTCAGGGCTTTTTCTCTGGTGACCCAGCGGGGATTCGAACCCCGGACACCCTGCTTAAAAGGCAGGTGCTCTGCCAACTGAGCTACTGGGTCATAATTGGCAGGGATGGCAGGACTTGAACCTGCGAATGCGGGAGTCAAAGTCCCGTGCCTTGACCAACTTGGCTACATCCCCGCATGCAGTGTGACGATATTGGAAAAATCCGGAGCAAACGCTCCGGATTTTCCCTTTTACGTCGTTGGGGTGGGTAAAGGGACTCGAACCCTCGACACCCGGAACCACAATCCGGTGCTCTAACCAACTGAGCTATACCCACCGTACAGAAGAGCCCTCAAAAAAAGGTGGCACGCCTGGAGGGACTCGAACCCCCGGCCCACTGCTTAGAAGGCAGTTGCTCTATCCGACTGAGCTACAGGCGCATATCTGGATGGAGAAAGGCCAGCCTGTGGGAAGCAAGTCATGGAGCGGGCGATGGGAATCGAACCCACGTGGCCAGCTTGGAAGGCTGGAGTTCTACCATTGAACTACGCCCGCGCGGCATTCACTCAACACGGAGCCAGCCCGATAATATTAACACAATCATATCGGTCTGTCAATCATTTTCCCAAATTTTCTTTCCGCCGCAACACCTCCGGCGGTGTTGACAGACCGCCCCGTCTGTGTTACCCTTTTCACCGACACAACGTCGGAAGGGAGGTCCGTCATATGTCACGCTTTATTGCCGATCACGTCTGTCCCCGGGCGGTGGACCTGTCCCCCGCTCTGCTGGCGGACCTGGGCGTCAGTCTGCTGATGGCGGACCTGGACAATACCCTGATCCCCTACACCATGTCCCTGCCCACCGACGAGCTCCATGCCTGGCGGGACAGTCTCGCCGACCACGGCGTTACCCTGTTCGTGACGTCCAACAACCGTCACCCGGATCGGGTGATCAATTTCTGCCGGGCGCTGGACGTGCCCTACATCACCCGCGCCCGCAAGCCCCGCCGGGAAGGCTTTGACAGGGTCCTGGATATCATGGGCGTGACCCCTGACCGGGCCGTCATGATCGGAGACCAGATCTTCACCGACGTTCTGGGTGCCCATCGGGCCGGGATCCGGGCCGTGCTGGTGCGGCCCATCTCCCTGAAGCGCTATCCCCTGCGGGCCCTGCGCTACGTCCTGGAGGGTCCCTTCCGCCGCCGGTCCGCAGGCTGCACGCTGTCCCGCCCTGCGGCGCACTGACGGCAAGTTACATTTTGTTACAGAATGTTCACACTTTTTTCACACGGTGTTCCCATTTCCCCTTTATGATGGCACCATAGAGATACGGGTTCGTGTTCCCCCCCTCGCGAACCTTTCCTTCTCTGCCATAACAGGAAATCATACACACCTCTCTTTTGAACACCCCCTCGCATAACAGAAAGGTTCCGGTCCGCAGTCCTGCGGACCGGTTCTTTTTTTCAAATCAAACCCGCTTGCGCCGGGCTTTGATTTGAGAACGCTTCACTTCGCTTCCCGCACGCCCACGGGCACGCCGTGAGAAGTGTTTTTCCCCATGCGCATGTCATCGGAAAAAACGATCCCGCTTTATTCGCGGCGTGCGTGCCGCAAACTCCGCGGGGCTTTTCGCATAGATCGGAACTCTGGCGGTTACAATATCTGTAAGCTTTCAGAAAGGGCGGTATGGGCATGGTCAAGGGCGTGGCGCGGCAGATCATACTGGTCCGGTCCCCGGACCGGCGGCTGTTTGAACAGGCGATCTTTATCGTGCGGGAGCAGGCGTCTCTCTCCGGCATAGGGCCGGAGCAGATCCTGGAGGAGGCCCAGCGGGCCGCCAACGGGTACATCCGCCGCACAAAGGGCGTGGGACGGCTGCTCCATCGGGTCCCGGCGCCGCTGCTCCTCGCCATCGGCGCCGGATCCACGGGACTGGCGTGGCTGATCACGTGGCTCCTGTAGCCGGTATTTGCAATTTTTCGTCGTCTTCTCAGTTATTTCAGGGGCCTGCATCGAGTATTTCTCCTCCGGACACGCATACTAACGGTCAGCGGGACGACGACGTCCCGCCATGCGAGGAGGAATCCATGTGAAACGATTGATGGGCGCGCTCTGCCTGACGGCCATGCTGGCCGGCCTCTTCTGTGCCGGCTGCGGCAATACCGGCTCCAACGGCACAGGCGCCAGCTCCACCCGCTATACGGCGGAGTCCGCCGTGACCCGCCAGGCCGATGAAACCGGCAGCCGGGGCCGGGTCGCCTACGACGCCTATGCCCGTTCCGGCTCCGCCCGGGACACCGGCAGAGAGCTCACCTACGCAACAGGCGCCGACGGTTCTGTGCTGCCCAACGGCAGCTACCGCTACTCCGCCCTCACCGGCAGGATCATGGAGCGGAACGCCGACGGCAATGATCGGAACGACGGCGGCAGCGATGAGACCGCGGCCCGCCAGGACCTGATGACCCAGACCGCGTCCGGCGCCTGACGGCAAAAAAAACAGATCCCGCTGTCCGCGGGATCTGTTTTTCATTTTGATTGATTTAGAAGAAGTTCAGCGGGTTGACCCGGGAGCCGCTGATCCGCACCTCAAAGTGGAGGTGGTAGCCGGTGGAGCTGCCGGTGGTGCCCACGTAACCGATGGTCTGGCCCTGGGACACGGACTGGCCCACGCTGACGGCCCGGGAGTTCATATGGGCGTACAGGGTCGTCTGGCCGTTGCCGTGGTTGATGACCACATAATTGCCGTAGGACCCGTTGTAGCCGGAAATCAGCACGATGCCGCTGCGGGCGGCACGGATAGGCGTGTTCCGGGGGGCGGGGATGTCGATACCGCCGTGGAAGGAACTGGCCGCGCCGGACACGGGATGGGTGCGGTAACCGAAGGGGGAGCTGATGCTGCTGTAGCCGCTCAGGGGCCACATGTAGCCGGCCTCGCTGGTGATATTGGCCGCCGCGTACGCCGCAGCCGCCGCCCTGGCCGCGGCCTCCGCCGCTGCTCTCTGTTTTTCCGTGGCCGCCGCCGCTGCCGCCCGCTGGGCCTCCTCGGCCCGTCTCCTCGCCGCGGCCTCTTCCGCCGCGATCTGCGCCAGCATACTGTCGATCTGCTGGCCCACGGCAGCCTCCTCGGCCTCGATCTGAGCCTTGGCCTTGGTGTACTCCGTCTGCTCCGCGGTGATGGACGCCACCAACTGCTGGGCGGCCGCCACCTGGGCGTCCAGCTCCGCCTTGCTGGCGGACAGCTGATCCTCCTGGGCCTTCAGCTCCGTCCGGCAGGCCTCAAGATCGGCCTTGGTGGCCTCGATCTCCTCCCGGGTAGCGGTGAGCTGTTCCTTCAGGGCGTTGTCGTAATCCACGATCTCATAGATGTAATTGGCACGGCTGAGCAGATCGGCAAAATCCGTGGCGCCGAAGAGCACGGACAGATAGGTTGCCGTGCCGGTCTCCTCCATGGACCGGACCCGGCTGCACAGGGCCTCGAACTGGGCCTGCTCCCGGGCCTGCGCCTCCGCCAGCTTGATCTCCTCCTCGGCGATCAGCTGGTTGTACATGTCGATCTGAGCCTGGGTATTGGCGATCTGGCTTTCGATGACTTCGATCTGCTGATCCAGCGCCTGCTTCTGGGCCAGGGCCTTCGCTTTGTTGTTGCCCAGGGCGTTGATCTGATTCTGCAGATCCTGCTTCTGGGAGGCAAGGTCGCTGGCCTGGCTCTGCAGCGCGGCCACGTCCTGCCGGGACACCGCGTAGGCCCGGGGCAGGGCACTGAGCACTACTGCAAAAATCAGGATCGCCACAAGTATGACGGCGACAATCGACATGAAGATCCGCCGTTTATCCCGTTTTCTTCCACGCGCCATAGCTGCGCTCCTTTCCGTCTGTCTGATCACACCTTCAGGAATTTATTGATGGCCAGCGAGCTGCCCACCGCGCCCACGGCAAGGCCCACCAGCAGGAAGATCAGAAGGATCCGTCCGGCAAAGTTGTGGAAGGGGATCACCGTTAAAAGCTGCATCGTATCGGACTTCGTGATGGCCCGCATCACAAGATTATAGACGCCCCACTGGATGAAGAACGCGATCACCGCGCCCACCAGGCCCAGTATGACGCCCTCTGCCACGAAGGGACAGCGGATGAAGGAGTCCTTGGCGCCGCACATCTTGATGATGGCCACCTCATCCCGGCGGGTATAGGCGCCCAGCCGGATGGTATTGGAGATGATGAACAGGGACACCAGCAACAGCATGACGGCCAGAATGATCGCCACCACGCCGGCCATGTTCCGCACGGCCATGAAGCCCTGGGCGATCTCCAGCTCGGCCCGGACGTTTGCCACGCCCTCTACCGCTTTCAGGGCGATCACCGTGCTCTCCATCTCCTCCAACTCCGTGAGGTGGATCTCAAATCTGTCCCGGAGCACGCTGGCGGGCACGGAGGCGAAGACGCTGTCGTCGTCATACTGGGAGACGAAGGCCTCCATGGCCTCCTCCCGGGTGACGAACTTGCAGCTTTCCACGTTGTCCAGGGCCATGATGTCCGCCTCCAGGGCCCGTGCCTGTTCCTCGCTGTACGTCTCGTCTATGTAGGCGATGACCACGTTCTCCCGCTCCAGATCGCTGAGGGTGGCGTTCAGGTTCATGGAGACCAGGGTAAAGCTGCCCATGATCAGCAGGCAGGCCATGGTCACGCCCACAGCGGCCAGGGACATCAGGCCGTGGAGGAAAATATTGTGGACTGCTTCCTGCAGGAAGTAAAAAACATTACTTGCTCTCAAAAAAATGTTACTTGTTTTCATAATACCGATAATACCCGTCCATTCCGTCGCTGATGATGCGGCCGTTTTCGATGGCCAGCACACGCTTGGAAAAGCGATTGACCAGCTCCTTCTCATGTGTGACCACCAGGATCGTGGTCCCCAGCTCATTGATCCGCTCCAGCAGCCGCATGAGGTCGTAGCTTCTGGCCGGATCCAGGTTGCCCGTGGGCTCGTCGGCGATGATCATGCCGGGGTTGTTCACCAGCGCCCTGGCAATGGCCACCCGCTGCTGCTCGCCGCCGGACAGTTCGCTGGGATGGCGGTTCATTTTCCGGTCCAGCTCCACCAGCTCCAGCATGGCGGGCACCCGCTTCTTGATCTCTTGGCTGGAGGCGCCCACGGCCCGCATGGCAAGGGCCAGGTTTTCATAGACCGTTTTCTTCTCGATGAGCCGGAAATCCTGGAACACCACACCGATCGTCCGCCGCAGATAGGGCACCTGCCGCGGGGTGATGGTGCCCAGATTATAGCCGTTGACCATGACGCGGCCCTCCGTGGGGGGGATCTCCGCCGTCAGCAACTTGATGATCGTGGACTTGCCGCTGCCCGAGGGGCCCACCAGAAAGACAAACTCACCGTCGTCGATCTGGAAATTGATGCCCTTCAGTGCCCGGGCGCCGTTTTCATACACCTTATATACGTCGGTCAGGCGAACCATACACGCAGATCCTTTCTACTCTACTGTCTCGTGGGACGGGAGGCGAGGTACTTCTTGACCATCAGCGCCACCTTGAAGGTGATCGCGTCGTCAAACTCCCGCAGGTCCAGACCCGTGAGCTTCTTGATCTTCTCCAGACGGTAGACCAGCGTGTTGCGGTGCACGAAAAGCTTTCGCGCCGTCTCGGAGACGTTGAGATTGTTCTCGAAGAATTTATTGATGGTGAACAGCGTCTCACTGTCCAGCGCGTCGATGGGATTGCGCTTGAAGACCTCCTGAAGGAACATCTCGCACAGTGTGGTGGGCAGCTGATAGATCAGCCGGCCGATGCCCAGATGCTCGTAGTTGATGATGGTCTTCTCCGTTTCAAAGACCCGGCCCACCTCAATGGCGATGCGGGCCTCCTTATAGGACTTGGCCAGCTCCTGCAGCACATGGGCCGTGGTGCCGATGCCGATCATGCAGGTGGTCTCCCCGTCGGAGGTGAGCGTGGCCTCGATCTGCCGGGCCAGCAGCTCGCTCTCCTTGAGATCGGCGGGGTCCTGCAGCTGCCGGATCACGGCGATGCCGGCGTTGTCCACCGGAAAGACAAAGTCCATCTGACGGTCCGGCAGGAGTCCGGATATGGTCTCCCAGGCAGCGCCGGGATCCCCGGTGTTGAGCTGGACCAGGAGGGCCACCCGGGGCTGGTCGATGGCGAAGTGCAGCTCCTTGGCCCGGACGAAAATGTCGCTTTGCAGGACGTTGTCAGAGACGATGTTCTTGATGAACGTGGATTTGTCGTATTTGCTCTCATAATGGGTCCTGGCGCCGTTGAGCGCAACGGCCGCCATGGAACAGATCAGACGGGCCTCGCTGTCGGTACCGTGGGTGAATACCGCATAGTCAAAGTGGGCGGTCCACCCGCTCAGGGGCTTGAACACCATGCCGTTGCAGGCGACGATCCCCGTGCCGGAGGCGGCGATCAGATCTGCCGCATCGCTCCACTGGGTCCCGATCTCCGACAGCTCGTTGCAGGCAATGACGGTGCCCTGGCTGTCGATCACGCCGACGGCGCGCTCCGTGCTCTCCCTTAATTGAAGCACTACACTCTGAAAAATTCGACCTGACATAGCCGTTCCCCTCTTTTCAGACAAAATCATTCTATTTTGTAACTCTTTTTTTCCACTTGTAACCGCTGTTTCTATATCATAGCCTTTTCTCTTCCACTTTTCAATAGTTTTTTGCAAATTTTTTGTGAAATATGCCGAAAAGGCCGAAAATTTCCTTTATTTGTCAGTCGGAGGCCGGCAAACGGGCCAGTTCCTCCTCTGTCAGCGGTCTCCAGGCCCCGGGAGACAGGGTTTCATCCAGGGTGATGGGCCCCATAGTCAGGCGTTTGAGGGCGGTGACGGGCTTGCCCCGCTGGGCCAGCATCCGGCGGATCTGTCTGTATTTCCCCTCCTCCACCGTTACCCGGCAGCGGGTTTGGCTGAGGATCTCAAGGGATGCCGGCAGCAGGCGGGTCCCGTCTTCCAGGACCATGCCCTGCCGGAAGGCCTCCGCGTCTGAGACGTCGAGGGTCCCCTCCACCTCTGCCAGATACGTCTTGGCCACATGCTTGCCCGGGGCCAGGAGCCGATGGCCCAGGGGGCCGTCGTTGGTGAGCAGCAGCAGGCCCTCGCTGTCCTTGTCCAGCCGCCCCACGGGGTACAGGCCGATCCGCTGCAGATGGGGCGGCAGAAGGTCCAGCACCGTGGCCTGCCGCCGGTCCTCCGTGGCGGAGAGGATGCCTGTGGGCTTGTAGAGCATCAGGTAGACGTACTTCGGGCAGGCCACCGGTACGCCGTCCACCTCAACGGTCTCCAGCGCGCACTTCTCCTCCGGACGGCGGAGCACGGCTCCCGCCGCCGATACCCGGCCGGCCCGGATCAGGTCCTTTGCCTCCTTCCGGGACCAGCGGCCCGTGGAGGCCAGCAGGGCGTCAAGACGCCGCGGTTCTGACATGGGAGCTCCTCCTCTCTGTGAGACGATCGATACTGTTTTTTTGGGGGGCTATTTGACCGCAGAGAAAACCGTTCGTTTTTTAGGAACGCCCCTCCGGGGGCCTACTTTCTGCCGCGCGACAGAAAGTAGGCAAAGAACGCGCATAGAAACCCATGGCTTCTATGTATTTCCTTTCCCGCTCTGACGGGAGTACCGGCAAAGGCAGCTCGGCACAGCAGCCTTGAATTGTCTCTGCATCCACAATCGCTGCCGCTCTTGCTCTGTCGTTTCGGTTTCCGCTCCTCTGTTCCCGCGCCTCGGCGGGTGCGAATCGGCGGCTGGCTTTAAAACCCAAACCGAAGCCCAGCGGAGCGGGTTCGGTTTGGAAAGGAGGCGCAATGGAATGAGTTTGCTTTCGTACTCACCCGGCCAAAAGCCCAGTGGAACGGGTTTGGGCCGGAAAGGCGGCACAGTGGAGTGATCTCGCTTTCCCGCTTGCGGGGAAGCGAGGGATACGGAGCTTGTGCCGCCGCAAGCAAATGATATGGAATTTGTGCCGACGTAGCGCGGAAGCGCGGGTGGGTTGCTCCAGTCAGTTCAAGGCTCTGCCGGCCAGAGTAAAAACCCCGTCGGGAGACCTGGGGGTTCCCCAAAGGGGGACTGGTCCCCCTTTGGAATCGCCCCGGCATCAGCCGGTTTGTCACGTCCGCAGACGTGACGGCGATTCGGGGGATACATAAGGGGAAACCCCATAGCAAGGGGTTCCCCCTTATGCGGCCCTTTCCCCCATTTCCGGCCGCCCGGAAATGGGGCCGTCGGAGACACGTTCCCTAAAAAAACAACGTCAATTTCAGCAGTAAAATAGAAAAGCCGGCCCGCCGGAATACTTTGTCCCCTTCCCTCATAGAGATGGGACAGACAATCTCAAAAAGGAGCGTTGCATCATGCTCATTCTCACTGCCCGTCTGCCCCGCAGACGACTGATCCTGGGGGCCATCTGCATCGTGTGCATCGCCGCCCTGCTGACGGGGCTCCGGCTGAACCGGCCGGCGGAGAGCACCGTCATGACGGAGGCCGCTGTTTCTCCCCAGGGGATCCGGGACAACAGCGACCGGCTGGACTATCTGGAGCAGTTCGGCTGGCTGGTGAATCAGGCGCCTTCTCTGGTGGAGGAGGTCCGCATCCCCGATGTCCTCACGGAGGAGTACACCGACTATGCGGCGCTGCAGGCCTCCCAGGGCTTCGACCTGGAAAAGTACTGCGGCAGGACGGTCCGGCGCTACAGCTATGAGATCCTCAACTATCCCACCGGGGAGACAGGCGTCACCGCCAATCTCCTGATCTACCGCAACACCGTGGTGGGGGCAGACGTCTGCTCCGCCGCGCTGGACGGCTTCATGCACGGGCTCGAGATGCCCGCATGACACGTATCCCGCTCACCTCAAAAAGAGCGCTGTCTCGGCCTCCCTCTCACGGGGGAGGCCCTTTTCTTTTGCTGTCATGATGTCGCTCTCCGCCTTCTTCAGCCAGTCTTCCTCCGCCATGGTGAGCAGCGGGGCGGCTTCCGGCGCAGCGTCGCCCATACCCCAGGCCTCGTCGGGCTCCGGCACGGGGGCCATGGCGCCGCCGGCGGTGATTTCGGCGTTCTCCAACGCAACCGACTCCCGGGACTCCGTGCTGGCCGGGGTCTCTGTGACCGCCTCCTCGCCGTCGGCGTAATAGAACCCATTGGTATCGCGGTCGGCTGCGTCATAGTCGGGCACCTCCGCCGTGTCCGCAGCGGCCTCCGGCGCGGCGCTGTCCATGGAAGACATCGGGCTGCCCATGCGCATATGGGACAGGCCGATGGAGCCGACCAGGATCACCACCGCCAGCATGGCGGCGATCCCGCCCCAGCGCCGGGCCGTATGTTTCTTCTTCGCCGCAGTCTGCGGTGTCCGTGCCACAGCGGCCATGATCTGCTCGTGGAGGCCTTCCGGCAGAGGCTCCTCCCACAGGGCGGGCTCCTCCAGAGCCGCCAGGTCATCCCGAAGCAGACCTGCCTCGGGATCCTCCGCCAGATATCGGTCCAGGTTTTCCAGCTCAGTTTCCGTCAGCTCGCCGTCCGGCAGCAGGGCCAGCAGGATGTCAAAATACGCCGCGTCCTCTCTGCGCTCCGCCATGTGGGGTCACCTCCTTCCGGCCTTCCGGCCAAAATGATCGTTTTCAGGCGTGAAGCCTGCCGTTCTTTCCTTATAATACAGACGCACGCTATCGCGAAAAGTTCCCGTCCCGGGACAGGATCTCCCGCAGCTGCAGCCGTGCTCTGGCGATGCGGGATTTCACGGTGCCCTCCGGCACCCCGAGGGTCTGGGCGATCTCGGCATAGGACAGCCCGCCGCTCTCCCGGAGCAGCAGGGCCGCCCGCTGATCCTCCGGCAGACGGGCCACCGCCTGCCGCAGGGCCGCCCGGCGCTCGGACCGCTCCGCCTCCTCCTGTGGCCCTGGGGCGGGGTCCGGGATGTCCAGAGCCTGTTCCTCCCCGTCCTCCTCCCGGACCAGCGGCACGGTGTGCCGCCGCTTCTCCCGGCGAAGATGGTCGATACATGCGTTGGCGGTGAGGCGGTACAGCCAGCTGGAAAAACGGCTCTCCCCCCGGAAGGAGGGCAGGGTCCGCCAGACGGTGAGGAACACCTCCTGGGTCACGTCCGCCGCGTCCTCGCGGTTTCCCGTCATCCGCAGGGCCATGCCGTAGGTCTGCTTCTCATGGGCTGTCAGCAGCGCCTCGAAGGCCTCCGTGTCCCCCTGCTGGGCCCGTCTGACCAGTTCCTCTGTCACTCCGCCTCACCTCCTTCCCGGTGGTCTCCTCTGCTGCGTTTACTCCGGGTCCTTCAGGTCCCGCTTGATCCCTTTTACAATCCGGTCGATCTCCTCCAGGGTGGATACCGTCACCAGCTGCTGCCGGTAGTAGGCCGACCAGGGAACGCCCCGGAGATACCAGCACAGCTGGCGTCTGGCATCCAGACAGGCCAGCCGCTCGCCCTTCTGCTCCGCCGCCCGGCGGATCTGGCCCACGGCGGCGTCCATCCGCTCCGTCAGAGGCGGCCGGGGCGGGGCAGGCTCTCCGTTCAGGGCCGCCAGAGCCTCCCGGAAGATCCAGGGGTTGCCGAAAGCGGCTCTGCCGATCATCACCATATCCGCGCCGGTATAGCGCAGGATGCGCACCGCGTCCTCGCCGGAGCACACGTCGCCGTTGGCAATGACGGGGACGGAGACGGCCTGCTTCACGGCCCGGATCACGTCCCAGTCCGCCCGGCCGCCGTACATCTGCACCCGTGTCCGGCCGTGGACGGCCACGGCCGAGACGCCGGCCCGCTCCATCCGGGCGGCAAATTCCGGGGCGTTGACGCTGCCGGAGTCCCAGCCTTTGCGGATCTTCACCGTCACGGGGCAGGACACCGCGGCGCGTACCGCCTCCACCACGGCGGCGGCCCGTTCCGGGTCCCGCATGAGGGCGGAGCCGTCCCCGGAGGCCACGACCTTCCGCACCGGACAGCCCATGTTGATGTCCACGATGTCCGCTCCGCTGTACGCAACGGCAAGAGCGGCGCCTTGGGCCATGCTCTCCGGCTCGCTGCCGAAGATCTGCACCGCCGCCGGGTGCTCGTCCTCCGCCAGCTCCAGCAGCTGGCGGGTCTTTTTATCCTGATAGCACAGCGCCTTGGCGCTGATCATCTCCGTAATGGTCAGCCCCGCCCCCTGACTGCGGCACAGTTCCCGGAAAGCCAGGTCCGTCACCCCGGCCATGGGGGCCAGGACCAGGGGGTTGGGGAGCGTCACGGTTCCTATCTGCACGGTCTATTCCTCCAGTATCTCTCCGATCAGACGGTTGGAGAGCAGAAAGCCCTCCGGCGTCAGATGCCAGCGGCCGTTCTCCTCCGCGGCCAGGCCCTGCCGCCGCCACGCGGCAAAGCATGCCTCCAGCGGGTCGAAGGGCATGCCGAAAGCGGTCTCGTACTCGTTCCGCTCCACGCCCTCTCTGAGCCGCAGCCGGAGCATCAGATACTCCCGCCGCCGCTCCGGCGCCTCCACCGCCTCATCCTCATCCAGGGTGAAGGTCCCCCTCTCCGCGTCCCGGAGGTAGCCCTCCAGATCCCGGGGCAGGGAAAACCGGCGGCCGCCGAAGTCCGAGTGGGCCCCGGGCCCGAAGCCCAGATAGGGCTGCCCGCGCCAGTAGCGCAGATTGTGCCGGGACTCCCGACCGGGGCGGGCAAAGTTGGAGATCTCGTACTGTCGGTACCCCGCCTGCTCCAGCCGCCGGACCGCCCACAGGTACAGGTCCGCCTGGACGTCGTCGTCGGGCAGGGCAGCCCGCCGCTCGTACAGGGGCGTGCCCGGCTCCGCCTGGAGACCGTAGCAGGACAGGTGCTCCGGCGCAAGGGCCGCCGCCGCCTCCACGCTCTCCCGCCAGCGGGCCAGGTCCTGGCCCGGCAGACCGTAGATGAGGTCCAGGCTGAGATTGTCGAAGCCGGCCTCCCGGGCAGCCTCCACCGCCCGGACCACGGCGGCGGCGTCATGGGGCCTGCCCACGCTGCGCAGCTCGTCGTCCCGGGCCGACTGCATCCCCAGAGACAGTCGGTTGAAGCCGGCGCGCCGGAGCTGCCTCAGCCCCGCCGCCGTCACGCTGTCAGGGTTGGCCTCCACGGTGATCTCCGCCTCCGCCGTCACCCGATACCGCTGAAACACGCCCTCCAGCAGGGCGCACAGCCGGTCCGGACCGTACCAGCTGGGGGTGCCGCCGCCTACATAGACCGTGTCCGCAGGCAGGTCCGTTGGCATGGCGTCCATCTGCCGGAGCAGGGCCCGGCCGTAAGCGTCCATCTGATCGCCGGCGCCGGCCAGAGAGTAGAAATCACAGTAATCGCACTTGCTGCGGCAAAAAGGAATGTGGATATAGAGCCCCACCGTCTGTTCCATCTCGCCGCCTCCTTTGTTTCCATGGCCCATCATAGCATACGGCGTCGGAAAAAACAACCGGAGGGCCCCTTCGGGGTCTCCGGGAGGAAAAACGGAAAAATTTACAATATCGAAACAAGAAACCGCAAGATTTACATTGCCATTTTCTTCAGATGGGTATAAAATAGAGCGATAATGAATTTGCTCACTGGAGGAAACGACGTGGACTTCACTCTGATGCAGTATATCGAAAGCGCCACCGCCATCCGGGCGTCTCTGGGGAGCTTTGCCCCGGAGATCCTGCTCATCCTGGGCTCCGGCCTCAGCTGGCTTGGCGACACCGTGGAGGACCCTGTCAAGGTCCACTTCGCCGACATCCCCCACTTCAGGCGCCCCACCGCGCCGGGGCATCCGGGACGGCTGATCTTCGGCACCCTGCAGGGCCGCCGGGTGGCCGTCATGCAGGGCCGCCTGCACCGCTATGAGGGCTATGACTTTGCCGAGATCGCTTTCCCGGTGCGGGTGCTGCGGCTGCTGGGGGCGGAGAAGCTCATCGTCACCAACGCCGCCGGCGCCGTAAATCTCGACTTTCAGGCCGGGGATCTGATGCTCATCACCGACCACATCAAGCTCATCGGGGACAGCCCCCTCCGGGGCCCCGATCTGCCGGAGTTCGGTCCCCGCTTCCCCGACGCCACCCATCTCTACGACCCCGACCTGTGTCAGGCGGCCCGGGATGTCGCCGCGGAGCTGGAGATCCCGCTTCGGGAGGGCGTCTATATGTATATGCCCGGCCCCCAGTACGAGACGCCGGCGGAGATCCGGGCCATCCGGAGTCTGGGCGCCGACGCCGTGGGGATGTCCACCGTGCCGGAGGTCATCACCGCCGCCCACTGCGGGATGCGGGTGCTGGGCTTTACGCTGCTGTCCAACATGGCCGCCGGGATCCTGGATCAGCCCCTGTCGGAGCAGGAAGTCCTGGATGCCGGCGAGGCCTGCCGGGAGAAGTTCTCCCGGCTTGTGCTGCGGTGTCTGGAGCGGATGTAATCAAATCGAAAACGCTGCGCTTCGACGGCACAGATTCCATATCACTTGATTCCGCACAAGCGCGAAAGCAAACGCATTCCATTGTTGCGCCTCTCCAAACAAAAACCGCTTCGTTTGGTTTTTGTTTGAGCAAGGAGATGCGGCGGAGTGATTTCGCTTTCCCGTATACGGGGAAGCGAAAGATGCGGAGCTTGCATCGACATGATACATGCTCCCGGAAAAAACGATCCGATTTGATTCGCGGCGAGCACATCGCAAACTCTGCGAGGCTTTTTGATTCCCCTCGAAAGGAGTACCCGACTTGAACAAGCAAGCTGCAAGACAGAGTTTCCTCGGCGGCACCGCCACCCTGGCCGCCGCCGTCATCATCGTAAAGATCCTGGGTGCGCTGTATAAGATCCCCCTGACCAACGTCCTGGACGGCGACGGCATGGGGTATTTTACCACCGCCTACAATATCTACAACCTGCTGCTGACCATCTCCACCGCCGGTCTGCCGGTGGCTCTGTCGAAGATGATCGCGGAGGCCAACACTCTGGGCCGCCAGAACGAGAAAAGGCGGATCTTCCGGGTGGCCCTGGCCACGTTCCTGGTGCTGGGCGGCGTCTGTACCTGCCTGATGGCCTTCCTGCCCCATCAGCTGGCCATGCTGATGAACAACTCCCAGTCCTGGTACGCCATCGTGGCTCTGGCCCCCGCCGTCATCGGCGTTTGCTGCGAGTCCGCCTTCCGGGGCTATACCCAGGGCCACGGGGACATGCGCCCCACGGCCTACTCCCAGGTCATCGAGTCTGTTTTCAAGCTGGTGCTGGGTCTGGCCATCGCCATCTGGATGCTCCGGGCCGGGTTCTCCGTGGCCCAGGCCGCCGGCGGCACCATCCTGGGCGTCACCACCGGCAGCATCGTCGGTATGCTCTATCTGATCGTCAACCATATGCGGCACCGCCGGAACAATCCGGTGGAGGCCACGGACGTCCCGCCCTCCCCGGGCCGGATCCTCGCCCGGATCCTGCGCATCGGCATCCCCATCATGCTGGGCTCCTCCGTGCTGGCCCTCATCACACTCATCGACACGAAGCTGGTCATGCTCCGGCTCCAGACCGCCGCGGGCTTCGACGAGGCAACCGCCAACTGGCTGTTCGGCGCGTACTCCTCCACCATGACCTTCTACAATCTGCCGGCGGCCTTCATCGTGCCCATCACCACCGCCGTGATCCCCGCCATCTCCGCCGCTCTGGCGGAGCGGGACAACGCCAATGTCATGCGTCTGGTCAGCGCCTCCTCCCGGCTCACCGCCCTGATCGCCTTCCCCTGCGGCATCGGACTGATGGTGCTGGCCGGACCCATCCTGCGGCTGCTGTATTTCACCAAGCCGGAGCTGTGCACCGCCGGCGAGCCGCTCCTTAAGGTGCTGGGCCTGGCCGCCATCTTCGTGTGTCTGATGCTGGTGACCAATGCCCATCTGCAGTCCTTCGGCCGGGTGATCATCCCGGTGTACACCATGATCATCGGCGGCGCCGCCAAGGTGGCGGCCAACTGGTTCCTGGTGGGCAATCCCGACATCGGCATCCACGGCGCCCCCATCGGCACCACCCTGTGCTTCATCATCATCACCGTCATCAACTTCGTCATCGTCGGCCGGATGCTGCCGGAGCGGCTCAAGGCCTTTTCGATCTTCGTCAAGCCTCTCATCGCCGCTCTGATCATGGGCGCAGCCGCCTGGGGCGTCTACGGCCTGTGCCTTCGGGTCCTGGCAAATCGGATCTCCTCGGAGTTCCTGCTCAATGCCGGAGCCGTGGTGGCGGCTCTCATCGTGGCCGTCATCGTCTATCTGATACTGATCGTCGTCCTCCGGGCCGTTTCCAGAAGCGAGCTGGAGGCCATGGGCAGCAAGGGCGCCAAGCTTGCAAAGCTCCTGCATCTGCGGTAAATTCCTTTTCGGCGCTTCCTGTCGTCCGGCGTGCGGTTTTGTCCTGTTTTTTGTACTGAAATTCACTTCTGAGGGCAATTCTCGCTTAAAAATATTCCAAATATTCTGAAATATTCGAAAAGCTCTTGCAAAAGGTCGGATTATATGATAAATTTTGAGCGCAAAGAACTCTATGATGTCTATGACCTGGCCGAGCTGTTCCGTCTGCTCCGCAGCGAGGGCGGCTGTCCCTGGGATCGGGCGCAGACCCATGCCAGTATCCGCCGCAACATGATCGAGGAGGCCTATGAGGCCGCCGAGGCCATTGACTCCGGCAGTCCGGACCGTCTCCGGGACGAACTGGGGGACGTGCTGATGCAGGTCGTCCTCCACGCCCAGATGGAGACGGAAACCGGCACGTTCTCCCTCAACGATGTGGCCGACGGCGCCTGCCGGAAGCTTATCGACCGGCATCCCCACCTGTTCGGCGGCGCCGACGCGCCGGTGGACTGGGAGGAACTGAAGCGGCAGCAGCGCGGTCAGGCGCTCCAGAGTGACGCCATGGACGACGTCAGCCGTGCCCTCCCCGCTCTCTGGCAGGCTGACAAACTGCAGGCAAAGGCCGCCCGTACCGGCTTCGACTGGCCGGATGCGCTGCGGGCCTGCAGCAAGATAGAAGAAGAAACGGACGAACTCCGCCGGGCCCTGCAGGGTGACGGCAACGTCCGGGAGGAACTGGGAGACCTGCTCTTTGCCGTGGTCTCCGCCGGCCGTCTGGCCGGCATCGACCCGGAGGAGGCGCTCTGTGCCGCCTGCGCGAAATTCCGCCGGCGCTTCCGCGCCGTGGAGGAAGCCGCCGCCGCCGGAGACAAGCCTATGTCTGACCTTACCCTTGAGGAATGGATCGCACGCTGGAAAGCGGCAAAAGAGAACTCCTGATCGGCACACCTGCAAAATCGGGGCGTTTCGCCCGTTTCAGATAGATTGAGATATCTCCCGCATACACAATGTGCTACTTTTTTTTAGGAGGGCTACCATGAACAAGGCTGAACTGATTTCTGTCGTCGCTGACAAGACCGCTCTGCCCAAGAAGGACACCGAGGCCGTTATTAACGCCGCGATCGACGCGATCATCGCCGCGCTGGCCGAGGGTGAAAAGGTCCAGCTGGTGGGCTTCGGCGCTTTCGAAGTGAAGCAGCGCGCCGCTCGGATCGGTCGCAACCCCAAAACCCGGGAGAGCATCGAGATCCCCGCCTCTCAAGCTCCCGTCTTCAAGGCCGGTAAGGCTCTGAAGGAAGCTGTCTGCAAGTAATCAGTCTTGCGCACACCGGGCGCAGGCGTGTTTCGCGCCTGCGCCCTTTTTCTTTTCGGAAAGGAGCGTCATCCATGCGGCTGGATAAGTATCTGAAGGTCACCCGACTCATCAAGCGGCGCACCGTGGCCAACGAGGTCTGCGACAACGCCAGGGTCACCGTCAACGGACGGCCCGCCAAGGCCTCCTATCAGGTGAAGGCCGGCGATATCATCGCCATGACCTTCGGCACCCGCACCCTCAGAGTCCGGGTCCTGCTGACAGAAGAACCGCCCCGAAAGGAGCCGGCCCCCATGTATGAGGAGCTCGGCGGGGCGGACGACGGCGGCGCGCCTTCCGCCTGAGCAGTCAACGAGGCCTCCCCGGCGCGGGACAAAACGGTCCCGCACCCAAAGTTGAAACCGCGGAGGATTTTGATTATAATAGAACCGGAAAAGAGTTTTCCTCAGAAAGGGATGTTCACCATGACCGTCTTACAGGAACAGTGCACTCGTCTGCGGCAGGCGGCACGGGTACTGGCGCTGGCCGACACCGGGACAAGAAACCGGGCACTGCTGGCCGTCCGGGACGCCCTGCTGGCCGCCTCCGACGAGATCCTGGCCGCCAACCGGGAGGATCTGGAGGCCGGAAAGGCCGCCGGACTCACCGAGGCGCTGCTGGACCGTCTGGCCCTCAGCGAAAGCCGTATCGCCGGCATGGCGGAGGGCGTGGCTCAGGTGGCCCTGCTGCCGGATCCCGTCGGCGCAGTGCGGAACATGCGCACGCTGCCCAACGGGCTCATCGTGGGCCAGCGCACCGTGCCTCTGGGTGTGGTGGGCATCATCTTCGAGGCCCGGCCCAACGTCACCGTGGACGCCGCCGCTCTGTGTCTGAAGACCGGCAACGCCGTGCTGCTCCGCGGCGGCAAGGAGGCCTTCCGCTCCAACACCGTGCTGGCGCAGGTCCTGCGCCGGGCCGTGGCGGACTGCGGTCTGCCGGAGGACTGCGTGGCCCTTGTGGCGGATACCTCCCGGGATTCCGCCCGGGAGATGATGGGCCTCACCGGTTATCTGGACGTGCTGGTCCCCCGGGGCGGCGCGGGTCTCATCCGCTCCGTGGTGGAGAACGCCCATGTCCCCGTCATCGAGACCGGCGTGGGCATCTGCCATATGTACGTCCACCGGGAGGCAGACCTGGACATGGCGGTCCGGCTGACGGAAAACGCCAAGTGCTCCCGGCCCTCCGTGTGCAACGCCATCGAGGGCCTGCTGGTGGACCGGGCCGTGGCGGAGACCGTCCTGCCCCGGATCCGGGCCGCTCTGGACGCCTGCCATGTGGAGATGCGGGGCTGTCCGGAGACCTGCGCCATCCTGAAGGACGGCGCCGTCCCCGCCGGACCGGACGATTACGACACGGAATTTCTGGACTATATTCTGGCCGTGAAGGTGGTGGAGGGCCTCGACGAGGCCATCGACTTCATCGCCGCCCACGGCTCCGGCCACTCGGAGGCCATCGTCACGGAGAACTACTCCGCAGCCCAGCGGTTCCTCAATGAGGTGGACGCCGCGGCGGTCTACGTCAACGCCTCCACCCGCTTCACCGACGGCTTTGAGTTCGGTCTCGGCGCGGAGCTGGGCATCTCCACCCAGAAGCTCCACGCCCGGGGGCCCATGGGGCTGGAGGCCCTGACCACCGTCAAGCACATCATCCTCGGCAGCGGCCAGATCCGCTGACCGCCCCTCCCCACCGTCTGACAGAAAGGAGGCGTATCCCGATGAAGCGACTGTGCCGGCGTCTGGCCGCATTTCTCTGCGCCCTTGCGCTGCTGCTCCCCTTCCCGTCCTTCGCCGTCAACACGGACGGCCTGTATTTCGTGGCGGTGAACGACGTGATCCTGGATCTGACGGCAGACAGCATCCCCATCTGGATGGGCGGACGTCTGTACGTCCCCACCACGGTGATGGAGTCCAGCTTCACCGGCGTCAATCTGGGCGTCTACGTCTCCAACAACCGCACCCAGGGCCTTGTGCTGCTGTACAACAACAGCGGCTCCCTGAATTTCGACATCGCCGCCGGCACCTGTACGGACCAGAACAAGGAGAGCTATCCCTACTCCGCGCTGATCCGCAACGGCCGCACCTATATCCCTCTGGCCTTTGTGACCGAATATTTCGGGCTGTCCTACGCCATCATGAACACTGAATATTTGCCGCTGCTGCGCATCACCAACGGCGCCCAGAAGCTCTCCAACAGTCAGTTTCTCAGCGCCGCCCAGTCCCCCATGCAGAGCCGGTACGACCGCTATATCCAGTCTGTCTCCCCGGCGCCGGTGACGCCGACAGAACCGGTGACGCCCAGCAGTCCCGGCCCCTCGACTCCCAGCCCGGCGACGCCGACTCCTGTCCCCGCCCCACCGCCGGCCACAGCCACCGACACGGAGGATACCGGTGAGCCCGGTTCCGTGACGGTGCGGCTGGCCCTGCGCTGCGACGACGCGGCATCCCTGGAGGCCATGCTCAACACCCTGGACGGGAAGAAAGTCTACGCCCTGTTCCTGCTGGACCCGGCGCTTCCCGCCGCCCGGCCGGATCTCATGCGCCATCTCATCGGCGCCGGTCACCGGGCAGGCTTCTACGTGGCCGACGAGGCTGACTTCGGCGCCCTTCCGGCGGCCAATCAGGCCCTTTTTGACGCGGCCAGAACGGAGACCTTCATCGTCTCCTCTGCCGACAGCGCCCTGTGCGCCCGGCTCCGGGCCCAGCGTTGGTATGTCTGGCTGCCGGAGGTCTACGCCTCCGGCTCCTCCGCCAGCGCGGTACAGCAGAGCGCCTCCGCCGCCCTGAACCGGGCCGGCGCCACCCTGCGGCTGGAGCTGACCGGCAGCGGCGCCGCCGGCGCCCTTCCGGCGGTCCTCACCGCCCTCGGTCAGGAGACGTACCGCGTTTCCCCTGTCACGGAGAGCTGATCTCCCGTTTTTCTGTTTACAACCGGGCGGCACATCCCGCTCCGGAACCAGTAAGGAGGAACATTCATGCCGCAAAAGGTTTTGATCATCGAAGACGACACCCATATCGCCGAGCTGCTGCAGATGTATCTGAATAAAGAGGGCTTCGACGTCTCTATCGCCGGGGACGGCGTCCAGGGTGTGGAGCTGGCGGAACAGCTGCAGCCGGACCTGGTGCTGCTGGACCTGATGCTGCCGGGCATGGACGGCTGGTCCGTCTGCCGGAAGCTGCGGGAGACGTCCTCCGTGCCCATCATCATGCTCACCGCCAAGGGCGAGCTGGAGGACAAGGTCACGGGCCTGAATCTGGGCGCCGACGACTATATCGTCAAACCCTTCGAGATGAAGGAGGTCCTGGCCCGGATCCAGGCGGTCCTGCGCCGGACGGACCGGGACGGAACCTCCGCCCCAAAACGGCTGAATTTCGACCGGCTGACGGTGGATCTGGACTCCTATGAACTGCTGGTGGACGGCAAGCGGGTGGACACACCGCCGAAGGAGCTGGAGTTGCTGTTTCATCTGGCCTCCTCCCCCAACCGGGTCTATACCCGCAATCAGCTGCTGGACGAGGTCTGGGGCTTCGACTACTTCGGCGACTCCCGGACCGTTGACGTCCACATCAAGCGGCTTCGGGAAAAGCTGGAAAACGTCAGCCCCCTCTGGCGGCTGAAGACCGTCTGGGGCGTGGGCTACAAGTTTGAGCTTCTCTCCGAGCCCGGTCAGACGTAACCGGGACGATCCGCGGCGGATCCCTCCGCCGTCTCACCAACACTGTTTCCCACAAGGGGGGACCCCACCTTGAAACAGAGCATTATGGCGCGGCAGTTCGCGCTGATGGCAGGTCTGATCCTGCTGTGCTTTGCACTGCTGCTGTCCACGATCCTGCCCCTGAGCTACCGATATATGCTGGAACAGCGCCGGGCATCCCTGGAGGAAAACGCCGAGTTCATCGCGCTGATGTCCAGCATCTCCCTGGCCCGGGGCTACTCCCTGCAGAGTCCCGACCTCTCCACCCAGTACTCTTTCGCCGCCATGATGGCTGACTCCACCCTCCTTGTCTGCGACACCGAAGGCCGGGTGGTATACAGCACCGACGGCGACACAGTGGGGTACTATATGGGCCGGCGGATCCCCGCGCCCATCGCCGATACCCTGATGGCAGGCGGGACCTATACGGCCCTGTCCACCCTGGGCTCCATATGGCCGGAGGAGCGGTACAACGTGGGCGTGCCCATCTACCACTATCTGGACAGCGACTATATTATCGGCATGGTCTTTATCGCGCTGAATATGGAGGGCTTCCACGGGCTCGTCGACGATCTGGCAAGTCTCGTGTTCTGGTGCATCCTCCTGACCCTGCTGGTGGCCTTTCTGGCCTCCCTGATCCTGTCCCGACGCCAGTCCGAGCCCCTGCGGAAAATGGCTGTGGTGGCCCGGGAGTACGGCCACGGCAGCTTTTCGGCCCGGATCCCCGACGCCGACCTGCGCAGAGATGAGATCGGCGAGCTGGCCTCCGCCTTCAATGCCATGGCCCAGTCCCTGGAGCAGTCGGAAAACCGGCGGCGGGACCTTATCGCCAATCTCTCCCATGAACTGAAGACGCCCCTGACCACCATCTCCGGCTTCACCGACGGCATCCTGGACGGCACCGTCCCGCCGGAGAAGATCGACAGTTCTCTGGAGATCATCTCCGCTGAGTCCCGGCGCATGTCCCGGCTGGTCCGGCAGATGCTGGATCTGTCCCGGCTGCAGCAGACGGGACCGGAGAAGTTCGCCCCCCTGGACATCGCCGAGATCATGCGCCGGGTCCTGCTGAGTCTGGAGTCGAAGATCGACGGCCATCAGCTGGATGTGGATGCGGAGCTCCCCGACGACGCCGTACAGGTGCTGGGCGACGCCGACGGCCTGACCCAGGTCGTCTACAATCTGCTGGACAACGCCATCAAATTCTCTCCCCCCGGCGGCGTCATCGGCGTGTCCCTGACCAAACAGGGCCAGAAGGCCGTCATTTCCGTGAAAAATCAGGGCGAGACTATCCCGCCCGAGGAGCTCAGCCGCATTTTTGAGCGGTTCCACAAGACCGACCGCTCCCGGAGCGTCGATCGGGACGGCGTGGGGCTGGGCCTGTATATCGTCAAGAGCATTCTGGACAATCACCGGGAGAACATCACCGTCACCAGTGAGGACGGCGTCACCGTATTTTCCTTTGCCCTGCCACTGGCCTGACTTTTCAACTATGGAGGCTCCCATGAAGCTGAGACACATTTTCTCCGGACAGTCCAAGGAACCGGAAACGCCCCATATCGAACTGGCCCCCGACGGCAAGCCGGTGGACCCCTGGCATCAGTTCACCTACTCCAGCCGGAGGATCCGCCTGAAGCCGCTGCTCATTATCATCGTGGTGGTGGCGGTGCTGGCGGCAGGCATCGCCGTGGGCGCCTCCCTCTTCTCCGCCCGGATCGAGGGCGCCTCCCCGGATCTCTCGCCGGCACAGATGATGGACCCTGCCACCTACATGATGCCCCAGGCGGAGCTGGGCACCGGCGTCACCATCACCCTGGAGGAGCATTCCGGTCAGCCGCTGACGCCTCAGGAGATCTACCGGGCCTGTATCCCCTCCGTGGTCTACATCCAGACTTCCGTAGGCCTGTCGGGCTACGCCGGCACCGGCATCATCATGACCGACGACGGCTATATCATCACCAACCACCACGTGATTGAGGACGCCTACCGGGCTATTGTCACCCTGGCCGACGGCACCCTCTACGAGGCGTCTCTTGTGGGCTCCTCGGAGCGGGAGGATCTGGCTGTGCTGAAGATCGACGCCGTGGGGCTCACCCCCGCTGTCTTCGGCAACTCCGATCAGCTGGAAGTGGGTGAGCGTGTCCTGGCCATCGGCAATCCCCTGCAGAAGGATTTCCAGGGCACCCTCACCGACGGCATTCTCTCCGCCGTCAACCGGCAGCTGTGGATCGACGGCCGCCGTCTCACCGTGCTGCAGTCCACCGCCACGCTCAATCCCGGCAACTCCGGCGGTCCGCTGCTGAATATGTACGGTCAGGTGATCGGCGTCAACGTGGCCAAGATCAGCGGCCCGGAGGCCGGCGTATACGTGGAGAGCATGAATTTCTCCATCCCCTCCACTGTGGTGAAAACCACCGTGGACTCCCTCATTGAGACTGGCTCCGTCTCTGCATCTCCCGTCCTGGGCGTTGAGGTCTACGCCGTCAGCAACCAGGAGGCCGTCTTCTATGACATGGAGGCGGGTATCTATGTGATGACGGTGGACCAGCGTGCCGACGCCTGGAGTGCCGGACTCCGGCCCGGCGATATCATCACGGCGGTGAACGGCGATGCGGTGGACGCTCTGGATGACATCTCCAAGATCGAAAGTACCGCAAAGCCGGGAGACCCCGTGACCCTGTCCGTGCTCCGTGAGGGCACCGTGCTGGAACTGGAGGTCCTCCTCATGGATCCGGAGGAACTGCCCTGACGGACATCACCCCCCCCTGAACAGAAAGGAGAATCTTTATGAAAAAGCACCGGAAGAAGCGGTTGGCAGCCTTTGCCGCGGCCGGCGCCCTTGTCCTGTGTCTGGCCGCCTGCGGCACCGCCCCGGAGGGCGGCGGCACGGCGGGCGGCGACGGTGAGGTGCCCACGGTGGCAGAGCTGATCGCTGCGGCCCAGGCCAGCGAGACTGAGGTGACCAGCATGTGCTGCGACCTGGTGCTGACTATAACCATCGACATGGAAGACGAGACCATCCCCATGACCTCCACCGGCAACATCGACTATACCATGGATCCTCTGGTGATGCGTCAGGACATGATCGTGGATATGGGCGAGTACGGCAGTACCCACGTGCTGTCCTACGCGGCGGAGGAGAACGGTATGTACGTCATCTACTCCGGCGTTGAGACCGGCGAGGACGAGTACTACTGGATCAAGCAGACCACCGCGGACATGGACGCCATCGCCCAGTACGACGCCAAGGCCAACATGGAGGAGTACCTCAGCATCGCCGACAACTTCCAGATCGTGGGTCTGGAGTCTGTGAACGGTCAGGACGCCTGGCACATCGCCGGGGTCTTCACCGGCGATGACCTGTCCCAGGTGCTGGAGTCCTCCGGCGTCCTGTCCAGCGTGAACATCGACACCGAGATCGCGGAGCTGCTGACAAACAATCTGGGCGATCTTCCCATCGACATGTGGATCACCGCCGACGAGTACCTGCCGGTCAAGTACGAGATGGATATGACCGACCTGGTCCAGAAGCTGGTGGCCGCCGTCCTGGTGGAGGACCCGGAGCAGGAGCTGGTGAATATCTCCCAGATGCACCTGGCCATGACGGTGACGGAAATCAACACCATCGATAAGATCGTCATCCCCGACGCGGCTCTGGCCGCCGCCGAGCTTGAGCTGTAAACAAACAAAAAGAGTGCCGCGGACAACAGTCCGCGGCACTCTTTTTTTGTCAGATCAGCCGCCCTACCGGCCGGGTCAGCCAGGTGCGGGAAAAGTCCGGCAGCAGAGCCCCGACGGCCGCCGCGGCGGTCTCCTCCTCAGCGAAAACGCCGAAGACGGCGGAGCCGCTGCCGCTCATGGCCGCCGCCAGCGCGCCGGCATCCAGAAGCCGGGCCTTGATCGCCGCCACTGTCGCCGCCTGATCGCCGGTCAGCGCCGCCTCAAAGACGTTCCCCACGCACCGGCACAGGGCCGCCAGATCCCCGGCCTCCAGGGCCGCCAGGGCCCCGTCACTGTCGGGACGGGGCAGGTCGGAAACCGCGTCGATGGCCCGGAACAGGGCGGGGGTGGACAGGGGAAAATCCGGTTTACATAACACTATCCAGCAGGGCAGTATGGACGGCAGGCGGGTGAGGATCTCTCCCCTGCCCTCCGCCAGACAGGTGCCGCCCAGAACGCAGAAGGGCACATCGGAGCCCACGGCCGCGCCGATCTGCGCCAGAGTCCGGCCGGTCATATCCGGAGCCCAGCGGTTCCGGAGGGCCCGCAGGACGGCCGCCGCGTCGGCGCTGCCGCCCCCCAGTCCGGCGCAGACGGGGATCCGCTTTTCAATGCCGATGCGCAGATGTGTCTCCGGCAGGCCCGTCACCGCCCGGAAGGCGGCCACGGCCCGGACAACCAGATTTCCGCTGTCCTCCGGCAGGCCCGGCACAGCGGCGCTGTCCGGACCGGGCGCAGGCTCCAGGGTCAGGGTGTCGCACAGGGACACGGTCTGCATGATACTGCGCAGGTCGTGGTAGCCGTCGTCCCGGCGGCCCAGCACGTCCAGCGTCAGGTTGATTTTTGCGTAAGCGGGTACGTCTCTCATACGATCCTCCGGGCCTCCAGATAGAACCGCTTCTCGTCCGCCTCGCCGATGGAAAAGGTCTTCCGGGGCAGGACGCCGTCGGAGAGGATCGCGGGAAACAGCTCCCCCTTGTCCATGGCCGGGAGCAGGAACGCCACGGCGTCGGGCCGCCGGGCCAGGGTCCGGGCCGCATCGGCGCCGTGGATGTAGTCCACCGTGCCGCCCCGGGCCGCCAGATAGCCGTCGATGAAGTCCTGCAGGGTCCCCACCGGCAGATGAGCCCCGGGACGGGGAACGGTAATCTGTCCGGAGGTCTCTGCGGTGACGTAGTCCAGCGTGTGGCCGGGGCCCTCGGGGCCGCCGGGGGCGTACTGCGCCAGCGCCGTCAGCACATGGGCCGGGTCCACCCCGGTGAGGAGCCGGTGGATGGGATGGAAGAGCAGGGACGCCTCGTGGAGGTTCACCACCTCCGCCAGTGCGTACCGGGAGGGCAGCTCCGCCCACCGCTCCGGCGGCGTCCGCTTCTTCTGCTCCTCGTAGCAGGCCTTCGCCGTGGCCAGAGAGTGGTTGCCGTCCCCCACCGCCATCAGCAGCGGCGCCGCGCCGGAGAACCGGTCCGGGTCCGCCAGGCGGTCCAGGGCCGCCAGGGTCCTGTCCCTGGCGTCGTCGTCCAGAAGCCAGCCCTGAATGGAGCCGCCGTTTTCCATGAGTTCGCCGCCGTAGAGACGCCGGAAGCCGGACTTTCCCTCCGTCAGCGGTCTGAAAACGGTGTCCTCTCTGTCGTCGATGAGCAGCATCACGTGGGGCAGCTCCAGGACCGCGTCCCGCCGCACGGCCATCCGGGGCGGGATCCGGGACAGAACAGTGCCCTCCGTGGCCCGGATCAGGGCGGCGGAGCCGGGGGTATAGTCGTACTGCTCCAGATCCACCTTCCCCACCAGACCCCGGCGCAGGGCGCCGGAGGACATGGTCCGCTCGACATAGATCAGCGCATCGGGCCACAGGTCCAGCCGCGGCAGGTATTCCTCCATGGTGCGGTTGATGGCGGCCACCTGCTCCGACACGTCGCCACGGGACAGGCGGTACTCCGGCAAAATCAGCCGAAGGGTGGACGGCCGATCCCCCACCCGTCGCTCCACACGCTCCCAATAGTCCGGCTGGGAGGTGTACTGATCGCAGGCGATGACGGACCAGGTGGACAGATCGGCCTCATGGGGCAGCAGGATATCCGCAGGGGAAAAGACAGACCGGCCCATTGGGCCACCTCCTCACATCTGCTCAAACAGAAGTCTCATGAGCACAGACGCGCCGTCCTCGTAGATGGGGCCCTTCAGGCCGTTTTCCTCGCTGTAGGTCAGGCCCAGCCCCGTGTCGGTGCGGCTGTCGTAGATCAGATAGGGTACATAGTCGCCGTCGTGACCTCTGGTGGAGGTCAGGGTCTTGTGGTCGGAGAGGACCAGCAGGCGGTAGTCCTCGCCTGTCAGGGCCTCCGTCAGCGGCGCCAGGACCCGGCTGTCCAGCCACTCGATGGCCTGGAGCTTGCCGGGCAGGTCCCCGTTGTGGGTGCACTCGTCCGGGGCTTCCACATGAATGGCGACGAAATCCTTTCCGCTGCGCAGAACGTCCAGCGCTGCGGCCACCTTGCCCTCATAGTTGGTCTCCAGCTCGCCGGTGGCGCCCTCCACGATGGGATAGTCCAGCCCGGACAGGGCGGCGATGCCCTGACACAGGGGCACGGCGGAGATGACGGCGCCGGTCTTCCCGAAGGTGCCGGGAAAATCGCTCAGGGCCACGGCGGTGCCCTCCGCCCAGAACCAGATGCTGTTGGCGGGGAGCTGGCCCGCGGCCCGGCGGGCCTCATTGAGGGGATGGTGGTCCAAAATCCGCCAGGCCCGCTCCTGGAGGTCCAGCAGGACCTCCGCGTTGGGGCAGCCGGAGGGCAGCAGGGGCCCGATCACCTCGCCCAGATGGTCGTGGGGCGGGATCAGAGAGATCCCCTCCACCTGACCGGCGGACTGGACGGCAATATGGCGGAAGGAAGGGGACGGATAGACCCGCATGCCGGCCTTCTCCGCGTACGGCTTGAAGTCCGGGTGGTCAAACAGATATGTCACCAGGGCGATGGAGGTCTCCCCGTCGATGGAGCCGGCGTTGTGGGAGAGGATCTTCCGCTCACGGAAGGGCATATCGCCGTCCTCCAGGGCCACCATGTTGCAGCGGTAGGCCACATCTCCCGGCACCAGCTTGATGCCGGTGGCGGCGGCCTCCAGAGGCGCGCGGCCGGTATAGCAGCGCCGGGGGTCGGAACCGAAGATGGAGAGGATGGCAGTGTCGCTGCCGGGCGGGAGCCCCTCTGGGCAGTTGCGCACGCTGCCCAGCTCACCTTTGGCGGTGAGGCTGTCCAGCACGGGGGTGTTTGCATGCTGCAGCGGCGTTTTGCCGCCCAGCTCCGGTACGGGATTGTCGGCCATGCCGTCGCCGATGACAAGGATGTACTTCATAGAGGACTGTTCCTTTCTCTCTTATTTCTTCAGATCCGCTAAAAACTGCTCCAGTCGGTGGAGCGCCTCGGACAGGTCATGCATGGACGCCGCGTAGCAGGCGCGGACAAAGCCCTCGCCGCCGGGGCCGAAAGCCGATCCGGGGATCACCGCCACCCGCTGCTCCTGCAGGAACCGGGCGCAGAACTCGTCGGAGGTCAGGCCCGTGGACCGGATGCAGGGGAACAGGTAAAACGCGCCCTCCGCCTCGAAGCAGTCCAGCCCCAGGCGGCGGAAGCCCGCCAGCAGATACCGGCGGCGGCCGTCGTAGTCCTCCCGCATAACGGCGATGTCGTTGTCCCCCTCGTTGAGCGCTTCGATGGCGGCGTACTGGCTGTTGGTGGGGGCGGACATGATGCCGTACTGGTGCAGTTTGATGGCCTGCCCGATGATCTCCTTTGGCCCGCAGAGGTAGCCCAGCCGCCAGCCGGTCATGGAGTAGGCCTTGGAAAAGCCGTTGACCACGATGGTCCGCTCGTACAGGTCCGGCAGATTAGCCGGGGACACGTGGTGGCGGCCGTAGGTCAGCTCCGCGTAGATCTCGTCGGAGAGGACCATGATGTCGGTGCCCTGCAGCACCTCCGCCACGGCCTCCAGCTCCTCCCGGCCCATGATGCCGCCGGTGGGGTTGTTGGGATAGGGCAGCAGCAGCACCTTGGTCTTCGGAGTGATGGCGGCCCGCAGTTCCTGTGCCGTGAGGCGGAAATTGTTCTCCACCTTCGTCTCCACCTGCACCGGCACGCCCCGGGCCATGGACACCAGCGGTGCGTAGCAGACGAAGGAGGGCGTGGGGATGATGACCTCGTCCCCGGGCTCCACCATGACCCGCAGGGCAAGGTCGATGCCCTCGCTGCCGCCTACGGTGACAAGGATCTGGGAGTCCCAGGCATAGTTCAGGTCAAAGCGGCGCTTTAAGTACGTCTGGATGGCCCGGCGCAGGTCCGACAGGCCCGCGTTGGGGGTGTATTTGGTGTAGCCCTTCTCCAGCGCCCAGATGCCGGCGTCCCGGATGTGGTAGGGCGTGGGGTAGTCCGGCTCGCCGATGCCGAGAGAAATGGCGTCGTTCATGCCGGAGAGCAGATCGAAGAATTTTCGGATGCCGGAGGGCGGGATCGCCTGTATCGTTCCGGCCAGCACTGAGGTATAGTCAATCATGAGAACACAAAGCCTTCTTCCTGCACGGTCTTCGTCTCGTAGATCACGTGCTTGTCTTTATACCGCTTGAGGATAAAATGCGTGGCGGTGCCGGTGACGTCCTCCAGCGCGGACAGATGCTCGGAGACGAACCGTGCCACCTCCCGCAGGGTCTTGCCGGTGACGATGCAGGCCAGATCGTAGGAGCCGCTCATGAGGTAGAGGCTCTCCACCTCGTCGAACTGCCAGATCCGCTCCGCCACCCGGTCAAAGCCCCGGCCCCGCTGGGGCATGACCTGCACCTCGATCAGCGCGGTCACGTCCTCCCGGTCTGTCCGGGCCCAGTCCACCGCGGCGTGGTAGCCCAGGATCACATGCTGCTCCTCCAGTTCCTCGATGGCGGCGCGGATCTCCTCCTCGGAGCGATCGCACAGTGCCGCCAGCTGCTCCGTGGAGAGCGTACAGTCCTGTTCCAAAAGGGCAAGAAGCTTATCATTCACAGCTGTTTCCTCCTTTGCCTTTATGATCTATCTTGTATAATATTTTAGTATACAACACTTGGCGGCAAAACACAACGCGCCGGGAATAAAAAAACACCGCTCCCGGTCCGAAACGGACCCGGGAGCGGGTTTGCAGTCACAAATCAGGGGCAGCAACGCCCCGCAGAGTTCCGCCGCCCGCAGGCGGCGGAGTACAGCTGAAAGCGGCGCGCGGTCCCTCTCAACGCAAAACCAGGCGAAGTGGTTTTGCGGTGACATTCCTCAGACCTCGATGAGCACCGGCAGGATCATGGGGCTGCGCTTGGTCTTCTTGTAGAGGTAGCCGGACAGGTCGTTTTTGATGGTGGATTTGATGGTGGCCCAGTCGCTGATATTGCTGTTCCAGCAGCGGTCCAGGGCCTCCAGAGTGACGGTGCGCAGCTCCTCGATGAGGGCCTCGGACTCCTTGACATAGACGAAGCCCCGGGTGATGATGTCCGGCCCGGAAATGACGGAGCCGTCCTCGGAGGACAGGTTCACCACCACCACCAGCATGCCGTCCTGGGCGAGATGCTTCCGGTCCCGGAGCACCACGCTGCCCACGTCGCCGATGACGCTGCCGTCCACCAGGATCCGGCCGGAGGGCACGGTGCCGTTTTTCTTCATGCTCTTTGCCGTCAGCTCCACCACGTCGCCGATGTTGCAGATGAGGATATTGGCGGGAGCCATGCCCATCTCCTGGGCCAGTCCCGCGTGGATCTTCAGATGGCGGTGCTCGCCGTGGACGGGAATGAAGAATTTCGGTTTGACCAGAGCGTGGATGATCTTCAGCTCCTCCCGGGAGGCGTGGCCGGACACGTGGATGTCCGCCAGCCGGGTGTTGAACACCTCCGCGTCCTTCCGGAACAGCTCGTTGACCACGTTGCTGACCATCTTCTCGTTGCCGGGGATGGCGGAGGCGGAGATGATGATCCGGTCGCCGGCCTGGATGTCCACCTGCTTGTGGGTGGAGAAGGCCATGCGGTACAGGGCGGACATGACCTCGCCCTGACTGCCGGTGGTGATCAGGCAGATCTTGTCCGGGGGCAGGTCCTTGATCTGGTTGAGGTCCACCAAGGTGTTTTTCGGGATCTCCATGTAGCCCAGCTCCGTGGACACCCGCATGACGTTCTCGATGCTGCGGCCGGTGACGGCCACCTTGCGGTCATATCGGGCGGCCACGTCGATGACCTGCTGGATCCGGTCCACGTTGGACGCAAAGGTGGTGACGATGATGCGCTGGGTACAGCCCTTGAACAGGGCGTCAAAGCTCTCGCCCACCGTCCGCTCCGAGGAGCTGTAGCCGGGCCGGGCCACGTTGGTGGAGTCCGCCAGCAGGGCCAGCACGCCCTTTTTGCCCAGCTCGCCGAAGCGGGTCAGGTCGATCATACTGCCCTTGATGGGCGTAGGGTCGATCTTGAAGTCGCCGGTGTGGATCACCACGCCCACGGGGGTGTGGATGGCGAAGGACACGGAGTCGGCGATGGAGTGGTTGATATGGATGAATTCCACGTTGAATTTACCCACCGGGACCGTCTCTCCCGCCTCCACCGTGTGGATCTCCGCCGTGTCCAGCAGACGGGCCTCCTCCAGCTTCAGCCGGACCAGCCCCGCCGTCATACGGGTGGCGTAGATGGGCACGTTCAGCGCCTGGAACACATAGGGGATGGCGCCGATATGGTCCTCATGGCCGTGGGTCAGGAAGATGCCCCGAATGCGGTCCATATTGTTGACCAGATAATTGATGTCGGGGATGACCACGTCGATGCCGTACATGTCATCCTCGGGGAAGCCCATGCCGCAGTCGACGATGATGATGTCGCGGCCGTATTCGTAGACCGTCATGTTCTTGCCGATCTCGCCCAGGCCGCCCAGGGGAATGATCTTCAGTTTTTCTGCCATTCTATTAACTCCTTATTCTGCTTCCCGCAGCGCGGCAAAGCGCCGCAGCACACCGCTCCCCCGCTCCGGCCCTGTATCGCCGGAGCCCTTGAGGGCGGCTCTCCTGCGGGGTAATCTCTGTCTTGTTTTATGCTGGGGGTCGTACTGCCTCGCGATCCCGGCAGGCAGATTTGATTTTTTTATTTTACTACATAAAATCGGTTTTGTACACTGTTTTTTGTCGAAGGCCATAATACCTGCCCCGGTGCCGCAAAAAAAATGAGAAAAAGCTCTTGCAAAACTCGCCGCGCTGTGGTAATATACATTTTACACTATGAGTTCATTAACAGAAGGGATAGAAGCCTCATGCTGAAAATCGTACTGTCCGTCATCCAGGTGCTGCTGTGCCTGTTCCTGATCTTCGTCGTCCTGCTCCAGTCGGGCAAGAGCGCCGGCCTCTCCGGTGCCATCGCCGGCGGTATGGACTCCTTTGTGTCCAACAAGGCAAAGGCCCGTTCCATCGACGCCAAGCTGGCCAAGTACACCAAGTACGTGGCTCTGGTCTTTGTTATCATGACGCTGATCCTCAACTTCCTCCCCACCTGATTTTGTCTTTCCGCCGCCTCCGGTCCCCGGAGGCGGTTTTTTTATCGGGCCGTTTCGCCCCCTTCCTTCGCCCTGCCCAGGGCGGCGGAACAAATTTTTCAGGGCTTTCGTGTTTAAAACAAAAAAACACCGTCCATCCTGTTAGGGAGAACCTGACGGAAAGGACGGTGCTTTTTATGACACCCTGGATACGACGGGCGGGAGTCCTGCTGATCCTGCTGGGTCTGGCGGGTCTGTTCCTCACCGGCGCCGCGGCGGAGCGGGCCCGGGCAGCTCTGGAGGACGAGCTCATCCGCATCCATATCGTAGCCGCCTCCGACTCGCCGGAGGATCAGGCCCGAAAGCTGCTGGTCCGGGATCGGATCCTCACGGAGCTCTCTCCCCTGCTGGCGGACTGCGGCACCGCCGCCGAGGCGCAGGCGGTCCTGCTGGAGGCCCTGCCGGACCTGGCCGCCGCCGCGGAGGAAGTCCTCCGGGAGGCCGGCTGTACGGACGCCGTGACGGCGTCGCTGGCCGTGGAGGCGTTCCCCACCCGGGACTACGAGGGCTTCTCTCTCCCCGCCGGGCGCTATACGGCTCTGCGGCTGGTCATCGGGGACGGCGGAGGACACAACTGGTGGTGCGTGGCCTTCCCGCCCCTCTGTCTGGAGGCAGTCAGCGGCGGCGGTGAGCTGACCGCCATGGGACTGTCTCCGGACGCCGCCGCGCTGATGACCGGGGGCTATACCCTCCGCTTCCGCTGCGTGGAGCTGGCGGAACGGCTCCGGTCCTGATCAGCCGATGGCCACATAGCGGTATACCGCGTCCCCGGAGTTCATCTGGGCCGCGGCGCTGACGGTGCTGTACCAGGACACGGTCTTGCCGCTGAGGGTCGTCCGCATACGGTGGGTGCTGGCGGCGTTGAGCACGTTGGCCAGCGTGCTGGCGCTGGAGCCGGCGGTGCTCATCCCGTAGCTGTAGGCCCCGGGGATGATCAGCGTCATGTAGGTGTACGACGCCTTGCCGTCCACAATGAACAGGAGCTTGGGCACAAAGCTGAAGGTCAGGGAATTCTGCGAGGCGGAGCCGTACCCGCCGCTGCCGGTATAGGTGCCGGTGACGATGGTCGCCCGGGTGTTCACCGCCGCGTTCAGAGCGTTCAGCGCCGTGTCCACGGCCAGATTGTCGGCGTTGAAATCCTGACGGCTCACGGGGTCCGTGGCGACCCACTGGTTGAGACCGTAATTTCCGGTGGTATTGGTGGCTGACATGGTATTCCTCCTTAAAAGTCATCTCTACAGGAGGAATCCACGCCCTGTCCCGTGGTACGGCGCCGTACCACGGAGAACCGGCTCCGGCGCAAAAGAGACCAAAAACCCCCTCCGGCATTGGCCGGAGGGGGTTTTACGGTTTTTAATAATACTTTTTCTTATTCTTGCGCGCAGCCTCGGACTTCTTGCGGCGCTTGACGCTGGGGCTCTCATAGTGCTCTCTCTTGCGCACCTCAGCCAGGACACCTGCCTTGGCACAGTTGCGCTTAAAGCGCTTCAGAGCATTATCCAGAGACTCGCCTTCCTTGACTCGGACTTCCGACATTACTTTCCCTCCCTCCGCTGTATCGGGGTATGACCCGACACACTAAGGGTCAACCGCATACGCGTTAGCACTCGATTATTATATGACAGCTCACACGCATTGTCAAGCCTTTTTATGCCTTGGGCTTCAGGATCAGATTGACCAGCTTGTTCTTCACGTGGATCGTCTTGACGATCTCCTTGCCCTCCATGAGCCTCTGGATCTTTCCGTCGGCCAGGACGGCCTCCAGGATCGTCTCCTCCGGGCTGTCCACCGGGACCTTCACGGTGGTCTTCAGCTTGCCCTGGACCTGAACGGCCATCTCCACCTCGGCGTCCACTGTCTTGCTCTCATCGTACTCCGGCCAGCTCTGCAGGCAGCAGAAGCCCTCAAAGCCCAGGATCTCCCACAGCTCCTCGGCGATGTGAGGGGCAAAGGGAGAGAGCAGCCGCAGCAGCACGCCCATGTCGCCTTTGGACGCCCCATTGGCGTACAGGTCGTTGACCAGGGACATCATAGCGGCGATGGCGGTATTGAACTTCATCTCCTCGATGTCCGCGCCCACCTTGCGGATGGTCTTGTGGACGGCGCTCTCGTTGGCGGGGGTGAGCTCCGGGCTGTCCGTACAGCTGTCCGCCAGGTTCCAGACCCGGTCCAGGAAGCGCTTGCAGCCCTTGACGGCGTTGTCCTGCCAGGGGGCGGCCTTTTCAAAGTCGCCCAGGAACATGATATAGGTGCGCAGGGTGTCCGCGCCGTAGGTCCTGACCACGTCGTCGGGATTGACCACGTTGCCCAGGGATTTCGACATCTTCACGATGGGGTGCTCCGCCATCTCACCGTACTTCTCCACCAGATACCTGCGGGCGGCCTTCTCGCTGCCGCAGGTCCTGACCAGCTCCGCCTGCTCCTCCGGGGACAGGTTGGCGAAGTTCCGGGGGTTGAGGCCCAGGATCATGCCGTGGCTGGTGCGCTTCTGATAGGGCTCCTTGGTGGGGACCACGCCGATGTCGTAGAGGAATTTATGCCAGAACCGGCTGTAGAGCAGGTGCAGGGTGGTGTGCTCCATGCCGCCGTTGTACCAGTCCACGGGACTCCAGTAGGCGGCCGCCTCCGGGGAGACGAGAGCCTTGTCGTTGTTCGGATCCATATACCGCAGGAAATACCAGGAGGATCCGGCCCAGTTGGGCATGGTGTCCGTCTCATGCTGGGCGGGGCCGCCGCACTTGGGACAGGTGGTGTTGACCCAGTCGGTCATATAGGCCAGGGGGCTCTCGCCGTTGTCCGTGGGCTCGTAGCTCTCCACGTCCGGCAGCCGCAGGGGCAGCTGATCCTCCGGCAGCGGCACCCAGCCGCACTTGTCGCAGTGGACGATGGGGATGGGCTCGCCCCAGTACCGCTGGCGGGAGAAGACCCAGTCCCGGAGCTTGAAGTTGACCTTCTCCTGCCCCAGGCCCTGCTCCGTCAGCCACGCGGTGATGGCCTTCTTGGCCTCCTCCACGGGCATGCCGTCCAGGAAGCCGGAGTTGACCAGAATGCCGGTCTCGCAGTCGGTGAAGGCCGCTTCCTCCACATTGCCGCCCTTGACCACCTCCACGATGGGCAGGCCGAACTTCCGGGCAAACTCCCAGTCTCTGGTATCGTGGCCCGGCACGGCCATGATGGCGCCGGTGCCGTAGGTGGCCAGAACGTAGTCGGAAATGAAGATGGGGATCTCCTGCCCCGTCACGGGATTGACGGCGCGGACGCCCTGGAGACAGACGCCGGTCTTGTCCTTCTGCAGCTCCGTACGCTCAAAGTCGGACTTTCTGGCGGCTTCCGCCTGATAGGCCCGGACCTCGTCCAGATTCGTCAGTTTCCCCTCCCAGTCCTTCAGGATGGCATGCTCCGGGGAGATGACCATGTACGTGGCACCGAAAAGGGTGTCCGGCCTGGTGGTGAATACCCGCAGCGCGTCTCCGGCGGTGGTGGCGAAGTCCACCTCCGCGCCGGTGCTGCGGCCGATCCAGTTGCGCTGCTGGATCTTCACCCGTTCGATGAAGTCCAGCTCATCCAGATCGTCCAGCAGGCGCTGGGCATACTTCGTGATGGCCAGCATCCACTGGCTCTTCTCCTTCTTCACCACCGGCGCGCCGCAGCGCTCGCACACGCCGTCCACGACCTCCTCGTTGGCCAGGACCACCTTGCAGGAGGTGCACCAGTTGACGGGCATGCTGGCCTTGTAGGCCAGACCTTTCTTGAAGAACTGCAGGAAGATCCACTGGGTCCACTTGTAATAGTCCGGATCCGTGGTGTCCACCACCCGGTCCCAGTCAAAACTGTAGCCCAGCATCTTCAGCTGCTCGGTAAAGTGGGCAATATTCCGCTCCGTCACCGCCACGGGGTGCATATGGTGCTTGATGGCATAGTTCTCCGTGGGCAGTCCGAATGCGTCAAAGCCGATGGGGAACAGGACGTTATAGCCCTGCATCCGCCGCTTCCGGGCGACGATGTCCAACGCCGTATAGGGCCGGGGATGTCCCACGTGGAGGCCGTCGCCGGAGGGATAGGGAAACTCAACCAGGGCGAAATATTTGGGCTTGTCGCTGCCGGTTTCCGCCTTGTAGCAGCCGGCCTGCTCCCAGCGCTGCTGCCACTTTTTTTCGATCCGTTCAAACTCGTACTTCAATTCCAACTCACCTTTTTCCTGCCGTGTTATTACGCTGTGACACCCTCGATGGAGAGGGGCTTGGCATCCTGCCACAGGTGCTCGAGATCATAGAACTCCCGGGCCTCCTCCAGGAACAGATGTACCACGACGCAGCCGTAGTCCATCAGCAGCCAGGCGCCGTTGCGGCGGCCCTCCACACTGCGGGGCATCTCCCCCTGTTCCTTCATCTGCTTTCCCACCTCTTCGCTGAGACTCTCCAGATGCGGTGAGGAGGTCGCCGTACCGATGATGAAATAGTCAGCCAGGGTCGTGACTTCTGTGATCTGGAGCACCTGCAGGTCCACGCACTTTTTGTCCGCCAGCACGCGGGCGATCTGGACTGCCATCTCTTTGGGTTCCAGCATGAGAATTCTCCTTTCCTCTTTCCGGTCCGCCCTCCGTCAGGGACGGACCGGGGATCTGTATGCGCTGTTCTGTTTTTGGATTTTATTCCATATTCTCCATGTCCGCAACACTGCCGGTACCGCTGCCGTCCCCCAGGGACTGCAGATCGGGCCCCGGCTGGGGCTCCGGCTGGGGTTCGGGCTCCGGTTCCGGCTGTCAAAATCGAATCGGACGCCGATGCGGAAAAGCTTTCGCGCGTCGGCGAATGTCTGCGGAAAGGCGGGCTGTGCGCCATGCCGACCGAGACGGTATACGGCCTCGCGGCCGACGCGTTGAATGAAACCGCCGTGCGCAGGATCTTCGCCGCCAAAGGCCGCCCGCAGGACAATCCTCTGATTGTGCACATCGCGGATCTCGCGCAGCTTCCGCCGCTCGTGCAGCACGTACCGGACGCAGCGTACGCGCTGGCCGCCGCGTACTGGCCGGGCCCGCTGA
>JAFWDQ010000025.1 GCA_017516065.1 Oscillospiraceae bacterium
GCCGAGCCTGCCGAGGGCTACGCGTTTGAGGAATATGTGGTGACCACCGCCTCCGGCGAGGAAGTGACGGTCGGCAACAATAAGTTCACGATGCCGGGTGAGGCCGTGACCGTGACCGCCGTGTTCCATGAGGCCCTCTACGACGTGACGATTGCCGACGACATCCAGAACAGCACCGTGACCGCCGACAAGACGAGCGCGGCGGAGGGCGACACCGTCAATCTGACCGCCGAGCCTGCCGAGGGCTACGCGTTTGAGGAATATGTGGTGACCACCGCCTCCGGCGAGGAAGTGACGGTCAGCAACAATAAGTTCACGATGCCGGGTGAGGCCGTGACCGTGACCGCCGTGTTCCATGAGGTCCTCTACACCGTGACGATTGCCGATGATATTCAGAACGGCACCGTGACCGCCGACAAGACGAGCGCGGCGGAGGGCGATACTGTCATCCTGACGGTGACTCCCGTGCCTCCAGGCGTGGATGAGAGTTATGCCATCGATGCGGTCACCTACACCGTTGAGGGAAGCGATACCCCCATAACGGTCGAGCCGGTGGACGGCGTTTACAGCATCGTAATGCCCGCGGGCAATATCACCGTGAGCGCTGTGTTCATTAACACGCAAGCTTTTTCCTGATTCGCATACAAACAGAATACATTCACAGAAGATAACGTCTCAGTAACGTGAAGCAGACCGCCCCGGGGGATCTTCCCCCGGGGCGGATTATAATTGCCGCCGTGTCTGCGGACATGACGGCGATTTTGGGCCCCCTTTGGCGCGTTCTTTGCCTGCTTTCTGTCGCGAGACAGAAAGCAGGCCGTCGGAGGCACGTTCCCTGAAAGCTTTCGTTCATTTTTCGCAGTCAAATAAAAAAAGGACGCACCCGTCACGGGCGCGTCCTCATTTTTTATTTATTCCCCGGCCTCAGCATAGGCCTCCACCAGCTTCCGGGCCAAAACAAGCGGCTTATCCCCGGAGCGGATGCGCAGGGTCAGGCAGGGCTTGTCGCCGGCGGAAAAGAGCAGACGCCCCTTCCAGTCCGGGTCGCTGCAGACCGCCGCCACACGGGGCAGGGTGTCCGCCGTCACCGTGAACAGCAGATGATTCTCCTTCTGGGTGATGTCCGTGATGCCCTCGCCTGCGGCCCGGGACCGCAGGAGCGCCACGGACAGCAGGTTTTCCAGCGCCGGAGGCAGGTCGCCGTAGCGGTCCGCAAGTTCGTCCCGGAGGTCGTCGGCCTCTTCCTCGGTGCGGACATGGGCCATGCGGCGGTAGAGGTCCATCCGCTGGCCCGGTGCGGCCACATAGTCCGTGGGGATGCTGGCCTCCACCGCCAGATCCGCGGTGCACTCCCGCTTTCGGGGCACGGGCTTGCCCTGCTCCTCCAGCACCGCCTCTTCCAGCAGCTGCAGATACATATCGTAGCCCACCGTCATCATGCATCCGGACTGCTCCGGGCCCAGAAGATTGCCGGCCCCCCGGATCTCCAGGTCGCGCATGGCGATCTTGAAGCCGGAGCCGAACTCGGCAAACTCCCGGATGGCGGACAGACGCTTTTCCGCGACCTCCGTGAGGACCTTGCCCTTCCGATAGGTCATGTAGGCGTAGGCCCGGCGGGGGGACCGACCCACCCGGCCCCGGATCTGATGGAGCTGGGCCAGACCCAGATGGTCCGCGTCCTCGATGATGAGGGTGTTGACGTTGGGGATGTCGATGCCCGTCTCGATGATGGTGGTGCAGACCAGGATTTGCGTCTCGCCGTCGGCCATCCGCTGCATGGTGTCCCCCAGCGCATCCTCGCCCATGCGGCCGTGGGCCGTCTGGACCACGGCGTCGGGAAACATCTCCGCCAGCTTCGCCGCCGTGCGGTCGATGGTGTCCACCCGGTTGTGGAGATAGTACACCTGTCCGCCGCGATCCAGCTCCCGGGCGATGGCGTCGGACAGAATGCCCCAGTCGTGCTCCAGCACGTAGGTCTGTACCGGCTGCCGGTTCCGGGGCGGCGCCTCGATGGTGCTCATGTCCCGGATCCCCGACAGGGCCATGTTCAGGGTCCGGGGGATGGGCGTCGCCGTGAGGGTCAGCACGTCCACCTGCCGGGTCATCTCCTTGAGCCGTTCCTTGTGGGACACGCCGAAGCGCTGCTCCTCGTCGATGATCACCAGACCCAGATCCTTGAAGTGCACGTCCTTCTGCAGCAGCCGGTGGGTGCCGATGAGCACGTCCACCTCCCCTGCCGCCGCGGCCCGCAGAGACTCCTTGTGCTGGGCCGGCGTGCGGAAGCGGCTGAGGATGTCGATCTTCACCGGATAGCGGATGAATCTGTGGCAGGCCGTCAGATAGTGCTGCTGGGCCAGCACCGTGGTGGGCACCAGAATGGCCGCCTGCTTGCCGTCCAGTACGCACTTCATCACCGCCCGGAGGGCCACCTCCGTCTTGCCGAAGCCCACGTCGCCGCACAGGAGCCGGTCCATGGGCACCGGACGCTCCATGTCCCGTTTGATCTCGGCAGTGCACCGGAGCTGATCCTCCGTTTCCTGATATTCGAAGGACTCCTCAAACTCAAGCTGCCAGGGGGTGTCCGGGGGAAAGGCATAGCCGCCCAGCCGCTGTCGGGCGGCGTAGAGCTGGATCAGATCGTGGGCCAGGTCCTTTACGGCGGATCTGGCCCTGCTCTTGGCCCGGGCCCAGTCCGTGCCTCCCAGCTTGGAGAGCTTCGGGCCCACGGCATCCTCGCCGCCGCCGATGTATTTCGACAGCTGATCCAGCTGTGTGGCAGGCAGATACAGGGTGTCCGTGCCGGAGTAGGCCAGCTTCACGTAGTCCCGGGTGACGCCGTCCACCTGCATGGACACCAGAGCCGTGAACCGGCCGATGCCGTGGTGGGCATGGACCACCAGATCCCCGGGCACCAGGTCCGTGTAGCTGGTGATCTTCTGTCTGGCGGAGGCCTGGGGCACCGCCCGGATCTTCCGCCGGGGCGCCGCGGAGCCCTCGGAGAGAAGGGCGAAGTGCAGTACGGGGTAGTCCATACCGCCGGAGAGGCCGCTGACGGTGAGCATCACCTGTCCGGGCCCGGGGAGCTTCTTCAGAGTCAGATCCAGCCCCGCCCGGATCTTTTTCTCCCGGAGCATGGCGTGGAGATTCACCGCCTGCTTTTCCGAGGGACAGCAGATCACCACGGCGTATCCGGCCCGGACATACTGGGCCAGATCGTCGGCGGCGACGTCCAGACTGTTGGCGAAGGAGGGCAGCTGGCGGCACTGGAAGGCGATCAGCTGCCGGGGCGGCAGGGGATAGACGGAGCCGGAAAAGGAGTTGAGGAACAGCACCGGCCAGTCCGCCAGCCGGGCGCAGAGCAGGTCCAGACCGGGCCACAGCTCCGCCAGCTCACCGGGGAGCTGGCCGGTTTCCATCAGACGTTCCACATCCTGCTCCATTTGCCAGAGAAAGTTTTTCGCCCGATCCATGACCCGGGGGCTCTCACAGAAGCAGAACACAGTCTCCGGCGGCAGGTAGTCCAGAGCGGTGCAGGGCTCCGGGTAGCACAGGGAGAAGTAACGGTCCAAGGCCGGGAAGACGATGCCCTCCTCCATCCGCCGGATATCCCGATCCAGGGTCTCCAGCAGCTTCGGATCGACTTTCTTGCGCCGTGCGATGCGGCCCCGCAGCGCCGCGGCGGCGTCACACAGACCCTGCCGTCCGCCGGGGGCGAAGGCCGGCAGCAGCTCCATCACCGGCAGCAGCCGGGCCAGCATGATATTTTCCGTCCGCCGCTGGGTGGCGGGATCGAAGACGCCCATGGCGTCGATCTGGTCGCCGAAGAACTCCACCCGCACCGGCATCTCCCGGCCCGGAGACCAGATATCCAGAATGCCGCCCCGCCGGGCGAACTGGCCCGGACCCTCCACCTGGTCGCAGATGGAGTAGCCCAGATCCGTCAGCTGCTCCGCCACGGTCTCCGGCTGGCAGACCTGATCCTGCGCCAGGGTCAGGATCGCCTGCTCCAGCACCGCCGGGGGTATGGTGCGGGTGAGGAAGGCGTCGGGGGTGGCCACGATCAGCGACAGGTCCCCGGCCCGCATCCGATGCAGGAGCCCCAGCCGGGTCTGCTCCCACTCCCGGGAGGCGGTGGCCGTGTCGTGGAGCAGGAACTCCCGGGCCGGCAGGACCTCCACCGGCTGCTCCGTCAGCACCCGCAGATCCGCCGCCGTCCGGGCGGCCTCGCCCTCGTCGGTGCACAGCAGCACCACCGGGCGTTCCGTGGACAGCCGCAGGGCCGCCGCAATGTGGACCCGGTGGATGGGGGACAGGCCGGAGACGGCCGCAGGACAGCCGCCGCCCTCCAGAGCGGCCAGCAGCGTGCGGTATTCCTCGGATCGTTCCAGCAGTCGGGTGACGGAAAGCATAGGGAAACCTCCTAAAATTTGGAAATACAGGGCGCAGTCGCACCACGCCAAACCGCCCGAAGTCCCCGGGAGAGGGGGACTTCGGGTCATGTTTATGCAGAAGCGGCGGGAGTCTTGCCGCCGGTATGCTATTTTGTGTTGTTTGTATTGTACCGGGTCATGGCCTTGTCAAAGCCGTCCTGCAAAATGGCGTCCACGGCGTCGGCGGCCCGGACCAGGGCCTCGCCGATGGCGGCCCGGTCGTCGCCCTGGGGCACGCCCAGGACCCAGTCCACCTGGTCGTAGTCCGGATGGGGCGGCGCGCCCACGCCGATCTTGATCCGGGGGAAATCATCGGTGCCCAGATGGGCGATGAGATCCTTCAGCCCGTTGTGGCCCCCGGCGCTGCCGGACTGCCGGATGCGGATCCGGCCGGGGGGCAGGGCAATGTCGTCCACCAGAGTCAGCACCCTCTGGGGCGGGAGCTTATAGAATCGGACGGCCTCGCCGACGGCGGTGCCGGAACGGTTCATGTAGGTCTGGGGCTTCATCAGCAGGACCCGCTGGCCGCAGACGGTCCCGTCGCCGCACAGGGCGTGGAACCGGACCCGGCGCATGCGGATCCTGTGCCGCTCCGCCAGCACATCTCCCACCAGATAGCCCATATTGTGCCGGGTACAGGAGTACTGATCCCCGGGGTTGCCCAGACAGACGATGAGCCAGTCGATGGGTCCGCTTCGTCCCAGCATATCAGGTGAAGAGATAGGACACGGAGGTCCCGTCGCAGATGCTGTGGATGGCGGCGGCGAAGAGGGGCGCCACGGAGAGGTACTTCAGCTTCTTGCAGCCGTCGGCCTCGGGAGGACGGGGGATGGTGTCCAGGAGGTACATCTCGTCGATGACACTGTCCTGGATGCGCTGGATGGCGGGGGCGGACAGCACGCCGTGGGAGGCAAAGGCCTTGACGGACAGGGCGCCGCCCACCTCGATGAGGGCCTTGGCGGCGTTGCAGATGCTGCCGCCGGTGTCAACCATGTCGTCGAACAGCAGCACGTCCTTGCCCGCTACGCTGCCGATGATGTTCATCACCTCGCAGGCGTTGGCCTGGGGCCGCCGCTTGTCCACGATAGCCAGGGGCATGCCCAGCTTCTCGGCGAAGCCTCTGGCCCGGGCGACGCTGCCCACGTCGGGGGATACGACGACGGTCTGATCCTCCTTGCCCAGATACTGGTTTTTGCAGAACTCCACAAAGATGGGCTTGCCCAGCAGATTGTCCACGGGGATATCGAAGAAACCCTGGATCTGATTGGCGTGGAGATCCATGGTCAGCACGCGGTCGGCGCCGGCCTCGGTGATGAGGTTGGCCACCAGCTTGGCGGAGATGGGCGCCCGGGGCTTGTCCTTGCGGTCCTGGCGGGCGTAGCCGAAATAGGGGATCACGGCGGTGATCCGGGAGGCGGAGGCGCGGCGCAGGGCGTCGATCATCACCAGCATCTCCATCAGACGGTCATTGACGGGTTTGCAGGTGGACTGGATCACAAACACGTCGGCGCCGCGGACGCTCTCACCGATGACGCAGCTGACCTCGCCGTCGGCGAACTGGCCCACCGTAGCCTTGCCCAGGGGCATGCCCAGATCCCTGCAGATGGCCTGGGCCAGCTCGGGATTGGAGTTGCCGGCAAAAATCTTGATATCCTTTTCACGCGTGCACATAACTGGACGCCTCCTGTAACAGAAAAATAGATCGTGTGCGGGAGACGCCTCCCCGGCCGCTCCCCTTACATCTATATTATAACAAAATCCGGCCCGGTTGGAAATACCCGCCGGGCGGTTTTTTGATTTTTGCGGCGAAAAGGCAAACCGCTGCGGCGGCGGGCGCTGCGGTCCGGTTGCAGGGTCACGCCCTCCGAGGCGCGGGAACAGAGGAGCAACAGCCGATTCGACAGAGGCGAACGGCAGTGATGCTGGAAGCAGGCACGATCCTGTCATGTTGCGCCGAGCTGTCTTTGCCGGTACTTCCGTCAGACCGGGAAAGGAAGTACATAGAAACCATGGGTATCTATGCGCGTCTTTGGTGACTTTCTGCGCGATCAGAAAGTCACCCGCCGGAGGCACGTCCCTCCTCCCGCCCGCAGGCGGGAAAGCTTTTTTCGTAAAAGGGAACGCCCCTTCCGGGGGACCTACTTTCTGTGCGCGACAGAAAGTAGGCAAAGAACGCGCCAAAGGGGGACCCCTGTCAGGGGGTCCCCCTTGTGGAATCCCCTCCACTATGACAGGGCAGTCTCAGCCGCAGAACCATCCCGGCCGGCAAAGGCCTGAATCGACTCTGCAACCCACCCGCGCTGGCGCGCTGCTGCAGTGGGTGACGGGGATTGGCCGCCGATTTGCACCCGTCGAGGCGCGGGAACAGAGGAGCAACAGCCGATTCGACAGAGACGAACGACAGTGATGCTGGAAGCAGGCACGATCCTGTCATGCTGCGCCGAGCTGTCTTTGCCGGTACTTCCGTCAGACCGGGAAAGGAAGTACATAGAAACCATGGGTTTCTATGCGCGTCTTTGGTGACTTTCTGCGCGATCAGAAAGTCACCCGCCGGAGGCA
>JAFWDQ010000001.1 GCA_017516065.1 Oscillospiraceae bacterium
AAACCCATGGTTTCTATGTATTTCCTTTCCCGCTCTGACGAAAATACCGGCAAAGACAGCTCGGCGCAGCAAACTTGCATTGTCTTTGCTCCTTGCTTCGCTGCCGCTCTTGCTCTGTCGAATCGGCTGTTGCTCCTCTGTCCCCGCGCCTCGGAGGGTGCGAACTGGCTGGCCTTAAAACCCAAACCGGAGCCGCTGAAGCTGGGCTCCGGTTTGGTATGATAACTTGCTCCTCTGCAACTGCGCCTCTACGGGTGCGGCCCTGCGACTAATCCCCGTCGCCCACCGCAGCAGCGCGGAAGCGCGAGTGGGCTGCGCCGGACAATGCAGGGCTCTGCCGGCCGGGATGGTTCTGCGGCTGAGACTGCCCTGTCATAAGGGACGGGGATACATAAGGGGAGACCCCATTGTCAGGGGTCTCCCCTTATGCGCGCCTTTGGTGACTTTCTGCGCGATCAGAAAGTCACCCGCCGGAGGCTCGTTCCCAAAACGTTTCGTCTGTTTTCGCAGTCAAACAGAAAGACCCCCGACGGGCTTTCGCCTGTCAGGGGTGTTTGCTTTTATTCAGGGATCCGGAAAAACCGGAGGCCGTTCTCCCGGGTCTGCCGGATCACGTCCTCCACGGGCAGGGATTTGATCTCCGCCATTTTCTCCGCCATGAAGGGGATATAGGACGAGTCGTTCCGCCTGCCCCGGTGGGGCACCGGCGTCATATACGGCGCGTCGGTCTCCAGCATCATCCGGTCCATGGGCAGGGCGGCGATGACCTCCAGCGCCCGGCGGGCGTTCTTGTAGGTGATGGAGCCGGTGAAGCTGATCATCCAGCCCAGATCCATCAGCTCCTTCGCCTGCTCCACGGCGCCGGAATAGCAGTGGAACACCCCCCGGACGTGGGGAAAGTCCCGGACAATGGCCATGCTGTCGGCATGGGCCTCCCGGTCGTGGATGATGACGGGCAGGTCCAGCTCCTCCGCCAGAGCCATCTGGGCCCGGAGCACGTGCTGCTGGAGCTCCCGGGGCGGATTTTCCTTCCAGTAGTAGTCCAACCCGATCTCCCCGATGGCCTTCACCTTCGGGTGATCCGCCAGAGCACGCAGGATGTCGACATGGCTGTCCTCCCAGTCCTGACAGTCCTCCGGATGGACCCCCACGGCGGCGTAGACGAAGGGGTGGCGCTCTGCCAGTGCGATGGCGGTGCGGGAGCTGTCCAGCTCGCAGCCGGGATTGAGGATATACGCGATGCCACGGTCCGGCATGGAGGCCAGCAGCTCGTCCCGGTCACTGTCGAACTTATGGGAGTCATAGTGGGCGTGGGTGTCAAAGATCTTCTCCATCAGCACAGCCTCGCGCCGGCGGGGATGGCGTCGTCCACGATGATCAGATTCAGCTTCTCCTCCCCGTGTTCCGTGTGGGTGGCGGACAGCAGCATGCCGCAGCTCATCAGGCCCATCATCTTCCGGGGCTTCAGGTTCACGATGGCCACCAGGGTCTTGCCGATCAGGTCCTCCGGACGGTACCACTTGGCGATGCCGGAGAGGATCTGCCGATCCTCACCGGTGCCGTCGTCCAGCGTAAAGCACAGCAGCTTCTCGCTCTTCTTCACGGGCACGCAGTCCTTGACCTTCACGGCCCGCATGTCGCAGGCGGCGAAGGTGTCGAACTCCACCTCCGGGGAGGGCGGTTCGAACTCCAGAGCCGGCAGATCGGCCTTTCTGGCCTCCTCCGCTGCGGCCTCCAGCGCCGCCAGGGCCTTGTCCATGTCCACCCGGGGGAAGAGATTCTCGCCCCTGGTCACGGAGGCGGCGGCGGGCAGGCCGCCCCACCGTGCCAGGCTCTCCCAGGTCCGGAGCGCGGCGTCCGCGCCCACCTGATCGAGCGCCTTGACCATGCTCTCGGGCATGAAGGGCAGCAGCAGGACCGTGGAGATGCGCAGGGCCTCCAGCAGATTGTACATCACCCGGGCCAGCCGGGCGCCGTTGTGCTCCATGTCCCGGGCCAGGATCCACGGCGCGTTCTCGTCGATATATTTATTGCTCCGGCTCACCAGAGCGAAGACCTCCTCCAGTGCCTTGTGGGGAGCGAAGGCCTCCATGGCCGCCTCATATCTGTCCCGGAGCCCGCCGCCCATGGTCACCAACTCGGCGTCCAGGGCCGGGTCATCCGCCTGCTGCTCAGGCAGCGTTCCGCCGAAATACTTCCCCACCATGGAAACGGTGCGGCTGAGGAGGTTGCCCAGATCGTTGGCCAGATCCGTATTGATGGTCTGGATCAGCAGCTCGTTGGAGAAGTTGCCGTCGGAGCCGAAGGGGAAGGTGCGCATGAGGAAGAAGCGCAGGGCGTCCACGCCGAACTGACGGGCCAGGATATAGGGATCCACCACGTTGCCCTTGGACTTGGACATCTTGCCGCCGTCCAGCAGCAGCCAGCCGTGGCCAAAGACGTGCTTCGGCAGAGGCAGGCCCATGCTCATGAGCATGGCGGGCCAGATGATGGAGTGGAACCGGACGATCTCCTTGCCCACGAAGTGGACGTCGGCGGGCCAGTAGCGGTCGTAGTCGTGGTATCTGTCGTTGTCGAAGCCCAGAGCGGTGATATAGTTGGACAGGGCGTCCACCCACACATAGACCACATGGCCGGGGTCGAAGTCCACGGGGATGCCCCAGGAGAAGCTGGTGCGGGACACGCACAGGTCCTCCAGACCGGGCTTGATGAAGTTGTTCACCATCTCGTGGACGCGGCTGCGGGGCTGGAGAAAATCGGTGTCCTCCAGCAGCTTCCGTACGGGCTCGGCGTACTTGGACAGCCGGAAGAAATAGGCCTCCTCCTCCGCCTCATGGACCTCCCGGCCGCAGTCGGGGCACTTGCCGTCCTGAAGCTGGCTGTCGGTCCAGAAGGACTCGCAGGGGGTGCAGTACTTGCCCTTATAGGCGCCCTTGTAGATGTCGCCGTTGTCGTACATCCGGCGGAAGATCCGCTGGATGGACAGTACGTGGTAGTCATCCGTGGTGCGGATGAAGCGGTCGTTGGAGATGTTCATCAGCTTCCACAGGTCCAGTACGCCCCGCTCTCCGGCCACGATGTTGTCCACGAACTGCTGGGGGGTGACGCCGGCCTCCTTGGCCTTCTCCTCGATCTTCTGGCCGTGCTCGTCGGTGCCTGTGAGGAACAGCACGTCGCAGCCCTGCAGGCGCTTGAAGCGGGCCATGGCGTCGGTGGCCACGGTGCAGTAGGTGTGGCCGATGTGCAGCTTGTCGGAGGGGTAGTAGATCGGTGTGGTGATATAAAACTTTTCGCGCTCCATGAGAGAGCCTCCTTTATCGCCGGACGAGTCTGCTCGTCGTATTTCGCATCTATAAAGAATATCACAGCTCCGGGAGGTTTGGCAAGCCCCGCATGGAGTTCCGGAGCGATTTTTGATTTTTGCGCCGGAGGCACGTTCTCTCCCTGTCCGCAGGCGGAAAAACTTTTTTCGTAGAGGGACACGCCCTTTCCGGGGGGCCTCGTCGGCACGGGCTCCATATCACTCGCTTGCGCGTATACGCGAAAGCGAGTCCATTCCGTCGTGCCGCCTCTCCAAACCGAACCCGCTGGGCTGGGCTTCGGTTTGGTATTGTGTTTGCTCGCACAGGAAAGACGGGGAAAAAGATGCGCCGGAAGACCCATGGTTTTCCGGGCAGTTTAATCAATCAGCAGGTCTGCCCTCCGGGGGGACGAAAAAAGCACGGAGGACCGCAGTGCGGTCTCCATGCTTTCCATATGATCGGTCACGTCCACTGGGCCCAGATTTCGGGACAATAGCCCACAGTGGCCTGTTTGCCGTTGCGGACGATGGGGGTTTTCAGCAGCAGAGGATCCTCCAGCAGCTTTTCGACCTTGTCCTCGTCATAGGCCAGATACCGCAGCAGCGCCGCGCCGTCGCCCTTCTCGCTGACCACGGCGTCCACGCCGCCCACGGCCCGGATCACCGACGTCAGCTCCCCCCGGCTGATGCCGGTCTGCTTCAGGTCGATGCGCTGATAGCGGATGCGCCGCTCCTTGAACCAGCGCTCCGCCTTTTTCGTGTCGAAGCACTTCGACACGCCGAAGATCTGAATGTTCACAGGGCTTCCTCCTGTCTGCGGCGGTAGGTGAGGAACCGGAAGGTCAGGCCGTTTTCCTCAATGGGCTCCCCCTGCTCCGCCAGCTCCCAGTCCGGCAGGGCGTCCAGATCCGGAAGGAACCGATCCGCGGGAGCGACGGCGTCCACCTTCGTGATATAGGCGGTGTCGCACCGGTCCAGCAGCAGCCGATAGATGGCCTCGCCGCCGATGACAAAGGCGTCGGGGCGTTCCGGCAGATCTTTCAGAGTCCGGACCACGGTGACCCCCTCCGGACAGAAGGACGGGTCCCGGGACAGGACGATGTTCTCCCGGCCCTTCAGCGGCTTTCCGCCGGGGAAGGACTCCAGGGTCCGGCGGCCCATGATGATCGCGGCGCCCTTCGTCATGGTGCGGAAGAATTTCATGTCCGTGGGCAGGCTGAACAGCAGCTGATTGTCCTTCCCGATGCCCCAGTCGGCGGATACGGCGGCGATGAGCTTCATGTACGGTACCTCCTCAGACGGCCACGGGGATCTCCGCTTCAAAGGGAGCGTAGCGGTAGTCTTCTACCCGGAAGCTGTTCCGGGTGAAGGCGTAAAAATCGGTGACGGTCTCATCCATGATGAATTTCGGCGCCGGCTGAGGCGTCTGCCGCAGCATCTCCTCCACCAGGGGAACGTGGCGGTCATAGATGTGGGCGTCGGCGATGACGTGGATCAGTTCACCGGGGATCAGGCCGCTGACCTGAGCCAGCATGTGCACCAGCACGGCGTACTGCACCACGTTCCAGTTGTTGGCGGCCAGCATATCCTGACTGCGCTGGTTGAGCACGGCGTTGAGCCGGTTTTCCGTGACGTTGAAGGTCACGGACCAGGCGCAGGGGTACAGGTGCATCTCCGACAGGTCCGCGAAAGTATACAGGCTGGTGAGGATCCGTCGGCTGGCGGGGTTGTGCTTCAGGTCGTACAGCACCCGATCCACCTGGTCCATCTCACCCTCGGGATACCGGTGCTTCACCCCCAGCTGGTAGCCGTAGGCCTTGCCGATGGAGCCGGTCTCGTCGGCCCACTGGTCCCAGATGCGGGCGTTGAGGTCCCGGATATTGCTGGACTTCTTCTGCCAGATCCACAGCAGCTCGTCCACGGCGGTCTTCCAGTAGGTCCGCCGCAGGGTCAGCAGGGGGAACTCCTCCTGCAGGTCATAGCGGTTGACGATGCCGAACCGCTTGACGGTGTGGGCCGGAGTCCCGTCCGGCCACCGGGGCCGGACGTCCTGATCCGTGTCCCAGAAGCCGGTGTCCAGAATGGCCCGGCAGTTTTCGATGAACAGCTCGTCGGCGCGGCTCATTTGATCCCCTCCTCCGGCAGCATGATGACGGACGCCTGGCAGCCCCGCTCCTCACCCAGACGCCGGTGGGACCAGAACTGATCCGGCCGGCAGCAGGTACAGACGGCGGCGATGTCGATGTGGTCTGCGGGCACGCCGGCGCGCCGGAGCCACAGGGCGTTGACGGCCCGGAGGTCCGGGTGGTATTTCCGCCCGCGCTTCGGCAGATACGGCGCCGCCTCGGGGCCCAGGTTGGCCAGGATGGCCTCCGGCACGTCGGCGTCCGTTTCAAAGCAGTCGGGACAGATGCAGGGGCCGACGGCGGCGTAGAGCTGCGGCGGAACGCAGCCGTATTGCTCCCCCAGAGCCGCCACGGCGGCGGAGACGACGCCTGCGGCGGTGCCCCGCCATCCGGCGTGGACGGCGGCCACGGCCCGGCCTCCGGCGTCCCGGATCAGGATGGGTACGCAGTCGGCGTGGCGCACGCCGATGGGGAGTCCCGGCACGTCGGTGATCACCGCGTCGGCCTGGACCGGCGCGGGATCCGTGTCCCGGTCCACCCGCCATACGACGGTGCCGTGGATCTGAAGGGGGAGATAGATATGGGCCTGCTCCGGCACGCCGACGGCGACGCGGAAGCGGCGCAGATTCTCCCGGACACAGTCGGGATCGTCGCCCCGGGTGTCGGAGAGGTTCAAAGAGTCAAATTTTCCCCGGCTGACGCCCCCCAGACGGGTGGCAAAGCCGTGGACGACGCCGGAGAGGGCGTCGGAGGCGTAAAAGGTGACGCCGCTGCGGGTGATTTCCTGAAATGCCATAACTCAGTCGTTGATGCCGCAGCACTTCTTATACTTCAGGCCGCTGCCGCAGGGGCAGGGTTCGTTGCGGCCGACCTTTTTGGAGTCCCGGCGCACAGGCTGCTTCTTCACGGTGCCGTCGCCGCCTGCGTTCTCGCCGGTGACCTGGGCCACCCGCTCGCGCTTGACCTCCTGGTTGACGCGGAGCTGGACGGTGAAGAGACGGCGCACGGTCTCCTCCCGGATGGCGGCGATCATGGCGTCGAACATCTCATAGCCTTCCTTTTTATAGGCGATGACAGGGTCGGTCTGGGCGTAGGCCCGCAGGCCGATGCCCTGCCGCAGCTCCGCCATGGCGTCGATCTGATCCATCCAGTACTCGTCCACGACCCGGAGCATGACCACACGCTCCACCTCGCGCATGAGGGGGGTGCCGCTGCCGTCGGGCAGCTCGCCGAACTCCTCCTCCTTGCGGCGGTAGCGTTCCATGGCCAGCTGGTCCAGCCGCTCCGTCAGCTCCTCCGCTGTATGTCCGGCGATGGACTGCTCCGTCATCCGCAGAGACGCGGCCTCGGGGATCATGGACAGGAAGGGGTTAAGAGCGCGGTTCCAGTCAGCGGCGGTGACGTGGCCGTGCTCGTCGGTGATGCCGTTGGTAATAGGCGCGATGACGCCGTGGATCATGCTCTCGATGGAGGAACGCAGGTCCTCGCCGTCCAGCACCTTCCGGCGCTGCTCGTAGATGACGGAACGCTGGGTGTTCATGACGTCGTCATACTGCAGCGTGGACTTACGGGCCTGGAAGTGCTTGCTCTCCACCTTCTTCTGGGCGTTTTCGATGGCGTTGGAGAGAACCTTCGCGTCGATGGGGGTGTCCTCGTCCACGCCCAGGCCCTCCATCATGCCCGCCACGCGCTCGGAGCCGAACAGGCGCATGATGTCGTCCTCCAGGGACAGATAGAACCGGCTCTCGCCGGGGTCGCCCTGACGGCCGGAACGGCCGCGGAGCTGATTGTCGATACGCCGGGCGTCGTGGCGCTCCGTGCCCAGGATGAACAGACCGCCGGCCTCCCGGACCTGTTGGGCCTCGTCCTTGATCTCCGCCTTGTGCTTTGCCACGGCCTCGGCGAACTGCTTCCGGGCGTCCAGGATCTCGGGGTTGGAGGTCTCGGCAAAGCCATCGGCCTCCACGATCAGTTCCTCCGGCAGGCCCTGCTTGCGCAGATCGGCCTTGGCCATATACTCGGCGTTGCCGCCCAGCATGATATCAGTGCCTCGGCCGGCCATGTTGGTGGCCACGGTGACGGCGCCGAGCTTGCCGGCTTGGGCGACGATCTCCGCCTCCTTCTCGTGGTGCTTGGCGTTGAGGACGTTGTGGTGGATGCCGGCCCTTGTCAGCAGCTTGGAGAGGTATTCGCTCTTCTCGATGGAGATGGTGCCCACCAGCACCGGCTGACCCTTTTCATGGCACTCGGCGATCTGCTTTACGATGGCCCGGTATTTGCCGGCGGTATTTTTGAACACCACGTCCGGATGATCCACGCGGATCACGGCGCGGTTGGTGGGGATCTCCACGATGTCCAGCTTATAGGTCTCGTTGAACTCGGCCTCCTCCGTCATGGCGGTACCGGTCATGCCCGCCAGCTTATGATAGAGCCGGAAGAAATTCTGGAAGGTGATGGTGGCCAGGGTCTTGGACTCGTTGGCCACGGTGACGTGCTCCTTGGCTTCGATGGCCTGGTGCAGGCCCTCGTTGTACCGGCGGCCGAACATGAGACGGCCGGTGAACTCATCGACGATGATGACCTCGCCGTCCTTGACCACGTAGTCGATGTCCCGCTTGAACACGCCGTGGGCCTTCAGAGCCTGATTGATGTGGTGGCTCAGGGTGGTGTTCTCCGGATCGGAGAGATTTTCCAGATTGAAGGCGCGCTCCGCCTTCTCGATGCCGTGGGCGGTGAGAGTGGCGGTGCGGGCCTTCTCGTCCACCACGTAATCGGCGTCCAGATCCACATCCTCCTCCTCCTTGGTATCGGTGGAGGCGATGACCAGCTTTTTCAGGGTCCGGACGAACTGGTCCGCCATCTGGTACAGCTGGGTGGACTTCTCGCCCTTGCCGGAGATGATCAGGGGGGTCCGGGCCTCGTCGATGAGGATGGAGTCCACCTCGTCCACGATGGCGTAGGCATGGCCCCGCTGGACCAGCTCCTTGGCGTAGATGGCCATATTGTCGCGGAGATAGTCGAAGCCGAACTCGTTGTTGGTGCCGTAGGTGATGTCCGCGGCGTAAGCCCGGCGGCGCTGGTCGGGGGTAAGACCGTGGACGATCAGGCCCACCGTCATGCCCAGGAAGGTGTAGACCTTGCCCATCCATTCGCTGTCTCGTTTGGCCAGATAGTCGTTGACGGTGACGATGTGGACGCCCTCGCCGGAGATGGCGTTGAGGTAGGCGGGAAGGGTGGCCACCAGGGTCTTGCCTTCACCGGTCTTCATCTCGGCGATGCTGCCCCGGTGCAGGACGATGCCGCCGATGATCTGCACGGGATAGTGGCGCATGCCCAGCACCCGGTCCGAAGCCTCCCGTACGGTGGCAAAGGCCTCCGGCAGCAGGTCATCCAGAGACTCGCCCTGCTGGTACCGGGAGCGGAACTCGTCCGTCTTGGCCTTCAGCTCCGCGTCCGTCAGCTTTCTATATTCGTCCTCCAGGGCCTCCACCTGCTTGGCCACAGGCTGGATCTTCTTCAGCTCCCGGGAGCTGGTGGTGCCGAAAATCTTTGTCAGTACACTCATAGTAAAAGACGCCTTTCCTGCCGCCCTGCGGGGCGGCATATGGTTTCACCTATTATACGTATCTTTCAATATAGCACATTTCACTCCGTTTTTCCATCCCTAAATTTGGAAACAAACCGTGAATTCTTTCCCCGGACCATTTTCCCGTTTTTCGGGCGGGATCCGGGGAAATATTTTGGAAAACCACCGTTTGGCCTTGACAAATACCACGGATTTTTTATAATGAAGACGGTAATGATAGAGGCGCGACCGACAAAAGTACGTATCTTTCACCGGCGGACACCGGGATGCGGAAAGGGGAGGCCGCCGAGGGACCGCAGGCGCTGTCCGGCGCGGCGGGGCCCGGGCCGGCGGACAATATCCGCCGGACTGTCACTTCGGTGGAGCGTTGTCATTGCAGTACATACTGTTTTGTATCGTATCGCAGGCCATGATCTCATCCACCGGAGATCATGGCTTAATATTTTTTATGCGCGTTTGCGCGGAAAGGAACTGGAGAAACATGAAAAAGCTGTTTGCACTGATGCTGGCACTGGTCCTCGTGCTGGCTCTGACCGCCTGCGGCGCCGGCGGCGGCACCGACGCACCCCCTGCGGACGGAGACGCCCCTGTCTCTGACGGCGCCGATACCGCGGCCCCCGACACCACGGACACCGCGCCTCTGCGCGTGGCCATGGAGTGCGGCTACGCCCCCTACAACTGGACCCAGGAGGATGACTCCAACGGCGCTGTTCCCATCGCCGACAGCTCCGACTACGCCTATGGCTACGACGTCATGATGGCCAAGCTGGTGGCCGAGAGCATGGGCCGCGACCTGGAGATCGTCAAGCTGGACTGGGATTCCCTGATCCCCGCCCTGCAGGCCGGCACCGTTGACGCCGTCATCGCCGGTCAGTCCATCACCTCCGACCGTCTGGAGGTCGTGGACTTCTCCGAGCCGTACTACTACGCCTCCATCGTCACCCTGACGCTGAAGGACAGCGAGTATGCCAGCGCCCAGGGCCTGTCTGATCTGGCCGGCGCCACCTGCACCTCTCAGCTGGGTACCATCTGGTATGACAACTGCATCCCGCAGATCGAGAACGCCAACGTCCTGGCCGCTCAGGAGACCGCTCCCGCCATGCTGGTGGCGCTGGAGTCCGGCGCGGTGGATCTGGTTGTCACCGATATGCCCACCGCCATGGCCGCTACCTCTGTCTACAGCGACATGGTCCTGCTGGACTTCACCGGCTCCGATGACAACTTCGTCGTCTCCGACGAGGACATCAATCTGGGCGTGTCCGTGCAGAAGGGCAACACCGAGCTGCTGGACGCCGTCAACGCCGTGCTCAGCACGATGACGGTGGACGACTTCGAGAAGATGATGCAGGAAGCCATCGCCGTGCAGCCTCTCAGCGAGTGATTTGAGCGTTTCCCATCCCCGGGGCCCCGCGGGACCCCGGGTTTTTTCTCACTGACCCGCTAAAAATCTGAGATCTGGAGCGAAATCACATGGAATCGGAATTCATCTCCGGCATTGTGCGATGCTGGTCCAAATACAGTACATCCTATCTGCAGGGCGCCGGGCGCACGCTGCTCATCGCCTTTGTGGGTACGTTCATCGGCTGCGTCATCGGTTTCATCGTGGGCCTGGTGCAGACCATCCCCATCACGCCAAAGGACCCGCTGCCCAAGCGGATCATCCTGCGGATCGTCAAGGCCATCCTGAAGATCTACGTGGAGGTCTTCCGGGGCACGCCCATGATCGTGCAGGCCGTCTTCCTTTACTTCGGCATCCGGATGGTCTTCGGCATCGGCATGGGGATGTGGACCTCGGCGTTCTTCGTCGTGTCCATCAACACCGGCGCGTACATGGCCGAGACGGTCCGGGGCGGCATCCTGTCCATTGACCCGGGCCAGACCGAGGGTGCCAAGGCCATCGGCATGAGCCACTTCCAGACCATGGTCAGCGTCATTCTGCCCCAGGCCTTCCGGAACATCATCCCGCAGATCGGCAACAACTTCATCATCAACATCAAGGACACCTCCGTGCTGTCGGTCATCAGCATCACGGACCTGTTCTTCGTCCACAAGAGCGTCGTGGGCGCGCTGTATCTGTACTTCCAGTCCGCCACCATCGTCATGGTGATCTATCTGATCATGACCCTGGTCATCTCCAATCTCCTGCGCTGGCTGGAGAAGCGGATCGACGGCGCGGACAATTACGATCTGGCCACCACCGACACCCTGGCCATGACCTCCGGGATGTACAACTATCCCGGCAGCGGCAAGACCGGGAACCGAAATCTCGACACCAGGGGGGAGCTCTGATATGGCTGACAAGAAGGAACCGATCCTGGAGATCCGTCACCTCGGCAAGAGCTTCGGCGCCCATGAGGTTTTGAAGGATATCGATTTTTCCGTCTCCATCGGAGACGTGACCAGCATCATCGGGGCCTCCGGCTCCGGCAAGTCCACCCTGCTGCGGTGCGTCAATCTGCTGGAGGAGCCCACCTCCGGCCAGATCCTCTACCACGGCAAGAGTATTCTGGACAAGAATTTCTCCGTTACCAATTACCGGGCCCGGGTGGGAATGGTGTTCCAGAGCTTCAACCTGTTTGCCAACATGACCGCCCTGGACAACTGCATCGTGGGCCAGCGGAAGGTCCTGGGCCGCAGCAGTCAGGAGGCCCGTGAGAAGTCCCTGTACTATCTGGAGAAGGTGGGCATGATCCCCTTCATCAACGCCAAGCCCAAGCAGCTCTCCGGCGGCCAGAAGCAGCGGGTGGCCATCGCCCGGGCCCTGGCCATGGAGCCGGAGGTCCTGCTCTTCGATGAGCCCACCTCCGCCCTGGATCCCCAGATGGTGGGCGAGGTGCTGGACGTCATGTCCAAGCTGGCACAGGAGGGCCTGACCATGCTCATCGTCACCCATGAGATGGCCTTCGCCAAGGACGTGTCCAGCAGCGTGGTCTTCATGAAGGACGGCGTTATCTGCGAGGAGGGCCCCCCGTCCCAGGTTTTGGGGGATCCGAAGATGCCCGAGACCCGGGAGTTCCTGTCCCGATTCATGCGGAACACCTGACCGGACCGCAGCATGAAAACAAAAACGCCGCCCCGCCGGGAAAATGACTTTCCTGGATACGGGGCGGCGTCTGCGTTTGCAGACGTCAAAGGGCCTCTTTTGACCCTTATTAAAGAAAGAACAGAAGAAAATCCTTGACAAGCCCGGCTGAAACGGATATACTAATAGGGCCGCTTTGACAGGGTCAGACAAGACGGGACCTCCCGCACCCCGAGAGCGAGACGAGAAAAGTGAGGTGCAATCGATGCACGCAATTATCGAGACCGGCGGCAAGCAGTACAGAGTGACGGAGGGCGACACCCTCTTCATCGAGAAGCTGGACGCCGCTGACGGTGATTCCATCACCTTCGACAAGGTCCTGGCCGTCGTGGACGGCGACAACGCCACCTTCGGCACGCCCTATGTGGACGGCGCTAAGGTCGCAGCCTCCGTCGTGAAGAGCGGCAAGGGCAAGAAGATCACGGTTTTCAAGATGAAGGCCAAGAAGGGCTACCGCCGCCGTCAGGGCCACCGGCAGCCGTACACCAAGGTCCAGATCGGCACGATCACGGCCTGAACCAACCTGATAACTGACTTTTCGGAGGTGTGATACATGGCACATAAAAAGGGAATGGGCTCCACCCGTAACGGACGCGACTCCAAGTCCAAGCGTCTGGGCGTCAAGCGCGCCGACGGACAGTATGTCCTGGCCGGCAATATCCTGGTCCGGCAGCGTGGCACGAAGATCCATCCGGGCGTCAACGTGGGCATCGGCGGCGACGATACCCTGTTCGCTCTCAAGGACGGCCGCGTCCGCTTTGAGCGTCTGGGCAAGGATCGCAAGCAGGTTTCCATCCGGGAGACGGAGGACTGAGCAAGACAACGAAGGGGCCGTTGCGGGAGCAGCGGCCCCTTTTTGCTTGTGTCAAAGCAAACCCGCGCAAGCGCCGGGTTCCGCTTTGAGAGAACTGCGGCGGGCCGCAACGCGGGCCGAGAGGAGAAAAAACCGGGTGAAAGCCCAACGGAGTGGGTTTCACCCGGAGAGGAGGCGCAATGAAATGAGTTCGCTTTCGTGTATACACGGAAGCGAATGATATGGAATTTGCGCCGACGACAAGGAGGAGACCCATGAGCCAGTTCATTGACGTGGCCCGCATCTCTGTGCGGGCCGGCCGGGGCGGCAACGGCGCCGTGGCCTTTCACCGGGAGAAGTATGTGGCCGCAGGCGGCCCCGACGGCGGCGACGGCGGCCGGGGCGGGGACGTGATCCTGCAGGCGGATCCCCGGCTGTCCACCCTGATGGATTTCCGCTACAAGAGAAAATATACCGCCGAGGACGGCCAGCCGGGCCGCGGCAAGCGCTGCACCGGCAAGGACGGCGCATCCCTGGTGATCCGTGTGCCCAGCGGCACGCTGGTCCGGGACGCGGAGACCCGGGAGATCATCCGGGACATGGCCGAGGGCGGCACCTTCGTGCTGGCAAAGGGCGGCCGGGGCGGCTGGGGCAACCAGCACTTCGCCACCCCCACCCGGCAGGTGCCCAATTTCGCCAAGTCCGGACTGCCCGGCGAGGCAAAGGATGTGCTGCTGGAGCTTAAGCTCCTGGCGGACGTGGGCCTTGTGGGCTTCCCCAACGCGGGGAAATCCACGCTGCTGGCCGCCGTCACCCAGGCGCGGCCCAAGATCGCCGGCTATCCCTTCACCACCCTGTCCCCCAATCTGGGCGTGGTGTTCGTGGAGGAGGGCGTCTCCTTCGTCATGGCGGACATCCCCGGCCTCATCGAGGGCGCCGCCGAGGGCGCCGGCCTGGGCCATGATTTCCTGCGGCATATCGACCGCTGCCGTCTGCTGGTGCAGATGGTGGACGCCGCCGGCACCGACGCCCGGGATCCGGTGGAGGATTTCCACGCCATCGACGACGAGCTGCGGCAGTACAATGAGGCGCTGTGGCAGCGGCCCCGGATCCTGGCGGCCAACAAGATCGACGCCGTGGAGGACGAGTTGGCGGTGGAGGCCCTGCGGGCCCTGGCGGAGGAGCGGGGATACCCCTTCTTCACCCTGTCCGCGGCAGGCCGCGTGGGCCTGCGGGAGCTGATCTACGCCATCGCAGAACAGCTGTCCCAGCTGCCCCCTATCACGGTCTACGAGCCGGAGTATGTGCCCCGGCCTCCGGAGGTGGACGCCGACGGCAGCAAGCTGCAGATCCGCCGGGAGGACGACCTGTGGCTGGTAGAGGGCCCCTGGCTGGAGCGGCTCATCGCTGACATCAACTTCTCCGACTACGAGTCGAGGAACTACTTCGACCGGAAGCTCCGGGAATCCGGCCTCTTCGAGCGGCTGGAAGAGATGGGGATCAAAGACGGGGATACCGTCAGCCTCTATGACATGGAGTTCGAATACCAGAAATGAGGAAAAAGGACGCGTCGAAACACGCGTCCTTTTTGCCTGTCCGGCAGCGGCCTGTTCCGGGCGGGGCAAAACGGTCTGTTTTGGCAGGAAACTGCAGGATTCCCTGCACGATAATTCATCGACAAAAAGATGCCGTTTGCATCAAATTCAGACAAATAATTTCTTTTGTCAACCCCCTGTGCAAGGGAGTTTTCCACTTTTTCCACAGACTTTTCCACAAAAATGCCTGATTTTACTTGCTTTCGCTACGAAATACATTTTTTCCTGAGACGGGAACTTTTTCTTCCCTTTGGTCGTCTATCAAACAGTTATGTAAAAAGAAAGGAGAAATCTCCATGAAAAGAAAACTTGCATTATTCCTGCTGCCTGTTTTCCTGCTGGGGCTTCTGACCGGCTGCGGCAATACCGAAAGCGCCGACAGTGTCCGGGAGCCGGCGCCTTCGTCCCATATGAGCGGCGGCAGCGGCTGGTATGACAGCGGCTATGACAATGCCGCCGCCGACTATGATCTGGCGGCTGAAGAGGCGGCCAGTCCGGAGATGCCCGCGCCCGCGGGCGATCCGCAGCGGACGGGGACCGAGGCCGATACGAATACGAGTGCCGGGGAACTGAATCTGAAGCTGATCTACCGGGCCGACATGGAGCTGCAGACCACGGACTATGACGAGGCTGTGGCAGGGCTGAAGGCGCTGGTGGCACAGCTGGGCGGCTATTTCGAGACCGACGAGCAGTACGGCTACGACAGCAGCTACCGCAGCTCCTACTACATCGTCCGGGTGCCCACGGAGCAGTTCGACGCCCTGTGCCAGGGAGCCGGGGAGTTGTGCACGCTGGTCTATATGAACCGCTCCATCCAGGACGTCAGTGAGATGTACTACGACACCGAGGCCCGGCTGGCGGTGGCCCAGACCAAGTACGACCGGCTGCTGGACCTGCTGTCCAAGGCCGACAATATGTCCGACATCATCGATCTGGAAACCGCGCTGGCGGAAACGGAGTATGAGATCGAGGAGCTCACCGGCTCCCTGCGGCGGTACGACTCCCTGATCGGCTACGCCACCGTGAGCATTTCCCTGCAGGAGGTCTACCGCGTCGACCCGGACGGCAACGCGCCGCTGACCTTCGGAGAGCGGATCGGACAGTCCTTCCACCGGGGGATGGTCCGCGCCCTGAACGGCGTGGAGAACTTCTTCCTGTTCATCGTGGGCCACATCGTGGGCATCATCATTGTGATCGTGATCATCGTCCTGTGCGTGTGGCTGCTGGGGAAGCTCCGCCGCTGGAAGCAGAACCGGCCGCCGAAGCCGCCCAAGACGCCGAGACCGCCCAAGGAGAAGAAGCGGAAAAAGAAGGCGGCGGTCCAGATCCCCGCCGAGCCCGCCGGGACTGCGGAACCCACCGTGACGACGGAGCCCGCTGCTCCTGCCGGGACAGCGGAGAATGATCAGCCGTAACATAACTTAGCAATAAACCTGCGCTGCGGAGCAGCTTGCTCCGCAGCGCGGGTTTTTGTTATGGGTGCTTTCCCCGTTTTATCCTGAGCGGAGCCGAAGGCTTTTCCCGCCTGTGGGCGGGAATGTCTCCGACGGGTGACTTTCTGATCGCGCAGAAAGTCACCAAAGACGCGCATAGACACCAATGGTTTCTATGTACTTCCTTCCCTGTTCTGACGTGGGTGCCGGCAAAGACAGCTCGGCGCAGCAGACTTGCACTGTCTCTGCATCCATCTTCGCTGCCGCTACGTCGGCGCAAATTCCATATCATTTGCTTGCGCGTATACGCGAAAGCAAACTCATTCCATTGCGCCTCCTCTCCAAACCGAACCCGCTTACGCTGGGCTTCGGTTTGGTATCCCGCTCCTCTGCAACTGCGCCTCGCAGGGTGCGAATCGGCGGTGCCCCGTTTCCCTCCGCAGAAGCGCGGAAGCGCGGGTGGGTTGCGCCGGACAGTTCAGGGCATTGACGGCCGGGGCGGTTCTGTGGCTGGGGGGTTCCTGTCATAAGGGGAGGATTCCTAAGGAGGGGGCCGCGTAAGGCCCTCTCCTTAGGCGCATCTTTTCTCCATACTTTTCTGTGCGAGCAGAAAAGTATGGCCCCCCGGGAGGGCCGTTCCTCTTTCGCAAAAGAGTTTTCTGCCTGCGACCGGAGGCATGTCCTTAAAAACTCTTGCCCTTCTCAGTAGTCGAATAAAAACAATCCCCGCCGGACGTCGCTGCGGCAAAAAACCGTGAAAATTCCCCTTGAAAAATCCGGCGGACTATATTATACTGAACAAAGGGCGTTGGCACTCGGACTACAAGAGTGCTAACGCGCCTGTCAACTGACGAGAAAACGATCTATGGAGGCGCATTTTTTCATGAGAAAGAAACAGTTCAAGACAGAATCAAAGCGGCTGCTGGATCTGATGATCAACTCTATCTATACGCACAAAGACATTTTCCTGCGGGAGCTGATCTCCAACAGCAGCGACGCTCTGGATAAGCTGGCCTTTCGGGCCCTCACCGACGAGGGCGTGGGCCTGAACCGGTCCGATCTGGCCATCGATCTGTCTGTCAACGAGATCGAGCGGACTCTGACCATCTCCGACAACGGCATCGGCATGACCCAGGAGGAGCTGGAGAACAATCTGGGTACCATCGCCAAGAGCGGCACCCTCCAGTTCCGGGAGGATATGGCCCAGGGCGAGGCCGAGGATACTCCTGACATTATCGGACAGTTCGGCGTGGGCTTCTACTCCGCCTTCATGGTGGCGGAAACCGTCTCCGTGGTCAGCAGAGCCTACGGTTCCGACGAGGCGTATCGCTGGGAGTCCTCCGGCGCCGACGGCTATACCATCGTGCCCGCCTTCCGGGCGACGCCGGGCACCGATGTGACCCTCTATCTGAAGGCCTCAACGGAGGAGGACGACTACGACAAGTATCTGGACGTCTTCCAGCTGGAGGGGATCGTGAAGAAGTACTCCGACTACATCCGCTATCCCATTCGGGCGGAGATCACCACCAGCCGGGAGAAGGCCCGGGATCCCGAGACCCCGGCGGACGCGCCGGTGGAGTACGAGACGGTGAAGGAGCTGACCACCCTCAACAGCATGGTGCCCCTGTGGCAGCGCAAGCGCAGCGACGTGACGGATGAGGAGCGCAACGCCTTTTACAGGTCCGCTTTCTCCGACTATCAGGATCCCATCAGCTGCATCCAGACCAGCGTGGAGGGCGCGGTGACCTACCGGGCCATGCTGTTCATTCCCGGCCGGCTGCCCTCCGACTTCTACGCCCGGGACTGCCGCTTCGGCCTGCAGCTTTACAGCAACAACGTGATGATCATGGAAAACTGTCCCGAGATGCTGCCGGAGTACTTCCGCTTCGTCAAGGGCGTGGTGGACTCCCCGGACTTCTCCCTGAATATCTCCCGGGAGATGCTCCAGCAGACGGGACAGGTGAAGAAGATCTGCTCCAATCTGGAAAAGAAGATCAAGGCGGAGCTGGTGCGGCTGCAGAAGGAGGACTTCGAGACCTATCTGCAGTTCTGGACCGCCTTCGGCATCCTGCTCAAGTACGGCGTGGTGAACGACTACGGCGTTCACAAGGATTTCCTCCGGGAGCTGCTGCTGTTCCCCTCCAGCACCCAGGACTTCCCCACCTCTCTGGCAGACTACGTCTCCCGGATGCCGGAGGATCAGCCGTATATCTACTACGCCAGCGGCCGGGACGTGGAGCAGATCGCCTCTCTGCCTCAGGCGGAGCGCTTTACCGCCAAGGGCTATGAGATCCTCTGCCTGACCAATGAGGTGGACGAGTTCGTCCTCCAGGTGCTGGAGAAAGAGGGGGAGAAGTACTTCAAGTCCATCGACGCCGACGACGCGCTGCCGGAGACCGACGACGAGAAGGCCGAGAACATGGCCAAGGCCGCCGAGCACGAGGCCGTGACGTCGTTCATGAAGGAGAAGCTGACCGGCCGCGTGTTCGACGTGCGGCTGTCCGGCAAGCTGGTGAGCCACGCCGTTTGCATGACGGCGGACGGCCCCATCTCCCTGGATATGGAGAAATATTTTAAGGCCCTGGGCCAGAACGGCCCCAATATGACGGCCCGGCGGGTGCTGGAGGTCAATCCCGACAGTCAGGTGTTTACCGTGCTCGCCGCCGCCGTAAAGGACGGAGACACGGAGAAGGCAGAACGCATCACGGAGATCCTCTACAGCCAGGCACTGCTCATCGCCGGCTATCCGCTGGAGGATCCCTCCGCCTTCTCCGATATGGTCTGCGCGCTGATCCAGTAACGCCATGGACGGGAAGCAAAAGCGACTGCTCTATCTGTTCAACCCCACCTCCGGACGGGGCCAGTGCCGCACGTCCCTGTATCCGGTGCTGGACCGGTTCGCGGCGGAGGGCTGGCTGCCCACGGTGATCCCCACCCGGGCCGCCGGAGACGCCCTCCGGCTGGCGGAGGAGCTGGGGCCCCGGTACGACCGCTTCGTCTGCGGCGGCGGAGACGGCACCCTCAACGAGACGGCGGCGGGACTGCTGAAATGTCCGGAGCCGCCGGTGCTGGGCTATATCCCCGCCGGCAGCGCCAACGATTTTGCCGCCAGCCACGGCCTGCCCCGGGATCCCGTACAGGCGGCGGCCGCGGCGCTGGGCGACACGGTCGAGGCTTTCGACGTGGGGACCTTCAACGGTCGGCCCTTCGTCTATGTGGCGGCCTTCGGCGCCTTTACCAGCGTGCCCTACGAAACGCCCCAGCCCTTTAAAAATCTGCTGGGGCATCTGGCCTACGTGCTCCAGGGCGCGGTGCGGCTGCATACGATCCGGTCCATCCACGCCCGGGTGGAGTGGGACGAGGGGCAGGATGAGGGGGACTTCATCCTGGGCCTGGTCACCAACTCCCTGTCCGTAGGGGGCTTCCGCTCTCTGCTGCCCCGGGGTGTGGTGCTGGACGACGGCAAGTTCGAGGGCCTGCTGATCCGCCGGCCCAACTCTCCCTCGGCCTGGCAGCATCTGATCGCCGCCGTGACCCAGGGAAAACTGACGGTGGCGGACGCCCTGAGCTTTTCCTCGTCCCGGATCCGGGTCACCCTGGACGAGCCAACCTCCTGGACCCTGGACGGCGAGTTCGGCGGCGACGTGGCGCAGGCGGAGATCTCCGTGCTCCCCCGGCCCCTGCGCCTTGCGGTCCCGGACAAGGCGTAACAGTTACCGGCGATATTTGCAGCATCACGGAAAAAGACAGAGCCCCGGACGCCGGATCACCGGCAGCCAGGGGCTCTGTTTTCCTGAGTAGCCGGGGCGTTATCTGCCCCGATGCTTCTCCTTTCGTTTCTGTTGTTTCAGTTCAAACCGGCGCTGCTTTTCCGCCTCCCGCTGCTCGCGGCTGATGGTTTTGCGCTCCAGTTTGCTTTCTTCCCGCTGCAGCTGCAGAGCCTGCTGCGACTTTGTCCCGATCCCGGCCGCGGCGGTCTGCTTTCTTGCTTCCCGCTGTGCCCGTTTCGGATTCGTCGGCGCCTGCTTTACGACCACATCAACAGACGGACTGAACTCCAGCTGGCAGTAGTTGTTCAGCACATACGCCCAGACCTCGGCGTCCTTCGGCTCCGCGCCGAATGTGACCTTACAGGCCGAGAGCGTTCCGTTCCCGATGCGCTCAAAAACGCCGACCCAGAACGGATCTTCAAAAAACACCGTCAGCTGCAATACGCTTCTGTCCATAACGAAACCCTCCTGAAAGACAGTTCTTGCTCACAGGAACGGACGACCCCGGAGGGGAGGGTTACTTACCTGTGCCCGGGGGCACAGACGGCTGGGCTACCGACCAGCTCTGACGCGCCGTGTTCGGCGCGCGTTGCGTTTTTATCCTGTGGGGATATCGGCGCAGTCCCGCGCATGATATCCGAAAGCAGTATAGCACAGGCGGCGCAAGCGGGCAAGACGCGGGGGAGCTGCCAGGCTTGCATCCGGGCCTGATTTGTACTATACTATTCGGTAAAGCCCGGACGGGAGGTGATCCCTTGCCTTTGGAAGATCCCGGGAAAAAGCGGCGGCATCGGATCGCCCTGATCGCCTGTCTGGCGGTGGTCCTGGTCCTGATGATCTGCTGCATCGTCTTTCATGATCAGCTGACGCTGGATACGATCCTGCGCTATACGCCCAAGCGGCCCGTCCTTGCGGCGGTGGTCCTGCTGGCCCTGTACGCGCTGAAAAGTCTGTCGGTCTTTTTCCCCATCTATCTGCTCTACGCCGCCGGGGGGATCCTGTTCCCTCTGCCCGTGGCCATCGCCATCAACGCCCTGGGCACGGCGGTGACCCTGTCCGTGCCCTACTGGCTGGGCCGGTGGGGCATGGCCCGCTATCTGACCCGGCTGGTGGATAAGCATCCCAAGGCGCAGCGTCTGTGCCGGATGCAGCAGGAGCAGGCGTTCTGGTCGTCCTTCCTGCTGCGGATCATCGCCTGCCTGCCCTGCGATATCGTGAGCCTCTATATGGGCTCTCTGCGCATCCCCTATCCGCGGTACGTCGCCGGCGGCGTGGTGGGCTTCCTGCCCCCGGTGGTGGCCCTGACCGTCATGGGCATGAGCGTCACCACCCCCGGCTCTCCGGTGTTTCTGGGGGCCCTGCTGGGGGAGATCGCCATCATGGCCGTCTCCATCCCCCTGTACCTCCGCCGCCTGCGGCGCATGACCGCCGGGGAGGAGGAGAACACGCAGACCGGCGTCTGAAATGAAAAAAACGCCCCGATCCGTGGATCGGGGCGTTTTTGTATCAGGTCAGAGCTGTTTCTCCAGCGCCTTGATGCAGGAGCGGCAGATGTTCTTGCCCTTGTAGCTGATGACGTCGTCGGCGTCGTCACAGAAAAGACAGGCGGGCTGGTATTTCTTCAGCACGATGGCGGAGCCGTCCACATAAATCTCCAGCGCGTCCTTCTCTGCGATGTCCAGCGTGCGCCGCAGCTCGATGGGCAGCACGATGCGCCCCAGCTCGTCCACTTTTCTAACGATCCCCGTTGATTTCACAGTAAAGACCACCCTTCCTAATAATGCCATATATGGTAATCATCTCTTAGATAATAGCATATATGGGGCGTTTGTCAAGGGCTTTGACGAAAAAAGAGGAAAAAGACGGACTTTTCCCGGCGTCGGCGCGGGCCCTTGCGCCGCAAGGCATTGGCGCCGGAGGGAGTCGACGGGATCCGCCTTTTTTCGCGGTGAAAACGGCGTCTCCGGCCTCACCCGGAGGCGCTGTAAAAATCGGCGGAATTTTGCCGTTACGGGGCCGCGCCGTCCTCCCGGGAGGCCGCGGCCAGAGCGGCGGCAAATTCCGGAAGCAGCTTTTTCAGGGAGACGATCCTGCCGTCCTTCAGGAAGCAGTGCCGGGACGACCCTGTGGCGCACAGCGTCCCCGCCGTCCGGTTATAGAACTCGTAGCCGATTTCCATCCGGACACCGGCGTGGGACCGGACGAAGACCCGGACCTCCACCTCATCGCTGAAGCGGACAGGCTTCCGGTAGTCCAGTTCGATACCCACTACCGGTGAGACGAGACCGTCCGCCTCCATCCGCTCATATCCCATGCCCAGGTCGTCCATGAAGGCGACGCGGGCCTCCTCCATCCATTTGACGTAGTTTGCGTGGTGGATCACGCCCATCTGATCGGTCTCGTGGTACTGGGCTTTTCTGATATACTGAAACATCGGGGGCCTCCTGACTTCCGCCGGACCGTCCCGGCGGTTTGATTGTATTTGGCGCGCCGTCAGAGTTCCTCCGCCCGCCCCGGCGTCATGGGAGAGATGCGGTCCGGATACCGCGCCAGGATCGGCGACAGGTCCACGGGCATCGTCAGCGGGGGAAAGGCGTCGTCCCAGTGGTCCAGCACGACGCGCTTCGGCTGCAGCCGCTCTATGACGCGGACTGCCGGCGGGTAATTGTCCTCCCAGCCGTTGTAAGGCAGCACCAGGAGATCGGAGCGGACCGGATAGTCCGCTTCCTCCCGCAGATTCAGGCTGCCCATAAGAGAGACGGTCCTGCCGTCGGCTTCAAGCTGATAAAACACCGTCTCGTCGTTTTCCCGGCACAGCCGGTTCTCCCGGAGGATCCGCGGCAGGTTGCCTCTGTAAGGGGAGCGCAGGGCGTACCACAGGCGGGCCGGGGATGCGGAGGGCAGGACCGCGTGCTTCCCGCGGAGGACGTGCAGGAGAAAGCCGTTTGCGGAGACCGTCTGTCCGAAGGAGAGCAGGCGCAGACTGTTCTCCGGCACGCCTTTTTTCCGCAGGGTCTCATATGGTGTCTTTGTGCAGTGGATCCTCACGTCCGGGTTTCGCGCCGCGATTGCCGGCAGGCTCATGATATGGTCGAAATGTCCGTGGGTCACGAAGATATCGGAAAAGCCGTCGAAGGTCTCCGGCGGCATCTGCGTATCCGCACCCCGCAGCGGCACAAAGGGGTCGAAGAGGATCCGTCCGCCGGAACAGGCCGTCTCGATGGCCGCGGTGCCGTGCCAGATCACTTTCATGTCTTTTTGCCCTCCGGCTTTCCTGATTTGGACTGAGAGCCCGCTGAATCGTTCAGCGGGCTCGTTGTGTTTGAAAAGATTTGACCGGGACGCCGCGGGTTGTTCAATCCAGCGGTTTCATTGTCGGGAACAGGATCACGTCCCGGATGGAGTCGGTGCCGGTGAGCATCATGACGCAGCGGTCGATGCCGATGCCCATGCCGCCGGTGGGGGGCATGCCGTACTCCAGGGCGGTGATGAAGTCGTCGTCCATCATGCCGGCCTCCTCGTCCCCCTTGGCCCGCAGTTCCACCTGCTTGAGGAAGCGCTGCTTCTGGTCGATGGGGTCGTTGAGTTCGGAGAAGGCGTTGCCCAGCTCGCTGTGGCAGATGAAGAATTCAAAACGCTCCGTGAGCCGGGGGTCGGAGGGGCTGCGCTTGGCGAGAGGCGAGACCTCCACGGGGTACATGGTGATGAAGGTGGGCTGGATCAGCGTTTCCTCCACCCGCTGGTCGAAGACCTCGTACAGGGCGTTGCCCCAGGTGGGGTCCGCCGTCTCCGGCAGATCCACGCCGATGGACTTGGCCATGGCTACGGCCTCGGCATCGTCGGGCTGGGCCATGAAGTCAAGGCCCGTGACCTGTCTGACCGCCTCGGCCATGGTCAGCCGGGGCCAGCCGGGGGTCAGGTCCACCTGATGGCCCTGCCACTCCACCTGATAGGTGCCCAGCAGCTTCTGGGCGGCGGAGGAGAGGAGCCCCTCGGCCACGTCCATCATGTCGTGGAAGTCCGCGTAGGCCTGATACAGCTCAATGGTGGTGAACTCCGGATTGTGGCGGGTGTCCATGCCCTCGTTGCGGAAGATGCGGCCGATCTCATAGACCCGCTCCATGCCGCCTACGATGAGCCGCTTCAGGGGCAGCTCCGTGGCGATGCGCATATACATATCGATGTCCAGGGTGTTGTGGTGGGTGATGAAGGGCCGCGCCGTGGCGCCGCCGGAGATGGTGTTGAGCACAGGCGTCTCCACCTCGATATAGCCCAGAGAGTCCATATAGTCCCGCACGTGCTTGATGAAGCGGCTGCGCAGCTCGAAGGTCCGACGGACCTCCGGATTGACGATCAGGTCCACGTACCGCTGCCGGTACCGCAGCTCCGTGTTGGTCAGACCGTGGAACTTCTCCGGCAGGGGCAGCAGGGCCTTGGACAGGAGCGTGACCTCCCGGATCCGCACGGAGATCTCTCCCCGCTGGGTGCGGAACACCTGGCCCCGGACGCCCACAATGTCGCCGATGTCGTACTTCTTATAGGCCTCAAAGGCGTCGGGGTCCATCTCATCGAAGCGGGCGTAGAGCTGGATGCGGCCCTCCCGGTCCTGCATATCGCAGAAGGTGACCTTGCCCATGCCCCGCTTGCTCATCAGACGGCCGGCCACGGTGACCTCCGTGTTTTCCAGCGCGTCGAAATTGTTCAAAATGTCGGCGGAGTGGTGACTGACGATGAACCGGGTCTGCCGGAAGGGGTCCTGACCCGCGTCCTGCAGCGCCTGCAGCTTGTCCCGCCGTATCTGCAGCAGCTCCGAGAGACTCTGCTCCGGCGCCGGCTTCTTATCCTTGCTCATGGTGTCGTTCTCCCTTTATCTGTCTATGGATTACCGCTCAAAGGAGAGGATGCGGAAGTGGAGGATCCCCACGGGGGCCTCTACCAGCACCTCGTCGCCGGCGCGTTTGCCCAGCAGCGCCCGGCCGAAGGGGGATTCCTCGGAGATGCGGCCGTTCATGGGGTCAGCCTCCTGGGAGCCGACGATCTGGTACTCCTCCTCGAAGTTCTCGCCCAGATCCAGCACGGTGACGCGGTTGCCCAGGCCGATGGTATCGCTGCTCTGCTCCTCGTCGCTGATGACCACAGCGTGAGCGATGATGTTCTCCAGCTCCACGATGCGGGAATACAGCTTGCCCTGTTCGTTTTTCGCCTCGTCATATTCGCTGTTCTCCGACAGGTCGCCGAAGGAACGGGCTTCCTTGATCTGGTCGGCCACTTCTTTTTCCCGGACCGTTTTCAGATAATGCAGTTCGGTCTTCAGTTCCTCCAGACGTTCCTTGCTCAGCTTGAATTCCTTGGCCATGTTCTGTGCTCCTCCCAAAACTGCGGCGCCCACAGCGCCATTCTAATAGTAGTATTATACTATTATATGTGACAGCCCCTTTTGCTGTCAAGATTTCCAAAGAAGCGGAAAGATGATTTTTTCCCGGGCGGCCGAAAGACGGAACGGCCGCCTGCGGCGGACGATCAGCCCGCGCAGACGGACACAGCCTCCCCCTTTTGGAGAAGAAGGATACATAACTGACATGACACCTGTCGGGAGCAAGTCGGAATTTGACATAAAAAAATGTGGAAAACCATGTGGACAATGTGAAAAACTCGCGTTTTTGAGGCGTTGGGCTCGGTAAGAAGCTGTTTACGGGCCGTTATGGCGACTGCTTTTCCGTCAAAACGACGGAAATCGACTGACCCAGAAGCCGGGCGCTGAGGAGAGCCTCCTCCAGGGAATTGCCGTGAGTTCCCACCTCGATGAGCAGGGCTCCGGGGAGCACCTGCTGATTGTAGCGGTAGGAGCGCAGGGTCAGGGGCCGGGCCAGAGCGGGCCAGTCTGCGTCCAGCTGCCGCTGGATCGCCAGAGCGAAGCAGAGATTGTCCTGCCAGTTTGGATGAGGCTGCCCGGCGGCGTCGGTGCCCAGCACCAGCAGCACCTGAGCCGCGGTCTGACCGCCTGCGTCCGCCACGGTCTTGTAGACGGTGCCGTCGGCGGCCTCCAGGGCGTCACGATGCAGGTCGATGACCACCCGAATGGAGGGATACTCCGCCAGCAGGGCCTCCACACCCTCCAGCGAGCGGGCGTAAGAGTTGTTGTAGCTGGGGTAATCATAGAGGGTCCGGTCGTGAACGACGGAGATGCCGTTGGCCTTCAGGGCGGCCGCCAGCTCGTCGCCTACCCGGACCATGTTATGGCGGGTGTCCGTGGTGCGGTAGGGATCGGACTCCTGATACGGGTCCCCCGGCGTCATGGCGTAGGCCTCCGTGCCGTGGGTGTGATAGATCAGCACCTGGGGGGCCTCCTCCGACCAGCCGATGTCCGCCTCCCGGGTCAGCAGGGAGGCCAGATCCAGGTCGATGCCGGCCCGGTTGTAGACCGTCACGCCCCCGGCGGTGACCCATGCGTCTCCGGTGCCGGCAGAAAGGGTCCGCTCCTTGATGACGGTCTCCGGAACTGCGGGCACGACGTCCTGATCCTCCGGGGCGGGGACCGGGGCATCCGGCGCAGGTCCCGGAGAAAGGGCCGACAGGGCCTCATCGCTGCGCTGCTGGAAGAAGGCGCTGTCCGCAGTCTCTGCGGCGGTGGCGGCCAGCCCCAGCTCCGCCCGGAGCAAAGCGGTGACGAAGACAGGATTTTCCGCCAGCCGGGTCAGCAGGACCTCTCCGGAGATCGGAGCCGCGGCAAAACGGAACAGCAGCAGGGCGCACAGCACCATGGGCAGCGCTGCTGTCCAGCGCCTGCCGCCCCGGGCCGGCCGCCGGACTCTGCGCCGTGGAATGTATGGCATGGGATCGCCTCCCGGTTTGGAATACTACACCCTATGCGGCGGCCCGGGCGGACATGCATGGTGGGGAATCGCCGTCACGTCTGCGGACGGGGGAAGGGACGGTCCCCTTTACGAAAAAGGTTTCTTTCCGCCTGCGGGCGGGAGGAAGGACGCGCCGACCGCGGCCATACTTTTCTGCTCGCACAGAAAAGTATGGAGAAAAGATGCGCCAAAGGGGAACCCCTATCGCCGTCACGCCTGCGGGCGTGACATAACCGGCTTGCGCCGGGGCGATTTCAAGGGGGACCAGTCCCCCTTGAGTAACCCCCTGGCCTCCCGGCGGGGAACTGAAATATCTCTCGCAACCACTCCGGCCGGCAGAGCCTTGAATTGTCCGGAGCAACCCAACCGCGCTGGCGCGCTGCCGCGCCGGGCGACGCGGCCAGCCGCCGAAACGCACCCTCCGAGGCGCAGTTGCAGAGGAGCGGATTATCATACCAAACCGGAGCCCAGCTTCAGCGGGTCCGGTTTGGAGAGGAGGCGCAATGGAATGAGTTTGCTTTCGCACTTGTGCGGAAGCAAAGGATATGGAATTTGCGC
>JAFWDQ010000026.1 GCA_017516065.1 Oscillospiraceae bacterium
ACAGAGGAGCAACAGCCGATTCGACAGAGCAAGAGCGGCAGCGAAGCAAGGAGCAAAGACAATGCAAGTTTGCTGCGCCGAGCTGTCTTTGCCGGTATTTTCGTCAGAGCGGGAAAGGAAATACATAGAAACCATGGGTTTCTATGCGTGTTCTTTGCCTACTTTCTGTCACGATACAGAAAGTAGGCCGTCGGAGACATCCCCACCCGCAGGGGCTAAAAACAAAAGGTTTAAGAGAATGTGCCTCCGGCGGGTGACTTTCTGTGTGCGACAGAAAGTCACCAAAGAACGCACCAAAGGGGAACCCCTTACCATGGGGTTCCCCTTGTGGAATCCCCTCCCTTATGACAGGAAGTCTCCGCCACAGAACCACCCCGGCCGGCAGAGCCCTGAATTGACTGAAGCACCCCACCCGCGCTGGCGCGCTGCTGTGGTGGATGACGCGGTCTGGCTGCCAGTCCGCACCCTCCGAGGCGTAGGAACAGAGGAGCGGGATACCAAACCGAAGCCCAGCGTAAGCGGGTTCGGTTTGGAGAGGAGGCGCAATGGAACGAGTTTGCTTTCGCGTATACGCGCAAGCAAATGATATGGAATTTGCGCCGACGTAGCGGCAGTGATGCTGGAAGCAGGCACAATCCTATCATGCTGCGCCGAGCTGTCTTTGCCGGTACTTCCGTCAGACCGGAAAAGGAAATACATAGAAACCATCGGTTTCTATGTGCGTCTTTGGTGACTTTCTGCGCGATCAGAAAGTCACCCGCGGTCGGCACGTCCCCCAAAAACTGTTCGTCTTCCTCCGCAGTCAAACAGAAACAATCCCGCCGGCGCAAGCCGGTCATGTCACGTCCTCAGGCGTGACGGCGATCCAGCCGCTCCAGCCGCTCCCGGCAGGACAGATACTCGCCCCAGCTCTCGGCGGAGCGCACCGCGTCCAGGATGGCCTCCCGGACGGCATGCTCGGCGAGGATCCCCACGGCGTCCTGGGACGCCTGCACCGCGCCGCTGCACAGGGCAAACACCGTGTCGCCGTCATAGATGGAGTGGGCCGGCCGCACCGCTGTGGCGATGGCGTCCTGCCCCCGGCCCGCCAGCCGGGCCGCCTGGGCCTTTGTCAGGATGGCGTTGGTCATGATGCAGCCGATCACCGTGTTCCTGAAATAGTCCGTGTCACAGTCGTATCGCTCCACGATTACAGCCTCGCTGTCGGCGAACTGCAGGCCGCCGGAGACTCTGGCCCCCGCCACGATCTCCCCGTTTTCCACGATGTCGCCCACACAGTTGACGGTGAAGACCGCCTCCACGATCAGCTCGCCCTGCCGGAAGGCTGCGGCGCCGATGCCGCCTTTCATGGCGTTGGCGCCGCCGTTTGCTTTGCCCAGAACGGCCCCCGTCCCGGCGCCGAAATTGCCGCTGCGGAAGGGCTGTCCGGCAAAGGCGTTCTCCCCGGCCAGCCGGCCCATGGCCGCATCGGGCCGGACGTCGGACCTGCCGCACTGCAAGTCGAAGATCACCGCGGCAGAGACGTTGGGCACCACGGTCACTCCCACGTTCCGGCCGATCTTCTTCTCCTCCAGCAGCTTCATGAGTCCCCCGGCGGCGTCGAGACCGAAGGCGCTGCCTCCGGTCAGGAGCACAGCCTCTATCTTCTCACGGTTGCACCGGGGGTCCAGCGCGTCGGTCTCCCGGGTCCCCGGGGAACCGCCCCGCACGTCCACGCCGCAGGTCGCCCCTCCGGGGGCGATGATTGCCGTACAGCCGGTCATGGCGTCATGATCCTGTGCCTGTCCGATCAAAAAAGCGGGCAGCGCGCCCGGTGCGATCCGTTCCATTCGATCCCCTCCTGTCATGTTCCCTTTTACTATAGCCTCATCCGGCCTCCGGCGCAAGGGAGAGAACAAAAAAAGGGGACCCCCGAAGGGATCCCCTGTCCTCATGACACAGAAAAGACGGCTCAATCGGCGGCAGACCTGTTCCGCAGGCGCTGGAACAGCTTCACCAACTCCACCACCGGGATCACCAGCACCGCCAGCACAAGGGCGGTGATATACTCCCGGAAGCTGACGGGGGTGAATTCAAAGGCCCGGGCCAGGAAGGGCACGTAGACCACCGCCGTGGTGAGCAGGAAGCTGACGATAGCGGCCACGGTCAGCAGACGGTTGATGTGGGGGATGCCGAACAGACTCTTCCGCCGGGAGCGCATGTTCAGGCTGTGAAAGACTTCCGTCATGCTCAGAGTCAGGAATGCCATGGTCATGCCGTCCAGAGACTGGGTGATCTCCCAGACGCCGTTTTCCATGAAGTGGCCCACAAAGTAGGCCGCCATGGTCAGCGCCGTAATGACGATGCCCTGATACAGCACGTCCGCGCCCATACCCCCGGCGAAAATGCCGTCGGAAGCGCTGCGGGGCTCCCGCTGCATGATGTCGGCCTCCGCCCGCTCCATGCCCAGAGCCAGGGCCGGGAAACAGTCGGTGATGAGGTTGATCCACAGCAGGTGCACCGGTTGGAGGATCACAAAGCCCAGCAGGGTGGCCAGGAAGACGCTGAGCACCTCGCTGAGGTTTGAGCCCAGCAGGAACTGGATGGCCTTGCGGATATTGTCGTAGATCCGCCGGCCCTCCTCCACGGCGCCCACGATGGTGGCAAAATTGTCGTCGGCCAGCACCATGTCCGCCACGTTCTTCGTCACGTCGGTGCCGGTGATCCCCATGCCCACGCCGATGTCGGCGGCCTTGATGGAGGGTGCATCGTTGACGCCGTCGCCGGTCATGGCGGTGACGAAGCCCGCCCGCTGCCAGGCGCCGACGATGCGCTTTTTATGCTCCGGCTGAACACGGGCGTACACACTGATATCCCGGAAGCGGCCCTCGAACTCCTCGTCGTCCATGGCGGACAGCTCCGAGCCGGTAACCGCCTGATCGTCCTCCTTCAGGATATTCAGCTCCCGGGCGATGGCACTGGCGGTGTCGATGTGGTCGCCGGTGATCATGATGGGCCGGATACCCGCCTGACGGCACTCCTCGATGGCGTCCTTCACCTCCGGCCGGACGGGATCGATCATGCCCGCCAGACCGATGAAGCACAGGTCCCGCTCGAGATTTTCCGGGGAGCAGTCGTCGGGGCGCTCATCGTAGCGGCGCATGGCGCCCATGAGCACCCGGAGGGCGCGGCAGGCCATGTCGTGGTTGGCCGCGGCGATCTCCTTCCGCTTCTCCTCCGTCATGGGCACGACTCTGCCGCCCTCCATACAGTGCGTACACAGGGGCAGCACGGAATCCGGGGCGCCCTTGGTGTACTGGACCACACCGTCCGCCGTCCGGTGGACGGTGCTCATTCGCTTCCGGAGGCTGTCGAAGGGAGCCTCGCCCACCCGGGGCTCGATCTCTCCGGTGCCCAGCTTCGCCGCCCAGTTCACAAGCGCACACTCCGTAGGCTCGCCCACCGCCTCCCCGGCGGCGGGATCGAACACCGCGTCGGAGCAGGCGGCCATGGCGTGGGACAGCAGCGTCTCGTCCCCGCCCCAGGACTGGACCACGGTCATACGGTTCTGGGTCAGGGTGCCGGTCTTGTCCGAGCAGATGATCTGGGCACAGCCCAGGGTCTCCACCGCCGTCAGGCGCCGGATGATGGCGCTGCGGCGGCTCATATTCGTCACGCCGATGGACAGCACGATGGTCACCACGGCGGCCAGGCCCTCGGGGATAGCCGCCACGGCGAGGCTCACGGCGATCATAAAGCTGGAAAGGAGCGTCTCGCCGGAGAAGGAGCCGGAGCGGAGGAATCCCACCACGAAGATGACGACGCAGATGACCAGCACCAGAATGGTGAGGACGCGGCTGAGCTGGGACAGCTTCCGCTGCAGGGGGGTCTGCCCCTCCTTCACCGTGGCCAGGGCGTCGGCAATCTTGCCCATTTCGGTGTCCATGCCGGTGTCCGTCACCACGGCTCTGCCCCGGCCGTAGACCACGGTGGAGCCCATGTAGACCATGTTCTTCCGGTCCCCCAGCGGCACGTCCCCGGCGGCGTCCGCCGTCAGGGCGTCGATGCGCTTGGACACCGGTACGCTCTCACCGGTGAGAGCCGCCTCCTCGATCTTCAGGCTGGCACTCTCCAGCAGCCGCCCGTCGGCGGGCACCGCGTCGCCGGCCTCCAGCAAAATCACGTCGCCGGGGACCAGATCCTCGCTCCTGATGACGGCAACCTGTCCGTCCCGGAGGACCTTACTGGTGGCTGCCGCCATCTTCTGCAGGGCCTCCAGGGCCTGCTCGGCCTTATTCTCCTGGAACACGCCCAGCACGGCGTTGATGATGACGACGATGAGAATGATGACGGCGTCGGCAAAGCCCTCATGGGCGTACCAGGAGGTGATGCCGGAGATGATAGCCGCCGCGATGAGCACGATGATCATGGGATCGGCCATCTGGGCAAAGAACTTCTTGATCAGAGAGTCCTTTTTCTCCTCCGCCAGCTTGTTTTTCCCGCAGCGCGCCAGCCGCGCCTCCGCCTCGGCGGCCGTCAGGCCCTCCGGCGTGGTTTCCAGGGCCTGTAAGACCCGCTCCGATTCCTCGAGATAATGCTTCATTTATCTCATCTCTTTTCTGCCTGTGTCCGGCAATCTCATGGTACACGTACGGCCGCGCCGTTTTTCACAAAAAAAGACTCATGGACAGGCGGTGACCTATCCATGAGTCTCGTTCTCTTACATTCAGACCAGACCGGCAGGGGGCCGGCCATGCATGTTGATCTGAAACGCGCCCGTTCCGGCGCGGGAACTACTCCCTCAGGAATTGAAAACAGTATAGCATGAGTTCCCGTCCCTGTCAATGGGGAAACCGGGGGCGCTTATTTTGCGATGAGGATGATAAACCAGATCGCCCAGAACACGATGCCCAGGATACTGCGGATCTGGACGCCCTTATCCTTGAGCACCTTATTCTTGGCCAGCGCGATGATGCCGAAGATCAGGCCCAGCCAGCCGCCCAGCAGGCCGAAAATCAGCGAGGCGATGCTCAGTCCGTATCCGGGGGGCTTGCCGTTGGCGTTCATCTGGGGCTGCTGCTGGGTATAGGGCGGCGTCTGATAGGTGTTCTGCTGACCCGCGCCCTGCTGCTGGTCGTAGGGAGGCGGGGCAGGCGCGGCGGGAGGTGCGGTGTAGGTGTTCTGGGGCTGCTCCGCCGCCGGCTGCTGGGGCGGGGTCGGCTGCTGAGGCGGGGTCGGCCGGGCATAGGGGGTCTCATCCAGCGTCAGCTCCGGGATGTCGGCGTCGCCCTGGGCCGTCTCGGCCTCAGGGAAGGACGGCGCCGCGCCGAAGGTCTCGTCCAGGGTCAGCTGCGGCGTGCTGTAGCTGCTCTGGGGCTCCTCAAAGGTACCCTCGTCCTCTACCTTGATCTGATAGGTGTCCTGGGCCCCGCAGTTGGAGCAGAAGCGCACTCCGTCCTCCATCTTGGACCCGCAGTTGCTGCAGAAATGGGGCATGGCACGATCTCCTTTCCTTTTCTGTTTCTGTGTCGTTTCTTCTGTTTTCTTCTTTATCTCGATTTATGTTTTGCGCTTATTTTTTCCGGGCGATGACCTTTTTCGCGGCCTCCGCGATATCGGCGGCGCGCATATTGTACTCGTCCATCAGGAAATCCTGGGCGCCCACCTGGCCGAAGCGGTCCTGGGCGCCGATGCGCTCCACGGGCACAGGGCACAGTTGGCATACGGCCTCCGACACGGCGGAGCCGAGGCCGCCGATGATATTGTGGTTCTCGGCGGTGACGATGGCGCCGGTCTTCGCCGCCCACTTTGCAACGGTCTCCGTGTCCAGAGGCTTCCAGGTGAACATATCCACCACGGCGGCGGAGATGCCCTCTGCCTGGAGCAGCTCGGCGGCCTGCAGGGCCTCGTCCACCAGGATGCCGGAGGCGATAATCGCCACGTCTTCGCCGTCCCGGAGCTCATTGGCCTTGCCGAAGACAAACTCGGAACCGGTGTCGTAGACCTTCTTCACGTCCTTCCGGGGCATACGGATATAGGTCAGGCCCTCGTTCTCGGCGGCCAGCTTCGTGATGGCCTCCATCTGCACGCAGTCGCAGGCGTCGATCACGGTGGCGCCGGGCACGGTGCGCATCATGGCGCCGTCCTCAAAGGGCATATGGGTGCCGCCGTTGTACGCAGCGGTGACGCCGGGATCGCTGCCGATGATCCGCACGCTGAGACCGGCGTAGGCGATGGACAGGAACACCTGATCAAAGCTGCGGCGGCTGGCGAAGGTGCCGAAGGTGTGAACGAAGGGGACCTTGCCCACGGCGGCGCAGCCGGCGGCCACGCCCATCATGTTGGCCTCCTGAATGCCGCAGTTGATGAACCGCTTGGGATATTCCTTGGCGAAGCGGTCCATGCCGATGCAGGTGGACAGGTCGGCGTCCAGCACCACGATCTCACGTTTGGTCTTTGCCAGCTTGATGAGGGTATTCACATAGGCGTCCCGCATGGCGGAGACGTCCTTCATCCCGTGCTTTGCGATCAAATTCACGCTCATGGTCTCACACCCCCTTGAATGTCCGGTTTTTCGGCCCGCGGACCAGGTCGGAGATGCGTTCCTGGATCTCCTTCACGGCCTCGTCCACCATGTCCTGGGAGATGTTCATGCTGTGGTTGTTGGGCTTGCCCTCGGCGAAGGAACAGCCCTTGCCCTTCACCGTCTTGAGGATGACCGCATGGGGCCGGCCGGAGATCATGTGTATATTATTCAGTGCCGTCCAGATCGAGCCGATGTCGTGGCCGTTTACCTCCTGGACGTGCCAGCCGAAGCTGGCGAATTTGGCGGCCACGTCTCCCAGATCCAGCACGTCCTTGGTGGCGCCGTCCAGCTGTCTGCCGTTGCAGTCCACAAACAGCGTCAGTCGGTCGGCCTTCTTCGCGCCGGCCAGCAGAGCGGCCTCCCAGATCTGGCCCTCGTCGCACTCGCCGTCGCCGATGATGCAGTAGACGTTCCTGCGGCGGCTGTCCATCTGGAACGCCAGAGCCATGCCCAGAGCTGCGGACAGGCCCTGACCGAGGCTGCCGGTGGTCATATCCACGCCGGGAGTCAGCTTCCGGTCACAGTGGCTGGGCAGTCGCGTGTGGGGCTGATTGAGGGTCTCCAGCTCGCTTTTGGGGAAGAAGCCCCGGAGCGCCAGCGCCGCGTACAGCGCGGGGCCTGCGTGCCCCTTGGAGAGCACCAGCATATCCCGTCCGGGCCAGTCCGGATCGTCGGGATCATGCTGCAGCTCCCAGCCGTAGAGCACCGCCAGGGTCTCGGCAATGGACATGGATCCGCCGATGTGTCCGAAGCCCAGGTGACCCAGCTCCTTCACCGTCTCAAGGCGGATCCGTTCGGCAAAAATCTGAAGAGGGGGATAGTCCTGTTCCGTCAGGACGTCCAGGCCCAGAGCCATGCCGCCGCCGTGGCACAGGCGACAGCCCTCTGCGCGTTCCACGCGATCGTCCAATTCCATGATGCAGCCGTCCTTTCCTCGTATCGTCTCACAGGCCCCGCAGGGCCTCTGTGTTCTTTTCTATATTTTACGATATAACCGGCCCTGCCGTCAACCGTTTTTATCGTACCCCGCCGGGCCAAATATTTTGCGTTGCCACGAAAAAACAGTTGACAAACCAATACCGGAGCCATATAATATTATTCACCCTGATGTGCCGGATCGACTTGGCGGCATAGCTCAGTTGGCTAGAGCATTCGGTTCATACCCGGAGTGTCATCTGTTCGAATCAGATTGCCGCTACCATTGTTCCACAGGGTTTCCCGCCCTCTCCTCGGGAGAGGGCGGGAATTCACGGCCCGGTGGTCAAGCGGCTAAGACACCGCCCTTTCACGGCGGTAACACGGGTTCGATTCCCGTCCGGGTCACCACATGGAGGCATAGCTCAGCTGGTAGAGCACCTGCTCCACACGCAGGGGGTCACAGGTTCGAGTCCCGTTGTCTCCACCAAAGCCCTGAAATCTTATTGATTTCAGGGCTTTTTTCTTGCGTGTGCCGCAAATTCCGGAAAAAATTTTTTTGCTGGCTGCCGTTTTGAATGTTTCCTTTCAATCAGGACTGCAATTTTTCCGGAAGGAATGGAAAAAAGCGACCGTCTGTAGTATGATAACAATGCAGGAAAACAAAGGGATCTTTGAAAGCGGGGCTTCCCATGCAAGAAATCAACTGTCCGAACTGCGGCCAGGTGTTCCGGGCAGAGGAATCAGGCTCATCGGCTCAAGGGACTTTTTTCGGTTTTCCGGGAACTTTTTCCCGGTTTTTGCGTCATATTTCATATCCAAACTACATTCAGGAGGGAGCATTATGAAACGGCTCGTTTCTATCCTGCTGGTCCTGGTCCTGGCGCTGCCTCTGGTCTCCACGGCCGGGGCGGCGGAGGTCCGGCCCAGCGATCAGAAGTTCACCCTGGACGGGACGGCAGCTGACTGCGGCGCCTTCAACATCGACGGCTACAACTACGTCATGCTCCGGGGCCTGGCCGCCCTGCTCAACGGAACGGAGAAGCAGTTTTCCGTCACATGGGACCAGAATGCGTGGACTGCCACAGTGGAGACCGGCAAGCCCTATGAGGACGACGGCTCAGTGGTGAACGGTCCTGCGGTGATACTGGACGAAAACGGCCTGGTGACCAACGCTGTCAAGAGCAGCCAGACCATCCAGGTGGACGGGAAAGCCGTCAACGGCGTCACCGTCTATAACATCGGCGGCAACAATTACTTCCGGCTGAGAGACCTGCAGCCCTGGCTGGGCTTCGGCCTGCGCTATGATGAGGGAAGCCGCACGGTGGTGATCACCACCCAGGACGTCCCCGCGCCCGTGGGCGCCATGACTCTGTCCGCCGCCGGGGATTACGACGCCATCCGCAGCGGCCTGGACAGTGCCCGGACCAGTCAGAACGGCGGCCGGGGCGACGGCGGAATGCGTGCTGAAGAAGACATGTCCATAGATATGCCCGTACCCGCCCCCACAGAGAGCGCGGCAGCCACGGAAGCCCCCGCAGCCGCAGCGGATGGCGCGAAGAGCGAGGCGGCGGAGCCGGAATACTCCGGCACCAACGTCCAGACCGAGGGCGTAGACGAGGGCGACGTGGTGAAGACCGACGGGAAGTACCTCTATATCCTTCGGGACGGGAACCTGATCCTGGCCAGCGCGGCGGGGAAGGACACCAGGGTCCTCTCCACCACGGAGCTCAGAGTGTCCAATGACAACGGTGACGGCTGGATGAGCCGGGAGCCCTCGGAGCTGTACATCGCCGGGAACACTGTGGCGGTGCTCTCCAGCTGTTATGAGAGCGGCATCAACAGCCGGGGATACTGGGATTACCGGCAGTACACTGCCGTGGACCTCTACGACGTGTCTGACCCCGCTCACCCAAAGAAGACCGCCGGACTGGGGCAGGACGGTTACGTCATGGGCTCCCGCCTCAAGGACGGGACGCTCTATCTGGTGACCAACTATGACGTGATAGAGTACGACGAGAAGGACCCCGGCACCTATGTGCCCAGCCTCTACCGGGACGGGAAGGCCGATGTTCTCCCTGCCGGATGCGTGTGGATCTGCCCGGAGGTCACCTCCACCCGATATGTTGTGGTGTCTTCCTACGACCTGAAGACCGGGGAGGTCACGGACACCCAGTCCGTCCTGGGGGGCGGCAACACCCTGTACATGAGCCATAACAACATCTATGTGGCGAACTCTTACTATAAGGAGACCGCCGGTGTGCCCCGGACCGAAGGGGTATACACCGTAACGGAGTACCGGAACGAGATGGTCACGGACCTCATTCGCTTCGATCTCTCTGACGGCCTCTCCGTGGCCGCCAGCGGAAGAGTCCCCGGCAATCTGGAGAGCCAGTTCAGCATGGATGAGTATCAGGGGCATCTCCGCCTTGCCACTACCTCGCAGCACTACGGCTACACCGTCTACACCGACGAGAAGATGGGCTTCACCAACTACAAGTGGGACGAGGAAGAGGACCAGACCAACGGCCTGTATATCCTGAACGGGGATCTGGCCGTGGTGGGCAGCGTGACGAACCTGGCTCCCGGTGAGCAGATCTATTCCGTACGGTTCGACGGGGACATCGCCTACTTCTGCACCTTCCGGAACATGGACCCGCTGTTCGCCGTGGACGTGTCCGATCCCGCCGCGCCGAAGGTCCTCAGCGCCCTGAAGATCAGCGGCTTCTCCGAGTACCTCCACCCCTGGGACGAGGGGCTCCTCTTCGGCGCGGGCTATGAGGCCGATGAAACCAGCGGCCGGCGGGGGACCCTGAAGCTGGTGATGTTTGATACCTCCGACAAGGCCGACGTCACCGCCAAGACCGTGGAGGTGACGGACCTGAACTACAGCGAGGCCCTGGACAATCACCACGCCTTCCTCATCAGCCGGGAGAAGAATCTCATTGCCTTCCCCGCCGACGACCTGTATGTGATCTACGGGTACGACAAAGCCAGGGGCTTCTACCCGCAGGCCAAGCTGGAGCTGGACGGTTGGAGCTGGGACACCCGGGGGCTGTATGTGGACGATATGCTCTACGTGGTGGGCGAGGATACCATCTCCGTCATCAGCCTGGATGGGTTCCAACTGGTGAAGACCGTGGAGTTCTCCGCAGACTGAGGGCTGATACAGATAAATCGGGCTTTGCCGCAGAGGAACAGAATCGACGTCATAACACACAAAGAACACCCTTGCCGAAAGGCAGGGGTGTTCTTTGTGGTTTCCTTTTTCATATCTCTTCGGCGCAGGGGGAACGTGCCTCCGCCCGCAGGCGGAGATAATCCTTTTTCGTAAAGAGGAACACCCCTTCCGGGGGACCTACTTTCTGTGCGCGACAGAAAGTAGGCAAAGAACGCGCCAAAGGGGGGCCCCCAATCATGGGGTCCCCCTTTGGAATCCTCTCCCTTATAACAGGGCAGTCTCAGCCTCTCAACGACCCTGGCCGGCAGAGTCCTGAACTGTCCGGCGCAACCCACCCGCGCTGGCGCGCTGCTGCGGTGGATGACGCGGTCTGCCCGCCGATCCGCGCCCTCCGAGGCGCAGTTGCAGAGGAGCGGATTATCATACCAAACCGGAGCCCAGCTTCAGCGGGTCCGGTTTGGAGAGGAGGCGCAATGGAATGAGTTTGCTTTCGCACTTGTGCGGAAGCAAAGGATATGGAATTTGCGC
>JAFWDQ010000027.1 GCA_017516065.1 Oscillospiraceae bacterium
CCCGCCTCCGGCGGAGGAGAGAACGTGCCTCCGGCGGGTGACTTTCTGATCGCGCAGAAAGTCACCAAAGACGCGCATAGAAACCCATGGTTTCTATGTACTTCCTTTTCTCGATCTGACGGAAGTACCGGCAAAGACAGCTCGGCGCAGCAAACTTGCATTGTCTCTGCTCCTTGCTTCGCTGCCGCTCTTGCTCTGTCGAATCGGTTGTTGCTCCTCTGTTCCTGCGCCTCGGAGGGTGCAAATCGGCGGCACCCCGTTTCCCACCGCAGAAGCGCGGAAGCGCGTTGGGTTGCAGAGTCGATTCAGGCCTTTGCCGGCCGGGATGGTTCTGCGGCGGAGATTGTCCTGTCATAGTGGAGGGGATTCCAAAGGGGGACCCCATGATGGGGGGCCCCCTTTGGCGCGTTCTTTGCCTACTTTCTGTCGCGCACAGAAAGTAGGTCCCCCGGAAGGGGCGTTCCTTTTTTACGAAAAAGGTTTTTCCCCGCCCGCGGGTGGAGAAATCGCAGACGAACAGAATAGCCGGGGCCCCTTCGGCACATCCCGCAAAAAACAGAGGCGCTGTCGGTGACAGCGCCTCTGTTCTGCTCTCTTTTTACTGCTCCTCATCCAGCTTCAGCACCGCCAGGAAGGCCTCCGTGGGCACGGAGACGGTACCCAGCTTGCGCATCTTCTTCTTGCCCTCTTTCTGCTTTTCCAGCAGCTTCTTCTTTCGGGTGATGTCGCCGCCGTAGCACTTGGCCAGCACGTCCTTGCGCACCGCCTTGATGGTCTCCCGGGCGATGATCTTGCCGCCGATGGCCGCCTGGACGGGGACCTCGAACTGCTGGCGGGGGATGTTCTCCTTGAGCCGCTCGCAGAGCCGGCGGGCACGGGGATACGCCTTCTCCTTGTGGACGATGAAGGACAGGGCGTCCACCTGCTCGCCGTTTAAGAGGATATCCAGCTTCACCAGCTCCGAGGGCCGGTACTCGTCCAGCTCGTAGTCCAGGGAGGCATAGCCCTTGGTGTGGGCCTTGAGGGTATCGAAAAAGTCGTAGATGATCTCATTGAGGGGCATCAGATACCGCAGCTCCACCAGATTCGTGTCCAGATACTGCATGTCCTGATACTCGCCCCGGCGGTTCTGGCACAGGGGCATGATATTGCCCACGTAGTCCGGCGGCGTGAGGATGGTCACCCGGACAAAGGGCTCCCGGGCCTCCAGGATCTCCGAGGGATCGGGGTAGTTGTGGGGATTGTCCACCCGGATCATGGTGCCGTCGGTCTTCTCCACCTCGTAGATGACGGAGGGCAGGGTGCTCACCAGCTCCAGATCGAACTCCCGCTCCAGCCGTTCCTGGACGATCTCCATGTGGAGCATCCCCAGAAAACCGCACCGGAAGCCGAAGCCCAGGGCCGCGGAGGACTCCGGCTCGAAGGTCAGGGAGGCGTCGTTGAGCTGCAGCTTTTCCAACGCGTCCCGGAGGTCCGGATATTTGGAGCCGTCCTCGGTGTAAATGCCGCAGTAGACCATGGACTGGGCCGCCCGATAGCCCGGCAGGGGCTCCGCCGCGGGGTTGGCCGCGTCGGTGACCGTGTCGCCCACCTGGGTGTCCTTTACGTTCTTGATGGAGGCGGTGAAGTAGCCCACGTCTCCGGCGGTGAGGCGCTCCGTGGCCTCCATGCCCAGGGGCCGCAGGAAACCGCACTCCACCACCTGATACTCCGCCCCGGTGGCCATGAGCCGCACGGTCTGGCCGGTCTTCAGCACGCCGTCCATGAGACGGATGAGGACGATGACGCCCCGGTAGGGGTCGTACTGACTGTCGAAGACCAGGGCCTTCAGCGGCGCGTCGGGGTCCCCGGTGGGGGCGGGGATGTTCTTGATGATATCCTCCAGCACCGCCGGGATATTGATCCCCAGCTTGGCGGAGATCTCCGGGGCGTCCATGGCCGGCAGCGCCAGTACGTTCTCGATCTCCTCCTTCACCCGGGCGGGATCCGCCGCCGGCAGGTCGATCTTGTTGAGGACGGGCCGGATCTCCAGATTATGCTCCATGGCCAGATAGGTATTGGCCAGGGTCTGGGCCTCAATGCCCTGGCTGGCGTCCACCACCAGCAGGGCTCCCTCGCAGGCGGCCAGAGAGCGGCTGACCTCATAGTTGAAGTCCACGTGGCCCGGGGTGTCGATGAGATTGAGGTCGTAGTCCTCCCCGTCGGCGGCCCGGTATTTCAGCCGGATGGCCCGGGCCTTGATGGTGATGCCCCGCTCCTTTTCCAGGTCCATGTTGTCCAGCAGCTGGTCCGTCATGTCCCGCTGGGCCACGGCGTCGCAGCACTCTATGAGCCGGTCGGCCAGGGTGGACTTGCCGTGGTCGATGTGGGCGATGATGGAGAAATTACGGATGTGATTCATAGGATCGTCCTCCTCTCCGGACTGACCCGCCGCCGCAGGCCCGTCCGGTGTGGGTGTTGGTTGTTTTATTGCAGCTCGGGGGCGTTGTGTATTGACTTCTGCGTACGCCCCGTCTATACTGTCTACAGAACCATAACGCAGAAGGTCGGTGGGACGCTATTGTAAGCCCATCGAACGACGAAGCGGGATGGTTCTTTTTCTGCCTTTCCGAGGGCGGTTTTCCACCGCCAGTGGGCGGGGAGGTCTGTTTTACTGCGGTGGAATTATGTTTTTTAGGACGTGCCTCCGGCGGGTGACTTTCTGTACGCGACAGAAAGTCACCAAAGAACGCGCCAAAGAGGAACCCCTGTCATGGGGTCCCCCTTTGGAATCCCCTCCACTATGACAGGGTAATTTCAGCCTCACAAGTACGCTGGCCGGCAGAGCCCTGAATTGTCCGGCGCAACCCACCCGCGCTGGCGCGCTGCTGCAGTGGGTGACGCAGTTGGCTGCGTTGGGGCGCTGAGCGGCAGGGTTGCCTTCCCGCACCAGACCAGGCGGTGTTATTCCAGCACAGGCGTTTTTCAAAAAGCATCGAGGGCGCGGCAGCGCTTGGGAAGCGGGGTCAATTCGGCGAAGCGCGCCGAAAAGAGAAGAACGCACCCATAGACGAAAAGGAAAGTCCAGAAAACCATGGGTTTTCTGGCGCATCTTTTCCCCCTGCTTTTCTGGGCGATCAGAAAAGCAGGGTCGCCCGGGGGGCGAAACTACCCCCAAAACCTTTCGCTCTCCGCCGCAGTGAACTCAACCGGCATCCTCTGCCGGAGCGTCCCCGTTAATTCTTCAGGCTGTGCAGGGGCGCCGGGATCCGGCCGCCCCGGGAGACGAACACCGCCGCGCTGCCGGGATGCACCGGCATCACCGGGGCGGAGCCCAGCAGGCCGCCGAAGACCACGGTGTCCCCTACCGATTTCCCCGGCGCGGGGATGATCCGCACGGCGGTGGTCTTGCTGTTGACCATGCCCACCGCCGCCTCGTCGGCAATGATGGCGGAGATGGTCTCCGCCGGCGTGTCGCCGGGCACGGCGATCATATCCAGTCCCACGGAGCAGACGCAGGTCATGGCCTCCAGCTTGTCCAGAGACAGGGCCCCGGACCGGACGGCGGCGATCATGCCCTCGTCCTCGGACACGGGGATAAAGGCGCCGGACAGGCCGCCCACATGGCTGGACGCCATGACGCCACCCTTCTTCACCGCGTCGTTGAGCAGCGCCAGGGCCGCCGTGGTGCCGTGGCCGCCGCAGACCTCCAGACCCATCTCCTCCAGGATCCGGGCCACGGAGTCCCCCACCGCCGGGGTGGGAGCCAGAGACAGGTCCACGATACCGAAGGGAACGCCCAGCCGGCTGCTGGCCTCCATGCCCACCAGCTGGCCCATCCGGGTGATGCGGAAGGCGGTGCGCTTCACCGTCTCCGCCACCTCGTCAAAGGAGGCGCCGGGAATCTTCTTCAGCGCGTGATGGACCACGCCGGGGCCGGAGACGCCCACGTGGATGGCGCATTCCGCCTCTCCCACGCCGTGGAAGGCGCCGGCCATGAAGGGATTGTCCTCCACGGCGTTGGCAAAGACCACCAGCTTGGCGCAGCCCATGCCGCCGGCGTCGGCGGTGAGGGCCGCCGTCTCCTTGATGGCCCGGCCCATGGCCGCCACGGCGTCCATGTTGATGCCGGCCTTGGAGGAGGCCACGTTCACGGAGGAACAGACACGCTCTGTGGCGGCAAGGGCCGTGGGGATGGCCCGGATCAGTCGCCTGTCCCCGGTGGTGAAGCCCTTGTGGACCAGGGCGGAGAAACCGCCGATAAAGTTGACGCCGCAGGCGTCGGCGGCCCGGTCCATGGCCTCAGCGAAGGGCGTATAATCCTCCGTCTCGCTGCACCCGGCCACCAGGGCAATGGGCGTCACGGAGATGCGCTTGTTGACGATGGGGATGCCGTACTCCATCTCGATGGCCTCCCCCACCGGCACCAGCCGCTCGGCCCGCTGACAGATGCGGTCATAGATCCGGCGGCAGGCCTCCTTCGGGTCGGGATGGGCGCAGTCCAGCAGGGACACGCCCATGGTGATGGTGCGGATGTCCAGGTGCTCCTGGTCGATCATGTGGATGGTATCCAGGATCTCATGGGTATTGATCATGACAGGCACCTCCTCACACCCGGTGCATGGCGTTGAAGATATCCTCCCGCTGGATGCGGACGTCCAGACTGCGCTCCTCGCCTGCGGCCCGGAGCCGCTCCGCCAGCTGGGCGAAGGGTACGGAGCAGTCGGAGCAGTCCACCAGCATGATCATGGAAAAATACTCCTGCAGAACGGTCTGACTGATGTCCAGCACGTTGACCTGGTGTTCCGACAGCAGGGCGCAGACGGCGGCGATGATGCCCACCTGATCCCGGCCGATAACGGTGACAATAGCTCGCAGCATTGGGTTTCCTCCTTGCTTCCTGTAACTCGATCCTCAGGCAAAATCGTATTTTCCCCATTATAGCCTGTTTCGCCGCCGCAAACAAGACTTTAGCCCCTCTTTTGGCAAGTTTGTGTTGCCAAAAACCCCGGACATGCTATAATAAATAAAACGATGGAAATATGCCTTGCGGAGTGTCGCGCGGCTTTTTTCGGGCGGAGATCCGGCAGCGCGGATTTCAGCCCGATGACCGATAGAAAGGAAGCTCTCATGGAAGTTAACGGAGTGGAAGTCAACGAAATCGTGCGCTATGACGCCCTGGGGCTGTCCCCGGCGATCCTGCGGGCGCTGGATAAAAAGGGGTATGAGATCGCCACCCCCGTGCAGGCCGGGTCTATCCCTCCGCTGATGGAGTGGCAGGACGTGATGGCCAAGGCCCCCACCGGCACGGGCAAGACCTTTGCCTTCGGTATCCCCATGCTGGAGCATACGGACCCGGACGACACCGCCGTCCAGGGCGTGATCCTCTCGCCCACCCGGGAACTGGCTCTGCAGATCTGCGACGAGCTGCGCTCTCTGGCGGTCTTTCTGCCCGGGGTGCGGATCCTGTGCGTCTACGGCGGTCAGCCCATCCAGAAGCAGATCGACCAGCTCAAGCGCCGGCCCCAGATCATCGTGGCCACCCCCGGCCGGCTCATGGACCACGTCAAGCGCCGGACCATCCGCCTCGATCAGGTCCGCACCGTGGTCCTGGACGAGTGCGACCGGATGCTGGACATGGGCTTTATCAAGGACGTGACCCGGATCCTGGACATGATGCCCAACCGGAAGAATCTGGCCCTCATGTCCGCCACCTGGTCCCGGGAGGTCATGGATATCGCCTGGGTCTACCAGCGGGACGCCGTGGAGATCATGGTCCAGGCCGACGAGAACAACAAGCCGGACATCCGCCAGTTCCGTCTGGAGATCCCTCAGGACCGGAAGGGCGAGACCCTGGTGCGGATCCTGGAGCACGAGAAATACGAGCGGGTGCTGGTGTTCTGCAACACCAAGAGCAACGTGGAGCGGCTGACCAAAATGCTGAACATGCGGGACATCCCGGCCCAGTGCATCCACGGCGACATGCGCCAGCAGAGCCGGGAGCAGGTGATGGCCCAGTTCCGAAAGGGCAACCTGCGTCTGCTCATCGCCACGGACGTGGCCTCCCGGGGGTTGGACATCGACGACGTGGACGCGGTGTTCAACTACGACGTCCCCGACGAGAACGAGTACTACGTCCACCGCATCGGCCGCACCGGCCGGGCAAAGCGCCACGGCGTGGCGTACACCTTCGTGTCCAACATCCCCGCCGCTCTGCGGCTGGATGAGATCGTCCGGTTCACGAAAAACGAGGTGGAGAACGTGGTCCTGGCCGAGGACGGGAGCCTCGTTCCGGCCCCGGAGAAAAAGCCGGCCGTCCGCCGTCGGAGACGATAACCCGGACAGCTATAAAAACAGATAAAAACAGAGGAGCGGGTTTCGCTCCTCTGTTTTTTATCTCCGGCGCTTCCGGTTTTTCCGTGCGGCGTTTCGCGGCGGCCCCGGTTCGTTCTTTTTGCCGCCTGCGGGCGGGGGAGCCTCCGGCGGCCAGCCGCCGTCACCCACCGCAGCAGCGCGCCAGCGAGGTTGGGTTGATGAGTCAATTCAGGGCTCTGCCGGCCGGAGTGGTTCTGTGGCTGAGACTCTCCTGTCTTAATGGGTGGGGATACATAAGGGGAGACCTCATTGTAAGGGGTCTCCCCTTATGCGCGTCTTTGGTGACTTTCTGCGCGATCAGAAAGTCACCCGCCGGAGGCACGTCCTCCAAACACTTTTATTCTTGCCGCCTGCGGGCGGGAACCCTCCGGGGGCCTACTTTCTGTATCGTGACAGAAAGTAGGCAAAGAGCACGCATAGAAACCCATGGTTTCTATGTACTTCCTTTTCTCGATCTGACGAAAGTTCCGGCAAAGACAGCTCGGCGCAGCAAACTTGCATTGTGCCTACTCCCAGCTTCGCTGCCGCTACGTCGGCGCAAATTCCATATCATTTGCTTGCGCGTAACCGCGCAAGCAAACTCATTCCATTGCGCCTCCTCTCCAAACCGAACCCGCTTACGCTGGGCTTCGGTTTGGTATCCCGCTCCTCTGCAACTGCGCCTCGGAGGGCGCGGACTGGTGGGCAGCCGCCGTCACCCACCGCAGCAGCGCGGAAGCGCGGTTGGGGAGCAATAGACAATTCAGGGCTTTGCCGGCCGGGGTTGTTGTGAGGGATGTTCCTGTTCCCCGCCGGGAGGCCTGGGGGTTACTCAAGGGGGACTGGTCCCCCTTGAAATCGCCCCGGCGTCAGCCGGTTTTGTCACGCCCGCAGGCGTGACGGCGATTGGGGTCCCCCTTTGGTGCGTTCTTTGGTGACTTTCTGTCGCACACAGAAAGTCACCCGCCGGAGGCACGTCCTTCCTCCCGCCCGCAGGCGTGATCGCGATGGGCCCGCACTTGACGGGGGCTGTGTATCTTTGCTATAATGTAACAGTCCTGCGCGGGCGTCCGCGCGGGCGTTTCTATCCGGAGGTGCGATCACTTTGCTCTATGTTCTGCTCATCGTCGGTTTCGTCCTGCTGATCAAGGGGGCGGATTTTTTTGTGGACGGCGCGTCCGTTCTGGCCCGGCGGTTCCATATCCCCACCGTGGTGATCGGTCTGACCATCGCCGCGCTGGGCACCTCTCTGCCGGAGTGCGCGGTGAGCATCACCGCCGGCGTGGCCGGCAACGCGGATATCGCCATCAGCAACGTGGTGGGCTCCAATCTGGCCAATCTCCTGCTGGTGCTTGGCCTCAGCGCCCTGATGCGGCCCCTGTCCTCTCTTCCCGCCCTGCTGCGGCGGGATTTTCCCTGGTGTCTCGCCGCCTCCGCCGCCCTGGCGGCCCTGTGCTTCACCGGCCGGCTGTCCCGGCCCATGGGCTTCGCCCTGCTGGCGGCCTGCGTCATCTACCTGTTCCAGGTGGTCCGCAGCACCCTCCGGGGACAGGATGCCCCGGAGAAGGAAACGGACGGGCGGCGGGGCCCCGCCTGGTGGATCGTGCTGACCATCGTGGGCGGACTGGCGGCCATCGTCTTCGGCGGACAGCTGGTGGTGAACAACGCCCAGGCCATCGCCCTGGCCTGGGGCATGAGCGAACGGATGGTGGGCCTGACCATCGTGGCCATCGGCACCTCCCTGCCGGAGCTTGTGACCTCCGTGGTGGCGGCGCGAAAAGGGGAGTGCGACCTGGCCATTGGCAACGTGGTGGGCTCCTCCCTGCTCAACATCCTGTTCATCCTGGGCGTCGCGGCGTCCATCGTGCCCATCAGCGTGTCCCCCGCCCTGCGGCCGGACGTGCTGCTGATGGTGGCGGCCGCCGTGCTGGTGTTCCTCTTCTGCCGTCTGGGCCGGACCATCAACCGCCTGGAAGGCCTGATATGCACCGCCTGCTACGGCGCGTACATCGTGTTCCTGATCGTGCGGTAAGAATCAAAAAACAAAAAACGGCGGCAGACGCCGTCCCTTCAGGGACCGGGTCTGCCGCCGTTTTTCTGCGTCAGGCGTATCTTTCTTTTAATAGACCACAACGGTGGTGCCGGCTGGGATGGTGTCCTGGAACCACTTGGCGTCGGCGATATACATCCGCACGCAGCCGTGGGAGCAGGGGTATCCGATGACGTTGCCCTGGAGCACCTTGCTGCCGTGGGGATAGTAGGTCTGGGAGTGGAAGGCGTAGCCGCCGCCGTAGAACCGGGTGACGTGGTAGACCGTGTAGGTGGGATCATACCAGCCCGGCTGCTTGTAGGTCGTCCTGAACACGCCCACCGGGGTCGGCGTGGAGCTCTTGCCGGTGCCGCAGAGCATGGTGCGGTGCAGCGTCCAGTTGCCCTTGCTGCCGGTGAACACGTATACGTGCTGGTACTGCCGGTTGACCCAGACCAGATATCCGGTATTGCTGCTGTAGCCCTTGTAGTTGACAAACAGCTCCTTCACCGCCGGGGAAAAATCGTGATTCTCGGCATAGGCGACGGTGTAGTTGCCCTGATAGGTGCTGGTGATCTGGGACAGGATCGTGGCCACGTCCGTGGTCCAGTTCAGCTTCTGTCTGGCGGAGGGATCCACCAGCCGGACCACCATGGCGGACATCTCCGCCCGGCTGATGTTGGAGGTGGGCTCAAAATCGCCGAAGGAGCCGGTGCCCACGCAGACGCCGCAGCGGTACAGTGTCTCGATCTCCGTATGATAGGGGGTGGAGGCGTTCACGTCCCGCATATACAGATTCATCTGGTCATGGCACTGGGTGAAGATCCCGTCGTTGATGGGCGCCATCTCGCCGGCAGGCAGGGCGTGGGCCAGCAGATAGGCCACCTGCATCCGGGTGGCGGGGAGTCCCACCTGGGGCGCCACATAGGGGTTGATCTCCGTATCGTTGGCCAGATAGTCGTAGTAGGGCTGGTACCAGGGCTGCGTCCAGGTGCCGGCGGCGGGCGTCTCCTCCTCGGGAACGCCGTCTTCGGGGGTATCGGTATCCTCCGCAGGGGCGCCGTCCTCGGGCGTATTGCCCTCCTCGGGGGTATCGGTGCTCTCCGCAGGGGCGCCGTCTTCGGGCGTATTGCCCTCCTCAGGGGTATCGGTGCTCTCCGCAGGAGCGCCGTCCTCAGGCGTATTGCCATCTTCAGGGGTATCGGTGCTCTCCGCAGGGGCGCCGTCCTCAGGGGTATTGCCCTCCTCGGGGGTATCGCCCTCCTCGGGGGCGGCGCTGTCGCCGTCAGCGGCTGCGTCGTCGTTGGCCGTGGGGGTCAGCTCCTCCTGGGCTGCCGCGCCTTCGTCCCCGGGGATCACGTCATAGCCGCTCTCGGGATCTGCGGGCTCAGCGGGGGTGTCGGGCTCGGCAGGCTCGGCGGGGGTGTCGGGTCCTGCGGGTTCGGCAGACGGATCGGGCTCGAGGGGGGCGTCAGGCTCCGCGGGCTCCGCCGGGGCCTCGGGACGGATGCGGTACTGTTCGGGACCGGCCTCCGGGTCGCCGTAATAGTAGGTACTGACAATCCGGGCGGTGAGGGCCACGGCCTCCATGCCGGTGATGGTATCCCAGGGTGCAAATTCGCCTTCGCTCCGACCTGTCATGAGGCCCAGCGCGGACACCTGATCGGCGTAGTCGGTAAACCAGTAGGAGTCCAGCACGTCATAGAAGGAGAGGGGCTCTCCATAGACGAAGTTCTGCAGACTTCCCGTTGCGGGCTGTGCTGCGGCGGCCGGGACGGCCAGGGACGCCGCCAGGGCCAGGGCCAGCAGGAGCGAGACAAACTTTTTCATAGGACCGGTCTCCTTTTATTGGAGTGTTTTGGGATGTGTGTGACTGTGTAATAATATTTAATTATATCCGCCCGTTATTTTTTCCACAAGAGGAAAAAAGGAAAATTTTTCGGAAAATCACTCCTCCACCGTCTCCAGGAGAAAGCTCACCGGCCGGAAGCCGTCGTTGCAGGAGAGCATGGCGGAGCGTTTGTTCTTCATCCAGCCGTCGTAAAAGTCCTCCGCCCCGTGGGCCAGAGCCATCACGAAGGGGGACAGGGTCTCCCAGGCGCTGTCGCAGAAGCCCCGGGGTTTTTTCCAGCCGTCGGCGATGAACGTCTGACCCGGCACCATGTCGCAGGCGTGCTCGATGGGGTTTTCGTATTGCTCGATGAGATCGTCGTAGCGGGCCATCCGCATTACCGTGATCCGTACTTTTTTCATCGTTTTCCTCCTTTTTTCTGTGTGTGCGTTTATATGCGCGCCCTCCGGACGGGGATGGGGAGCGCCCCTTCTGACGCGGCCAGCCGCCGATTTGCACCCGCTGAGGCGCAGTTACAGAGGAGCAGGATACCAAACCGAAGCCCAGCGTAAGCGGGTTCGGTTTGGAGAGGAGGCGCAATGGAACGAGTTTGCTTTCGCGTATACGCGCAAGCAAATGATATGGAATTTGCGCCGACGTAGCGGCAGCGAAGCTGGAAGCAGCGTCAATGCAAGTTTGCTGCGCCGAGCTGTCTCTGCCTATACCTCCGTCAGACCGGGAAAGGAAGTACATAGAAACCTTCGGTGTCTATGCGCGTCTTTGGTGACTTTCTGCGCAATCAGAAAGTCACCCCCCGGAGGGTTCCCGCCCGCAGGCGGAAAAAACCTTTTTCGTAAAGGGAAACGTGTCTCCGACGGCCTACTTTCTGTGCGCGACAGAAAGTAGGCAAAGAACGCGCCAAAGGGGCCCCCCTTATCATGGGGTCCCCCTTTGGAATCCCCTCCACTATGACAGGACAATCTCCGCCGCAGAACCATCCCGGCCGGCAAAGGCCTGAATCGACTCTGCAACCCACCCGCGCTTCCGCGCTGCTGCGGCGGGTGACGGGAATTAGCCGCAGGGCCGCACCCGTCGAGGCGCAGTTGCAGAGGAGCAAGTAATAATACCAAACCGGAGCCCAGC
>JAFWDQ010000004.1 GCA_017516065.1 Oscillospiraceae bacterium
CCCTTTGGTGCGTTCTTTGGTGACTTTCTGTCGCACACAGAAAGTCACCCGCCGGAGGCACGGTCCCTTTCTATCGAAAGATTGAAAATTGTCGTTAGTCCGGCAAAGGGGAAGTTTCGCCCCCGGGCGACCCTGCTTTTCTGCCCGCCCAGAAAAGCAGGGGGAAAAGATGCGCCAGAAAACCCATGGTTTTCTGGACTTTCCTTTTCGTCTATGGGTGCGCCCTTCTCTTTTCGGCGCGCTTCGCCGAATTGACCCGGTTTCCCAAGCGCTGCCGCGCCCTCGGTGCTTATTGAAAAGCTTCTGCGCTGGAATAACAGCGCCTGGTCTGGCGCGGGAAGGCAACCTTGCCGCTCAGCGCCCCAACGCAGTCAGACCGCGTCATCCACCGCAGGAGCGCGGAAGCGCGAGGGGGGTGCTTCAGTCAATTCAGGGCCTTGCCGGCCGGGGCCGTTCTGTGGCAAAGACTTTCTTGTCATAAGGGAGGGGATTCCACAAGGGGAACCCCATGGTAAGGGGTTCCCCTTTGGTGCGTTCTTTGGTGACTTTCTGTCGCACACAGAAAGTCACCCGTCGGAGACACGTTTCTAAAACTTTTTTCTATTTCCGCAGAAAACAGATCAGCCGCCCTGCGCCGGGGCGAAAAGCCCATTCCCCGCGCCCGCCGGCGGCGTCTGCGCCGGCAACGGCGCCGCGGCGGACTGTGTGCATTCAGAAGGGATTGACTGCACTGAGAAACCGCGGTAAAATTGGCCCAGGAAACCGGATGCGGTGAGGAAAGGATCATGCACGATGAAATATGAAGATATCGTCCGCAACCAGGAAATACTGGAGTACTATGAACGAGGGAACGCGATCCTGAAAGCGCTGGGGTATACAGACCACTCCACCGTGCACACAAAGGTCGTCGCGGCAAAGGCGGCAGAGATCCTGAACGCGTTTGAATACAGCCCGGAGGAAATGGAGCTGGCAAGGATCGCCGGGTTTATGCATGATATCGGAAACGTCGTCAACAGGCACCATCACGCGGAATACGGCGCGCTTTTAGCCAATGAGATACTGAAAGAAACGGATTTGTCCATTCCGGACCGCGTGCAGATCGTCTCTGCGATCGCCAATCACGATGAATCGGACGGCGTGGTAGCGGATCCGGTCACAGCCGCGCTGATCCTGGCGGATAAAACAGACGTGCGGAGAAGCCGCGTACAGGTCAAGGATCCCATCCTGTTCGATGTGCACGACCGCGTGAACCACGCCGTCACGGCAAACAGGCTCAGATGCGGGCTGGAGGAAAAGCGGATCACCCTCTATTTGACGGTGGATGAGGAGATCTGTACCATGTACGAGTATTTTGATATCTTTCTCAAGCGCATGACCATGTGTTCCCATGCCGCCAGGATCTTAGACGCGCAGTTCTCCTTAAAGGTCAACGGCCAGAGGGTTTTATGACAGCTCCGACGGACTGCGGCGGAAAAAAAACGGAAAAGAGGTGCGGGCAATACTGCCCGCGCCTCTTTATTTCTGCAAAGCGTCCCCCCGGGCCGCTCCGCTGTTGTTCTGTCTTACGAGGCCTGCTCGAACTGGCTGTTGTAGAGATCGGCGTAAAAGCCCTGTTTTGCCAGCAGGGCCTCGTGGGTGCCGCTCTCGATGATGTCGCCGTCCTTCATGACCAGGATCAGGTCGGCGTCCCGGATGGTGGACAGCCGGTGGGCGATGACGAAGGAGGTGCGGTGCTCCATGAGCTTGTCCATGGCCGCCTGGATCTGCTGCTCGGTGCGGGTATCCACGGAGGAGGTGGCCTCGTCCAGGATCAGCATCGGCTTGTCGGCGATCATGGCCCGGGCGATGGTGAGCTGCTGCTTCTGGCCCTGGGACAGGTTGATCTGGTCGTTGAGAACGGTGTCATAGCCCTTGGGCAGGGTACGGATGAACAGATCCAGCCCCACCGCCTGACAGGCGGCCTCCATCTTCTCGTCGCTGACGTTTTCCGTGCAGTAGATAAGATTTTCCCGGACGGTGCCCTCGAACAGCCAGGTGTCCTGGAGCACCATGCAGAACAGGGAGTGGACCGCCTCCCGGGTCATCTCGCTGATGGGGACGCCGTCGATGCGGATCTGGCCGCCCAGCAGCTCATGGAAGCGCATGAGCAGATTGACCATGGTGGTCTTGCCCGCGCCGGTGGGTCCCACGATGGCGATTTTCTGGCCGGGCCGGGCCGAGGCGGAGAAGTCATGGATGATGATGGCGTCGGAGTCCTCATAGCCGAAGCGGACGTGGTCGAAATCCACGGCACCCTGAACGTCGTCGGGGGCGCCGGGCTTCCCGGTCTCATCGGCCATCTCCTCGGCCTCCAGGAAGGCGAAGACCCGCTCCCCGGCGGCGGCGGCGGACTGGAGGGACTGCATGGACTGGGCGATCTGGGACAGGGGCTGAGTGAAGTAGCGCACGTACAGCATGAAGGCCACGATGACGCCGAAGCCGATGCGGCCCTGCAGGGCCAGGGCGCCGCCCACGGCGCAGACGGCCACATAGCCGAAGTTGCCGATGAACTGCATGATGGGCATCATCAGCCCCGACAGGCACTGGGCCCGGAAGCCGCTCTGCCGCAGCTCGTCGTTGAGTCCGTCGAAGACCCGCTGGGCCTCCGCCTCGCCGTTGTAGGCCTTTACCACCGTGTGGCCGGCGTACATCTCCTCGATGTGGCCGTTGATGGCGCCGAGGCTCTTCTGCTGCTTTCTGAAGTACTTCTGGCTCCTGCTCATGATCAGGCGCATGGCGGCAAAGCCGATGAGCACCGCCACGATGGCCGTCAGGGTCAGGATCCGGTTGGTGATCAGCATCATCACGAGACTGCCCACGAAGAGGATGGCGGCGTGGATCAGGTTCCCGATGCTGTGGGTCAGGGACTGGCCGATGGTGTCCACGTCGTTGGTGAACCGGGAGAGGATATCGCCCACGGAGGTGCGGTTGAAAAACCACATGGGCAGCCGGCCGATCTTGTCGGAGAGGTCCGAGCGCATCCGTTTGGACACCCGCTGGGTGACCCCCGCCATGATCCAGCCCTGGGCGGCGGAGAGGACGTAGCTGGCGGCATAGACCGCCACCAGGAACAGCCCGATCCGGGCGATGGCCGTCAGATCGACGCCGGTGACCATGCCGGAGGAGATCAGATCCGTGAGCTGGGACAGCTTGTTGGGCCCCACCAGAGTCAGCAGCGTGCCCAGAACGGCGCACAGGACCCCGGCGATGAGGGCCGGAAGATAGCTTTTGCAGTAGCGGAGCAGTTTCTTCCAGGTGCCAACAAGGTCGTTGGCCTTCTCACCGGTGCCCATTCTGGCGCCGGGGCCCCGGGGAGGACTGCTGGCCTGCTGACTGGCCTGACCGATGGTATATTCGTCTTTTGCCATTATGCCAGCTCCTCCTTTGACAGCTGCGAGAAGGCGATCTGCCGGTAGACCTCGCAGAAGTTCATCAGTTCCTCGTGCCGGCCGATGCCGACGATGCGGCCGCCGTCCAGAACGACGATGCGGTCGGCCTCCCGGATGGTGCCGATCCGCTGGGCCACGATGATCCGGGTGGCGTGGCCGCAGGCCCTGTCCAGAGCGGTGCGAAGGGCCCGGTCCGTCCTGTAGTCCAGGGCGGAGAAGGAGTCGTCGAAGATGAAGATCTCCGGATCCCGGGCCACGGCCCGGGCGATGGACAGCCGCTGCTTCTGGCCGCCGGAGAGATTCGTGCCCCCCTGGGCGACAAAGCCGTCGAAGCCGCCGTCCATTTTTGAGACGAACTCCGCTGCCTGGGCGGTCTCAACGGCGGCGGCCACGTCCGTCTCGGAGGGACCTTCTCTGCCGTTGTCGCCGTAGGCCACGTTGGACCGGACGGTGCCGGAGAAGAGCATGGCCCGCTGGGCCACGTAGCCGATCTTGTTGCGCAGGGCCTGCTGGGTATACTCCCGCACGTCCACGCCGTCCACCAGCACCTGCCCCTCGGTGACGTCGTAGAACCGGGGGATGAGGTTGATCACCGTGGACTTGCCGCAGCCGGTGGCGCCGATGAGCGCCACGGTCTCCCCCTTTTTGGCGGCGAAGCTGATGTCCCGGATGACGCACTCCTCGGAGTCGGGGTAGCGGAAGGAGACGTTTCGGAACTCCACCTCGCCCTCATGGCCGGGAAGCCCCTCCGTCTCGCCGCCGTCCACGATGGTGGGCGCCGTACCCAGCACCGCGGCCACCCGCTTGGCGGACACGGCGGCCCGGGGCAGCTGCATGAAGATCATCACCAGCATCATGAAGGACATGACCACCTGCACGGCATATTGGGAGAAGACCATCATCTCGGAAAACAGCAGGATCTGATTGCCGGCGCCCACGGCGGCGTTGATGAGGCCCGCGCCGATCCAGTACACGGCCAGGGACAGGCCGCTGAGGATCATCTGGACGCTGGGCATCAGGAACGCCATGGTCCGCTGGGCGAAGAGCTGGTTGGAGGCCAGATTGCCGTTGGCCTGCTCGAAGCGGTTTTTCTGGTAGGCCTCCGCGTTGTAGGCCCGGACCACCCGCAGACCGGTGAGGCTCTCTCTGGCCACGCGGTTCACGTCGTCGGTGAGCTGCTGCATCCGCTTGAATCTCGGGGTGGCCAGCACGAGGCATGTGCCCACCACGATCAGGAGCACCACCACCGCCACGCCGGTGGAGAGGGTCCACTGCCACTGCTTCCCGGAGATCTTGCACACGGCCCACACCGCCATGATGGGGGCCTTGACCAGCATCTGCAGACCCATGACGATGAGCATCTGGACCTGGGTGACGTCGTTGGTGGACCGGGTGATGAGGCTGGCGGTGGAGAAGCGGCCCATCTCCTCCAGGGAAAAGGACTGGACCTTCTCGAAGAGCATCCGTCGGAGGTTCCGGCTGAAATTGGTGGCGATCCGGGCGGCGCACACGGCGGTGAGCACGGAGGCGGCGACGCTGCCCAAAGCGCACAGGAGCATCATCCCGCCGGCGGCGTAGATCTCGGACAGCTGGGTGCCCGCCGTCTCGATGAGGATGGTGATCCGGGCCATGAAGTCCGGCATGGTCAGGTCCAGCCGCACCTGGGTCACGATAAAGATCACGGACAGGACGGCCAGCAGCCACTCCTTTTTCGTAAAGCCCCGGAAAATTTTTATCATACGCATCCGCTCCTTCTCTGTATGGGGGATGGGAGTCCATTAAACAAAGCCACCAATGCCCTCAGACTGGCCGGAAATCCGGTATCCGGTCAACCGCTGAGAAATCTTGATGGCCTCATCCACAAGATAACAGACCCGTGCTTTCCTGTCAAGATGCAGATTTGCGTGTCAGACAGGCACAAACGCGGAACTAACCCCTTTTGCCGCACGGACGACAATCCGTCTGCTTTTCGATAGAAAGGGGAACGCCCCTTCCGGGGGACCTACTTTCTGTGCGCGACAGAAAGTAGGCAAAGAACGCGCCAAAGGGGGACCCCCAATCATGGGGTCCCCCTTATGGAATCCCCTCCGCTATGACAGGGCAATCTCAGCCGCAGAACCATCCCGGCCGGCAGAGCCCTGCATTGTCTGTTGCAACCCACCCGCGCTTCCGCGCTGCTGCGGCGGGAGACGCGGCCAGCCGCCAGTCTGCACCCGCCGGAGGCACGTCCTCTCTCCGCCCGCAGGCGGCAAAAAACAGGCGCGAAGAGCTTTCTTCGCGCCTGTTTTCGGTCTTGTCAGGGTCAGGGCAGATCGAATTCCCGGTCGATATTGGCCCGGACCATGGCCAGATTTTCCTCATTATAGGGCAGTTCGCCGTTGTCGAACATCAGGGCCGCGCCGTAGATCAGGGCCCGGACCACGTACAGCTTCCGCACCCGGACGTCGTCGGGCATCTGCACCTCGGAGCAGTATCGGGCCACCAGCTGCTGGGTGAGGCCGGTCATCTGACTCTTGAGCGGGTGGTACGCGTTGTCGAAGTCGTCGTCCCGCAGGAACAGGATCGAGCGCAGATGGGGATTCTCCACCAGAAACGTCACATAGGCGATGCTGATCTCCACCAGCTGCCGGCGGGTATCATGGGCATAGTCCTGGATGATGCGCACCTGCCGCTTGGTCCACTCGGCGTTCAGACCGTCGATGATGGCGGCGATATAGCCGCTGCGGTTGCCAAAATGCCGGGTGATGGCGGCGTGGGTGACGCCGCAGGCCTCGGCGATCCGGCGCATGGAAAAATTGGACAGCCCGTAAAGGTTCAGTTCCTCAATGCCCCGGTTGAGCAGAAGCTCACGGCGGCTGTTCTTTCGCACCTGAACAGCCATGGTTCATCTCCCCCTGTTTTTTTCTTTCTGTATCGGTGCCGGTCCGATCATTTCTTTTTCCGCTGCTGATATTTCTGGATCTTGCCGCTGAAGGTCTTGGGCATTTCCCTGACGAACTCCACGATGCGGACCCACTTGTACTCCGCCATGCGGGAGTTGCAGAATTCCCGGAGCTCCTTTTCCAGCGCGTGGGTGGGCTCATAGCCCGAGTCCAGAATGATGATGGCCTTGATAGCCTGACCGCGCAGGGGATCCGGTACGCCCACCACGCTGCACTCGACGACGGCGGGGTGCTCCATGAGGATGTTCTCCACCTCGTAGGGGCCGACCCGGTAGCCGCCGGTCTTGATGAGGTCATCGAAACGGCCCTGGAACCAGTAGTAGCCGTTTTCGTCCCGGATGGCGGAGTCGCCGGTGTGGTAGACGCCGTACCGCCAGACGTATTTATACTGCTCCTCATCGTTGAGATAGGCCACGAAGATGCCGGGGATCAGACCGTCCTCCCGGGTGGGCCGGATGACGATCTCGCCCAGCTCGCCGGTTTCGGCGGGGGTGCCGTCCCGCCGCATCAGCTCGATCTGATACTGGGGCGTGGGGATGCCCACGGAGCCGGCCTGCGGCTCATAGCCCTTGAAGTTGCCCAGCAGCAGCACGCCCTCCGTCTGGCCGTAGCCCTCGTTGATGGGCAGGCCCGTGAACTGGGAGAACCGGCGGGACACCTCGGGATTGAGCAGCTCGCCCGCCGACGTGGCGTGGCACAGGGTGGGCATGGGGGCGATCTCCTTGCGCACCAGATACCGGTAGATGGTGGGCGGCGCGCAGAAGGTGGTGACGCCGTAGCGGTTGATGACGGTGACCAGCTGCCGGGGATCGAAGTTGTCGAAGTCGAAGACCATGACGGCGGTGCCAGCCAGCCACTGGCCGTAGATCTTGCCCCAGCTTGTCTTGGACCAGCCGGTGTCCGCCACGGTGAAGTGCAGACCGTCCTCCCGGACCTGATGCCAGTATTTGGCGCCCAGAGCGTGGCCCAGAGGATAGGTGTGGCTGTGGAGCACGCCCTTGGGCTCGCCGGTGGTGCCGGAGGTGAAGTACAGGATAATGGGCTCCGTAGCCTTCGTGGGCTGACGCTCCAGCTGATCGGAGGCGGCCTCCATGGCCGCGGTGAAATTCTCAAAGCCCAGCACGGACCGCTTGGCGCTCCAGACCTTGCAGTGCAGGCCCTCCTTCTCCACCGTGGCCACGGCCTCGGCGACGCGCTGGGGCACGTCGCCCTCCGGCGTGCAGACGATGCCGGCGATCTTGGCGCTGCGCAGGCGGTAGACCAGATCCTCTGCGGTGAGCATGTAGGTGACCGGGGTCAGGACCGCGCCGATCTTGTGCAGGGCGATGGCGGTGATCCAGTACTCATAGTGGCGCTTCAGCGACGTGATCACATAGTCGCCCTTGCGGATGCCGGCGTTCAGGAACACGTTGGCGGCCTGATTGCTCAGCCGCCGGATGTCGTCGAAGGTGAAAATGCGCTCCTCGCCCTCCGTATTGCACCAGACCAGAGCGCGTTTGTCCGGGGTTTCCGCCGCGATGGCGTCCACCACATCGTAGCCGTAGTTGAAATCCGGGGGATACTGAACGTCAAAGGCGATCAGACGCCCCTGGTCGTCGAAGGTCTCCCGGAAAAACTTCTCAAAAACACTCATAATGACGTCCTTTCGATGGTCGTGGCGGTAGCGGCGCCGAAGGCCCGGAACCGGGCATACCGCTTTTCCAGCATCTCCTCATCCCGGGCCAGGGCGGCAAACTCCGTCAGGAGCATCTCCCGGAGCTGCATATAGAACTCCGGCTGGCCCATGCTCTTTTCGGAGATGATCCGCTCAATGACGCCCAGCTCCAGAGCGTCCTGAGCCGTCAGCTTCAGATGGGTGGCCACGGTCTCCGCCTTATTGGCGTCCTTCCACAGGATACTGGCGCAGCCCTCCGGCGAGATGACGGAGTAGACGGCGTTTTCCAGCATCCAGACCCGGTCCGCCACGGACAGGGCCAGGGCGCCGCCGCTGCCGCCCTCTCCGATGAGGATGGAGATCACGGGGACGTTCAGGGTCATCATCTCCATCAGATTTTCCGCGATGGCCTGACCCTGCCCCCGCTCCTCGGCGCCCACGCCGCAGAAGGCGCCGGAGGTGTCCACAAGACAGAGAACGGGGCGGCGGAATTTTTCCGCCTGCTTCATCAGGCGCAGGGCCTTCCGATAGCCCTCGGGATTCGGCGCGCCGAAGGAGCGGTAGACCCGCTCTTTGGCGCTGTGGCCCTTCTCGATGGCGATGACCGTCACCGGCAGGGTATCCAGCTGGCCGATGCCGCCGATGATAGCGGCGTCGTCGGCGAAGCGCCGGTCGCCGTGGAGCTCGAAGAAGCTCTTGAACAGGTTGTGGATATAGTCCAGACTGGTCAGCCGCTTGCTGCTGCGGGCGATCTTGACGCGATCATAGGCGGTCATGACTTCAATTCACCTCCACAGTGCAGCTTCAGCAGACGTGTCACGGCGGATTTCTGCTTCTGCCGGGGCACGATGGCGTCCACGAAGCCGTGGTCCACCAGGAATTCCGCCTGCTGGAAGCCCTTGGGCAGGGACTTCCGGGTGGTCTGCTCGATGACCCGGGCGCCGGCAAAGCCAACGGTGGCCCCGGGCTCCGCCAGGACGATATCGCCCTCCATGGCGAAGCTGGCGGTGACGCCGCCGGTGGTGGGATCCGTGAGGATCACCAGATAGAACAGCCCCGCGTCGCTGTGCCGCTTCACGGCGCCGCTGGTCTTGGCCATCTGCATCAGGGACAGCAGTCCCTCCTGCATCCGGGCGCCGCCGGAGACGGTATAGCCCACCACGGGCAGCCGATGCTCCAGAGCGTACTCGAACAGGCGGGTGATCTTCTCACCCACCACGGTGCCCATGCTGCCCATCATGAAGTAGGATTCCATGACGAACAGGCAGCAGGGGATCTTGCCGATGGTGGCTTTTCCGCAGATCACGGCCTCCGGCTCCTTGCTGACCAGGCGGGTGGTCTCCAGCTTCTTCTGATAGCCGGGGAAGGACAGGGGATCCACCGCGGTCAGATCGCCGTAGAACTCCTCGAAGGAGTCCTTGTCCGTGATGAAGCGGACGCGCTGCCGGGCGGTCATGCGGAAGTGATGGCCGCAGGCGCAGGTGTTCCAGTTTGCCCAGAGCTTGCTGATGGGCACGCTCTTGCGGCAGTTGGGACACACCTTTTCCGGCTCGCTGGCGTCCTGCTGGACCGGGGCTACCGAGCGGCCGCCGTGCTCCAGCTCATTTTTTGGCTTAAAATTGAATTTGAGAGGCAAAATAAACTCACCGACTCTCCATAAACGTCAGATCGTACTGACCGGTCCGGAAGGCTTCTTCACCGAGGATGGTCAGCTGTTCTTCGATATTGGTCTGCAGTCCGTCGATGACCAGCTCGCACAGAGCGGCCCGCATCTTCCGGACGGTCTCCTCCCGGGTACCGGCCCAGACCACCAGCTTGCCCAGCAGGGAGTCATAGTAGGGGGAGATCTGGGTGCCCTGGACCAGGAAGGTGTCGAAACGGACGAAGGGCCCCCCGGGGATGTGCAGCATCCGCAGCTCGCCGGGGGCCAGGGCGTTGATCCGGCACTCCAGACACGCGCCCTTGAGGATGATGTCCGACTGCCGGAAGTTCAGGGAGATCCCCGCCGCGGCGCGGATCTGCCACTTCACCAGGTCGATATGGGTCAGCATCTCCGTGACGCTGTGCTCCACCTGGAGCCGGACGTTCATTTCCATGAACCAGAAATTGCCCTGGGTATCCAGCAAAAACTCCAGGGTCCCCGCGCCCACATAGCCCACGGCCTGCACCGCGGCGGAGATGCGCCGGAAGAGGTCCTGCCGCTGCTCCTCGCTGACGGCGGGAGAGGGGGACTCCTCCATGAGCTTCTGGTGCCGCCGCTGGACGGAGCAGTCCCGCTCGCCGAGGCAGACCACATGACCCGCCTCGTCGGCCAGGATCTGGACCTCCACGTGGCGGGCGGGGTAGATGTACTTTTCCAGATAGACGGCGCTGTCGCCGAAGGCGGACTCACCCTCGGCCGCGGCGATGGCGAAGGCCGCCGGCAGCTCCTCCAGGGAGTTGACCAGGCGGATGCCCCGGCCGCCGCCGCCGGAGCGGGCCTTCAGCATCACGGGACAGCCGATCTCCTGTGCCGCCGCCAGAGCGTCGGCCTCGGAGTAGAGGGCGTCGGACCCGGGGATGACCCGCAGTCCGGCGTTTTCCATGTGCTTTTTCACCTGGGTCTTGTCGCTGAGGCGGTCCATGTCCTCCGCGGAGGGCCCGATGAACACGACGCCGTTGCGCTTGCACAGAGAGGCGAAGTGGGCGTTCTCCGAGAGGAACCCGTAGCCGGGATGGATGGCCTGGGCGCCGGAGATGAGGGCGGCGCTTAAGATCCGCTCCTCGTTGAGATAGCTGTCAGATGCCTCCGGGGCGCCGATGCAGTAGCTCTCATCCGCAAGGGCCACATGGAGGGCGTCGCTGTCGGCCTGGGAATAGACGGCCACGGTGGCGATACCCATCTCCTTGCAGGCCCGGATGATCCGCACGGCGATCTCTCCCCGGTTGGCAACGAGAATTTTAGAAAACATGGCTGCGCTCCGTTACGGCGAAGGCGAAGGACGCCTTGATGCAGAGTCTGCCGTCCACCGAGCCGGTGCCCTCGGCGAAATAGAAGGGGGGCTTGGCTCTGGTGATGCGGCACCGGGTCTCGAAGAGATCCCCGGGACGCACCGGCGACTTGAAGCGGACGCCGTCCAGCCCGGTATACACCGGGATCTTATCCTCGGTCATGGTATCGGTGAGCAGCACGCAGGCGGACTGCGCCAGGATCTCACAGAGGATCACGCCGGGGACGATGGGCATACCGGGGAAGTGGCCGTTCAGGAACCACTCGTCGCCCCGGATCTTCAGCTTACCGCAGGCGAAGTCCCCGTCCCGGGTGACCTCGTCTAAAAGAAGCATACTGTCTCTGTGGGGGAGGATCTGCTTGATCTCTTCCTGTGTCATGTCAGTCGGTCCTCCTCATGCGGAACAGCTCGCAGCCGTAGTCCACCCGCTGTCCGTTCTCCACGCAGATCTCGACGATCTCGCCGTCGAACTCGGCCACGACCTCGTTCATGAGCTTCATGGCCTCGATGATGCACAGGGTCGCGCCCTGCTTCACCTTGTCGCCCTCCTTGACGTAGGGCTCCTCGTTCTCCGCGGGAGCGGCGTAGAAGACGCCCACCATGGGGGAGCAGACGCAGACGGTGTCGTCGTTGTCCCGCTTCGCGGGTGCTTCCGGCGCGGCGTTGGCCGCGTTGGCGGCGGCAACCTGGGCGGGGATCGTCACGACCTCCCGGGTCTCGGCCGGGGTCCGTTCCAGCCGAAGGGTCTGGCCCTCGGCTGTGATCTCCAGCCCGGTCAGCCCCAGCTCGGCCATCAGTTTCGCGTATTTTCGGATCTCTGCTGCCTTCATAGCTTACACCTTTCTGAATGCCAGGCAGGCGTTATGTCCGCCGAAGCCCAGGGAGTTGGACAGGGCCAGGTCGATCTGGGCCTGGACGGCCTTGTTGGGCACGTAGTTCAGATCGCACTCGGGGTCCGGCTCCAGCAGGTGGATGGTGGGCGGGATGATGCCGGTCTCCAGAGCCATGACGGAGGCGATGGCCTCCACGGCGCCGGCGGCGCCCAGCATGTGACCGGTCATGGATTTCGTGGAGCTGACGTAGGCTCTCGCCGCGGCCTCGGCCCCCAGAGCCCGCTTGATGGCCATGGTCTCGCCCACGTCGTTGAGGGGCGTGCCGGTACCGTGGGCGTTGACATAGACGATTTCGTTGCCCTGATAGCCGGCCTCCTGCAGGGCCTGCTCCATGGCCCGGGCGCCGCCGTCGGCCTCGGGATGGGGCGCGGTCATGTGGTAGGCGTCGCAGGTGGAGCCGTAGCCGCAGACCTCGGCGTAGATCTTCGCGCCCCGGGCCACGGCGTGCTCATACTCCTCCAGGACCAGAGCGCCGGCGCCCTCGCCGATGACGAAGCCGCCCCGGCGCTTATCGAAGGGCAGAGAGGCCGCCTCCGGGTCCTCGGACACGGACAGGGCCTGCATGTTGGTGAAGCCCGCCACGCTGCAGGCGGTGATGGCGGCCTCCGCGCCGCCGGTGATGACGGCGTCGGCATAGCCGTGACGGATCAGCCGCAGGGCCTCGCCGATGGCGTTGGAGCCGGAGGCGCAGGCGGTGACAGCGGGCAGGGCCGAGCCCAGGCAGTGGAACCGGATGGCGATCTGCCCGGCGGCCATATTGGCGATCATCATGGGCACGAAGTACGGGGAGACCCGCTTGGGACCCCGGGTCAGGAGCTTGCTGTGCTCCTCCTCCAGGGTGCGCAGGCCGCCGATGCCGGAGCCGAAATAGACGGCCAGCCGGTCGTCGGGGAGCGTGCCGATGATGCCGCTCTCCTCCACCGCCTGACAGGCGGCGGCCAGACCGAACTGGACGAAGCGGTCACTGCGGAGCGTCTCCGCCTTGTCCATGTACAGGCGCGGGTTGAAATCCTTGACCTCCGCGCCGATCCTGGCTTTGAATTCCGTGGTATCAAAGCTGGTGATAAAGCCGATGCCGCTCACGCCGGCGACGAGGTTGTTCCACGTCTCCTCCGCGGTGAGTCCCACAGGCGTCACTGCGCCCATGCCGGTCACGACGGCTCTTCTGATCTTGCAGTCCAAATAGAGGACCCCCTTATATGGCAAGTCCGCCGTCCACCCGGAGCACCTCTCCGGTGATATAGGGGGCGGCGGCGAGGAATGCGACGGCCCGGGCCACGTCTTCCGGCGTGCCCGCGCGGCCGAGAGGAATGGAGGCGGTCAGGGCCTCGGCATGCTCTGCCAGCCCCGCCGTCATATCGGTTTCGATGTAGCCCGGGGCCACGGCGTTGCAGGTGATCCCCTTGGGCGCCAGCTCTCTGGCCACGGTCCGGGTGAGGCCCAGCAGACCCGCCTTGGCGGCGGCGTAGTTGGCCTGACCGGGGTTGCCGAATTTGCCGGAAACGGAGCTGATATTGATGATGCTGCCGCCCTTGTTGCGCAGGAAGATCCCGCTGCAGTGGCGGATCATGTTGAACGCGCCCTTGAGGTTGACCTGCAGCACCTCGTCGAACTCGGACTCCTTCATCCGGGCCACGAGATTGTCCCGGGTGATGCCGGCGTTGTTGACCAGGATGTTCACGGTGCCGAAGTCGGCCTTGATCCGGTCCACGGTCTCCTTGACGGCGGCAAAATCGGCCACGTCACAGCGATAGGACGCGGCGCGGACCCCGTATTCATCCCGGCACCGGGCGCAGACGGCCTCGGCGGCGGCCTCGTTTCCCGCATAGATCACCGCCACGTCGGCGCCCTGGGAGGCCAGCTCCACGGCGATGGCGGCGCCGATGCCCCGGGAGCCGCCGGTTACGATGGCGACACGGCCGGTCAGCATGACGTCACCTCTTTCACGACGGCGTTCAGCTCGTCCTCGTCTCCCACGTGGAAGGCGCGGACCGTGTCGCTGATGCGCTGGATGAAACCGCACAGCGTATTGCCGGGACCCGCCTCGATGAACGTGTCCACGCCGCTGTCGATCATATGACGGATGATGGCCTCCCAGCGCACGGGGGAGATGATCTGCCGCTGAAGCAGGTCTGTCATCTCACCGTCGTAGGGCAGGCCGGTGCAGTTGGAGTAGAGCGGGATCCGGGGCGCCTGAAATTCACACTGCGCCAGGTCCGCCGCGAACTGCTCCGCGGCGGAGGCCATGAAGGGGGAGTGGAAGCCTCCCGCCGTCTTGATGGGGATGGCGCGGCCCTTGGCCTCCTTGACCCGCTTGACGAAGACGTCCATCTCGTCGGCCCGGCCGGATACGGACACCTGACCGGGGCAGTTGTAATTGGTGGGATAGACGGCGGAAAATTCGGCGCAGAGAGCCTCCACCGTCTCGTTGGGCAGCTTCAGCACGGCTACCATGCTGCTGGGATTGGCCTCGGAGGCCTGCTGCATCAGCTCGCCCCGGCGGCTCACCAGCCGGAAGCCCGCGTCAAAGTCCACCGCGCCGGCATAGGTCAGCGCGGCGATCTCGCCCAGGGAGAAACCGGCGGTCACGTCGGCATGGACGCCCCGCTCGGTCAGAGCCGCCGCAGTGGCCAGCTCCACGGCAAAAATGCAGGGCTGGGTGTTGCGGGTCTGACGCAGGTCCTCCTCCGTGCCGGAAAAGCACATGTCGGACAGACCGGGCCACAGGGCGTCGGCGGCGGCAAAAATCTCAGCCGCCGCCGGAGAGGCCGCCTTCAGGGCCTCGCCCATACCGGGAAACTGGGCGCCCTGACCGGGAAAGAGAAAGGCTACCTTACCCATTTTCCCGCTCCCTTCAGCACCTCTTCGGCGCCCTCCATGACGTCACGGATGATGTCGGCGGCGGGCTGGATCTGCTTGACCATGGCGGCGATCTGACCGGAGAGGAAGCAGCCGTTTTCCAGGTCGCCCTCCTGGACGGCCAGACGCAGGGCGCCGGTGCCCAGGGCTTCCAGATCGTCGTCGGAGATGTCGGTGTACTCCACCTTGGCGTAGCCGCGGGTGAAGCTGGTGCGCAGGCTCCGCACCGGGTGGCCCAGCCGCCGTCCGGTGACGGCGGTGCACAGGTCGCCGGCCTTGACGATCTTCTCTTTGTAGTTGGGATGGATCACGCACTCCTCAGCGCTGAGGAAGCGGGTGCCCATCTGGATGCCGCAGGCGCCCAGCATAAAGGCGGCAGCGGCACCCCTGCCGTCGGCGATGCCGCCGGCGGCCAGCACCGGCAGGTCGGTGGCGTCGCAGACCAGGGGGACCAGGACCATGGTGGTCAGCTCCCCGATATGTCCGCCGCTCTCGCCGCCCTCCGCGATAAGAGCGGAGGCGCCCAGCCGGGTCATCAGTTTTGCCATGGCAACGGAGGGCACCACGGGAATGACCTTGGTGCCGGCCTCATGCCAGAGTTTCATATACTTGGAGGGATTTCCGGCGCCGGTGGTGACCACCGGGACCTTTTCCTCCGCAACCACCTTCGCCACGTCGTCGGCGAAGGGGCTCAGCAGCATGATATTCACGCCGAAGGGCTTATCCGTCAGGCTCTTGGCCACATGGACCTGCTCCCTGACATAATCCGCCGGCGCGTTGCCGGCACCGATGATGCCCAGACCGCCGCCTTCGGAGACGGCGGCGGCCAGTTTACCCTCGGAGACCCAGGCCATCCCGCCCTGGAAGACGGGATAGCGGATCCCCAGCAAGTCACACAGCGGCGTATGGATCATTCTGCCGCCTGTCCTTTGCTCTCGATGAAGGCCACCAGGTCGCCCACGGTCTCGACCTTCTGGTCAAGCTCGATCTCCATGCCCAGCTTATCCTCCAGGTCCATGAGGAGCTCCACGGTGTCCAGGGAATCGATGCCAAGATCCCGGAAACTGCTCTCCGGCTTGACAGAGTCCGCGCTCACTTCGAGCCGGTCGGCAATCAGTTCAGCAATAGCCTCAAAAATCATGATTTAAACCCTCCTTGATGTAGAAAGCATGGTGCTTTCGATGCAATTAAGTAACCGATGGTAACTTAACCAAAGCCAGCATACCAAAATAAGGTTGGTTTGTCAAGTATACGGAACGCCGAATCCGGCGCTCCGGCGCCCTGTTTTCATGAGGAAAATGCCGGGAGAAAAACTGATGCGGAAAGTGTTGTAATCCGCATAAAAGTTTGATATGATTCCAAAAGGAGAGGAGGTGGACCCCGTGCCGCAAGAAATGGGCGAACCGGTATACGTAGGCCGGAACCGCTGGGATGATCTGGTGGTGATGAGCCGGGAGAAATATCAGGCGTTGCTGGAAACCGCCGCTGCGGACCGGGCCATCGGCGAAGCGGAGGCGGAGCTCGTTGAGGACGACGCGCTGGAGGACATTGACGAGGCGCTGTCAGCCCTGCGGGAGAAGCACTTTGAGCCCTATCAGGTCCGCATGACGCCCCGGGCGGTCCGGGATCTGGACCGGGTCTATGCCAGCCTCGCCAGACATCTGCAGCAGCCGGGCCCCACCCGCCGGGCGGTGGAGGAGCTGGAGCGGCAGCTGCGGTCGCTGGGCCAGCTGCCCTATCGCAGCGTGCCCTGTGCCACCGGGCTCTACGGCGACCGGGGCTACCGGCAGTTCTTCCTGACCGGCTGCACCGTGATCTGCCGTATCAGCGAGGAAAAACGGCTGGTAGGCGTGGTGACGATCCTTCTGCCGGAGGAGCCGGAGGAACTTCGCTGGGGCCTGCGAAAAACTATTGCCTACCGCCGGACGGCGCGGTATAATAGTCGCAGAATGTTCCCGGGATGGGAAGAGGGAGAACCCTTGCGGTGGAGACCGTTTTTATTCTTGTATCGAAGGAAAGGAGCACAAAACATGGGAAAGTTCAAAGAAAGTGTCGGCAAGTTTGCCAAGAGTGCCAAGGAGCGTACCGGCGATACTGTAGAGATTACGAAGCTCCGCGGCAAAATCAACGGTGAGAAGAACAACATCTCCGAGTTGACCCGTCAGCTGGGCGCCCTGTGCCTGGAGAAGTATGACGCCGGTCAGCCCCTGGACGAGGAGCTCACCGCTCTGTGCGGCCAGATCGGCGAGAGCCGGAAGCTCATCGAGGACTATCAGGGCCAGATCACCGCAATCAAGGCCGCCCGCGAGGAGGCCGGCGAGGCGCCGCTGGAGGATATCGCCGATGACATCGAGGATGCTGTCGAGGACGCCGTCGATGAGGTAAAGGAAGCCGCCGAAAAGGTGAAGGAGGCCGTTGCCGGTCTCACCTGCCCCGGCTGCGGCGTGCCCCTGCTGTCCGACGCCAACTTCTGCCCCGCCTGTGGCAAGAGACTGAACTGATTTTTTTGCAAAATCAAAAACTGCACGAAAAGAGGCCTGCTGCGCATCTCATCGCAGCAGGCCCCGTTTTTTTCGTCTGATGCGCCGGGCGGGCGGGGAGGTGCCTCCGGCGGGTGACTTTCTGATCGCGCAGAAAGTCACCAAAGACGCGCATAGAAACCCATGGTTTCTATGTACTTCCTTTCCCGGTCTGACGGAAGTACCGGCAAAGACAGCTCGGCGCAGCAAACTTGCATTGTGTCAGCGTCCAACTTCGCTGCCGCGCTTGCTCTGTCGTTTCGGTTTCCGCTCCTCTGTCCCTGCGCCTCGCAGGGTGCGGACTGGCGGCTGGCCTCAAAACCCAAACCGGACCCGCTGAAGCTGGGCTCCGGTTTGGTATTATTACTTGCTCCTCTGCAACTGCGCCTCGACGGGTGCGGCCCTGCGGCTAATTCCCGTCACCCGCCGCAGCAGCGCGGAAGCGCGGGTGGGTTGCAGAGTCGATTCAGGGCTCTGCCGGCCGGAGTAATTCTGTGGCTGGGCGTTTCCTGTCATAGTGGAGGGGATTCCACAAGGGGGACCCCATGG
>JAFWDQ010000005.1 GCA_017516065.1 Oscillospiraceae bacterium
CCGGCTCCCTCTTCTGGTGCTTCGTTTCTCACGTTGTTTAATTTACAAGGTGCACGCATGTGCCGCAGACGGCTCGGATCGGGCCCTGCCCTTCGTGCGGCGCTCAACTAATATATCAAATCCAACACCCTTTGTCAACACCTTTTTTTCTAAATTTTCAAGGTTTTTTTCGTTCCTCTCTTGGCAGTTTCGTCCTGCGGCGGTCACGGATCACCTTAATCGCAAAAATCAGGATCGGCACGGCGAGGCCCATCGCGGCGTTGACGTACTGGGCGAAGTGCCGGGCAAAGGCCTCCAGGGCGAACGCGTCCCCGGCGATGAGATAGGCTCCCGCCAGCAGGAGCAGCACCAGAGGCAGACCGGCGGACCGGCCGTCGGCCATGCCGCAGACCTTCTGCAGAATGGCGCAGCAGGCAAAGAGGATGGTGCACAGCAAAATGAGGTCCGTGAAGATCCACAGGCTGATGGAGATGGACTCCATCCGCTGGAAGGCGCCCAGGATCCTGATCTGCTTGCTGAGGGTGAACAGCGGCAGCTCGATGCGCCCGGCGAGGCCGGCGCCGTAGTTGCCGGTGACGACGAACTGGAACAGGGCGGCAAAGAGGCAGAAGCCTCCCTCGCAGCACATGACCCGGCCCATGCTGCCGCTGTCACGCGCCCGGATGCCGCCGGCCAGGAAGGACGTGTAGAAGGACAGAGCGATCACGTTGAGCACCGACACGGCGGCCCGGCCCACGGGGAGCAGATCCCGGCCCCGGACCGGCAGCACCATCGTCAGCTCCACTCCCTCCAGACTCAGCAGCAGCACCGCCAGCAGCATCACCACCAGCACCACGAAGAAGATCTGGTTCACCCGGGCCAGGGCGGCGAAGCTGCCGTGGAGGATCCAGGCCGACACCAGCAGCAGGATCACCAGAAACGGAGCCAGGGTCATGTGCTCGTAGATGCTGGAGAGAAACCGCTCCCCATAGAGCCGCAGAACGTAGCTGGCCAGCACCAGCAGCCACGCCAGATAGCAGAGGCTCAGGATCCGGCCCGCCACGGGACCCAGGACCTCGCAGAACACCTCCGCCATGCCCCGCCAGCGGCCGTCCCGGGGCGAGATGAGCCGCAGGATCATCCACACCGTCAGCAGCGTCACGGGGATGGCCGCCAGAGGCGCCAGCCACCCGGCGCCTCCCGCCGTGTCCGCCAGACGGCTGGACATGGTCCGCACCGTCACCGGCAGCATGACCAGATAGATCAGCCGCCGGAACTGGGCGGCAGAGATGAAGTCCCTGTTTTGAAACATACCGCACTCCTCACGCCGAATTTCTCCCCGTCAGCCATTCCGCCAGTCCCGCGCTGTCAGGCAGCGCGGCATAGACCACGCCGGCGGCCAGGGCGATGAGGGACAGGCACCAGAACACCGTCCTGTCCCGGTGCTTCGCCTCCCGAAGCCGCCTTGCCCCCCAGAGCGTCAGGGCCGTCCAGAAAATGAAAAACGCGAGCTTCACCGCTCTGCCCTCCTCTCCCGTCAGGCGGACTGGAAGGAGTCGTAGCTCCGCTCCACCTGCGCCTCCACCTCCACGATCACAGGGACCGCCGCCGGGGACCATGCCTCCTCCCTCCACCGGAAGGGCGCCGCCAGGGCGGCCCGGGCGCCCAGGCCGAAGCAGTCGGCGTTCCAGCTCTTCGCCAGGGCCAGGGCCTCCTCCATGCGGCTGCGCTCCAGAGTCTCCAGAGACCGGCACAGGGCCTCCGTAACGGCCATGGACTCCAGGTCCAGCCGGCCCTCCACCTCGTCCACCCCGGCGCGGAGCCGCGTGGTGACCCGCAGAGCCGTCAGCGTCCCGTCCCGGTCGAACTCCGGCCGGACCCGGGTGCGGCAGTCGGAGAGCGTCAGGGCCACCCGGACGCCGCCGGGGGCCGTGACCGTCACCGTATCCTCGGAGGTCTCGTTCATCAGCAGGCTCGCCCCGTAGGCCGCCTCGCCGTCCAGATAGCCCCGGAGCCGCCCGTCCGTCAGCACGGCGAAGCCGTCGGGGAGCAGGGCGCTGTCGCCCCGGGCTCCGTCCCCCTCCCGGTGCTCCGTCAGGCGCAGGGCAGGGCAGATGGTGCTGCCGTACCGCTCCGTCCGAATCAGAAACATCCGCACCGTCACCGGGTGCGTGTCGGCGGACAGATCCGCATTCTCCTGCAGGAATTCCAGCCGCTCGTTGATGTCGTATCCCTCCCCGGTCATGGCGGCGATGGCGCCGTTGGCGGTGCCCGCCCGGATCACATACAGATCCGTCTCCAGCCGCATCTCCGGGTTGCGCTCCACATAGTCCAGATAGTCCCGGATGCCGTCCCGGGCCAGGGTCTCTCCCACCAGATAGCTGCCGATATGGCCGTAAAAGACGCCCTTGCTGCCAAAGCTCTGCATCCGGGCCACCGCCTGGCTGACGGTACCGGCGCTCTGGGACAGCACCACGGCCTCATTGCCGCCGCCGCTCTTTTCCTCGCCGCCGGAGGCGATCTCCCGGGCGCTGGCCAGGGTCACCCGGACCCCGTCCTCCGTCCGGTCCACGCCCATGGCCCGGATCAGCTCCAGATCCTCGATCTCCCGGGCGACGGTCACATCCCGGACGCCGCCGTCGCCGCAGCCGGAGAGCAGGAGCAGCAGGGCCGCCGTGAGCAGCGCCGCCGCCCTCACCGCTGTTCCCTCTCGTTTTGCGGATGCAGTACGCTGTCCCGGAGCTTTACCTGCCGCGCCGGGAGGCGGAGCAGGGCGCTGCGCTGGCCCGGACGCCGGGGCGGTCCGGTGAAGGGCGTCAGGTACGGCACGCCGAAGGTCTCCAGAGACGCCAGCCGGTAGAGCATCACGGCCATGGCGATGGTGATGCCGAACAGTCCCATCAGCGCCGCGGCCACGCAGATGAGGAAGCGCCACAGCCGCAGGGCGTTGGCGAAGTCCTGATTGGGCATGGTGTAGCCGGTGATCCCCGCCGCGGCCACCACGATCAGCACCACGGGAGAGACGATCTTGGCGTCCACCGCCGCCTGGCCCACCACCAGGCCGCCGATGATGGACACCGTCTGACCGATGTTCTGGGGCAGCCGGAGCCCCGCCTCCTGCAAAATCTCGAAGGCCAGGAGCATGATGAGGACCTCCATGGTGGTGACAAAGGGCACGTCCTGCTTGCTGGCGATGATGGACAGGGCAAAGCGGGTGGGGATCATCTCCTGATGGAAGGTGGCCACCGCCGTATAGAAGGCCGGCAGCAGCAGCGTCACCAGCACGGAAAGATACCGGAGCACCCGGAGCACCGAGGACATGAGGGGCCGGGACGCGTTGTCCTGCATGGCCCGGAGGAACTGCGGCAGGGTCACCGGCAGGATATAGGCCGTGGGCAGGCCGTCTGCCAGCAGGCCCACCCGGCCCTCCATGAGATGGCTGCACAGCTTGTCCGTCCGCTCCGTTGTGAGGATCAGCGGGAAGATCGTGCGCTGGTCGATGAGATATTCCTCCAGCCAGGCGGCGGCAAAGAGCTCGTCGGTGTCGATCTTCCCCAGCCGCCGACGGACCTCCTCCACCAGCGCCGGGTCCGTCAGGCCGTCGACGTACAGCACGTCCACCGGCGTCAGGCTCTCCCGGCCCACGATCTCCTCGGCGATGCGCAGCCGCGGCGTCCGCAGGCGCTTCCGGACCAGGGCGGTGTTGACCCGCAGCTCCTCGCTGAAGGCCTCCCGGGAGCCCTTGGTGACCTTCTCGTTCTCCGGGGCCTCGACGCTCCGCCGCTCCTCCGTCCGGACCATGCAGGCCAGGCCGAAGGCAGCGCCGTCGGGGATCAGCACCGCGCTGCCTCCCATCAGGGCCCTGGCGGCCCCGTCCAGCGTGTCCACCCGGCGGACGGCGGCGCACCACAGGCCGCCCCGGAGGAGCAGCTGCACCGTCTCCTCGGGGCTCCCGGCCTGTTTCAGCCGCTGATCCTCCGACAGGGGCCGCAGCAGCTCCCCCGCCAGCTTCTCCCCCTGGGTCATGCCGTCCAGCCAAAACAGCGCGGCGGGCTTTTCCGGGTCGCCCCCCAGCCAGAGCTCCCGGGCGGCGAAATCCGCGTCCCCGCCCAGCAGGTCCCGGAGCGCCCGGGCCGACAGGGCGCCGGGGTAGTCCGCCGCCCGGCGGGTGTGAGGCGGCACCGGTACGGGCTTGCGGCGAAACAGTCTCATGGGCTCCCCCTCCTTTCTCTTCAGTTTGGCCCGGCGGGGGGAAAATATACCCGCTCCGGGAGCGGCTTCCTCTCTCCGGGACGGGCGCGGCGTATATATTTATAATGTAGGAGCGGAATTGACCGGGCGGAGGATGGGTGATACAATCAGGGCAGTAAATCGGGATCGGCACGGGGAAAAGAATGAAGAAAACAATCACCTGGATATCCATATGTTCCGTCGTATTATCTGCCGGATGCGCTGCGCTCTGTCGCGTATGGCGGATCGATGCGGCATACGCGCTTGCCGTCACGTTCGGGACCATCGCGTATCACTTTTTGATGCGGCTCGCCGTGGGATTTGGTTTCAACAGGGCGATGAACAACAGGGCGGAGCTTTCAAAGAAGTGGTTTCAGTGCGGAAAACGGGAACTGGCGCTGTATCGGCGATTGAAGATAAGGCGCTGGAAAAACAGGCTGCCGACGTATGACTCCGATCAGTTCGATCCCGCAGCGCACAGCTGGGATGAGATCGCACAGGCCATGTGTCAGGCTGAGCTGGTACATGAGGTGATCGTGGTGCTGAGCTTTGTCCCTGTCTTTTTTTCAGGCCGGTTCGGCGCGCTGCCGGTGTTTGTGATCACATCGGTGCTGGCGGCTGCGTTTGATCTTCTGTTTGTGATGATCCAGAGATACAACCGGTCGAGAGTCGTCAGGCTGATCCGGCGGAAAAAATCAGTTTGAGAAAAAGCTCCTTTCTGACAAACGGCAGAGGTGTGAGCGGCTTCGCTCGCGCCTCTGCTTTTTATTTTGCGGATGCCCCGGGGCGGTGGTGGGGGGATTCTGTTTGACTGCGGAAAGTCACCCGTCGGGAGGGCTGTTCCCCTTCTATCGAAAAGCTGGCAAATCATCGTCAGTGCGGCAAAAGGAAATATTTCGCCCCCGGGCGACCCTGCTTTTCTGCTCGCACAGAAGAGCAGGGGGAAAAGATGCGCCAGAAAACCTATGGTTTTCTGGACTTTCCTTCCCCGTTCTGACGGAAGTATCGGCAAAGACAGCTCGGCGCAGCAGACTTGCATTGTCTCTGCATCCAGCTTCGCTGCCGCTTCGTCAGCGCAAAATCCATATCCTTTGCTTCCGCACAAGTGCGAAAGCAAACTCATTCCATTGCGCCTCCTCTCCAAACCGGACCCGCTGAAGCTGGGCTCCGGTTTGGTATGATAATCCGCTCCTCTGTTCCTGCGCCTCGGCGGGGTGCGGACCGGCAGCAGACCCGCATCACCCACAGCAGCAGCGCGCCAGCGCGGGTGGGTTGCGCCGGTCAATGCAGGGCTCTGCCGGCCGGGGTGGTTCTGTGGCTGGGACTGCCCTGTCATAGTGGAGGGGATTCCACAAGGGGAACCCCATGGTTGGGGGTTCCCCTTTGGTGTGTTCTTTGGTGACTTTCTGTCGCACACAGAAAGTCACCCGCCGGAGGCACGTTCCCTTAACCCTTTTGTTTTTGCCGCCTGCGGGCGGGGGAATCGGGCACAAAAAGGGGAAGAGACCGTTACGGTCTCTTCCCTTTTTCAAATTTCAAATCGCGATATCACGCCGTTTCGATGGAGGCGGCCTCGCCCAGGCCCAGCTGCTCCACGGCATTCTCCCGCATCTTGTACTTGAGGATCTTGCCGGCGGCGTTCATGGGGAACGCGTCCATAAAGGCCACGTACCGGGGGACCTTGTGCTTGGCCATGCTGGCCTTCACGAAGTCCTTGACCTCCTGCTCCGTCAGCGTCTCGCCCTTCTTGGGGATCACGCAGGCCATGATCTCCTCGCCGTACTGCTTGTCCGGCACGCCGATGACCTGCACGTCCTGGATCAGGGGATGGGTGTAGAGGAACTCCTCGATCTCCTTGGGGTAGATGTTCTCGCCGCCACGGATGATCATGTCCTTCAGCCGCCCGGTGATGCGGAAGTTGCCCTCCGGAGTCCGGCAGGCCAGGTCGCCGGTGTGGAGCCAGCCCTCCGCGTCGATGGCGGCGGCGGTGGCGGCGGGCATCTTGTAATAGCCCTTCATCAGATTATAGCCCCGGGCCAGGAACTCGCCGTTGACGCCGTCGGGACAGTCCTCGCCGGTCTCCGGGTCCACGATGCGGCACTCGATCTGCGGCAGGGGGCGGCCCACGGTGGCCACACGGACCTCGATGGAGTCGTCGGTGCTGCTCATGGTGCAGCCGGGGGACGCCTCCGTCTGGCCGTAGACGATGGTGATCTCGGTCATGTGCATCTTCTCCACCACGTCCTTCATCACGGAGATGGGGCACGGGGAGCCGGCCATGATGCCGGTGCGCATATGGGAGAAGTCCGTCCGGGGGAAGTCCTTGTGCTGGAGCATGGCGATGAACATGGTGGGCACGCCGTGGAAGCAGGTGATCCGCTCCTGATTGATGCAGGCCAGAGACGACGCCGGAGAGAAATACGGCAGCGGCGAGATGGTGGCGCCGTGGGTCATGGAGGCCGTCATGGCCAGCACCATGCCGAAGCAGTGGAACATAGGCACCTGGATCATCATGCGGTCGGCGGTGGACAGATCCATGCGGTCGCCGATGCACTTGCCGTTGTTGACGATGTTCCGGTGGGTGAGCATGACGCCTTTGGGGAAGCCGGTGGTGCCGGAGGTGTACTGCATGTTGCACACGGAGTCCGGGTCCACCAGCGCTGCCCGGCGCCAGACCTCCTCCACGGGGATCTGACCGGACAGGGACAGCGCGTCCTCCCAGGTCAGGCAGCCGGGCTGCCGGGAGTCCAGGGTGATGATATGGCGCAGGAAGGGCAGCCGGCGGCAGTGGAGGGGCTGCATGGGATCCGCCGTCTCCAGCTCCGGACACAGCTCCTTCATGATGGCCACATAGTCGCTGCTCTGATAGCGGTCGATCATGATGAGGGTGTGGGTGTCGGACTGCCGCAGCAGGTACTCCGCCTCGTGGATCTTATAGGCGGTGTTCACGGTGACCAGCACCGCGCCCAGCTTCACGGTGGCCCAGAAGGCGATGTACCACTGGGGCACGTTGGTGGCCCAGACGGCCACCTTGTCGCCGGCCCGGACGCCCAGCACCAGCAGGGTCCGGGCAAAGGTATCCACGTCCCGGCGGAACTCCTCGTAGGTGCGGGTATAGTCCAGGGTCGTATAGCGGAAGGCCAGCTGGTCCGGGAAGGTCTCCGCCTGGCGGTCCAGCATCTGGGAAAAGTTCAGGTCCAGCAGGGTGTCCTTCTCCCAGATGAACTTGCCGGTGCCGGCCCGGTTGGAGTACAGGCGGCCGCCGGCAGGGCCGCGGCCCAGCAGGTCGTTCATGTAGTTGACGTAGTGGGGCAGCAGCAGTCTGGCGTCCCGGAGCTCGCCGTCGGCGGCGTCCTCGTCCTTGGACCAGACCAGGGACAGGGCCCCGGCGTAGTCGATGGACCGGAGGGCCAGCAGCAGGTCCTTCAGGGGGATATCGCCGTCGCCGGTGAGGCAGTAGCGCACGGCGCCGCCGTCCATGGGCACAGAGTCCCGGACGTGGACGTGCTTGACATAGGCGCCCAGATTGCGGATGGTGGAGTCCGGGGTCTCGTGGCCGTAGCGGACCGTGTGGTGGATGTCCCACAGCGCCGCCAGCCTGTCGCAAGCAAAGCGGTCCAGCAGGCTCTGGAGCCGGCTGGTATCGGCGTAGACGCCGGAGGTCTCCAGCAGCAGCGTCACGCCCCGGCGCTCCGCCTGGGGCAGCAGACGCCGGAGGGAGGTCACCAGCAGCTCCTCGTCGCTCTCGCCGCCGCCGGGCAGCGCCAGATCGGCCCGAATGTGGACATAGGGCACCTGCAGGGCCGCGGCCAGCTCGATGCAGACGGAAATGCGCTGCTCCGCCTCGGCGTTCTGACCCGGCTGGCCCAGCTGGCGGCCGGGGGACAGGCAGGAAATCGTCAGCTCCAGAGCCCGGAGCCGGCGCTGTAATTCATACTGATTGCGGGCCGCGTCGGCATCCGTGGTATAGCGGCGCATCTCCGCTTCGGAGTAGGCCAGCTCGAGACTGGAAAAACCCAGGTCTCTGGCCATGGCAAAGTGGGCGTCCCAGGAGTATTCGTCCCAGCCCCTTGTGGAATAGGCTAATTTCATACCGCATTCTCCTCATGGACGATCTTGTTGACGGCATTGAGGTACGCGTGGATGCTGGCGGCGATGATGTCCGTGGACAGACCGCGGCCGGAGAACAGCTTGCCGCCGTCCCGGAGCTTCACCAGCGCCTCGCCCATGGCCTCGCGGCCCTCGGTAACGGCGCGGATCTGGAAGTCGTCCAGCTCATAGTGGTGGCCGATGATCTGCTCCAGCGCCAGGAAGGCCGCGTCGATGGAGCCGTCGCCGCCGGAAACGCCGTCCAGCTGACGGCCGTCCCGCTCCACCCGGATGCTGGCCACGCCGGCCACGGCGGAGCTGACGTTGATGGTGTAGTCCCGCAGCTGATAGGTGGGCGGCACCTGCCGGGTGGTCTCGGCGATGAGCGCCTCCAGATCCCGGATGTCCAGACTGGGCTTGTGCTGGGCGATCTCCTGATACCGGCTGTAAAGACGGTCCATATCCTCCACGGTGAGGTCGTAGCCCAGAGCCTCCACCTGACGGCGCAGGGTGGTGGGGCTCACAGAGGCGTCCAGAGGCGCCAGAGGCGCCGCGGACTCCGGACGGCCGATGACCCGGGAGAAGGCGCTGCGGCCCTCCCGCTCGCCGCCGGCCACGCGGCCCAAACGCTGGCAGATGCGGCCCATCTCCGTGACGGCCACGCCGCAGGAGACGTCCAGGGCTTCGCCCCGGAGCCGGACGGTCTGGATCACATGGGGCAGGGCAAGGGTGTTTCCGGCGCCGTTGAAGGTGCCGGAGATCTGGCAGGCGCCCTCCCCGATCACGGCCAGCGCGCAGGCGGCGGCCAGGCCCAGCTCATCCCGGCAGCGGACGCCCAGGGTGACGTCTTCGGGCAGCTCGATGTCCCGGACAAAGGCGGCCAGCTCCCCGGGGAGCATCTGACCGGCGGCGTCGCACACCGTGACGGTCTTCACCCCCGCGGCGGTGACGGCGGCCAGCACCTCCTTAAGGAATTCCGGCTGGGCCCGGGTGGCGTCCTCCGCGCACAGGGCGACGTCGGGACACAGGGCGGCGCACTCCGCCGCGACCTGCGCCACCCGCTCCGCCAGCTTGGCGGGCTTGAGGTGGCAGAGATACTCCATCTGCACCACGGACACGGGGACCACGATCTCCAGCCGGGGATGCGCGGCGGCGGACACGGCGGCCCAGGCCCGCTGGGCGCTGCCCTCCTCCAGCCCCACTGGGCAGGAGACGACGCTGTTCTGCACGGCGGAGGCGATAGCCCGCACCGCAGCGTCGGCGGAACGGTCCGCGTCGGCGGAGCCCAGGGCAATGACGTCTACATGCAGTCGATCCAGCAGCTTGGCGATCTCCAGTTTTTCCTTAAAGCTGAGATTGGTATTGGGGTTCTTCTCCATTTCCCGGAGAGTGATCTCTTCGATCAAAAGGTTTTTCATATTCTCTACTCCTTCCGAAGAGGGCGATCCACCCGTCGCCGCTCTGGATCTGATTCGGTCTTATTTTACCAGGACGGTCCAGTTCTTGTCGTCGGGGATGGTGCCCCACTGGATCCCGGTGATGTGGTCGTACAGGCGCTGGGTCACGGGTCCGATCTTGAAGTCGTTGATCCGGTAGTCCTTCCCGTCAAGGAAAATTTCACCGATGGGAGAGACCACGGCAGCGGTGCCGGTACCCCAGGCCTCCTCCAGCCTGCCGCTGGCGGCGGCTTCGGTAAGCTCCTGGGCGGAGAGCAGACGCTCCTCCACCTCATAGCCCCAGTCCCGGAGCAGCTCCAGACAGGAGCGGCGGGTGACGCCGGGCAGGACGCTGCCGTTGAGCTCCGGCGTGACGATCCTGCCGTCGATCTTGAACATGACGTTCATGCTGCCGACCTCCTCGATGTACTTCTGGTGGACGCCGTCCAGCCAGAGCACCTGGGTGAAGCCCGCGGCGGAGGCCTTCTCGCCGGCCCGGAGGGAGGCGGCGTAATTGCCGCCGCACTTGCAGTAGCCGGTGCCGCCCCGGACGGCGCGGACGTCCCGGCTCTCGATCATGATGCGCACGGGGTTGATGCCCTCGGGATAGTAGCTGCCCACGGGGCTGGTGAAGATGATGAACAGATAGCTGTGGGCGGCGTGGACCCCCACGTGGGCCTCCGTGGCAAAGACGAAGGGCCGGATATACAGGGAGGTCTCCGGCTCGGAGGGCACCCAGTCGGCGTCCAGGGTCACCAGCTCCTTGAGGGCGTTGAGGTACAGCGTCTCGTCGATGGCGGGGATGCACATACGCTCGCAGGAATCCTTCATCCGCTGGATATTGGCATCGGGCCGGAACAGCTGGATGTGGCCGTCGGCGCGGCGGTACGCCTTGAGACCCTCGAACACGGTCTGGGCATAGTGCAGGACCATGGCGGAGGGCTCCAGAGTCAGGGGGCCGTAGGGAACGATCCGTGGATCGTGCCAGCCCTGGCCCTTGTCATAGTTCATCAGGAACATATGGTCAGAGAAGTACTTGCCGAACCCGCGCTCCTCGGCGGTGGGCTTGACCCGGGGGGTCTTGGTCAGGGTGACAGGAAAATTCGAGGTAAGCATGCGGACACTCTCTTTCTTTTGTTGGATTTTATCTCACACGGTAGTGCGGTACTGCAGTGAAACAACTATATTAATATAGAATACAATATTTTATGGAATTTCGCAAGTCCCGTCAGCAAAACGGGAGGATTTCGCCGCTTTAAACAACCTGGGTGGACGGATGTTTTCTCTTTTTGTGCCTGTCGCCCCTATGCAGTCCATGCAGGACTGCTTCACAGCGGCCGGGGACGTCCCCGGCTTTCTCAGGGGTGCGCCGTCAAGCGCCGTCATATCCCCACAGGCCTCACCTCCTCTGCAGTCAAAAAGGGCGGCTCCGTTCACATCGAACGGAGCCGCCCTCATGGTCTGTGACGGTCATCTGCCTCTCGTTCTCCGTGACGGTGCCGGGGTGGAATCAGCCAGGTCCAGCAGCAGACCCAGCAGCAGCCCCAGAAGGCCCAGGATCCCGATCAGCGCCGCCAGAGCAGCAAAAAAGCACGCCAGAAGGGCGTGCTTCTCGTTACGGCGGCAGGCAGAAGGAGCGCAGGTGTTCCCGGCCTGCGCGGCAGTGTTCATCGTGCGGCTCTTCATCCCGGCGCTCCCTTCTCTCCGGCTGAGCCGGAGGTGTAAAAATTATACATACTGTACCACCGGCTCCGAAGGCTGTCAAGGGAATTTTTAAACGAAAAATTCCGGCTCCCCCGCCGTCGCCGCCGTCTATATCCGACAAAGGGCCGGGGCGGTTTATGGGCAAAAAGGTCGAAAAACAGGACGTTTTTACCTCTGGAAGTGCCGGTTTCGGCCGGTATGGGCACGCGGGAAAATTTTTTCTGGCCTTTTTGCCTCAGGAGGGGTATAATAGAGTGATTCTATGCCTGTATGGTTGAGGGAGGCGGCGCTCATGCGCTTGGAGACGGGAAGCGAGGCCCTGCGTCGGGCCCTGCAGGGCCGTCTGCCCCCTGCGGCCTGTCTCATCACGGGCCCCGGCCGCGAGGCCCTGGCCCGGACCATGGCGGCGGCTCTGGTCTGCACCGCGTCGAAGGACCCCGATCAGGTCCCCTGCCTGCGCTGCGCCGCCTGCCGGCGGACGCTGGAGGGCCACCATCCGGACGTGACGGAGGCGTTTCCGGATCCGAAAAAGAACCGGTATCTCATCGAGAACGTGCGGGAGTGGCGGGCCGACGCATGGGTCCGGCCCCACGAGGCGGAGCGGAAGGTCTATCTGTTCCATGACGTCCGGAAGATGCCGCCCCTGTCCCAGAACGTCCTGCTCAAGGTGCTGGAGGAGGGTCCCCCCTACGCCCACTTCCTGCTGCTGGCGGACAGTCCCGAGGCGGTGCTGCCCACCATCCGCTCCCGCTGCGTCCGCTTTACCGCGGCGTCGGCGGAGGAGGCCGGTCCGTCCCCGGAGGCGGCGGAGGCCGCGGAGGATTTCTTCCGGCGGCTGACGGAAAAGGACGAGCTGCGGCTGATCGCCTGGGCGGCGGCTCTGGAGTCGGACAAGCTCAGCCGGGACCTGATGCGGGATATCCTGCTGGCTCTGCTGGACCGGCTGCACCGGGCTCTGCGGGAGGAGACGCCCCTGACGGACAGGCAGCTGCTGGCGGTGATCGCTCTGGCGGAGACGCTGGCAGAACAATGTGACTATAATCTGGGCGCGGCACACTGCGCCGGGCGGCTGGCAGCCGCCTGCTGGGAGGTTCTCCATGAGTGAGGTTATCAACGTCCGCTTCCGCGGCGGATATAAGACATATTTTTTCGATCCCCGGGAGCTCACCGTAAAGCCCGGGGAGGACGTGATCGTCGAGACGGCGAAGGGGCCGGAGCTGTGCACCTGTACCGTGGGCAACCACGAGGTGGAGCCCCGGCTGGTCACCTCTCCCCTGCGTCCGGTGCTGCGCATCGCCACGGAGGAGGACAAGCGCACCGCCGCCGCCAACCGGGCCAAGGAGCCCCGGGCCTTCGAGATCTGTCAGCAGAAGATCCAGGAGTTCGGCCTGGATATGAAGCTGGTGCGGGTGGAATACAGCTTTGACGGCAGCAAGATCCTCTTCTTCTTCACCAGCGAGGGCCGGGTGGATTTCCGGGAGATGGTCCGGAGCCTGGCCTCCATCTTCCGCACCCGCATCGAGCTGCGGCAGATCGGCGTCCGGGACGAGGCAAAGCTCCTGGGCGGCATCGGCGTCTGCGGCCGGCCCTTCTGCTGCTCCGGCTTCCTGGACCAGTTCCAGCCGGTTTCCATCAAAATGGCAAAGACCCAGAATCTGTCCCTGAATCCGGCCAAGATCTCCGGCGCCTGCGGCCGGCTGATGTGCTGTCTGAAATACGAGCAGGAGGCCTACGAGGACCTCATCGCCCGGGCGCCGAAGGCGGATTCCTTCGTGGACACCCCGGAGGGCACCGGCACCATCCAGTCCCTGAACCTGCTGCGGCAGCAGGCCAAAGTGCGGCTGGACGCCGTGCCGGAGACCCCGAAGAATTTCCGCTACGACGAGATCACCGTCATCCGCTCCGGCAAGGGTAAGCGGCCCGAGGGCTATGACTCCCCGGAGGAGGTGCGGGCCAAGCGGCTCCAGCAGGCCCAGGAGGAGGCAAAACGCCGCCGTCTGGAGGAGGAGGCGGCCCGGAAGGCCGCCCAGGAGGCCCTGGCAGAGCAAAAGAAGAGCAGTCACTCCGGCAGGGGCAAGAGCGCCGGCAGCAAGAGCCGGTCCGGCGGCGCCCCGGAAGAGAAACGGCCGGAGCAGAGCCGGTCCCAGTCCTCCCGGAAGCATGGCAAGAGCTCCGGCGGCAGGAGCGGCGGGAAATCCGGCGGAGCGCCTGAGATCAAAAAGCAGGAGCAGGCCAAGCCCCAGTCCGCCCGGAAGCCCGGCGCCGTCAAGCCCTCCGGCAGCGGCAGCAAATCCCGGCACCGTCCCCATCGCAGGAGAGGCGGCGGCCATTCCGGCGGCGGGCAGACCCAGGAGAAATCATAAACCCGTAAAAAAAAGGGAAACCGCAGCCGCGGTTTCCCTTTTCTTTCTGTGTGCCCGACACCGCGATCCGACAGGGCGCAAAAAAGGACGCGCCCTGCGGGCGCGTCCTGCATTTTCCCTGTTTCAGCCGCCCCGGCGGGAGCCGCGGCGGGAGCCGCCGCCGCGCTTGTCGTGGTGGCGGTTCAGATCGTTCATCTTCGAGTCGGAACTCTTCATGAATCTCTTCAGCTGGTCTTCAAAATCCTCAGGCTCCGGGGGCGGAGCGGGAGGCATGAAGGTCCGGGGCGCGGGTCGGGGGGCCGCTCTGTTCCCGTTGGGATACGGGGCGCGGCTGCCGCCTGCGGGCGGGCCGGGCCGATGTGCGTTTCCCTGGCGGGGAGGCGGCGGCAGGGTCTTCTTGATCGAAAGGCTGATCCGTCCGCCGGGATCGATGCCGATGACCTTTACCCTGACGGTCTGCCCCTCTGTCAGAACGTCGTGGATATCGTTGACGAAGGTGTAGGACACCTCGGAGATGTGGACCAGGCCCGAACGGCCGGGCTCGATCTCCACAAAGGCGCCGAACTTGGTGATGCTGACCACACGTCCCTCCAGGATCATGCCGACCTGCAGTTCAATCATAAATGAATTATCCCCCATCACCCTTCTCACCACGGAAGGGTCTCTCTTTTTTCGGGCAAACCCGGGTACGGCCGGCGGAGATCAGCCGCCGACGTCGTAGAAGACTTTTTCGTTTTGCAGCACCAGACCCAGACGGTCCCGTGCAGCGTCCTCCATTTGCGCCTGGGCGCTGCCGCCGTGGGCGGTGCCGGCCTGCAGATTGGCGTTGGTCTGTCTCTGCGCCGTCACCTGCCGGGACAGGGAATCCACCTCCGCCTGGGCGCTGGCGATCTGAGAATGCAGCGACAGCAGGGAAAACGCCGCATAGGCCAGAGCCGCCACGATGATGATCTTGGCCAGAAGGCTCGATTTCTTGAACCGCGCGTGCTGTCTCATCTGCCGTTTTCCTCCTTTTCACCGTCGTTCCGCGAGATTGTCCCATTGTGTCTATTTATTGTATACCAAAGAGGCCGGAAAGGGAAGAGTTTTTTGCAGCCGCGGATAAAAAATTTTTTGCCCCGGATCAGAAGCCTGTATCCGGAGACTGCGGCGTCGGCGGCCCGGTCTCCGGCCCGGCGGACGGCGGGGCTGACGGTGAGGAAATAGGCGCCCGCCCCCAGCGCCGCTCCGGCCGGCATGAACAGCCGCAGCCTCCCGTCCCCCGCCTCCAGGGCATAGAGGAACAGAACCGCCGTCACCAGCAGCCAGAACAGCAGATCCAGCACCCCGCCCAGGACCCGGCCGCCTGCCCGGCGGCGGACCGTCCCCAGCAGATCGTACAGCAGTCCGGCGGCGATCCCCAGGGCCGCCGCGCCGGCAAAGGTCAGGGCCTGATCCGTTACCGAGAGTTCCATTATCGGAACAGCCGCCGGAACAGGGTGCCCTGCTCCCCGGGCTCCCGCTCATAGGCCAGAGACTCCACAGCGCCCTCCAGCTCCAGTTCCCCCGCCTCCAGATTCAGCCGCCCCACGTGGAGCCCCTGGCCCCGGACCACCAGAAGGCCCCGGACCGTACGCATCACCGCCGCGGTCTCGTCGAAGCTCTCCACGTCCTCCACCCCGGAGACAGACAGCCGCTCCCGGCCCTCCAGGATCAGATGGTGGGCCGCCGACTCCATCTTGTCATAGACCATGTCATCCCCTCCTTTCTGCCATCTATATGCCCGGCCGGGGCGGGTCATGCTTCCCTGCACGGAGGCGAAAAAAACAGGATGCGATGATCTCATCGCATCCTGTTGCGCGTCTTTTGTTTTCCGCGGGAGCCGGTTATTCGCCGGCGGGCGGGGCTTCTCCTCCGCCGCCGGTATCCACCGGGGCTTCTCCGCCGCCGTCCACCGGGGCTTCTCCGCCGCCGTCATCAGGCGCGGGGGGCACGTACTGGTGGGTGTGGATATGGCAGGAGGAGTAGTAGGAGGACAGCAGATAGGAGCTGTCCGCCACGCTGGCTCCGTAGGTGGTGGTGCGGGAGTAGTTCACCAGCGCCACGGTCCGGTGGACGGGGCAGTAGGGTCCCGCGATGGCGTGGCCGCTGGGGCAGATCGTGCGGTAGACGTGGCAGGTACAGTATTCCGTGGGCTGGTCGCCCTTGAGGAAGGTGCCGGCAGTCACCCGGCTGCCCCGGGGATCCGCACTGCAGGCCGAGGCGGCCAGCTTGCCGCAGTCGAGACAGTAATTGACGGTAACGGTTTCGCCGGGGACCTTGAAGTCCTTGTACTCCAGGCCCTCATGGACCTGGGCCATGACCGCCTTCCACATCAGCGGGGCCTGGTTCACGGACAGGTTGACCCGCTCGGAGATATCGTAGCCCACCCAGACGGCGGCCACATAGTAGGGGGTATAGCCCACGAACCAGGTGTCCTTCTTGCTGGTGGTGGTGCCGGTCTTGCCGGCTACGGCCATGTTGGGCAGCTGGGCGCCGGTACCGGTACCGGACCGGACGGCTCCCTGCAGCATCTGGTTGATATAGTAGCAGGTGGACTCGCTGATGGCCACGGAGGCCTGAGGCGCCGACTTGTCCAGCACCACGGTGCCGTTGCTGTCGATGACCTTGGTATAGGTCGTCGGCTCGATATAGATGCCGTCGTTGACGAAGGTGGCGTAAGCCGCCGCCATCTCCAGGGTGCTCACACCGGTGGTCAGGCCGCCCAGGCCCAGCTGCGCATAGCCCAGGTCGGAGTAGACGGTGTCGCCCCGGACGGATTCCTCCACCAGAGAGCTGATATGGTACCGCTCCTTGAGGAATTCGAAGGAGTTCTCCAGCCCCACCTTATCCAGTGTCTTCACGGCGATGGTGTTCTTGGACAGCCGCAGACCGTTGGCTACGGTGGTCAGGCCGCCGTAGACGCCGTCGGCGTTGACGGGCCAGGCGGTGTCGTTCATCAGCATGAAGGGGGAGTCGTCCAGCACGGTGTTGGGCAGCGCCACCCCCAGCTCGATGGCCGGAGAGTAGACGGACAGGGGCTTGATGGAGGAGCCGGGCTGCCGGCGGGTACTGGTGGCGCGGTTCCAGGCGCGGCTGGTGGTCTTCTCTCCCACGCCGCCGGACAGGGCCACCACATGGCCGGTATAGGGGTCGATGACGGTGATGGCGGACTGCAGGGCCTGGCCGCTGCTGGCGGAATTGTACTGCAGATTGCTGGAATTGCTGTAAATGTTGTCCACGGCCTGCTGGACGTTGAGGTCGATGTTGCAGTAGATGGAATAGCCGCCGCCGTAAAGCATCTGACCCGCCACTACGTCGGAGACGCCGTAGGTCTCCTTCAGGTCGTTGAGAACGTCGGTGATGACCTGGTCCACATACCAGGAGTAGACGGTGGAGGTGCTGCGCTCCGGCCGCTGGAACACCAGCTCCTGGGCCACGGCCTCGGCGTACTGGTCCTTGGTGATGTAATGCTGCTTGAGCATCTCACCCAGGATCAGCTCCTGCCGCTTCTTGTTGGCCTCGGGATTGAGGTAGGGATCGTACATGGACGGGTTGTTGGTGATGCCGATGATGCTGGCGCACTCGGCCAGGGTCAGCTGGCTGAGTTCCTTGTTGAAATAGGTCTCGGCGGCGGCGCAGACGCCGTAGCAGCCCTCGCTCAGATAGATATAGTTGAGGTACCACTCCAGAATCTCCTGCTTGGAGTAGTTGCGCTCCAGCTCCAGGGCCCGGAAGATCTCCGTGAGCTTCCGTTCCACGGTGCCGTCCTTGTAGCCGGTGACGTTCCGGATGGCCTGCTGGGTGATGGTGGACGCGCCGAAGCTGCTGCGCATGCCCATGAACATGTTGACGAAGGCACTGCCGGTGCGCAGCCAGTCCACACCGTTGTGCTTGAGGAAGCGTTTGTCCTCGATGGCGACGGCGGCCTGCCACATGTACGCCGGGATCTCGTCATAGGTCACCCAGGTGCGGTTCTCCGTGCCGTAGAGGGTCTGCAGCTCCTGGGGCACGCCGGTGTAGGGGTCGGTATAGTAGATCACGCTGGTCAGCGTGGTGCCGTAATCAGACAGGTTGATCTCTGCGTTGGGCAGGATGTTCCTGCGGATATATACGGCGGTAAAACAGCTCAGCAGCGCAACGGTGATCACGGCGATCAGCACGATGGTCAGTATGATCTTCGTGAGCAGCGTCTTATGCCGCGGAGACATTCTTTTCTGCATTGCCAAAGGGCCACCTTCTTCATATTAATCGGGGATGTTGTTACAGGTGTACCTTGCATTGTATCGATTCTGACAGTGTTTGTCAAATGCTTTGTTTCAAAGCAGGCTGTTTCCCCCTCTGCGGCAAGTGTTTTCCGCGGCATATCTTTTTTATTTTTCCTGCTTTCTCCGCTTGATTTTTCACCGGCGGCAGGGTACAATAGTTTCAGATAAACGGGAGGTGGCAAGATGGACCTGGAAGGCAGCTTCCTGTCTCTGACAGACGAGGAAGGCAACGAGTTCGAGTTGGAATTCGTGGATATGCTGGAATACAACGGCCAGCGCTATATGGCGTTCCTCCCTCCCGAGGACGGCGACCCGGAAACTGAACCGGACGACGGCACCTACGGCTATATCATCCTGCGGGTTGAGGTGCAGCCGGACGGCGAGGAGATGCTGGTCACCGTGGACGACGCGGCGGAGGAAGACGCCGTGTTCGAGCTGCTGATGGACGACGTCAACGAATCGTACTTCGGCGACGATGAGGACGATGAAGAAGATTAACTCCCTGCCCGGTGCGTGACAGATTTCGTTTAAACCCACATTAATGATAAGGGACGCCGGATCAACTCAGGACGCGGAGTGCAGGCCTCCCGACCCATGGGCATGCCCATGGGCGGAAGTTGGAAGCGTAGAAACGGACTGGAGGCGACCCACCTGCATATACGGTGCAGGTTCTATTCGAATCTGCACGGCCACGGCGGGGAGACTGGAAAAAAAGGACGCAGAGCTTTCCGCGTCCTTTTTTGCTGCCCGGATCCGGGCTTTTTTGCGCCGTTGGCAGGGCGGGGAAGGAGTATTCCCGCCGGATTATTCCCACCTCCGGGCGGGGATGCCTCCGGCGGCCTACTTTCTGTCGCGCACAGAAAGTATGGCCCGCCGGGAGGGCCGTGCCCCTTTCGCAAAAGGGTTTTCCCGCCTGCGGGCGGGAGGAAGGACGTGTCTCCGACGGGTGACTTTCTGATCGCGCAGAAAGTCACCAAAGACGCGCATAGAAACCCATGGTTTCTATGTATTTCCTTTTCTCGATCTGACGGAAGTACCGGCAAAGACAG
>JAFWDQ010000028.1 GCA_017516065.1 Oscillospiraceae bacterium
CACCGGTCTGGGACCCGTACTGATGGGCGGGCTGATCAACGCCGGCGGGTATCGCTTTACCTACCGCGTCTGCGCCGTGATCGTGGTGCTGTGCATCATCCTCTATTATTTCCTCCACGGACGCAATCCTATCCGCGGCAGTCTGAACAAATCGTAAAAACACAGATACGAAAAGGACGCGCTGCTGTGCAGCGCGTCCTTTTTTTGTTGCCTTGCAGCGTCCGCGCCCAAAGGCGCGTCGTCAACACGAATTCCATATCGTTTGCTTCCGCGTATACGCGAAAGCAAATTCATTCCATTGTGTCTCCTCTCCCAACCGGACCCGCTAAAGCTGGGCTCCGGTTGGGGTTTTAAATCCGTTTTTTCCGGGAGCATGTATCACGGAAAAAACACTTCTCGCGGAGCGTCGTGCGGGCTTTGCCCGTGCGAAAGCGGAGCGCAGCCTTTTCAAATCGAGACCCAACGAAGTGGTCTCGATTTGACTTTACTCGTTCCAGCCCTCGCAGGCCACGGTGTCCTGCCACTTCCAGTTGCGGATCTCCGGCAGGTCCACGCCGTACTCGGCGATATACTGCTTGTGCTCCACCAGCTTGTCCTTCATCTCCTGCACCAGAGAGGCACCCCGGTTGCCGATGCCCGGCAGCTGGCGCACCGCCTCCATCACCAGGTGGAACCGGTCGATGCTGTTCTGTACCCGCATGTCGAAGGCGGTGGTGATGGTGCCCTCCTCCTCGTAGCCGTGGACGTGGAGATTTTTATTGGCCCGGCCGTAGGTCAGCTCGTGGATCAGCTTCCGATAGCCGTGGAAGGCGAAGACGATGGGCTTGTCCTTCGTGAAGATCAGGTCGTAGTCCGCGTCGTCCAGACCGTGAGGATGCTCGCTGGCCGGCTGCAGACGCATCAGATCCACCACGTTCACCACACGGATCTTCAGCTCCGGCAGGCGCTCCCGGAGGATGGACACGGCGGCCAGGGTCTCCAGGGTCGGCGTGTCGCCGCAGCAGGCCATGACCAGATCCGGCTCACAGCCCTCGTCGTTGGAGGCCCAGTCCCAGATGCCCACGCCGTGGGTGCAGTGCTTCACCGCCTGGTCCATGGTCAGCCACTGGGGCCGCGGGTGCTTGCTGGTGACCAGTACGTTTATATAATTCCTGCTCTGGATGCAGTGGTTGAAGCAGCTGAGCAGACAGTTGGCATCCGGGGGCAGGTACATGCGCACCACGTCGGCCTTCTTGTTGGACACGTGGTCCAGGAAGCCCGGGTCCTGATGGGTGAAGCCGTTGTGGTCCTGCTGCCACACGTTGGAGGAGAGGATATAGTTCAGAGAGGCGATCTTCTGCCGCCAGGGCAGCTCCCGGGTCACCTTCAGCCACTTGGCATGCTGGGAGACCATGGAGTCCACGATGCGGATGAAGGCCTCGTAGCTGTTGAAAAAGCCGTGACGGCCGGTGAGGAGGTAGCCCTCCAGCATGCCCTCACACATATGCTCGGAGAGCATGGCGTCCATGATCCGGCCGGTGCCGGAAAGATACTCGTCGCCGGGCAGCAGCTCCGCGTTCCAGCTCCGCTCCGACGCCTCAAAGACGTGGTTGAGCCGGTTGGACAGGGTCTCATCGGGACCGAAGAGACGGAAATTCGTCCCGTTCTCCCGGATGATGTCCCGGACGAAGGCGCCCAGCTCGATCATGTCCTGTTTCTCCACGCCGCCGGGGACGGGGACGTCCACCGCGTAGTCCCGGTAATCCGGCAGCCGCAGGTCCCGCAGCAGCAGACCGCCGTTGGCGTGGGGGTTGGCCCCCATCCGGCGGTCTCCCGCCGGGGCCAGAGCCTCCAGTTCCGGCATAAGCCGCCCTTCCGGGGTAAAGAGCTCCTCCGGCCGGTAGCTTCGCAGCCACTCCTCCAGCAGAGGCAGGTGAGCCGGGTCGTCCATGCTCAGGGGCACCTGATGGGCCCGGAAGGTGCCCTCCACAGGCTTGCCGTCCACCACCTTCGGGCCGGTCCAGCCCTTGGGAGTGCGGAGGATCACCATGGGCCAGCGGGGACGGGCGGTCTCGCCCTTCTCCCGGGCCTTTTTCCGGATGCGGCGGATGTCCGCCACCGCCTGATCCAGCGCTGCGGCCATCTTCTGGTGCATCTCCATGGGCTCGCTGCCCTCCACGAAGCAGGGCTTCCAGCCGTAGCCGGTGAAGAGGGCCTCCAGCTCGCTGCGGGGGATCCGGGCCAGCAGCGTGGGGTTGGCGATCTTGTAGCCGTTGAGGTGCAGAATGGGCAGCACCGCGCCGTCGGTGACGGGGCTGATGAGCTTGTTGCCGTGCCATGCCGTGGCCAGAGGGCCGGTCTCCGCCTCGCCGTCGCCCACCACGCAGGCGGCGATGAGGTCGGGATTGTCCAGCACCGCGCCGAAGGCGTGTGCCAGGGAGTAGCCCAGCTCGCCGCCCTCATTGATGGAGCCCGGTGTCTCCGGCGCCACGTGGCTGGAGATGCCGCCGGGGAAGGAGAACTGCTTGCACAGGCGCTTGAGGCCCTCCACGTCCCGGCCCACGTTGGGATAGATCTCGCTGTAGGTACCGTCCAGCCAGTCCTGGGCCACCATGGCGTTGCCGCCGTGGCCGGGGCCGGAGAGGTAGATCATGTCCAGATCGTACTTTTTGATGATGCGGTTCAAATGGGTGTAAACGAAATTCTGACCGGGCACCGTGCCCCAGTGGCCCACGATCTTGCGCTTGATGTGCTCCGGCTTCAGGGGCTCCCGCAGCAGCGGGTTGTCCAGCAGATAGAGCTGCGCCGCCGACAGATAGTTGGCCGCACGCCACCAGGCGTCCAGTTTCCGCAGCTGTTCCGGGTCCAGCACTTGTCTCATAGTCGTCTCCTTTCCCGCAGTCTCTCGTAAGAGAGTCCTGTTCTCTCAGTGTCAGTGTTCGTCTCCGGTGAAGAAATTATTCCCGGGAAGCGTTACAGCAGAGGGATCCCGGCGTCCCGGGCGCCGTGGCGGGTCTCCGGGCCCCACAGGGAGACCTGGACCTCGCCGATATGGGCCTTGCCCAGCAGGTACATACACAGACGGGACTGGCCGATGCCGCCGCCGATGGTAAGAGGCAGCCGGCCCTCCAGCAGGGCCTTGTGGAAGGGCAGCGCCGCACGCTGCTCCTGGCCGGAGATGGTCAGCTGACGGGCCAGGGACGCCTCGTCCACCCGGATACCCATGCTGGAGAGCTCCATGGCGCAGTCCAGCAGGTCGTTCCACACCAGCAGATCGCCGTTGAGGTCCCAGTCGTCATAGTCCGGGGCCCGGCCGTCATGGGGCTGACCGGAGCGCAGGGCGCCGCCGATCCCTATGAGGAACGTGGTGCGGTGGTCCTTTACAAAGGCGTTCTCCCGCTCCTTGGGGGTCAGACCGGGGTACAGATCCTCCAGCTCCTGGGCGGTGAGGAAGGTGATCTCCCGCTCCATGGGCGGCAGGACCTCCAGCACGGGATAGATGGCCCGCAGGGTCTTCTCCGTGTCGCAGATGGCGCCCACGATGTCGGTCACCGTCTCCTTTAAGAAATCGATGGTCCGCTGCTCCCGGGTGATGACCTTCTCCCAGTCCCACTGGTCCACGTAGACCGAATGGAGGTTGTCCAGCTCCTCGTCCCGGCGGATGGCGTTCATGTCCGTATACAGGCCCCGGCCGGGCAGGAAGCCGTAGTTGCGCAGGGCCACCCGCTTCCACTTGGCCAGAGAGTGGACCACCTGAGCGTCCTTCCCCACGGCGGGGATGTCAAAGCTGACGGCACGCTCCACGCCGTTGAGGTCGTCGTTGACGCCGGAGTCCGCCGCTACGAACAGCGGCGCGGAAACCCGGCGCAGATGCAGCGCCCCGGAAAAGGTATCCTGAAACACCCGCTTGACCATCACGATGGCCTTTTGGGTCTCATAGAGACTCATGGACGGCTTGTAACCCGCCGGTACGTAAAAATCTTCCATCTTCAAATCACATTCTCCTGCCTTTCCGAGCTTTGAGTATCATATTTAATCATAATATGATACTCCTTTTTTTGGTCTCTTGTCAATTTTTCCGGCGGCGGTTTCTGCCCCTTTTTCGGTCATGTCCGCCCCCGTCCCGCATAGACATGGAGGGGAGGTGACGGACATGGCAATGTCGTTGATCTGGACGGCAATGGTGGTGCTCTCTCTGCTCTGCGCGGCGGCAACGGGACGGCTGGACGCTCTGGCGGCCTCGGCGCTGGACGGCGCGGCGGCGGCGGTGGAACTGTGCCTGGCTACGGCGGGGGCCCTCTGCCTCTGGTCCGGGGTCCTGGAGGTCATGCGCCGGGCGGGGCTGACGGGCGGTCTGGCAAGGCTCCTGCGGCCCGTCCTTGGACTGCTGTTCCCCGCCTTCCGCCGCTGCAGCGCCGTCATGGAGCCTCTGGCCGCCAACGTCTCAGCCAATCTGCTGGGACTGGGCAACGCCGCCACGCCCATGGGGATCCGGGCAGCCCGGGCCATGCACCGGGGCGGCGATGCGGCCTCCGACGAGCTGTGCATGCTGGTCGTGTGCAACAGCGCCTCCATCCAGCTCATCCCCGCCACCGTGGCCGGGGTCCGGGCGGCGGCGGGCGCAAAAGCGCCCTTCGACATCCTGCCGGCGGTGTGGCTGGCTTCCGCCGTGTCTGTGACCGCGGGGATCATCGCCGCGAAGTTGTTCTCCCGCCTCGGGAGGCGGCGGCGATGAATTTTCTCGCCTCTCTGCTGGTGCCCCTGCTGCTGGCAGGGGTCGCACTCTTCGCCCTCCACCGCCGGGTGGACGTCTACGACGCCCTGACCGCCGGGGCCATGGACGGCCTGCGGGTGACGGTGCGGATCCTCCCGGCCCTCGTCGGACTGCTCAGCGCCGTGTGGATGCTCCGGGCCTCCGGGGCTCTGGAACTGGCGGCGGCGGCGCTGGAGCCGCTTCTGCTCCATGTGGGACTGCCGCCGGAGACGGTGGCTCTCATGCTGGTGCGGCCCGTCAGCGGCAGCGGTGCGCTGGCCATCGGGGCGGAGCTCATCGACCGCTACGGCCCGGACTCCCTCGTCGGCCGCACCGCGGCGGTGATGCTGGGCTCCTCGGAGACCACCTTTTACACCATCGCCGTCTACTTCGGCGGACTGGGCATCGTCCGCACCCGCCACGCCGTCCCCGCCGCCCTCTGCGCCGATCTGGCGGGCTTTCTGGCCTCCGCCTGGGCGGTGCGGCTGCTGTTCGGCAGCTGAAGACCGTTGGAAGCATTCCCCTCCGCTGGCAGATTGTTTGTCTTGCGATTGGATTTCAAAAGTCTTACAATTTTGTCAGGAGGTGTTATTTATGACAAAAAAGATACTCTGTGTGCTGTCTCTTCTTCTGCTGCTGACGGCCCCGGCTCTGGCGGCAGAGACCCATACCGTTGCCGCCGGAGACACTATGTGGCGCATCGCCGTCCGGTATCAGGTGGGGATCAGCGAGCTGAAGGCGGCCAATCCTCAGATCGGCAACGCCAGTCTGATCTATCCCGGTCAGGTGCTGACCATCCCCGCCGCGGACGAGGCGGTGCGGGCCTATGAGCGGGAGGTCGTCCGGCTGGTGAATCAGGAGCGGGCCGCCTACGGTCTGGCTCCCCTGACGGAGGACTGGGAGCTGTCCCGGGTGGCACGGTACAAGTCTCAGGACATGTGTGACAACCGCTACTTCTCCCATAACAGTCCCACCTACGGCACGCCCTTCGTGATGATGCGGAATTTCGGGCTGTCCTACCGGGCCGCCGGTGAAAACATTGCCATGGGCTACCGGACCCCGGCGGCCGTGGTGGAGGGCTGGATGCAGTCGCCCGGCCACAGGGCCAATATCCTCAGCGCGTCCTATACCGCCATCGGCGTGGGCTACGTGGCCCAGGGCAACTACTGGACCCAGATGTTCACGGGCTGATGGGCGAAAAAAACAACGGTCCCTTCTGGAAAACGGCGCGGGAGTGTGGTATGATAAAAAAAAGCCCCGGGGGCGCGGTCTGCTGACGTCCCGGTACAAAAAGAGGTGCGATTCCATGAAGCTCAAGCTGTTTCTGATCGGTCTGCTCATCGCCGTTTTCGCTCTGGCCGGATGCTCTGCCCCGAACGGCGGGCCCGACACTGCCCCCGAGGACCCGGTGCAGCAGGATCCCGCCCCGGATGTGGGAAGGCCCGCCGCTCCCAATGACGTCGACTATGAGGACGTCTACCGGAGCGTGCTGGACGATTTCCATGCGCTCATCGAATCGGGCGGCGACGAGCTGCTGGAAATCGAGGGCGGCACCGGCGTACTGGAAGCCATTCGCTACCTTGACGACGGCGCCCCTCTGGACAGAGTGGGCTATGCCATCGAGGACCTCAGCGGCGACGGGATCCCGGAGCTGATCATCGGCGCGGTGATGGAGCAGGACGGTAATACCGGCACCGGCAGCGACATCTACGCGGTGTACGCCTGTCCCGACGGCACGCCGCAGTGTGCCTTTGAGGGCTGGGCCAGAAACCGCTTCTACTCCATGGAGGACGGCCGCTTCTTCAACATCGGCTCCGCCGGGGCCGCGTACGCCATCTTCGGCACCTATACCCTCTCCCCTGACGGCACGGCGCTGGTGTGTCAGGACTATTACTTCACCTACGAAAAGGATGAGAACTTCAACGAGATCGGCTTCTACCACAATACCGACGGGGCCTGGGATCCCGCCGTGTCGGAGGAGCTGGACCTCTCCGACGACGCCTTCTGGGCGCTGGAGGAGGAGCTGGAGAGTCAGGTCCGGCCCATGACCTTCACCCCCTTCTCGGTGTATCAGGCAGGCGTTCAGGGGCAGTAAGTCTTTCGTCTGCGCAAAATACGGGACAACGCATAATACGAAAAACGGACGGGCAGATGCCCGTCCGTTTTTATGTAAACCAACGGGCCACCGCGGAAGCGGCGGGGCATTCCTGCAGAAAGGGGCTTTCCCCGGGGATAAAATGATGGTAAAATAGAGAAAAATCCGGAAAAGGGTGAAGCGCGTTGATGGTACTGGCATGTGTCTTTCTGGCCCTCTCGCTGCTCTGTGTGATCGCGGGGCTCTGTCTTTATTATCTCAACCGCCGCAGATATCTGCAGCGGGGCAGGATGCTGATCCTGACCGTCGCGCTCCTGCTGGCTATCCTGATGGTCAACATCGCCGTCGTTCTGCGCACCGGCGCGCTCCATGTGCTCCCCGGGGTTCTTATCGAGACCATGCAGGTGTTCAGTCTCAACGTGGGTCCGGAGGCGCTTGATGAGGCGCAGTCCTTCTTCCTCTCCCCCGGGTTTTCCCTGGCTCTGCGGATCTATATCGCCGTGCTGTATACTCTGGCGCCCATTTTCGGCGGCGCCGTCATCTACGACGTGATCGCCGGTGTCTCTCCCTCTCTGAAGATGCTGACCCGGAAGCGCCGGGTCCTCCACGTCTTCTCGGAGCTCAACGAGCGCTCGATCATCCTGGCGGAGGCCCTGGTCAAAAGCACTGCGGAGGCGCGGCCCCGGCGGCGCCTCGCCGTCGTCTTCACCGACGTATACGTGGATGCCGGAGAGGAGACGGAGTCGGAGCTGCTGGTCCGGGCCAAGACGCTGAACGCCGTCTGCTTCCGCAAGGATATCCTGCACTGCGACTACTTCCGCCGGGCCGGCGAGTGCAACTTCTATCTCATGGACGCGGCGCAGGGCGACGACTTCGACGATGTGAGCACCCTGACGACCCTCAACGCCCTGCTGCCCACCTGCCCCGACGAGACCGAAGACGTGAGGTGGAACCGGAAGCGGGCGTGCAACATCTTTGCCTTTTCCAATCACGCGGATACCATTGAGAGCATCCGATCCGTCAAGGCGGCCTTTGACGGACTCAACGACGGCGGTCTGCCCTGCGGCCGGGTCAGGATCGCGGTGATCCGGGACTTTGCCCAGACCGCCTATCGGCTTATGGAGTCCGTACCGCTCTACCGGCCTCTCATCGCCGCCGGGGATCCCCGGCGGACCGGGCAGAAAGACCTGCGGGTGGTGATCTTCGGCAACAACAGCTTCTCCCGGGAGATGTTCAAGACCGTGTTCTGGTGCGGCCAGATGCTGAACACCCGGCTCTTTCTCACCGTGGTCTGTCCCCGGCGGGGCCCTGACACCGGCGGGGCGGAGTTTAAGGACTACTTAAATCAGCTCAGTCCCGAGATCCTGGAGAGCTGTCTGCGCTCCCAGGCAAAGCCCGCCTGTCTGAAGCTGGGCACGGAGGACGGGTACGCGCCGCCCTATTGCGGGCTGTCCTTTATCGAGGCCGACACCACCGGCGGCGATCTGTGTGAATTTCTGAAGGAACCCCGTACCTGCCGTGGGCTCGACGAGACCTATACTCTCATGGACTGCGACTATTTTCTCGTCATGACCGGCAGTGACCGGGACAACATCCGCCTGACGGCGCGGCTCCGCAACGCCCTGGACCTGCTGAAGCTGACAGGGGTCCAGGAGCGGTCCAATCCGGGGCCTCAGGTCATCGCCTACGCTGTTCGAAGCGACGATCTGCTGCAGGTCTCCGCCCGGCAGTTTGCCCCTCGGGTCCTGCCTCTGATGCCGGCAGCCGACGCGGACGTCTCCTCGCCCCTTACCGTGGGCTTCGGGAGCCTGATGGCCCGCTATGGCTGGGACACCGTCATGATGCGGGAAAAGGAGGAGCTTGTCAGCAGCAACGACCTGTACAACGGCTGGTCGGATCTGACCCGGAAAAAGCACCTGCCCTCCGTGCTGTACAGCGCCAGCCTACTGCTGGAGGACGAACAGGGCCGGGGCTTCGTGGACGATGAGGGCGAGCTGGAGCGCCGTCGGGTCCGGCAGGCGCTGGCGGAGCGGCTGGACGGCGACGGGCGCTGTCTGCGCTATGAAGAATACGGGGCTCTGGCGGACGCTCTGGCCTGGCTGGAGCACCGCCGGTGGAACGCCTTTCTGCGGACCCAGGGCTTCCGGCGGCCGTTTGCCGACGTCGCCGCCGTCTTTGACGCCGTCAACTCCGGTGTGCGGCCCGGTGCAGCGGGCCACATCTACGCCCGGAAAAACATCTCCGCCCGGCTGCACCCCTGTCTCGTGGAGGAGCGTCCGGAGACGGGCCGCCTGAACCGGGACTGGTCCTTCGACGCCATGGGGGCCGTGGGTCAGTGGCGGGCCGTCGCGGACGGCGCAGAACAGACCGGGGGCCTGTTCTCCGGCTGGAAGCGGATCGTGGAGAGCGACTACTGCATCGGAGACTTTCTGGACACGGAGGAGGACGGCGCGTCATGAGGGTCATCAAGAAAGAGGGCGCCGTGGTCCGCGCCTGGCGGCTCGGAGACGGGTCCGACATGGAGCGGGAGCTGATCCGACAGGGCAGGATCCGGGTCCTTGCCGACGGCCGCTATGCCGTCCTCTCCCGGGAGACGGACGGCGAGAACGGTCAGATCGTCGGCGCCGGGGACTATTTCAAGGTGGACGGCGGCGGGTTCCCCTATCCGAACACGGCGGCGTTTTTCGAGGAAAACCACGTGCATCTGGAGGGAGATCTGTACCGTCAGCTCCCCCGGCCTCTGGAGGCGTGGGAGTCGGGAGAACCGGCGTCCGATGCGCTCCGGTGGCTGCTGGACCGCGGCAGACTGCGGCTTCACGAGGAGGACCCGGCCCGTTACTATGAGGCGGAGCTCTGGGGCACCACCCTCACCGCGGCAAAGGACGCGGTCCTGGTGTTCTATGACACGGTCCGGGACGGGGACGGGCATATCACGGATGTCACCTTCAACTTCGTCGCCGCCGAGGAGTTCCGGCAGAACTACGACAGGCTCTGACTGTCGGCAGGAGGATATTCTATGCGATCGGAAAAGGATTACATACGCGCGTTTTTTCAGACTCTGACTCTGGACGCGGACCGGCAGGGACACACCTACGGGGCGCTTCTCTCGGCGTCCGTCGATGCGTTTCTGGCCGATCAGAGCAAGGCGAAGGCCTATGACGTCTACAGTATGTTTTTCGATATTTACCGCACTGCGCACAGCGGGACGCGGTCCTTTGTGGACCTGCTGGACCTCCTGCGGGGCTATGAGGAGCACTCCGGCAGACTCAGCGACGGGCAGCGGGATCACTACGTCCATTCCGTCAATGTGTTCCTGCTGGGGCTGTGTCTGTACGCCAACAACGCCGCGATCCGGGCGGCATGCCGGGAGAACCGGGACCGGCAGGCTGTGCCCCGGGCGTTTTCCACCGAGGAGGAGGAATTCCTGTTCTCCTGGGGTCTTGCGGCGCTGTTCCACGACATCGGCTACCCGCTGGAGATCATCCACTCCCAGACGAATAAGTTCATCTCCTTCGTCTCCGGCAACCGGCAGAAGGAGATCCTGCCCTACACCGCCTACCGGGATTTCGGCAGGCTGAACGTCATCGAGGCCGAACCGGCGGACACGCCGGTCGCCGCCCCCTTTGATCCCCTGTGTCCCACAGACCTGATCGCCTGGCGTATTTCGGAGGATCTCGGTGTCGACGCCGGAGCGATCAAGGACACCATGGACCGTTACCTGTCCAATATGCAGGCCCACGGCTTCGTGGACCACGGCTATTACAGCGCGCTGATCGTACTGAAATGGTACGGCGAGGCGCTGCTGTCCCACGGCGCCGGGGCGCTGTTCTACAACCAGATCCTCCGGGCCGCCGCCGCCATCTTCCTGCACAACGCCTACCGGAACGTGCTGGTGAAGCCCCCCTACCGGCGGCCGCCGCTGCGCTGCGCCGACGCGCCGCTGGCCTGGCTGCTGATCCTCTGCGACGAGGCCCAGGAGTGGAACCGGGAGGCCTACGGCGAGAAGGTCCGGGCCAGATTGGCGGTAGATGACTCGGCTCTGAGCATCGACGACCGGGCGCTGCAGCTGCACTATATCACCCGGCAGGGTATATTGGAGACCGATTTTCTTGAGGACAAGCGGCAGCTGCTCCGCACCCTTCTGGACATCGGCGCCGTCTTCCCCGATGGGATATCCGTCACCGCAACGATGGAGACGGGGCAGCTGATCGAGACGATCCGCCGCTCCGCCGTGCTGCCCCGGCTTCTGGTGGAGAATATCGAGGCCCTGGCAAAGGCCATCCATGCCGACTACAACGCAAAGCAGCTGGCCCGTCATCCGGGAACGCCCCTGACCTATCCGGACTGGGCGTCTTTGCCGGATACGCTGAAGTACTCCAACGTCCGGCAGGCGCAGTCCATCGTGGAAAAGCTGCGGCTCATCGGCTGCCGCGTGGACGTGGCCTCCGGAGAGCCGGAATATATGCTGACCGGCGGGGACGTGGAGCGTCTGGCCCGGGCGGAACATGAGCTCTGGGTGGAGGAGCGGCTGAAAAACGGCTGGCGGTACGGGCCGGAGAAAAACGTGGACGGCAGGATCTCGCCGTATCTGGTCCCCTATGATCTTTTGACGGAGGAGATCAAGGAGCTGGACCGGGACACGATCCGGAATATCCGGCCGCTACTGGCCTCTGTGGGCCTTGCGGTGTACAGAGACGCGGAGGACTGACCCCGGGGACAAAACGGGAAAACGAGAGCAAAAGGGACGGGCAGACGCCCGTCCCTTTTTATGCTCTGAAACAGCCGATGTTACTTCAGGCCGTTTTCATAGGCCTCGATCATCTTCTTGACCATCTGGCCGCCGATGGAGCCGGCCTGCTTGGAGGTCAGGTCGCCGTTGTAGCCCTGCTTGAGATTGACGCCGACTTCGGCAGCGGCTTCCATCTTGAACTGATCCATCGCCGCACGGGCAGCGGGGATATTGATGCGATTGCTGTTACTGGACATATCGTCGCAACTCCTTTTTCTTCGTTCCGGGCGTTTGCCCGCACCTATCATTGCCCGTCAGCGCAGTTCTATGCGGATTTTCTGCTGAAAAAATTTGCATCCTGCAAGAAAAAGCAGGATGCAGGTTTCAGGTCGCCGGAACACGTCCGCAGGCCGATCGATCAAAACTGAAAAAGCCATGAAAAATGAAAAACATGAAAAAACTGAATTCCCCGCGCCGTTCCTTTCTTTTCCCCCTCCAGATGACTTTAACGGAGGCAGACCTGATACGGCATTTTTCCTCCGTGAAGAAAAGCGACGAGCAACTTTAAGAATTGTTAAGCTTTTTAGTACGAAGGATTTAAGAATCGTCTGCTATGATAGGCTCATCAGATGCGGAAACGATCCGTTGTTTCCCTCTCCCTGAAAACTATCACAGAAAGGACACGATTTGAATGAAAAGTATCAGCAAGAAACAACTGCTCACCAGCGTCGGTGCCGTAATGCTCGTCGCAGCAATGTGCTTCTCCGGCCTCGCGGGCTGCGGGGCTAAGACGCCTGCAGCCAACGACGGCAAAACGTCGGCATCTACCCAGGTGGATACCGGCAAGAAAGACAACAAGGGCTCCAATAAGGCCGGCACTGGCAAGACGTCCGTCGGCAAGACTGATGCCGGCAAGACTGATGCTGGCAAGGCTGATACCGGCAAGACGTCCGTCGGCAAGACTGATGCCGACAAGGCGCCCGCCAATAAGACTCCCACAGAAAAAGCCGATGCCGGAAAGGTAAGCGTCAGCAAGGACACTGCGAACAAGGCCAAGGACAAGACCAGTAAGGACAAGACGTCCGTTTCCAAGCCCGATACCGGTACAAAGGACGCGGGCAGCAAGACGCCCACCGTCAAGGTCGTTCCCAAGGGAGCTAAATAAGGCCTCCCAAACTCTTTCGTTTCTTTTTCATTCTCTTTCTCCCATAGCGGGCACCTCCTGCATCCGCATACGCTGAACAGAGGTGCCCGCAACTCTATTCTGACAGGAAAACAAACGATATGGACACACAGACGATCTTAGTGGTTGACGACGAAGCCGAAATCAGGGAAGGCCTCCGCATCCTGTTAAGCGGTGAAAACTATACCATCCTGGAGGCAGAAAACGGCAGTCAGGCTCTGGAGCGACTTGCGGATAATGCGGATAATATTGACCTGGTGATTCTGGACATTATGATGCCCGGTCTGTCAGGTCTTCGTGTGTGTGAGGAGATCCGAAAAAAATCTACCGTTCCCATTCTTTTCCTAACTGCCAAGGCACAGGAAGAGGATAAACTGGTGGGTCTGATTGCCGGAGGAGACGACTATCTGCCCAAGCCCTTTTCCTATTCGGAACTTATGGGCCGGGTGAAAGCCCTGCTGCGCCGCTACTGCGTTTATCGCGGAAAAGCCCAGAGCGGCACCCTCGGCCGCGACAACATCCTCTCCGCCAACGGGATCAAACTCAGTCTGGATTATAATCAGATTTGGGTGCGCGGGAAGCAGGTCGAACTGACGGAAATCGAGTATCGGATCCTGCGACTCCTGATGCAGAATTCCCATCGTTTTTTCTCTGCGCAAAGCATCTACGAAAGCGTGTGGAACGAACCCTATTTCTATATCTCGAACGGGACCGTAATGGTCCACATCCGCAAGCTACGGGTAAAAATAGAGGAGGATCCTCAAGCTCCGAAAATTCTGAAGACGATCTGGGGCAAGGGCTATCGCTTCGAGGTGAACGCAGATGATGAATAAAACCTCCAGCCTGACCAAGTATCTTGGTTCGCTCCTGATCCTCTCCTGCGCGGCGGCGGCGCTTCTGTTCTGCTGTCTCCGATTCGGCGGCGGGGAACTGCTGGAGCGATACTTTGAGGGCTCGGATTTTCAGCATCAATACAATGAGCAGCGAATCCAAAGTTTCCTTGCCTACGTGGACGAAAACGGGCTTTCCACCGCGGATACGGAGAGTATCACCGTCTGGGTCAAAAAGCACCCCCTGATTCTGATGGAAATCTACCGTCAAAACATTCTGCGCTACTCTTCCTCGGCCCCGGAAGAACTGCTGGACAACGAAACTGAGGTCCCGTATTACGCATGGACTTCCTATTACGAGGTCCCCTTTTCCGACGGGATCGCCGAGGTGGTAATCTACGCCGACGACACCTACCGATTCTTCTCACTGCTTACGGTGGTCTCTCTCGGCGCATCGCTTTTGGCGTTCCTATTCGTTTTTCTCCGGGGCATAGGGGGGGTTGTGCAATACATCTGCCGGCTCAGCGAGGAGATCCAGGCCATGGAGAGCGGTGATCTTGACGTGCCCATTACCTTTGAGGGCAATCACGAGCTAACGCGGCTGGCGCATAGCCTGGACTCCATGCGCAACGCCTTCAAGGTGCAGAAGGAGGAGGAAATCAATATCTTTCGTGCCAATCAGGCGATGATCACCGCCATGTCCCATGATCTGCGCACTCCCCTAACAACGCTTCAGATCTACACGGATATCCTGCGCTATAAAAAGCATGAACCCGAACAACTGGACCATTATCTGGCGACCATCGACGCAAAGGCCGCTCAGATACGTCAGCTCTCTGAAAATATATTCGAGTATTCTCTCGTTTCAAGGCACCAGCACGTCGAACTGGCGCCTCCCAGACTGTTTCGCGACGTGTTTCATGATCAGCTTTCCGCCATGGTAGCCTATCTCTCGCAGAAGCAGTTCTCGTTTGAGCTGGAGCTGGATTGGCCTAATGTGCAGATCTCCGTCAACTCGCAGTACATCAAGCGGCTCACGGACAACGTGACATCCAATATTGAAAAATACGCCTCCGCGGAACGCCCCGTTTTCATCACCGTCAGGGAAAAGGATATCGGCGCCTGTCTGATTGTTGAAAACTCCGTGAACGTCACGCCGCCCCAACAGGAGGGGACACACATCGGCCTCGTCAACATGGAGGCCATGATGAAGAAAATGGAAGGCGAATGCCGGATCGACCAGAGCGACGCCAGCTTTCAGGTGGAGCTGTGGTTTCCCCGTGCCGATTGACCCCTTTCATTCTCTTCCCACGCCAGCTGCGATACAAAAACAACCCCCGCGAACGATTCGCGGGGGTTGTCGGTTTTTCTGATTTCTTATAGATTCTTACAGATCTGTCATGACATAGCCCTCCCGGGTGAGAAAGGCGCGGTCTTGAAACCCGCAGTCCCTCGCCAGAGCGGCGGCCTCGTCGAAAGCGCAGGCCAGGCCCTGCGGACTGTGAGCGTCGCCGGAGAGGATGATCTCTTCCCCCAGCTCATGCCACCGGCGCAGCAGGAACGGCGCCGGATAGGGCACGGCGCGATAGCCCCGGCTCATGGCGCCGGTGTTGATCTCCAGCAGCAGGTCCCGGCCCGCGAGGCCCTCCAGAGCCTCCAGCGCCGCCGCCCGGTACCGGGGATCCTCCTCGTCGATGAGACCGAACTTGGTCAGCAGGTCGAAGTGGCCGATGATCCGCACGCCGGGCAGATCCGGCAGCTTCTCGTACTGCCGGAAATAGGCCCGGGCCAGAGCCAGCGGGTCGCCGCCGAAGTGCCTCCCGATCCCCTCCTGCAGAAGCGGACGGGTATCGTCCACGCTGACGTAGTCCTCCCCGACCCGGACATAGTGGATGGAGCCCACAGCGTAGTCCGGTCGGAAGGGGACATTTTCACCGAAGAGGTCCAGCTCCGCACCGAGAAGGATGTCCATTCGTCCGGCATATTCCGCTACCAGCGCGCGGACCTCCGCGGCATACGCCGCCGCCGCCTCGGGGGACATGCAGTAACCGGGATCGAAGGGCGTGAAGGCGTGGCCGGTAAAGCCCAGAGCGGTGAAGCCCCGGGCCGATGCCGCCTCTGCCATCTGCCTCGGCGTGGCCTCGCCGTCGCAGTAACAGGTGTGGACGTGAAAATCCCCGATCACGTCATTTTCTCCTGTTTGACCTTCTTGTCGATGACGTGGCGGGAGGCCAGCTCCGTCTTCAGGTCGTCCAGAGAGATGCCCATCTGCACCATCAGCACCATGGCGTGATAGGCCAGGTCCGCCAGCTCGTAGATCGTCTCCCGCTTGTCGTCGGCCTTGGCGGCGATGATGACCTCGGTGCTCTCCTCGCCCACCTTCTTGAGGATCTTGTCGATGCCCTTTTCAAAGAGATAGGTGGTGTAGGAGCCCTCCTTTTTCTCCGTCCTGCGTCCGTCGATGAGCCGCATCAGGCCCTCGTAGGAGAAAGGCTCCGCCTCCTCCGTCTCGCAGATGGTACGGAAGAAGCAGGACGTCTCCCCCGTATGGCAGGCGGGGCCGTCGGGCCGGACCCGTACCAGCAGGGTGTCGGCGTCACAGTCGGCGGACACGGATACGATGTGCTGCACGTTCCCCGAGGTCTCGCCCTTGCGCCACAGTTCCTGTCGGGATCGGGACCAGAAACAGGTCCGGCCCTCCCGGAGGCTGATCTCCAGGCTCTCCCGGTTCATATAGGCCATCATCAGCACCTGGCCCGTCTCCGCGTCGGTGACGATGGCGGGGATGAGGCCTTTGTCGTCAAATTTCAGCTCGTCCAGATTCATAACGTTCTCCTTAGAAAAGGTCAAAGCCGCATGGGGATGCCGTCGGCGGCCAGGACCCGTTTGAGCTCTCTGATGTCCACCTCGCCGAAGTGGAAGATGGACGCGGCAAGGCCGGCGTCCACCCGGGGCAGGGTGTGGAACAGGGTCTTGAAATGCTCCATGCTGCCCGCGCCGCCGGAGGCGATGACCGGAACATCCACGGCGCTGCTCACCGCCTCAAGCATCTCCAGATCGAAGCCGTTCTTTACGCCGTCGGCGTCCATGCTGTTGAGGACGATCTCGCCGGCGCCCAGCGCCACGCCCCGGCGGATCCACTCCACTGCGTCCAGACCGGTGTCCTCCCGGCCGCCCTTGGCGAAGACCCGGAACTGACCGTCCGCCCGCTTGGCGTCCACGGACAGGACCACGCACTGGGACCCGTACCGCAGGGCGCCCTCGCGGATGAGATCGGGGTTCTTCAGAGCGCCGGAGTTGACGCTGACCTTGTCCGCGCCGCAGCGGAGCACCCGGTCGAAGTCGTCCAGCGTGTTGATGCCGCCCCCTACCGTCAGGGGGATGAAGACCCGGGAGGCGGTCTCCCGGAGGATGTCCGTAAAGATGCCCCGGCCCTCGGCGGAGGCGGTGATATCGTAGAACACCAGCTCATCCGCGCCGCCCCGGCTGTACTGCTCCGCCAGATCCACCGGCGAGGCCACGTCCTTTACGTTGGCGAAATTCACGCCCTTGACCACCTTGCCGTTGCGCACGTCAAGACACGGGATGATGCGCTTCGTCACCATGGCCGCTTACCCCTCCCTCGCCGCGGCGAGGGCGTCGGCCAGGCTCAGGTTCCCCTCATAGAGAGCCTTGCCCAAAATGGCGCCCGCCACCTTCGTTTTCGCCAATCTGCGGATGTCGTCCAGGGTGGTGACACCGCCGGAGGCGATGAAATCCATGCCGAAGATCTCTGCATACTCCGCATAGAAATGACAGCTCACGCCCTCCAGCATGCCGTCCTTGGCGATGTTGGTGGCGATGACGGTCTTCACGCCACGCTGCTCCATGTCGGTGCAGAAGTCGAAGCACCCCAGCTCCGTGTCCTCCGTCCAGCCCTTCACCGCCAGCACGTTTTTGCGAAAATCCATGCCCACGGCGATGCTGTCCCGTCCGAATTCCTTGAGCATATCGGACACGAAGTCGGGATTGGTGGCCGCCGCGGTACCCAGAATGGTCCGCATGACGCCGGCGTCCAGATAGCGCCGGATGATCTCCTGACTGCGGATCCCGCCGCCCACCTCCACCTGCAGGTCTGTCTCCTTTACGATGGCGGCGATGACGTCAAAGTTGGGGGTCCGGCCGCTCTTGGCCCCCTCCAGGTCCACCACGTGGAGATATTTCGCTCCGGCGGCGGCAAATTCCCGGGCCAGGGCCGCGGGGTCCTCGCTGTAGACGACCATGCGCTGATAGTCGCCCTGGGTCAGGCGCACGGCCTTTCCGTCATAGAGATCGATGGCGGGAAAAAGTTCCATACTGTTTTCTCCTTACTGTGTCGTTGTCTCGTCCCGCGTGGGACCCCGGGGTCAATAGTCGCAGAAGGCCTTTAAAATGCGCAGGCCCACCTCACCGCTCTTCTCCGGGTGGAACTGGGTGCCCATGACGTTCCCGCTGGCCACGGCGGCGGTCCTGGGACCGCCGTAATCGGTGGTGGCGATCAGGGCGCTGCCGCAGTCCACGGCGTGGTAGGAGTGGACGAAATAGACGTACTCCCCCTCCTCCACCTGCCGGAACAGCGGGTGACGGCCGTTTTCGAATTTCAGGGCGTTCCAGCCGATCTGGGGCAGCTTGAGTCCCTGCTCCACGGCATTGTCCATATAGCGTACGCAGCCGGGGATCAGACCCAGGCCCTCATATTCGCCGAACTCATAGCTGCGCTCCAGCAGCATCTGCATGCCGAGGCAGACCCCCAGCAGGGGTTTCCCCGCGGCGGTCTCCTCGCACAGGACTTTGTCCAGGCCGGTGGCACGGAGCTTCGCCACGGCGTCGGAAAAGGCGCCGACGCCGGGCAGCAGCAGACGGTCGGCACGGCGCAGGCCGGCCTCGTCCCCCACCACATCCGCTTCCACGCCCAGAAAACGCAGAGAGCTGATCAGCGAAAACAGGTTGCCCACGCCGTAGTCAATGATTGCCAGCATTACAGCACTCCCTTGGTGGAAGGTACGCGGCCGGTGGCGCCGGGATCCAGCTCCACAGCCTGCCGCAGCGCCCGGCCCATGGCCTTGAAGGCGCCCTCAATGATGTGGTGGGAATTTTTGCCCGCCAGCTGCTGAATGTGCAGCGTCACGCCGGAGGTCCGGGCAAAGGCGATGAAAAACTCCTCCGCCAGCTCCGTGTCAAAATTTCCCACCTTCTGGGTGGGCAGCTCCAATCCGCCGCAGAACATGCCCCGGCCGGAGCAGTCCGCCGCGCAGAGGATCAGCGCCTCGTCCATGGGCAGCGTGACGCTGCCATAGCGGCGGATGCCGGTCTTGTCGCCCAGAGCCTCGGCAAAGGCCTGGCCCAGGCAGATGCCGACATCCTCCACGGTGTGGTGGAAGTCCACCCAGATATCGCCCTTGGCCTCCACGGTCAGGTCAAAATTGCCGTGGCTTGCAAGCAGGGTGAGCATGTGGTCCAGAAAATCCACACCTGTGTTGCTTTTGCCGCTGCCGCCGCCGTCCAGTCCCAGGGTGAGTGTCACCACGGTCTCGGCGGTGGTCCGGCTTACCGTACTGCTTCGCATCGATCATCCCTCCAAAATTTGTTTCAGAGTCTGGAGCAGCGCGTCCATCTGTTCCGGGGTGCCGACGGTGATACGCAGCCAGTCCGCTGTCCGCGGTCTGTTGAACCACCGCACCAGCACGCCACGGTCCCGCAGGGCCTGATAGAGCTCGCCGCCGCCTGTCTTCGGGTGCCTGGCAAAGAGAAAGTTTCCTTGGGATCGCGTAAGTGTAAAGCCCATGGCCGCCATGGCCCGGGCGGTATCCTCCCGTGTCTGCATGATGCGGCGGCAGTTGTCCTGATAATACGCCGCGTCCTCCAGAGCCGCCTCCCCGGCGGCCGCGGTCAGACGGTTGATGTTGTAGGGGTTGATGGAGTAGCGCATCTTCTCCAGGTCCTCGATGAGGCACCTGCAGGCCACACCGAAACCCAGCCGGGCTCCCGCCATGGAGCGGGATTTGGAGAAGGTCTGCACCACCAGAAGATTGTCGTATTTCGCCGTCAGGGGCGCGGCGCTGACGCCGCCGAAGTCCACGTAGGCCTCGTCCACCACCACGACCCGGTCCGGATTTGCCCGGAGGATCGCCTCGACGGTCTCCAGCGGCAGGGACAGTCCTGTGGGGGCGTTGGGGTTGGCCAGCACCACCATGGCGTCGTTCTTCATGTAATCCGCCGGATCCACGGTGAAGTCCTCCCGGAGGGGCTGCTCCCGGAAGGGAATGCCGTAGAGCCGGGCGAAGACGGGATAAAAACCGTAGGTCACGTCGGGGAACACCGCGCCGTGGGTCCCGTCACAGAAGGCCAGAAAGGCCATGGACAGCACCTCGTCGGAGCCGTTGCCCAGGAGAATGTTCTCTCTCCCTACGCCGCAGGCGTCCGCCAGCAGCTGACGCAGCCGGGTATAATCCGGGTTGGGATAGAGCTGCAGCGCCTCGATCTCCCCGTCCATGAGGCGCCGGCGCACGCTCGGAGAGGGCGGATAAGGGGACTCGTTGGTGTTGAGCTTGATATACTGCATATCCTGGGGCTGTTCGCCGGGAACGTAGGCCTCCAGAGAGGCGAAGCGGTCGCTGAGAAACCGGCTCATTTCCTCCCCTCCTCGAAGCGGACCGTCACGCTGCGGGCGTGGGCGGTAAGGCCCTCCTCCCGGGCGAAGCGGTCGATCTTTCCGCTGACCGCCTCCAGCGCATCGGCGGAATACTGGATATAAGAGGTCCGCTTGATGAAATCATATACCGACAGAGGGCTGGCAAACCGGGCCGTGCCGGATGTGGGCAGCGTGTGGTTGGGCCCGGCAAAATAGTCCCCCAGTGCCTCGGGGCTGTTCCGGCCCAGAAAGACGCTGCCGGCGTTGCGGACATCCTCCAGATACCGCATGGCATCCTCCAGACACAGCTCCAGATGCTCCGGGGCGATGCGGTTTGCCATGGCGATTGCCTCCTCTACGGAGCGGACCACGATGATCTTGCCGTTGTTCTCGATGGAGGCCCGGGCGATCTCCTCCCGCTCCAACAGGGGGAGCTGCAGTTCCAGCTCCGCCGCCACGGCCTCCGCCAGGGCGATGCTGTCGGTCACCAGCACGGCGGTGGCCATCCTGTCGTGCTCCGCCTGGGCCAGCATATCCGCCGCCACAAAGCGGGCCTCCGCCCTGCCGTCGGCCACGATCAGGACCTCGCTGGGACCGGCGATCATGTCGATATCCACCTGGCCGTAGACCAGCCGCTTGGCCTGGGCCACGAACCGGTTGCCGGGACCCACGATCTTATCCACTCTGGGGACGGTCTCCGTGCCGTAGGCCAGGGCCGCCACCGCCTGAGCGCCGCCGACCCGGAAGATCCGGTCCACGCCGGCGATCTTCGCCGCGGCCAGGATCACGGGCCGGATCACGCCGTTTTTCGCCGGGGTGACCATGATGATCTCCCCCACGCCGGCGATCTTTGCCGGGATGCAGTCCATCAGCACCGTGGAGGGATAGCTGGCCGTGCCGCCGGGCACGTACAGGCCCACCCTCTGCAGAGGCATGACCTTCTGCCCCAGAACGATCCCTTCTTTATCCGTGACGGAGAAGCCCTCCAGCACCTGATGACGGTGGAACCGGCGGATATTCTCCGCGGCCTCCTCCAGGACGGCCAGCAGCTCCGGGTCCACGGAGGCGACTGCCTCTTCCCACTCCTCCCGGGAGACCTCCAGTTCCTTCGGCGCGCCGCCGTCGAATTTCTCGCTGTAGTCCCGCAGCGCACTGTCGCCCCGCTGACGCACCGCCGCAAGGATTTCCGTCACGGCCGCCGTCACATCGGCTTCCTGAACATCCCGCAGCAGGACGTCCGCATCGGATAATCCTTCCGCTCTCATGATCCGGATCATCCCCGTCACTCCTTTCCTCTGTATTGTCTCATTATCGGAGCAAAATTGCAAGCTCCGACGTCAATTTTCAGCCACAAGCGCCCGCATCTGCTCCAGCATGCTCTCGATGCGCCGGTGCTTGAAGCGGTAGCCCGCCTTGTTGGCAATGAGCCGGGCGCTGATGGGCACCACGTCCGCCAGGGGCTCCAGACCGTTTTCCTTCAGCGTCTTGCCGGTTTCCACGATATCCACGATCACGTCGGACAGCTCCACCAGCGGTGCGATCTCGATGGAGCCGTTGAGCTTGATGATCTCGATCTCACGGCTCTGGCTGGCATAGTAGTTCCGGGCAATATTGGGGAATTTCGTCGCCACGCGCAGGGTCCGGTCCGTCCGGCGGTCGGCCCCCCTGGGGCCTGCCACCGCCATACGGCACTTGCCGATCCCCAGGTCCAGCAGCTCATAGACGTCGGGCTCCTGCTCCAGCAGGATGTCCTTGCCCACCACGCCGATGTCCGCTGCGCCACGCTCCACGTAGATGGCCACGTCCGCGGGCTTGGCCCAGAAGTAGCGGACGCGGTTGGCCTCGTTTTCAAAAATCAGCCGGCGGTTCTCCTCCAGAATATCCGGGCAGGCGAAGCCGATCCTCTCGAAGAGGGCATAGGCTTTCTCCCCCAGGCGCCCCTTGGGCAGGGCGATATTCACATAATCCGTCATGCTCTGCCGCCTCCCGTCAGTGTGATGGTCTCTCTTGCCGTGACCGGCTCCTCCTCGGTGCGGATGACCCGGAGGCTCCTGCCCTCAGCCGCCAGCCGGCGGACCGTCTCCGCCAGCACCGACGGAGCCGTACCAGCGTCGTAACGCACCAGGGTGTCCACGTCATAACTGGCATCTCCGCTGCCCAGCCGCTCCAGCAGTCCCATGCTGACGGCAAAGCCGATGGCGCCGTCCTCCCGGCCCATCCGATGGAGCAGATTGTCATACTGCCCGCCGGTGAGCACCGCCCGGGGCAAACCCTCGATGAAGCCCTGGAAGATGACGCCGGAGTAATAGCTCATATCTCCGCGCAGGGAGAAGTCCAGATTCACATGATCGCCGCCGCCCAGCAGCCGCAGGATCTCATAGAGCTCCGAAAGCTCCTCCAGCGCCCCGTCGGTGGTGTCGTTCACCGACAGCGCCCGGGCCGCCGGCCACACCTCCTCGAAGGGACCGTACAGCTCCGCCAGGGACGTCAGCCGGTCTGTCAGGTCCGCGGAGACCTGCAGCCGGTCACAGCGCTCCCGAAGGCCCGCCGTGTTCTTCTCGCTGATCCGGTCCGCCAGATCCTGGCGCTCCTCCTCCGGCAGGCCCGTCTCCTCAAGAAGTCCGGCGCACATGCCCACGTGGGACAGGTCAAGGATATACGCGCCCCCGATGGTCCGCAGGCTCTCCTCTGCCAGCCAGGCCACCTCCGCCGAAGCGTAGCGGTCCAGAGGGCCGATGCACTCCAGCCCCACCTGCATGATCTCGCGGAACTCCTGCCCCACGGCACGGTAGACGTTCTCATTATAATAGAGCTTCTCCGTGCCGCTGCCCACGGCGTTCTTCACGATGGACAGGGTCACGTCGGGCTTCAGAGCCATCAGCCGCCCGGACAGGTCGCTGAAGGTCAGGATGCTCCCGCTCTGCAGAAAGCTCTTGTTCCGGGCGTAGAAATCGTATTCCTCGAATTTGCTCATCTTGTACTTTCGGTAGCCGTAGCGCTCATACAGCGCCCTCAGACTGAGGATCGCCTCCTCATCCTTGTGCAGCATCGGCAATTCCATGACAACGACCTCCCGCGTTCTCTTTCAATAGGATACAGTATAACGCGCTTTATTGCTTTAGTCAAGTAGTGTAATAAAATTTTTATAAGATTTTCTTCCGCCGTTAAAATATTCGGTCACCAAAAAGAAGGACACGCTTTCGCGTGTCCTTCTTTTTGGAGCGGGCGACGAGGCTCGAACTCGCTACCTCCACCTTGGCAAGGTGGCGCTCTACCAGATGAGCTACGCCCGCAACAAGCATGGATTATTATAGCCGTCCCCACGCCTGTTGTCAAGGGCTGTCGGAAATTTTTTCTTTGCCTGCAAGCGCTTTCGCCCGCTCGTCCGTCTGGCGCACCTTCCGCTCAAAAAAGGCGCAGAGCTCTGCGGCCATCTCTGAATCCTCCCCTTCTGCTGTGATACGCAGGGCGGAGCGGCGGCTCATGGGCAGGATGGAGACCCAGCCGGCACCCAGGCGCAGGCGCAGCCCCCGGTCGCCGGACACCCCGTCGAACCGCTCCTGAGCAAGACAGTGCATAACGGCGGCCCGGCTGCTGGACACCGGTACCTCCCGGCGCTCCACGGAAAACCGGGGCAGGCGCTCCGCCAGATCCCGGAGCCGCTCCCCGGCGGCGGCCATGCGCCCGTAAATGCGGCAGGCGGCAAAGACGCCATCCCGAAGGACACTCTGTTCCCGGTACAGGGCCTCCGCAGCGGCGCCATCCCGGCCGAGGCGCAGGATCCTGCACCCCTTTGCCTCCGCCAGACGCTCCGCCGCCGCAGGGGCCGTCTCGTCCAGAGCGACTTCGGTGACGCCCCGCTCAAACTCGATGAGGCAGAGGAGCACCTGCAGCTGTTCGCTGCCCAGCAGACCGTCCTCCTCGTCCACCGCCTGCAGGCGCAGGCCCCCGTGCCCGATGAGGAACACCGGAATGCCTCTCTGCTCTGCCGTGACCCGGGCTCCCATGTGCTCCAGCACGGTGCGCAGAGGTCCTGCGCTGTTCTCCTCCCCCCGGACGGCCAGCGCACAGGGGTGCGCCGCCGAGGAGAAAACCAGCCCGGCCCGGGCGGCCTCGGACCGGTAGCGGGCGGCGGCGCCGTACGCCGCGGTCAGCGGCCCGATCCGCTCCGGAGCGGCGGGCTGACGGTCGCCCCGGAGCAGGGCCCCCTCGATCTTCCGCTCCTCGCTCCGGGGCAGAGGCAGGCCGTCGGGACCTAAGATGCGCAGATACAGCAGACCCTCCTCCTGCCGCACGAAGAACATCCGGTCCCAGCCGCAGGCCGCGGCGGCCCAGGCGGCAGCGCTCTCGCAGGGGACGTCCGTCATGACGGCCCGGGTCCCGGCGGCGCAGACACCGCAGGCCAGAGCCTGGACCATCAGCCGTGCGCCGTTCCCGCCGCAGAAGCCCAGGGCCGCCGCGTTCTGTCCGGCGGCGGCGGTCATGCCCAGCGCCACGCCCACATCCGGGGTCAGCTCCAGACCGGCCTGGCCCCGGATCACGCCGCCGTCTCCGAACCGGAGCACCGTACGCACGGCGTCGGAGGTCAGGCTCTCCGTCTGGCGGCATCCGTCGGGGACCTCCCGCTCCGGCCACAGACGCACCTGACGGCCCACCACGGCATTGGCCCCCACCCGGGCCCGCTCCCCGATGACGGAGCCCTCCTGAAGCATCGCTCCCTCCCGGATCACCGCCCCGGGGCAGAGGATCGTGCCCTCCAGCACCGCCCCGGGGCCCACGCCGGCCCCCTGGATCACAGAGCGGCTGACGGAGGCCCCCGTTCCCACGGTGCTGCCGGCACCGATCGATGCGTAGGGCCCGATCACCGCCCCTGCCTCCAGCACCGCTCCGGGACCGATATAGCAGGGTGGGCGCACCGTCACGCCCTCCGGCACCGGCTCCGCCGCCCGAACGCCGGGCCGGCGCTCGGGCACGCCTGTCTCCAGCCTCACTCTGCCGTCCAGTGCGTCGGCGGTACAGGCGAGATAGCTGCCGCAGTCCCCCACGTCGCACCAGTAGCCCTCCGCCTCACAGCCGTAGAGCCGCCGCCCCTCCCGGAGCAGCTGCGGGAAAATGTCCCGGCCGAAGTCCCGGGGCTCCCCCTCGGGGATCGTTTCCAGCACCCCGGGTGAGAGAAGATAGATCCCCGTGTTCACCCGGTCCGTCACCACCTGGTCCCAGGCGGGCTTTTCCACAAAGCGGCGGATCCGCCCCTCCCGGTCCGTCACCACCAGCCCGTACTCCAACGGCGCGGCGCTGGGACAGAGGACCAGAGTCGCCTCCGCGCACCTGGCCCGGTGAAAGTCCATGCAGGCGCGCAGGTCAAAGTCGCACACCGCGTCGCCGCTGACTACCAGGAAGTCCTCATCTCCCAGAAACGACGCACAGTGCTTCACGCTCCCCGCCGTGCCCAGAGGCACAGGCTCCACAAACCAGGTCAGGTGCACGCCAAAGGCGCTGCCGTCACCGAAATAGGAGGCGATGGCCTCCGGCATGAAATGAAGGGCAGCGCAGATCTCGGTCACGCCGTTCTCCCGCAGCAAGTGCAGCAGATGCTCCAGCAGCGGCCGGTCAAACAGTCGGACCATAGGCTTGGGCTGTCCGGCGGAGAGGGGGCGCAGCCGCGTGCCTTCCCCGCCGGCCAGAATCACTGCTCTCATAGGGTCTCTCTCCTTCTCCAGCGGCGTCTCTGCCGTTTTTTGTACCATATAGTCTGGTCGTTCCCCGGTGATTTCTTGCATCAGAGATGAAATTTTTTCGTATTGCCATCCTTTAATAAAACTGATATACTAAAATAGTATTACTATATTGTAATCATTACCGATCCGGACGGCTTCGCCCGTCCCGCCGGAAAAGGAGGAGGTGCGACAGTGAAAAGAGCCCCTGTTTCGCGGCTTTTGACGCCGCGGCTCTCGCTCTACTTTATCCTGCCTCTCTGCTTCTCTGTGGTGACCCTGTTCTTCCACCGCCCTCTGGCAGCCCTGGAGTTCGCCGTGACCATCATCTGTATCATTCTGTTCGCCGTCACCGCCGGTCGGAGACGGCAGTCTGCCCTGCGCTATATTGACGACATCAGCGACACCGTGGTCTCCGGGTCCAAGGATGTGCTTCTCAACTCCCCTCTTCCCATGGTCCTCTTCAACCCTGTGGACGAGGAGGTGATCTGGAGCAACGACCGCTTCCTGCGGATCACCGGAAACCGGGAGCATCTGTTCGACACCCGCATCACCGAGGCTGTGCCGGGCTTCTCCCCCCGCTGGCTGCTGGAGGGCAAAACCGTTTGTCCCAGCTATACCGCTATAGGCGAGCGCAGATATCAGGTCTTCGGCAGCCTCCTGCGCCAGTCCGAAGCCGAGGACGACCTGCTGGCCACCACCTTCTGGGTGGATGTGACCGAACTGGCCGACACCCGGGACCGGTTCTTTACCACCTGGCCCGCCATGGCGCTGCTGGTAGTGGACAACTATGAGGAGCTGTTCCGCAACAGCTCGGACAACGCCCGCTCCACCCTCATGGCCCAGATCGACGAGCGCATCGAGGCCTGGGCCGCCCCCGCCAAGGGCGTCCTCTGCCGCTATGACCGGGACCGGTACATGTTCCTGTTCGAGAATCAGTATCTGGACGCCTTTATTAAGGAGAAATTCAGCATTTTAGGACAGATCCGCGCCCTGGTCTCCGCCAACGGGCTCCACGCCACGCTGAGCATCGGCATCGGCAGGGAGGCGGAAACGCTGGAGGAGCTGTACCACTTTGCCTCCCTGTCCCTGGATATGGCTCTGTCCCGGGGCGGCGACCAGGCCGTCATGAAGACCGCTGCCGCCTTCGACTTCTTCGGCAGTCAGACCCGGGAGACGGAGAAACGCACCAAGGTCAAGGCGCGGGTCATCTCCGGCTCCATGGCCGCGCTGATACAGGACTCCTCCGAGGTCCTGGTCATGGGCCATCGGTACTCCGACATGGACTCCATCGGCTCTGCGGCGGGCATGTGCGCCCTTGTGCGGAAGCTGGGGCGTCCGGTCCACATCGTGGCGGATCTTTCCAACACCCTGGCCGGCACACTGCTGGACCATCTGCAGGCCACATCCGTCTACAAGGACATCTTCCTGGACGCCCAGGACGCCCTGGCGCGGGCCGACGCCCGGACGCTGCTGGTGGTGGTGGACACCAACCGGCCGGAGCAGACGGAGTGTCCGGAGCTGCTGCTGACCTGTCCCCGGATCGCCGTCATCGACCATCATCACCGGGCGGCCACGTATATCTCCAACGCCATGCTCAACTTCCACGAGCCCTATGCCTCCTCCGCCGCGGAGCTGGTGACGGAGCTGCTCAGTTACCTCACCGAACCCGCCGATCTGATGCGGCAGGAGGCGGAGGCTCTGCTGGCCGGCATCATGCTGGATACCAAGAACTTCGCTCTGCGCACCGGTACCCGGACCTTTGAGGCTGCCGCCCTGCTGCGCCGGGCCGGGGCCGATCCCACCCAGGTCAAGCTGCTGTTCCGCAACGACCTGACCAGCATGATCTCAAAATACGACATCATCCGCACCGCCAGCATCTATAAGAACGGCATCGCCATCGCCACCGCCGCCCAGGACGTGGGCCGTGTGGCGGCGGCTCAGGCGGCGGATGAGATGCTCTCCATCTCCGGCGTCTCCGCCTCCTTCGTGCTCTACCCGTCCCGGGGCAGCACGAATCTCTCCGCCCGGTCCTCCAGCGCCGTCAACGTCCAGATCATCTGCGAGGCTCTGGGCGGCGGCGGCAACGGCGCGGCGGCGGGCGCCCAGCTGGAGGATATGACGCCGAACAACGCTCTCACGGCCCTGAAGGCCGCCATCGACCGCTATCTGGCGGAGGATGCCAAGGCCCAGAAGGGGTCCTGAGCCTTCCGTACTCATACTGACCCACAGGAGGTAATCCGCAATGAAAGTGATTTTGCAGCAAGACGTCAAGGGAAAGGGAAAGCGCGGCCAGCTGGTGGAGGTTTCCGACGGCTACGCCCGGAATTTCCTGCTGCCCAAAAAGCTGGCTGTAGAGGCCACCGCGGCCAATCTGAACGTTATGAAGCTCCAGGATGAGGCCAGAAAAAAGCGCGAGGCCGAGGAGAAGGCCGAGGCCATCGAGATCTCCAAAAAGCTGGAATCCTGCCTGGTCAAGGTCAGCGCCCGGGCCGGCGAGGGCGGCCGTCTCTTCGGCGCCGTCACCTCTCAGGAGATCGCCGACGCTCTGAAGGAGCAGTGCGGCATCGAGCTGTCCAAGAACAAGATCGTGCAGGATGAGCCCATCAAGCAGTGCGGCTCCTATCAGCTCAAGTGCAAGCTGGGCTATGAGATCACCGGTATGCTGAATCTCGTGGTGGCGGAGCTGTAAGCGCCCCCGCGTTCATCCATTCTTTACAGGGAGGTGTTCCGCTTTGGACGAGCTTCTCGCCCGGCAGCTGCCCCACAGTCTCGAGGGAGAGCAGGCCGTGCTGGGCTCCATGCTCATCGATCCCCGCTGTATCCCGGAGGTGGTGGAGCGCCTTCGGCCCGACGACTTTTATCTGTCGCAGAACAAGGACATTTTTGAGACCATCTACGGCATGTTCAGCCTGTCCCAGACCATCGATCCGGTGACTGTCCTCGATCAGATGCGTGTAAACGGCGTCTACGACGCCAATACCTCCCGCGGGTATCTGCTGCAGCTGATGGACATCACCCCTACCTCCGCCAACGTGATGGAGTACGTGGACATCGTCCGGGACAAGGCAATGCTGCGCCGTCTGGCGGAGGCCGCCGCCGAGATCACCGCCATGGTCCAGGAGGGCTCCGGCGAGGCCGGAGATCTGCTGGAGGCCGCCGAGCGCCGGATCTATGCCATCCGGCAGGGGCGCTCCGAAGACGGTCTGGTCCCCATCCAGACCCTGACCATGGATTACTACGACCGGCTGGATGAGCTGTCCAGCCAGGGCTCCAGTATGCCGGGGATCTCCACCGGTCTGTCGGAGCTGGACGCCGCTCTGTCGGGCCTCAACAAGGGCGAGCTGATCCTGCTGGCGGCCCGGCCGGGCATGGGCAAGACCAGTCTGGCTCTGAATATCGCCCTCTACGCCGGCAAGCATACCAGCAAAACCGTGGCCTTCTTCTCCCTGGAGATGTCCCGGGAGCAGCTGGTGGGCCGTCTGATCTCCAACGAGGCCTTCGTGGACGGCAAGCGGCTCTACGCCGGCAATCTGCAGGAGGACGACTGGACCCGGGTCCATGCCGCCGTGGCGTCCCTGAACAGGACGGACATCCGGGTGGACGACAACGGCAGTCTCACCGTGGCGGATATGAACGCCCGCTGCCGCCGGGTCAAGGACCTGGGGCTGGTGATCATCGACTATCTGCAGCTCATGCAGTCCAGCGGCAACGAGCGCCGCGGCAATGAGAACCGCCAGCAGATCATTGCCGATATCACCCGGTCCCTGAAGATCATGGCCAAGGACCTCAACGTCCCCGTGCTCTGCCTGTCCCAGCTCTCCCGGGCCAATGAGTCCCGGTCCGACAAGCGGCCCATGCTCTCCGACCTGCGTGAGTCCGGCGCCATCGAGCAGGACGCCGACGTGGTCCTGTTCCTCTACCGGGAGGGCTACTACAACGACGCGGCGGAGGACCCCAATCTCACCGAGTGCATCATCTCCAAAAACCGCCACGGAGAGACGGGCAAGGTCTTCCTGCGCTGGCTGCCCCAGTACACCACCTTCCATACGCCGGAGCGCCGCTATGAAGAGGAGTGACCTCCCCCGGCGGATCATGGCTCTGGCCGAGGAATATGATATGTTTCCCGCCGGGGAGCTGGTGCTCTGCGCTGTCTCCGGCGGTCTGGATTCCATGTGTCTGCTGTCCTTCCTGTACGCCCGGGGCGTCCGGACGGCGGCGGCACACTTCCACCACGGCCTCCGGGGCGCGGACGCCGACGGCGACGAGGCCTTCGTCCGGGCATACTGTGAGCAGCGGGACATCCCCTTCCGCTCCGGGCGGGCCGACGTGGCCGCCTATGCCCGGGAGCACGGCCTCGGCGTCGAGGAGGCGGGGCGGAGGCTCCGGTATGCGTTCCTCGACCGCTCCGCCGATGAGCTGGGGGCAGCCCGCATCGCCACGGCCCATCACGCCGACGACAATCTGGAGACATTTCTGCTGCACCTGACCCGGGGCACCGGCCCCGCCGGTCTGTGCGGTATCGCCCCCCGGCAGGGGCGTTTGGTGCGGCCTCTGCTCCACGTTTCGCGAAGCGAGCTGGAAGAGTGGGCGGCGGAACACGACGTTCCGTATCGGCAGGATGCCACCAACGACGACACCCGTCTTGCCCGGAACAGGATCCGCCATGAGGTGGTCCCCGTTCTCCGGGCGCTGAATCCCCGGCTGACGGAGCATGCCGTCCAGACCATGGACGCACTCCGGGCTGATGAGATGTACCTGAAGAATCAGGCCCTTCGTGCCATTGCCGGCGCCACGCCCCTCTTCGGCGGTCTGGCTGTCCATGCGAAGGCTCTGAACGCTCTCCCCGCCGCTGTGGGGCCCCGGGCGATCCGGCTGCTGCTGGACCGGCTGGAGGCCTCCCGTCAGGACGTGACGGCGGTCCACTACCGGGCCGTGCTGGAGCTTTCACGGGGAGACGATCCCTCCGCCCACCTGGATCTGCCCCACGGCATCACGGCCGACCGGGTGGGGTCCCTGCTGCTGCTGACCGTGGGCGGACCCCTGGTACCGGAACTGGCGCCGACGCCGCTGTCCCTCGAGGACGGGGCCGTCACGAAGGCCGGCGGCTGGCTCTTTACCTGCATCCGGACCGTGGCCCCCGACGGTCCCCCGGTCCCCGACGTCTGGTATCTGGACCCGGGCACGCTGGGCAGGGAGCTTCTGATCCGGCCGAGACAGACCGGCGACGCCCTGCGCTTCCCCGGCCGGGGACAGCGGAGCCTCAAGCGGGCCATGATCGACCAGCGCATCCCCCGCCTGCTCCGGGATACTCTGCCGATACTCACCGACGAACACGGCGTCGTCGCCGCCGCCCTGCTGGGGGCCGACGAGAGCCGTCTGGCCAAACCGGGTACGGAGGCCGTGCGCCTGACCGTGGCCCGGGACTGACCCTATACCCCCTATACCCTTATCACAAAGGAGTCCTGCCTCATGCTCTCTCAGGAAATCAACCACGTCCTTCTCTCCCAGGAACAGATCCAGACCCGCGTGGCGGAACTGGGCAGGGAGATCAGCCGGGATTACGCGGACAAAACGCCCCTGGTCGTCGGCATCCTCAACGGTTCGTTTATCTTCATCGCCGATCTGGTCCGCAACTTCTCCTTCCACTGTCAGGTGGCCTTCATTCAGGTCTCCTCCTATTATGACGATACGAAGGGCTCCGGCTCGGTCACCATCAAATACGATCCCATCGGGGACATTGAGGGACGGGATATCCTGATCATTGAGGACATCATCGACTCCGGACATACCCTTGCCGCTCTGCTGGAACTGCTGCAGCAGCGGGCCCCCGCCTCCGTGCGGCTTTGTACGCTGCTGACCAAGCCCAGCCGGCGGGAGGTGGACATCCCCGTGGATTACTGCGGCTTCGAGATCCCCGATGAATTCGCCGTGGGCTACGGGCTCGACTATGCCGGGCTCTACCGCAATCTGCCCTATATCGGCGTGCTGAACTCTGTCGTCTGACGCGGGCCCCGCGCACCTGACATCGGAAAGGAAGTTTGATCCCATGAAAAAAGTCGGCCTGCACGACATACTGATTTATATCATCATTCTCTGTATCTTCGTCGGCCTGATCTCCTTGTTCGCCCGCTCCGCCCCTGTCGACGATACGTATACCTACCCCGAGATCCGTCAGCTCTTCCTGGACGGTCAGGTGAAGACGTTCCACTTCGAGGGCAACACCCTGTATATGGAGCTGCGCAAACCCTATGACGGGCAGACGGATCTGTCCTATAACGTATACAGCTTCGAGCTGTTCTACGACGAGATGGACGACCTGGTCCAGCAGCAGTATGCCGACGGCATCATCCTGGATTATGACTATCCCTCCGCGCCCGCCACGTCTTCCGGCTGGTGGAGCGCCGTTTCGCCCTATGTCCTGCTGGTGGTCGTCATCGTATTCGTCCTGCTCCTGACCTCGCGCCGGGGCGTCATGGGGGGCAATAATCTGAACAATCAGGCCTCACGCTTCGGCAAGGCCCACGTCTATCAGCCCGGCGAGGGCGACGCCAAGGTTACCTTCGACGACGTGGCCGGTGCCGACGAGGAGAAGGCCGAGCTGCAGGAGATCGTGGAATTTCTCCGGAATCCGGACCACTTCACCGCTCTGGGCGCCCGGATCCCCAAGGGCGTGCTCCTGCTGGGACCTCCGGGCGTGGGTAAAACCCTGCTGGCCAAGGCCGTCGCAGGCGAGGCCAAGGTCAACTTCCTGCCCATCTCCGGCTCCGATTTTGTGGAACTGTACGTAGGTGTGGGCGCCTCCCGTGTCCGGGATCTGTTCACCCAGGCCAAGTCCTCCGCGCCGGCCATCGTGTTCATCGACGAGATCGACGCCGTGG
>JAFWDQ010000006.1 GCA_017516065.1 Oscillospiraceae bacterium
AGGGGCGCCGTCGGCGGAGACGGTGAAGGGGAAGGCCTCCTCTTCTTCCGGAACGAAGGCGACGGCATAGAGAGTCTCCGAGTTCCAGTCGCTGTCATAGGGGGTCTGGACCCGGACGAAACAGGAGAAATCGTCGCTGCTTACAGTGGCGGAAGCCTCACCGGTCTGACCATTGTCGGCGTAGCCTTCCTCGTTGGCGGACAGGTCGACGACATAGACGCCGTCGGCATCATAGAGATAGGCGATGCGGAGATCATCTCCGAAGTCAAGGGTCACGGAGGCCGTGTCGGTGGGGAGGGTGACGGTATAGAGATCCACGGACTTTTCCACCGGGACATATTTGTCGCTGTCGGGGTCATAAACGTAGTCGGTGTAGATATAGCCGTTCTCCTCAAAATCGGTAACGGTACCGTCTGAGACGGAGAAGGGCACTTCTTCCGGCTCCGCCGCCATGGCGCCTGCCGGAAGCAGGGTCAGCACCAGCGCCAGAGCCAGCAGCAGAGCAAACCATTTTCGCATCTGTTTCATTCTATAACCTCCTGTTTTGCCGCATCGGTCCTCCGGAAGAGAAAAAACGTGGCGGAGCCAAACGCTCCGTCACGTCCGTCTTTTCACATGACCAATCAGCCCGGCGGGGTCGTCCCCAGCGGGCGTCTCTGTGCCTCGTCGGCCTTCCGGCTCATGCATTGGGGAGCGCGGCTCCTGCGGCGGCTCTCCTACCTTCTCGGATCTCTCCAATGGCCGGCTCACGCCGCGGAGAACAGCCTCCTGCATTTACGGCTGCGGGTACAGCGCCGGACTCCAACCGGCTTTCCTCATCCCGGCGCCTGCCGGAGGGCAGTCTTCACGCGGGACACGATGCAGCATATTATATTTTTTCCTATTATCGCATCGGGACCGCCAAAAGTCAACGGCGTTTTTCCTCCGGGCCCCGTTGAGACCCTTTTTTTCCAAAGGGTGTGGAAAAACGGCGCGATCTGCGTTATAATGGAAAAAAACGTATCGTGTTCGGAGGGAGGCGGCTTTTTATGGAGGAAATGGTGCGCAGCATCGGCTTTGTCTGCCCGGAGTGCGGTGCTCCGGAGCAGCGGCAGCTGAGCGTATTCGCGTTCTCCGGAGGCATGACAGAGGTACACTGCCGCCGCTGCGGGAAGTCCAAAACGAAGATCATTCGCAACGGGGATCGGATCCTGATTACGACGCCCTGCATCATCTGCAACGAGCGGCACACCGTCATGTGCTCCGCCCACGATTTTCTGTATGAGCCCATCCTGGCGTTTTCCTGCGTCAATTCCGGGCTGGACTGCTGTTATGTGGGCCGGGAGGATATCGTGAAAATGGGCCTGCACAAGCTGATCGATATCCTCAACGCCGCCGGCGACGAGGCCGAGCAGAAGGCAAACAGGACGGTGCTGAAGGAGACCATCCTCTTCGAGGCGATGCTCCAGATCTCCGACCGGATGGACCGGAACAAGGTCCGCTGTGAGTGCGGCGCCGAGGCCTGGGACGTGGACGTCCGGGGCGGCAATATCGATATTATCTGCGGCAGCTGCCGGGGCAGGCTCCGCCTGACCGCAGTCACCATGGAGGATCTGGAGGAGATCTCCGCCATGGAGGAGCTGTGCATTCCGAAGGGGGAGGGTGACCGATGAAGAGCTTCTGGAAGCAGCGCTATATCGTCGATACCAGAGCCGCGGACGTGTTCGGATACTGCAAGCCGTCCTTTCTGATGGGCGCGCTGCAGGAGACCTCCGCGGAGCATATGTGGTACCATAAGTGCGGCCGGATCCATCTGGAGGAGATGGGCTATGCCTGGATCATGGCCAAGCAGGAGTATCGGTTGACCCGGCCCATCTTCGCCGACGAGACCCTGGAGGTCCGCAGCTGTATGCGCAAGCCGGGGCTGGCCTCTGTTTACCGTGACTTTGAGATCTATGCCTCAGGGGAGCTGTGCGGCACCGCCAGCAACGAGTGGTCCATCATCGACATCGAGGGCCGCCGTATCGTCAAGCTGACCACCGTTGAGCCGCTGATGGCCATGCCCAACGCCGCCCTGTCCGAGGAAAAGCTGGGCCGCATCCGGCCCCCGGTGCCCATGACGGAGTGGGGCAGACGCACGGTCTGCTACAGCGACTGCGACAGCAACGTCCATCTCAACAACACCCGCTACGGTGATTTCGTCTGCGACGCCATGGAATATCAGAACTGTGAGGGTTGGATCGACCGGTTCTTCATCCAGTTCCACCGGGAGGTCCGCATCGGGGAGCACGTGCTCATGCGCACCGGACACCAGGACGACCTGTTCTGGGTGGAGAGCGTCAACGACAACGGACGTCCCTGCTTTGCCGCCGAGCTTCACATTGCACCGCCCTGGACCGGTCCGACGGTCCGCCGGACGGAGCCGCTGGAAGAGGCGGACTGAATTTAAAAATAAACAGCGGCCCGGGCAGTTTTCTGCCCGGGCCGCTTTGTTTATGCAGTTCCCAATAGTACCAGCACGATGCCGTACACCACGCCGGACACCGTGCCATAGACGATGACAGGCCCTGCGATGAGGAACATCTTCGCCGCCATGCCGGTGATAAAGCCCTCGGATTTGAAGTCGATGGCAGGGGAGACGATGGCGTTGGCAAACCCCGTCACGGGGACCAGCGTACCGGCGCCGGCATGCTTGGCCAGACGGTCATACAGCCCCAGACCGGTGAACAGAGCGCTGAGAAAGATCAGCGTCACGGTCACCGCCGTTCCGGCATCCGACTCGGACATCCCCGCCGACATATAAAGCTCCGACAGGAGCTGCCCCAGTACGCAGACGGCGCCGCCCACTATGAAGGCCAGCGCCGTATTCTTTGCCAGGGGAGAGCTGCGCTCCCGCTCCTTTTTCCGAACATACTGCAGATACGCCTCGTTGGTCATCTCCGCGCCCCCTTTTGCCGGTAGTATGTCCGGAAACGGGTGCGGAGATACGTCACACGCCGGTGAGGTCGAAGGCGGGGATCATCTCCGTGGTGGCGGCGTCCGGCTCCTGGAGATACCCGTTGGTGAAGCCGCAGGCCTCCAGATAGGCGGCGGCGGCCCGGTATTCCGATTTCCGGATCCGGCGGGCCATGTCCGGCATGGTCAGCGCCCGGCCCAGAGGCACATACTGGCTCATGAGGGAGAAGAGGATATCCTCCGGCGGACAGATTTCCCGGACCCTGTCGATGACGGCCTTCGTATTCTCCAGCTTTCCCGGCAGCAGCAGATGCCGTACCAGAACACCCCGCCGGAGCAGGCCGTCCTCCGTCAGAACACAGGGCCCCGTCTGCCGCAGCATCTCGGACAGAGCCTCTGCCGCACGGTCCGGGTAGTCCGCCGCCCCGGACAGCCGTTGAGCCAGAGCCGGATCGGCGTACTTGAAGTCCGGCAGATAGATCTGCACCTTGCCCTCCAGCAGCCGCAGGGCGTCGACGGACTCATAGCCGCTGCTGTTCCACACCACGGGGACGGAGGGAGAGTGTTCCAGAGCCTCGGCGATGGCGGGGATGAAGTGGGTCCCGGTGACGAGATTGATGTTGTGGGCCCCCAGGGCCTCCAATTCGGAAAAGATCTCCCGGAGCCGCGCCGCGGTGACGGGCCGTCCCGCGCCGCCGTGGGAGATGATCTCATTCTGACAGAAGCAGCAGCGGAGATTGCAGCCGGAGAAAAAGACCGTGCCGGAGCCCCGGGTGCCGCTGATGCAGGGTTCCTCGCCGAAATGGAGAGCGGCCCGTGCCACCACGGGCAGGGCAGGCTGATTGCAGAAGCCGCCGGCGGTATTCTCCGTCCGCGTTGCCCCGCACTGCCGGGGACAGAGTATACAGATCACAGCGTACCCTCCCCCAGAACGGCGGTCACGGCGGGGGCGAAGGCCTGAAAGGCAGAGGGGACGGCAAACTCCCGGCGCAGAGCCCGGGCGTCGGCCCACTGCCAGCCCTCCGGCAGACGTTCTGTCTCCGTCTCGCCGGAAAAGGCGGTCATGTGCCACTCTACGTGGGTGAACACGTGCTTTCCGGTGCCGGCCTTCGTCAGCGCGGCCCGGATCCCCCAGCGGGAAAGAGCGTCCTCTGCCGGGGCAGGCTCGTTGGGATACTCCCACAGTCCCGCCAGCAGGCCCGTCTCCGGCCGCCGCCGCAGAGCGACACAGCCGTTATGAAACAGCAGGAATACGACCCGCTCCTCGATCCGCCGGGGACGGTTTTTGGACCGCACCGGCAGCTCCTCAGTCCGTTTTTCCAGATGGGCCCGGCAGAATGCCGCCGCCGGACAGCGGTCGCAGAGGGGGGCGCCGTTGGGAAGGCACACCAGTGCCCCCAGCTCCATCAGCGCCTGATTGAAGGCCCCGGGCATATCCCCGGGGATCACCTGGGCCAGAGCCTGCCGGTACTGCCGCCGCAGGGCCGGAGAGCGGATGTCCGTATCGTTGCCGGTGAGCCGGGCCAGCACCCGCATGACGTTGCCGTCCACGGCGGGCGCCGGCTGTCCGAAGGCGATGGAGGCGATGGCCCCTGCGGTATATTCGCCCACCCCGGGGAGGGAGAGTAGCGTGTCGTAGTCCGAGGGAAAGACGCCGCCGAAATCGCGGCAGATGGTCTGCGCGGCCTTCTGCAGGTTTCGGGCCCGGTTGTAGTACCCCAGCCCCTGCCACAGTTTCAGCAGCGTATCCTCCTCCGCCTCCGCCAGCGCCAGCACGTCCGGCAGGCGCTCCATGAAGCGTTCATAGTGCTCCAGCACCGCCGCCACACGGGTCTGCTGGAGCATGATCTCCGACACCAGCACGTGATAGGGGGTGGGATCACTGCGCCAGGGCAGGGTCCGGGCGTTCTCCCGGTACCACAGCAGCAGCGGCAGGGGCAGCTGCGTCAGAGGCGTCACAGGACCATCCCCCCGTTGGGGCTGAGGACCTGACCGGTAAGATACCCCGCCTCCGGTGAGCAGAGCCAGCGGATGGCGGCGGCGATCTCCTCCGGCCGCCCCAGACGGCCCAGAGGGATCTCCCGGATCAGCTGCGCGCGGTCCTCCTCAGAGAGCTCAGAGAGCATATCCGTGTCAACAGCGCCGGGCGCCACGCAGTTGACGGTGATGCCGCTGGGCGCAAGCTCCATGGCCAGAGACCTGGTCATGGCGATGACCGCCCCTTTTGTGGCGGAGTAGGCCGCCTCGCAGGAGGCCCCGGAGATGCCCCACATGGAGGACACGGTGACGATGCGCCCGGCCTTCCGCCGGAGCATATAGGGCAGCACCGCCCGGATGCAGCGGTGCATTCCAGCGGCATTCACGTCGAACAGCTCCGCCCAGTCCTCATCGGTGCAGTTCTGGATCAGACCCGGCCGGGAGATACCGGCGTTGCAGACGAGAGCGTCCGGAGGACCGAAGGACCGCACCGTCTCGGCCATGGCGGCTTCCACCGCCGCCGTGTCCCGGACGTCGGCCCGGAGAGCCAGAACAGGCAAACCTTCCAGCTCCCGGACCAGAGCCTCTGCGGCTCCGAACTGGTTTACATAACTAAATACCACGTTCCAGCCCTCCTGTGCGAAGAGCCGAACGGCGGCGGCGCCGATGCCGCGGCTTCCGCCGGAGATAAAGACAGTACTCATACATCCGCCTCCCAGAAGGCCCCGTTCCCGGAGGGAACGTCAAGATGGCCCGTGTCGTTGAGCAGCAGCAGCTTGGCCGGTGCCGAAGGCTCCCACCGCAGGATGGACAGACTGGCATTGTCCAGATCGAAAAGACGGCAGTAGGCGAGGGGCAGGTCCAGCAGCGCGAAGATCAGGGCCTTGAGACTCAGCCCGTGAGCCACCACCGCGGCGTCGCCCTCTACATTCGCCAGCAGGGGAGTCAGCGCAGCAGACGTCCGCCGACCCACGGCCCGGAGACACTCGCCCTCGGGGGCCGCCGCGTCGGGGTCCCCGGACAGCCAGTGCCGGAGGGCGCCGCCCTCGGGACCGGACAGAAGCTCCGGCACGGGACGGCCGGCCCAGAGACCCATGTCAATCTCCTCCAGACCCGGCAGAGGCTCGCTGGTCAGGCCCATGGCCGCTGCGATCTGATCCGCCGTAACGGAGGCCCGCTGCAGGGGACTGCACCAGAGCCGGGTCACGCCGGTCACGCCGGCCATACGGCCGGCCAGCTGACGGGCCTGACGCAGACCGGTCTCGTTGAGGGGCATATCCAGACGGCCCTGAAACCGATGCTCCCGGTTCCATACGGTCTCGCCGTGCCGGATGAGATAGAGCAGCATGACAGTCAAACCTCCTACAGACGGAAAAGCCTCGCAATGTTTGCGGCGCGCCGAAAAGCCCGGGGCCGCGGATCTTCGGTGATATGGCAAACGGGCGGACGGCGTCTGCCGTCCGCCCGTAAGAGTGAACGATATCACGATCAGGCGAAGGGAGTGTGGGGGCCGCCCTTGCTGAAGGCCACCACGATGCGGCGGTTGGGCTCGGTGCCCTGGGAGTAAGTGACGATGTTCTCCCAGTCCTGCAGCGCCGTATGGATGACGTGGCGCTCATAGGCGTTCATGGGCTCCAGGGTGATGTTCTTGCGGTACTTCGTCACCTTCATGCCCACCTTCTCCGCCAGTCGGCAGAGGGATGCTTCTCGCTTCTGACGATAGTTCTCCGCATCGATATGGATGCGCACCCGCTTTTCCTGACTCAGATTCACGGAATGGGTAGTGAGCTGCTGGATGGCGTCCAGGGTTTCGCCCCGGCGGCCGATGAGCTGGCCCAGACGGCTGCCCACCAGATTGACCTGATAGCTGCCGTCCTCCTTCATGGAGATTTCGGGGGTGGCGTCGTTGCCCATATGGGCCAGAAGTCCCTCCAGGTAGGTGCGGATGTGCTGGACCACAGGAGAGTCCTCCTGCGCCGCTGCGGCAGCTGCAGCAGGGGCGGACTCCGGCGCAGGCTTGGGCTGTGCCGCAGGTTTGGGCTGCGGTGCAGACTTGCGTTCCGCAGCGGGCTTAGGCTGCGGTGCGGGCTTCGACTCGGGCCTCGGGGCAGAGACAGGCTTCGGCTCCGGAACGGGTTCCGGGTCGGGGACCTCATAGCTGACTTTGATCTTGGCAGGGGAGGAGCCGATGCCGAGGAAACCGCTCTTGGCACGCTCCAGGATCTCCACAGAGACGGAATCCCGGTCCAGCCGCAGTTGACGCAGGGCAGAAATTACGGCTTCTTCCTCTGTCTTACCTGTTGATTCGATCCATTTAATCATGGTGATTCTCCTTATGGTTCCTCCGTATCGGAGGGAAGCTCCGGTGCGGAAGGATCGGCGTAGCGGTCGGGATCATAGGCGCGGCCCCGGGCATAGGGACGCGTGCCGACACGGCCCTTGTCGGAGGCGCTGGCGGACAGGCCGGCCTCTGAGGGCTTTTTCTTCTTCTGCGGCGGCTTTTTCTTTCCCTTCTGCTGTTTGAGCTCTTCGGCTCGTCTGGCGATCCGTTCGGCCCGAAGTTGTCGTGCTCGATCCGCCTCTGCGGCCTCACGTGCCGCACGGGCTTTTGCTTCCTCGATAAATTTAGCCTGCAGCCGCTTGCCGAGGATCTTCTCCTGCAGCGCCATAAGCAGGTTGTTGGCGATCCAGTAAATGCCGAGACCGGCAGGCATGACGAAGCCGATCCACAGGGAGATGATGGGCATGGTCCAGAGCATCTGCTTGCTGGCGTCGTCCGGAGAGGCCTTCTCCGGCTCCTTCTTCTTCTTGGAGGGCTTCTCCGTGGGATCCACGAAGGAGTTGGTCTTCATGGCTACCCGGGAGGAGATATAGGCGGTGACGGCGGAGAGGATGGGGATCAGGAACAGGCCGATGTACTGCCAGGAGAAGGAGCCGTATATCCAGAATTTCCATTGGGGGATCAGGGACATATCGAGCCCCAGGAAGTGGAAGTCGAAGTTGATCAGCTGGGGGACAAAGGAGGAGTAAAAGTCAAAGTCCTGCGAGACATACCGGGCCAGGACCAGTTCCTCATAGGTGCTCTGGCCGGTGATCGTGCCGCCGGTGGAGAGGACCAGCTGACGCACCACGTCGATCTGGGAGGACGTCAGATGCATCAGGTTGGTCATGGGCCGCCGGATAACGGCGTACAGGGCCAGCATGACGGGGAGCGGGATGATGCTCCATACGCAGCCGGCCATGGGCTTGACGTTCTCGCGCTTATAGAGCGCCTGCAGTTCGGCGCTGTAACGGGCCTGATCGTGAGCGTACTGCTTGCGCAGCTGCTTGACCTTGCTGTTGATCATGGCCATCCGCATCTGGCTCTTTTTGCCCTTGATCTGGAAGGCAAACAGGATCAGCTTGGCCAGCACGGCGAAGAGAATCAGCGCGACACCGTAGTTGCCGCACATATAGTACAGATGCAGGAAGACCCATCCGAAGGGTCGGACGATCACATATTGCCACAAATAACTCAAACGGAACCCCTCCAATTATGATACCGGGCGCGGTACGGGGCAGACGCTCCGGGCAGGTTTTGCACAGACTCAGGGAACGGGATCATACCCGTAGCTGCCGAAGGGATTACAGCGCAAAAAGCGACGCAATGCAAGCCAGCCGCCCTTCAGAGCGCCGTATTTCTCGATCGCCTCCATGGCGTAGGCGGAGCAGGTGGGAGTATAGCGGCAGCAGGACGGGCGGCCCGGTGAGATCGCGCAGCGATAAAAACGAATCAGGAACAGCAGGACCTTTTTCATAAGGCCCCTCCTTCCGAATCCCGGAGCAGGCCGAGCTTGTCCATCAGCCGGAGAAAACTGCGCTGTATGGATGCGTAATCCCCGGTAATGGTCCGAGCCCGGGCCACAAGGATAATGTCATAGCCAGAGGCAAGCCTGGCTTCATTGGTGCGATAGACCTCCCGCAGACGGCGCCGGGCCCGATTGCGCTTGACGGCGTTGCCCAGCTTGACGCTGGCTGTGAGGCCCAGACGGTTGCAGGCGAGACGGTTTTTCCGGCAGTAGACCGCCATATAGGGCGAGACGGCAGTCTTGCCCTTGCGGTAGAGATAGCGGAAATCGCGGTTATTCTTCAAAGACTGAGTCGCTTTCATTGTTTACCGCCGAAAAACCAGACCAAGGGCGGCAGGAAAACTTCTGCCGCCCCAGACGGTGCGTATGGGTCCGCAGATGCGGACATCAGTGAGTAAGCCGGGCACGACCCTTGGCGCGGCGGCGGGCAAGAACCTTGCGGCCGTTGCGGGTGTGCATTCTTTTACGGAAGCCATGCTCCTTAGAGCGATGACGCTTCTTCGGCTGATAGGTGCGAACCAAGTGAAATCTCTCCCCTCTGATAGAGTGCTTGAATATTATATATGAAAATCTTTGCCTATGTCAACCGTTTCACAGGGAAATAACAAAGAATTTTTTAAGTTTCCGCTTCCCTGAGGGAAAAAACGGTGACCCGTCAGCAGCGGAGCCCCTTTGCCGTAAAAATGTTTGCCGGGGGATTTGCGCCGGGAGATACAATATGATATAATAAGCCACAAATCTCCGGCGATCCCGCCGGAAAAAGAACGGAGAGATCAACATGGAAAACAAAAAGACAGCCATCCTGGTCGTCGATATGCTCAATGACTTCGTCACCGGCGCACTGAAGTGTGACCGCGGTCTGGCCACCGTGGAGCCGAACCAGCGGCTGCTGCGGGCCGCCCGCAAGTACGGTGTCCATGTCATCTTCTGCAACGACGCCCACATCAAGGACATCGACCATGAGTTCAAGATCTGGGGTCCCCACGCCATTGCCGGCACCCCCGGCGCCGAGGTCATCCCGGAACTGGAGCTGTGCGACAAGGACTATGTGGTGCCGAAGCGCCGTTACAGCGGCTTCAACCACACGGATCTGGATCTGCTGCTGCGGGAGCTGGGCGTGGACACGGTCATCATGACAGGCCTGCACACCCACATGTGCGTGCGCCACACCAGCGCCGACGCCTTCTGTCTCGGCTACAAGGTCGTCGTGGCCTCCGACGCCACCGACAGCTTCACCGAGGAGGACTACAAGATCGGCATCGAGTACCTCAAGAGCGTCTACGGCGCCGAGGTCTACACGGTGGACGAGCTGTGCGAAATGTTTGCCAAGCAGGCATAAGGCGGAAAACATTCAAAAAAGGACGCGCTGTGCAGCGCGTCCTTTTTCTGTCTGTCAGATAGTCTTTTTGCTGCTGTACTGATCCACCAGATCGTTTTTGATGGTCCACAGCTTCAGGGACAGGTCTACGATGTAGGGATGAGGGTTGTCGAACCGCCGGACCTCCTCCCACAGCAGGTCCACCTGCCGGGCACAGTAGTCGCGGATCTCCTCGATGGAGGGACTGTCATAGACCTGTTTGCCGTCCTTGAAGACGGGCACCAGCAGCTCCCGGGCGGTGTAGTCGGTGATGGTCTTGCGCTTCCAGGTGTTCACCGGGTCGAACAGCTCCAGAGGCTGGTCCCAGTCCGGGACCTCGTCGTGGATGCAGATATAGTCGGCGATGGCCTTGCCGCTGTCCTTTTCAAAGATGCGGTAGACCTTTTTGAAGTGCGGCGTCGTGATCTTGCTGGCATTTTCACTGACCTTGATCTTGGGGATGACGGCGCCGCTGTCGTCCTCGATGGCCACAAGCTTGTATACGCCGCCGAAGACAGGCTCGCTGCGGGCGGTGATGAGCCGCTCACCCACGCCGAAGGAGTCGATCTTTGCCCCCTGCTGGATCAGATCCTGGATGATATATTCGTCCAGGGAGTTGGACACCACGATCTTGCACTCCTCCAGGCCCGCCTCGTCCAGCATCTGCCTGGCGTGATTGGACAGATACGTCAGGTCGCCGGAGTCCAGCCGGATGCCGCACTGGCGGATGCCCATGGGCCACAGGACCTCCTTAAAGGCCCGGATGGCGTTGGGAATGCCGGACTTGAGGACGTTGTAGGTATCCACCAGCAGTGTGGCGTTGCGGGGATAGAGCCGGCAGTAGGTTTCAAAGGCGGTGTACTCGTCGGGGAACATCTGGATCCAGGAGTGGGCCATGGTGCCAAGAGCGGGGACGCCGTAGTCCCGGTCGGACTGGGTACAGGCTGTGCCAACGCAGCCGGCAATATAGGAGGCCCGGGCGCCGAGGATGGCGGCGGAGGGCCCCTGGGCCCGGCGGGAGCCGAATTCCATCACGGGCCGGCCCCGGGCCGCCCGGACGATACGGTTGGACTTGGTGGCAATGAGGGACTGATGGTTCAGGGTCAGCAGCAGGAACGTCTCGATAAACTGTGCCTCGATGGCAGGTGCCCGGACGGTGAGGATAGGCTCTCCGGGGAAGATGGGCGTGCCCTCGGGGACGGCCCAGATGTCACCGGTGAAGCGGAACGTACGCAGATAGTCCAGAAATTCCTGCCGGAACAGCCCCCGGCTCTCGAGGTAGGCGATGTCCTCCTCGGAGAAGGACAGGTCGTTGATATAGTCGATGATCTGCTGGAGGCCCGCCAGGATGGCAAAACCGCCGTCGTCCGGCACGGAGCGGAAGAAGGCGTCAAAGTAGGCGATCCGGTCCTTCAGACCGGCGCTGAAGTAGCCGCCGCCCATGGTGATCTCGTAAAAATCACAGAGCATGGTGTAATTTGTGTTCTGATGCAGGTCCATAAACGGCGCCCCCATTGAAATAAATGAAAAATAAATGAAAAGTTTTCGTCAGTATACCACCGCGCAGGAGAAAAAGCAAGGAAAAACACGAAATATAAGGCGATTTTGGCCTTCAGAGGGCAAAAAAACCTTGACAGAAAAGAGGAGACCTGCTATCATGAAAATGCGATAAGAAAAAGAGAGGATTAGCACATAACTTTATGACACTTGCACAAAAAAGGAGGGGCAGATATGAGCGAAAAACGTATCGTGACGATCAGCCGTCAGTATGGCAGCGGAGGTCGTTACATCGGGCGTCTTCTGGCGGAGAAGCTGGGGATACCGTTCTATGACAAGGACATCATCCACATTGCCGCCAAAGAGAGCGGATTGTCCGCAGAGATCATGGAGAAAATGGAGGAGAGTTCCTCGACACGCTATCTGTTCATGCAGCGCATTTCTTCCGATGAGGAGACGCTCCAAACCAACATGAGTTACTCTGTCCCGGACCTGGTCTACCTGGCCGAGAGCAAAGCCATCCGCCAGATCGCGGAACAGGGTCCCTGCGTGATCGTCGGCCGCTGCGCCGACTATATCCTGCGGGATCGGGACGATGTGCTCCATGTGTTCATCGGCGCACCGTTCCCCAAGCGGATCGAACGTGTGGCTACCGTGTATAACACGGAGCTGACCACAGCGGAGGCCGCAGAGCAGATCATGCAGGTGGACAAACGCCGCCGCCGCTATCGCCGGGCTTATACCGACGATAAGTGGAGCAGGGCGGACAACTATCACATCACCCTCGACAGCTCCCTCATGGCAGCGGAGGATCTGGCAGACCTGCTGGTAGAGTTTGTGAAGAAGACGAAATGAAGTTTTTATTCGGAAGAACAGAAAATCAACTGACACAGGCGCTGCTGCACCGGATTTCTGCCGGTGCAGCAGCGTCCCGTTTTCAGCTTTTGATCGTGCCGGAACAGATCTCCCACGATACGGAGCGCCAGCTGTGCGCCGTGGCAGGGAACACCGTCTGCCGCCACGCGGAGGTGCTCAGCTTTACCCGACTGGCGGACCGCGTCTTTACTCAAAAAGGCGGCGGCGCGGCCCCGGCCCTGGACGCCGGCGGCCGTCTGCTGGTCATGCGCCGGGCGCTGGATCAGCTTGCGCCCCGGCTCCATGTCTATGCCGCATCCGCAGGCCGGGCCTCCTTTGTCCGGGAGCTGCTCCGGACGGCGGAGGAGTGCCGGCAGTGCCGGGTCACTCCGGAGCAGCTGTCGGACGCAGCGGCGGAGACCGGCAGCGAGCGGCTGGCGGAACTGTCCCTGCTGCTTGCGGCCTATGAGGGACTGACCGCCCAGCTTGCGGCGGACCCCAGAGACCGGCTGGATCGGCTGGCGGACGCCCTGGAGACCTGTCCTTTTGCCGAGGGGATGGAGATCTCCGTGTGCGGCTTTACCGACTTTACCGCACAGGAGTATCAGATCCTGACCCGGCTGCTCCGCCAAGCGGAGGAGATGACCGTGGCATTGGTCTGCGACCATCCGGAGGAGACCGAGGGCGGCTTCGGCGTTTTTTCTCCGGCCCGGAGGACGGCGGCCAGGCTCATGCGGATCGCGGAACAGGCCGGCGTGCCCGTGGAGACGGAGTACAGCCGCGTTGCGGGCAGTACCCGGCCCGAGGCGCTGGAGTATGCCGACCGGCATCTTTTCGACGGCCCCGCAGAACCCTGCGAGGCCGCGGGACAGGAGGCCTGCGTGCTGTATCAGGCGCCGGACCCGGCGGGGGAGGTGTCCTTTGCTGCCGCGGAGATTCTGCGTCTGACGAGACAGGAGGGATACCGGTTCCGGGACGTGGTGGTCACGGCCCGGGGCATCGAGAGCTATCTGCCCCAGATCGAACAGACCTTTGACCGCTGCGGTATCCCCGTCTATGTCAGCCGCCGGACGGACATCCTGCAAAAGCCTCTGGCCCTGCTGCTGACGGAGGCGCTGCATCTCGCGGCAGGTGGCTACCGGCATGAGACGCTGTTCCGATACCTGAAGACAGGCCTTGCCGGCATCGATCGGGACGACTGCGACCGGCTGGAGAACTACGCCCTGATGTGGGATCTGCGCCCCGGGATGTGGAGCAGGGAGAAGCCCTGGACCATGCACCCCCGCGGCTATCGGGAAAAATGGAAGGATGAGGACACGGCGCTGCTGGAGCGCCTCAACGGGCTGAGGACCCGGATCATCGCGCCTCTGGAGGAGATGCGCCGGAACAGCGGAGACACGGCGAGAAGCCATGCCCAGGCGCTGTGCGATTTCATGGAGGCCGTCTCCCTGCCGGAGCGTCTGCAGGAGCGGGGCCGGCTTCTGATGGAAACGGGCCGCCGCCAGCTGTCGGAGGAGTATGTCCAGCTGTGGGAGATCGTCTGCGGCGCCCTGGATCAGTTTGTGGAGATCCTGGGGGACATGCCGGTGACCGACGAGGAGTTTGCGGAGCTGTTCTCGCTGCTGCTGTCCCAGTACGACGTGGGTACCATTCCTGCGGCTCTGGATCAGGTCCACGTCTGCGAGCTGGACCGGGCGGCACACAAGCGGGTGAAGTGCATTCTGCTGCTGGGGGCCTCGGACGACGCCATTCCCCGGGCCCCGGAGCCTGCGGGCCTGTTGACGGATGAGGACCGTGCTCTGCTGGGCGAAATGGGCCTGACTCTGACGCCGGGGTCGTCGGAGCGCCTGTGCCGTGAGCTGACCATCGCCCGGGAGGCCTGCGCCGCCGCCGGCGAGCGGCTGGCGGTGACCTGGCCCGCCGTCCATGCCGACGGCGGGAAATGCCTGCCCAGCATACTGGTGCGGAGGCTCCTGAAGCTGCTGCCGGAGGCGGCCCGGAGCGGAGACTGCCGCTATCCCGCCGCACCGCTTCCCGCTTTGGAGTGGGCGGCGGCCCATCCCGCGGCCCGGGGCTCGGCAGAGGTCTTTGCCGTACTGGACGGGGACCCCCGGTACGCCCCGCGGACGGCGGCAGTGCGCCGGAGCGCGGCACTGCGCAGAGGCGCCCTTTCTCCTCAGGTGGTGGAACGGCTCTACGGTGACAGGGTGAATTTTTCCGCATCGAAGATGAATCGGTTCAAGGCATGCCACTTCGGCTACTTCATGCACTACGGCCTTCGGGCCAAACCCAGAGAGACAGCGTCGCTGGACACCGCGGCCATCGGTACGATCGTCCACTTCGTCCTGGAGCACGTGCTGCGGCAGGCGGAGAAGGAGGGCGGCGTCCGGGCCGTATCCGACGAGTGGCTGCTGCAGGAGACGGATCGGTGGCTGGACGCCTACGCGCAGGAGAAGCTCGGCGGTCTGGAGGACAAGACCGCCCGGTTCCGGTATCTGTTCCAACGCCTGCGGCAGTCTGTATGGACCGTCGTCCAGAACGCGGTGGAGGAACTGCGGGCCTCGGATTTCCGGCCCATCGCCTTTGAACTGGGGTTCGGGGACGGTAAGGAGCTGCCGCCGGTGCTGATGACGGAAAATGGCATGACCATCGCCATGAGCGGCATTGTGGACCGGGTGGACGGCTGGGTCAAAAATGACCGGCTCTATTTGCGCGTAGTGGACTATAAGAGCGGCAGACAATCCTTTGATCTTACGGATATCTGGTACGGCATGGGTCTGCAGATGCTGCTGTATCTGTTCACCCTGGAGGAGAAGGGCCGGGAAAGATTCCACCGGGAGATCGTGCCCGCCGGGGTTTTATATCTGCCTGCCCGGGAGACGGTCGTCAAAAGTGACCGGCATATGACTCCCCAGAAGATACAAAAAGAGATTGACAAGGAACTATGCCGCAAGGGCCTGGTGCTGGACGATCCCGACGTACTGGAGGCCATGGAGCATACGGACGGACAGTACCGTTTCCTGCCGCTGAAAGTGACGGCGGCGGGAGAAATCACCGGAGACGCGCTGGTCAGCGCCGCCCGGCTGGGAAAGCTGCACCGTCATACGGCGAAGATCATGCGGGATATCTGCACCGAGCTGCGGCAGGGCGATATCCGGGCAGATCCCTGGTATAAAGGGGATAGCGAGAACGCCTGCAGACGGTGCGAATATGCCCGGGCCTGCCACTTCGACGACACGGAGGATCGGCGCCACTGGCTGAAGGCGGTCAAGGAAGAGACTTTCTGGGCGGCGGTGGAGAAAGAGTAAAGCATGTGGGACTGTCTGATTATCAGGCAGTCCCGTTATTCTTGAGCGGCGGCGGAAAAGCATTGCCGTCCCTTGTGAACGGCAGCGGGCTGTGGTATAATTTTACGAAATGAGAGCGCGGCACAGGGAGGCGGACCACATGTCGTTCACCGGCTTTTCACAGCAGACCCAGGATTTCCTCTGGGGCATCCGTTTCAACAACGAGCGGAGCTGGTTTGAAGAACACAAGCAGATCTATCTGGATACCCTCCAGCGGCCCATGAAGGAGCTGTGTGAGGAGGTGGGCGACGCCATGGAGGACCGGTTCCGTCTGGAGCTGGACCGGCGTACCGCCCGGATCTACCGGGACGCCCGGCGGCTTCACGGCAGGGGGCCGTACAAGGAGAGCCTCTGGTTCATCCTGACCGGGAACCGGGAGCGGTGGACGGAGTTTCCCACCTTCTACTTCGAGCTGCGGCCGGAGGTGTGGAGCTACGGCCTGGGGTGCTATTACTGTTCCCCCAGAGCCATGGAGGCGTTTCGCAAAGCAGCGGCGGCAAATCCTCAAAAACTGGAGCGGCTGATCCGCGCTTTTGACCGGCAGTCTGTATTCCGGCTTTTCGGTGAGACCTACAAGCGGCCCAAGGGTAGCGTTTCGCCTCTGGTGGATCGTTGGTATAACCAAAAGCAGATCGGCTTTTCCTGCGAGCAGCCCTGGGACGAGCGGCTGTTCCGGCCGGAGCTGGCGGTGCAGATGGTGGAGGACTTTGCCCTGCTGGTGCCGCTGTACAAATATTTTCTGCCCTTCGTCGGGCAGACAGACAGACCGGAGTAACAGACGCATAGGATAGGGAGAAAGGAGGGATCCCAATGGACATGATATCGCTGAACTGGACCGTTCCGGGCATGTATCTGCTGCGGCTTGCAGTGGCGCTGATCTGCGGCGCTCTGGTGGGCCTGGAGCGGCAGAGGCGACGGAAGAAGCCGGGGATCCGCACCCACATGATCGTGGCGCTTGCCTCCGCCTGCATGATGATGGTGTCCAAATACGCCTTCCTGGACATTGCGGAGCTGGGACTTACGGCGGATCCGGGCCGTATCGCCGCCAGCGTGGTCACCTCCATCGGTTTTCTGGGTGCCGGGGCTATCTTTTTCCGCAAGCAGACGGTCATCGGCCTGACCAGCGCCGCGGGCCTGTGGGCTACCATGGGCATCGGCCTGAGCATCGGCGCAGGGCTGTATTTTCTGGGCGGTGCGGCCACGGTCTTCATTTTGCTGCTGCAGACCCTGATGCGGTCGGATGCGGTGGGCCGGGCCCATCTGGAGGAGTACGACCTTGTGTTTCGCATAGACAACACCCCGGAGGCCCTGGAACAGCTCAGGACTTTTTTCAGAGAACGCAGGTGGGAGGTCATCCGCTTCAAGGCGGAGAAACGGGATGACAAACTGGTTGTGGACGCCTGCATCGGCTTTTCCGGCAAGCACAGCGCCGAAGAGATCCTGGCGCTGCTGCAGAACGAGCACATCAGTGCGGTGGAATACTGATCAAAGGGGGAGCGGCCCATGAAGCTGATGGTACTGGACGGCAATTCGCTGGTCAACCGGGCCTTTTACGGCGTGAGGAGCCTGACCACAAGGGAGGGGGTGCCCACCAACGCGGTCTACGGCTTTCTCACCATGCTGGAGAAGCTGCGGCAGGAGGAGGCCCCGGATGCCCTCTGCGTGACCTTCGATCTGGCGGCGCCCACCTTCCGGCACAAAATGTACGAGGGGTATAAGGCCCACCGGAAGGGGATGCCGGAGGAGCTGGCGCTGCAGATGCCTCTGCTGCGGCAGACGCTGGCTGCCATGCGCATCCCCTGTTACGCGCTGGAGGGCTGGGAGGCCGACGATCTGCTGGGTACCATCGCCCGGAAGTGCAGGGAGTCCGACTGGGACTGCGTTGTGGTCACCGGCGACCGGGACAGCCTGCAGCTGGTGTCCGACACTACCGCGGTGCGCTACGTCCGGGGCCGGGGCGGCGACACGGTCCGTTACACCCCCGAGATCTTTCGGGAGGAATACGGCTTCCCGCCCTCCGGGCTTGTGGAACTGAAGGCCCTGATGGGGGACTCCTCCGACGAGATCCCCGGTGTCGCCGGCGTGGGCGAGAAGACCGCCTCGGAGCTGATCCGGACCTTCGGTACCGTGGAGAGCCTCTATGACCGGCTGGACGACCCTGCCGTGAAGCCTGCCGTCCGGAAAAAGCTGGAGGCCGGCAGGGAGCAGGCGGAGCTGTCCCGGGCTCTGGCCCTCATTTCCACCGAGGCGCCTCTGGAGTTTAAACCGGAGGACGCCCTCTGTCAGGAGCCGGACAGGCCGGCGCTGTACGACCTGTTCCTGAAGCTGGAATTCCGCAAGCTCATCGAAAAATATGAGCTGACCCCGGACCCCGCGGCGTCCGCCGGGGAAAAGCCCGATTACACCGTCACGGCAGAGCAGCCCACGGAGCCGGAGCAGGCCCGGGCGCTGCTGGAGCTCTGGCGGGCGGCGGACCGTGTGACGGTGCTGGCCCTGCCGGATCTGTCGGCTCTGACCGTGGCGTGTCAGACCGGGCCGGACACCGAGGTCGCAGCGAATCTGTTCGTTCACCGCTATCGGGGGGACTGGGACGCCCTGCTGGCGGCGCTGTTTTCCGCCGACGTGAAAAAGATCGCCCACAACGTGAAGGACCTGACCCGGGCACTGCTGGACCGGGGCCTGCCGGCGGAGGGCTTTGTCTTCGACACCGCCTTGGCGGCCTATCTGCTGGACGCCACGGCGGGCAGTTATGAGCCGGACCGGCTGTTTCTGACCTATTACAATGAGGCCCTGCCCAAGCCCCTGCATCTGGAGCCGGAGGCCTTCACGCCCCTGGGAGACGATACGGCGGCAGCGGCGGCGATGGACAGCTGGTGCAGCGCTGTGGAGGCCCTGTACGAGTACCAGGTCCCGCGGCTGAAGGAGCAGGGCATGTGGGAGCTGTTCGAGAAGATCGAGCTGCCTCTGTGCCGGGTGCTGGCGGAGATGGAGCAGGCCGGCGTCTGCGTGGACCGGGGCGCCCTGACGGCCTACGGGGCGATGCTGACGGAGCGCATCGACGCGCTGCAGGACGAGATCTATGAGCTGGCCGGCGGACCGGTGAACATCAACTCACCCAAGCAGCTGGGAGTCCTGCTTTTCGAGACTCTGGGCCTGCCGCCGCTGAAAAAGACTAAGACCGGCTACTCCACGGACGCGGACACGCTGGACCGCCTGCGGGACAGGCACCCCATTATCGAAAAGATCCTGGATTTTCGTCAGCTGACCAAGCTGCGGAGCACCTATGTGGACGGTCTGCTGAAGGTCATCGATCCCGACGGACGGGTTCGCACTACCTTCCAGATGACGGTAACGGCCACGGGCCGGCTGTCCTCCACAGACCCGAATCTGCAGAATATCCCCACCCGCACGGAGCTGGGCAGCGAACTGCGGGGAATGTTTGTAGCCCCGCCGGGCTGTGTTCTGGTGGATGCCGACTACTCCCAGATCGAACTGCGTCTGCTTGCCCACATCGCGGAGGACCGGGTGATGCAGGAGACCTTCCGGTCCGGCGGCGACATCCACGCAGCCACGGCGGCCCAGGTGTTCCGGGTGCCTCCGGAGCTGGTGACCCCCGCCATGCGCCGCAGCGCCAAGGCGGTGAATTTCGGCATTGTCTACGGCATCTCCGAATTCTCGCTGGCCCGGGATATCGGCGTGACGATCAAGGAGGCCAAGGCGTATATGGACGCCTATTTCGCGCACTTCTCCGGGGTCCGGACCTACATGGACCGGATCGTGGAGCAGGCGAAGGAGCAGGGCTACGTGGCCACGCTGTACGGCCGCCGGAGAGCCCTGCCGGAGCTGAAGTCCTCCAACCGCAACGTCCGGAGCTTCGGCGAGCGGGTGGCCCTGAACATGCCCATCCAGGGCACGGCGGCGGACATCATGAAGCTCGCCATGGTCCGGGTCCGGGACCGGCTGCGCCGGGAGGGCCTGCAGGGCAGACTGCTGCTGCAGATCCACGACGAGCTCATCGTGGAGTGTCCGGAGTCCGAGGCGGAGACGATGCGCCGCCTTCTGGAGGAGGAGATGGAGGCGGCGGCAACCCTGTCCGTGCCCCTCACCGCCGACGCCGGGGCGGGCCCCAACTGGCTTGCGGCAAAGCCGTAAGCCGGAAAAAACGACAAAAAAAGAGTGCGCGCCGTCATGCGGCGCGCGCTCTTTCTGTTTCAGCTTGTGTTTTTACACCAGGAAGTCCACGTCCAGCGGCGGCGCTTCTTTCAGTACGCGGATGGCGCCGTTGGCGTCGGTCTCCACCGACAAAGCCGTGTAGCCGGGCCGGACCGCGGCCAGATCGACCTGCACGCTGGCGCCGGGGGCCAGCACGTAGGGGACGGCCTCGTTGTGACCCGTGCTGCGATAGAACGTGCCCTCCACGTCGTCCAGCCAGAGGGTCACGGCACCGGAGTCGGCCTGATCCTGCTTCCAGCAGACGGCATAGAAGGACGCATTGGCTTTCACGGTGCTCCTGATGGGAGTCATCGGCGTGTCGTTGTATTTGACCAGGGCGGGGGTAAAATCATTGTGATAGATAGAGAACAGGGAGTCGCCGTTGTTGGCCTGGACCGCCAGGATCGTGTAGCCGCCGTCGCAGACGGTGAATCGATCCAGAATGAAGTCGCCGATGCTGCTCCAACTCTGGAAGGTGGGGTCCGTGGTGTCTGTGAGAGACAGGCAGAGGAGATCCGGCATCTCGTTGGCCTCAGAATACAGGTGCTCCAGCTTCCAGGTGCCGGTGTACTGGTACTCGCTGTAGGCAGTGAACTGGCCGTCCGCCGACAGAGTCAGGGAGACGGCGGGGGCGTCGGAGGGACCGCCGTAGTACAGCCAGGTGCCGGTGAGGAACTGCTGCAGGACAATGGAGCCGGAAAAGTCCAGCGGGTCCTTCACACTTTCCACAACAGCGGTGTTGGACGTCTGATCATAATCCACGAAAAAGTCCAGCGCCTTGCCCAGATCCCGGAGCTTGAAGTAGTTGTTGCCGCCGATGTTGTACACGGACAGATCCGACCGGAGGACATCGTTGATCCGGATCGTCTGGCTGCTGGGAACGGCGGTGGCGGACTTGTCGCCGCCGGAGGTATCCAGTTCCGAGCCGTCGGGAACATAGGCGCCGCCGGTGAGGATGCCCACGGTGCCGGTGGTCTCATCCCAGCTCACGGAGAACTGGGCCGCTGTGCCGTTGAGCAGATAGGCCAGGTCCCGGAGCTTGAAGTAATTGCTGCCGTCGATGTTGTACTTTTCGCAGGTGATGCTCTTGCCGTCCACAGTAAGCTTCTGCGGCGAGAGCACGGTGGTGGCCGCCGAGGCAAAGACGGGCAGAGCGGCGCACAACAGAACAAGGCAGAGCAGCAGAGAGAAGAGGGATTTTGCACATCGTTTCATTGTGTTTCCTCCTTTGTCTTGTATTTTACGGTTTTCATGTGTGCTGCTGTTTTCATTATACGGTATGGAGCACCTGCAGCGCAAGGGAAAACTGGATGATTACAGAGAAAACAGGCGAGGCGCGCCGCCCGAAAATATTTTTGAAAAGAGGATGTGACCGCCTGTGATTTGTGGTATGATAGAAAAAAACAGACAGCGAGGCAAATCTGGAAATGAAGAAGCTGCTTTTTATCTGCACCGGCAACACCTGCCGCAGCGCAATGGCGGAGGGCATCTGCCGCGCCATGGCAAAGGAGCGGGGGGATGAGGTCCTGACCGCCTCCTGCGGGCTGGCGGCCTTCGCCGGAGATCCCGCCAGCGAGCACGCCGTTCAGGCGGCGGCGGAGTACGGTGCGGATCTTCGAAATCACCGGTCCCGGCCGCTGAATCCCTATATCGTGGAGGAGGCAGACGCCATCTACTGCATGACCGGGGGCCATCTCGCCCGGCTGCTGGCCCTGTACCCGGATGCCCGGGACAAGGCGGCGCTGCTGTTGGAGGGACAGGACATCCCGGACCCCTGGGGCGGCGATCTGGAGACCTACCGGGCGGCCGCCAAAGTCATCGCCGGGGCCGTGGAACAGCGTCTGAAGGAAACGGAGGAACAGCCATGACATACGGACTGCAGCCGCTGACGGCGGAGCGCCTGGACGACCTGCTGGAGCTGGAAAAGCTCTGCTTCGCCCACCCCTGGAGTCGTGAGATGTTCCGGGGCGAACTGGAAAACGAGTGCGCCGTCTATCTGCTGGCCGTCACGGAGGACGACCGGATCATCGGCTATGCGGGCCTGCAGGTGGTGCTGGACGAGGGTTACATCACCAACGTGGCGGTCCACCCCGATTTCCGTCGGCAGGGGGTGGCCACGGCGCTGCTGTCGGCCTTCCGCCGCTTCGGCGACATCCAGGGCCTGCGGTTCCTTACCCTGGAGGTCCGGGAGAGCAATGCCGCCGCCGTGGCCCTTTACGGCAGTCTGGGCTACTGCATCGTGGGCAGACGGCGCAACTACTATGAGGATCCCCAGGAGGACGCTCTGCTGATGACCTGCCGGTTTTCCGGGAAGGGAGAGGACGCATGAACATTCTGGCCTTTGAATCCTCCTGCGACGAGACGGCTGTCGCCGTAGTACGGGACGGCCGGGAAGTCCTCTCCAGCGTGGTCTTCTCCCAGATCGAGATGCACAAAATCTACGGCGGCGTGGTGCCGGAGATCGCCTCCCGGAGCCATTTGGAGGTCATCACGCCCCTTGCCGGTGAAGCGCTCCGCCAGGCGGGTCTTACGGTCGGTGATATCGACGCCGTGGCCGTCACCTGTACCCCGGGCCTCATCGGCGCGCTGCTGGTGGGGGTGAGCTTCGCCAAATCCGTGGCCTACGCCCTGAACGTGCCCCTGATCCCCGTGCACCATATCCGTGGCCACATCGCCGCCAACTACATCGCTTTCCCGGAGCTGGAGCCGCCCTTCCTGGCCCTGATGGTCTCCGGCGGCAACACCCTGCTGGCGGACGTGCGAAGCTATACGGACATGACTGTTCTGGGCAGCACACGGGACGACGCGGCAGGGGAGTGCTTCGACAAGGTCGCCCGGGTCCTGGGTCTGGGCTATCCCGGCGGCAGGGCCCTGGACGAGCTGGCCCGGACCGGCAGCGACACGGCCTATCCGCTGCCCCGGGCCCACGTGACGGACGCGCCGCTGGACATGTCCTTTTCCGGGCTCAAGACCGCCGTGATCAACCTGATCCACAACGCGGAGCAGAAAAAGGAGTCCCTGGACCTGCCGGGCCTGGCGGCGTCCTTCAGCGCCGCCGTCAGCGACATTCTGCTGACCCGGACGGAGCTGGCTCTGGAGCAGACCGGCTATGACACCCTTGTGGCCGCCGGAGGCGTGGCGGCCAACTCCCGGATCCGGGCGGATCTGCAGCGGGCCATGGCGGGGAAAAAGCTCTATCTGCCGCCCCTGTCCCTGTGCGGGGACAACGCCGCCATGATCGGCGCACAGGCCTGGTATGAGTATCAGGCTGGCCGCTGCGCCGATATGACGCTGAACGCCAGAGCCGTCTGTGACGCCGCTGATTTTTGAGCGTTTAAACAATGGGTTGGGATATCGAAAAACTGCGAAAAAACGTGTAAAATACGTTATGTAAACCCGGTAAAATTCTTATATGTGGAAAACTCGGTGTATAATGTGGAAAACCCGGTATTATTTCTTATTTGATGATATAATTATGGAAACAGAATGACCGTGCGGAGAACTCTCTGCACGGTCATTTTCTTTCGTTTTTTATGGTTGCGGAGGTCTGCGTCCGCTATAAATGATAGGAGTTGCCACCCGGGCGAAGGCGCTGAGGAACTGATGGTTTTTCAGAGTCAGATCCACCACCACCTTGTCCAGAGCCTTGGCGTTCATCAGCCCGGAGAGGATGCTCAGACAGTCGCTGCGGCCGGGCCGTTCATCAAAGCGCAGGGACACGGTGTCCGGGTGGAACAGGATGTCCACCAGCCGGGTATTGGGCAGCTCTGGGAAGGTCACCGTCAGATGCAGAAGAGGCCGCTGGGGCCGCTTGTAGCTCCAGGAGCCCACGGTATAGACATGGTACTGCTCGCCGCCGGTGGTGATGACGCTGTGCCGGGGCCGTCCGTCGGTACCGACAGTCAGTTTGTTCTTTTCCCCGGGGCCGATAAAGGTCAGGGTACAGCTGTCCACCCCCAGGGAGAAGCGGATGTCGGTGATGCCAGGGGAGTAGTTGTTGTGGGCGATCTGCTGGACAAAGGGCAGGAGCCCGGCCCTGTTTTTCTTCATGGGCATGGTGATGTTGTGATAGCGCATGGCCTCTGGCGGGACAGCGGGCATGGCCGAACGGGTCTTGTCCGGCGGTGCGGTGGGGAGACTCCGGGCGGGGACCGGCGGCGTGATCTGCAGGACCTTCAGGGACCGGAGGGTCCGGCGCAGGGAACGGAGGGCCGCCGTGTTCCGGGGCAGTTCGGCATAGCAGGCGTCGGAACCGAAATATGCCAGGATCAGGTCCGAGGCGGAGCCGGAGACGAAGGAGCAGGTACTGCCCGCCGTGACCACGACCACCGTCTCATATCTGGGCAGGACCACCACCAGCTGGCCGAAGGCGCCGTTGAACTCATAATCCCCCTTTGAAGAGACGATCCAGTTGTGGTAGCCGTAGCCCCTGCCGCCGTCCTCGGGCCGTGTCTTTGTATGGGACCGGGTGGCCTCCCGGACCCACAGCTCGGGAATCAGCTGCCGGCGCTCACCGTCCGGCCCGGTCCAGGCGCCCCTCTGGAGCATCAGCTGCCCCAGTGCCGCCATATCCCGGGTGGTGAGATGCAGGCCCCAGCCGCCCTTCTCGATGCCCTTCGGGCAGGTCTCCCACCAGGCGTTCCGGATGCCCAGCGGCTCAAAGAGCCGGGGCGTCAGATATTCCATCAGCGTCTGGCCCGTGACGTTCCGGAGCACGGCGGCCAGCATATAGCTGTTGAGACTGTTGTACAGGAACTGACTGCCGGGCTCGAAGGACCGTCCGGCGCTTAAGTACGCTGTGACCCAGTCCTCGAACAGGAAGATGCAGGACTCGTTGAAGTCCACCCCGGAGCGCATGGTCAGCAGATCCCCCAGGACCAGAGGACGGTACAGGTCCGCCCCCAGAGAGTGGGGATGCTCCGGGAAGAATTTGTCCAGCGGATCGTCCAGGGAGAGCCGGCCCTCGCCGGCGGCGATGCCCACGGCCATGGAAAGCACGCTCTTGGACAGGGAGTAGACCGACTGGGGACAGTCGCTGCGGTACGGGGCCCAGTATCCCTCCGCCAGGACCTTGCCCCGGCGCAGGACCATGGCACTGTGAGGCCGGTAGCCGTGGAGTTCCAGTGCACGGAAAAAGCTCTCGATGTGAGCGGAGGACAGGCCCATCTCCTCCGGCTCCGCCTGGGGCAGCACGGGACTGCCGTCGGGCACCGGGTCGAGCACGGGCTTGCAGGGCCGGTAGGGATAGCTGCAGATCGAATCCAGCTCCCCGGTCAGCAGTTTGCGGGAGGAGTTGAGACTCATCAGTTTCAGTTTCAGATCCGCCATGGTAAAACGCTTCCTTTTTCAGCCGTTTTTATCATCGTATCACAGCCGCCGGAGGATGTAAAGCGGAGGGCGCGCCATTTCCCCGCAGGATTATTCCAGGCAGTGCTCCGGAATCAGAGACTTGATTTGAGATGACAGGACGTAAAACGGCGCAGAGTCCAGCCGTACGGTTGTTTATCTGGTATCTGGACAGGCAGCCCACTATTTGATAGTATAATAGGCAGATGGAAACAGGGGGGACGAAGGGATGCATTTTCCCCGTTTGGAAGAGCTGCGGGCGGACAGTGACCGCCGGCAGAAGGACGTGGCGGACTTCTGCCGCATGAGCTCGGATTATCCGCCGGGGCGGACGGACCGGCGCAAAAAGGTCTGATGCGGAAGCTGGCGCTTTTTGCCGGCGCGTTCAGCGCCGCGATCTTTCTGGCGGTCTATCTTCTGCCCTTCGGCTGGCGGCTGCCTCTGGCAGCCGTCTGTATCGCTGCGGCGTTCTTGCCGGGGAAGCGGCGGGGCCGGCGTCTGCTGCTGATCGGCTTCTGCGTGGGACTGCTGTGGAGCCGGGGATATGACGCCCTGACCCGAATCCCGGCGGAGCAGTGGGACGGGCGGACCGAGACGGTGGACGCGGTGGTGCTGTCCTATCCGGAGCCCACGGCCTACGGCATCCGGCAGACGGTCCGGCTGGACCTGGGGCCCGTGGGCCTGCGGACGATCCTCTATGCCGACGCGTCGGACTGGGAGCCAGGAGATCGGGTCACCGTGACGGCGAAGCTGACCTCGTCGGCCTATGCCCGGGGCGAGACGGTGCGGTATTATCACGCCAAGGGCATCTTCCTGCGGGCCTATCTCCGGGAAGCAGGCCCGGTGGAGCACGGCGGGGGCCTGCGGTTTTTGCCGGCCCGGTGCTCTCACGCCCTGGCTGAGGAGATCGAATCCGTCTTCGGGCCCGGCGGACCTCTTGTTACGGCCCTGAAACTGGGACAGCAGACGGCGCTGTCCGAGTTCTTTTTGAGTGCCCTGACCCGCGCGGGGCTGCGGCACACGGTTGCGGTTTCGGGGATGCACCTGTCGTTCCTGGTGGGCTTCCTGCTGCTGTTATTGCCAAAACGGCGCTGGTACACCCTGCTGATCCTGACGGCGGTGATCTTCTTCTTTGCCCTCATGGTGGGCGGCAGGCCTTCGGTGATCCGGGCCGGGGTGATGCAGCTTTTCGTTCTGGCAGCGCCTGTGCTGGGCCGGGACAGAGACCTGCCCACCGGCCTGACTGCAGCGCTGCTGCTCCTCCTTGCCGCCAATCCCTACGCCGCGGCCCATGTGGGACTGCAGCTGTCCTTCACTGCCGTGCTGGGTATCGCGCTGTTCTCCGAGCCCCTGTTCCGGTTCTTCAGCCGCTGCCTGCCGACAGGTGCGGTGATCCAGCCCTTCCGGTTTATCCTCAAATTCATCTTCTCCGCCCTGGCGACCACGCTGGGGGCCATGGTGTTCACCACGCCCCTGACGGCGTATTATTTTGGCACGGTGTCCCTGATCTCACCGCTGTCCAATCTGCTGACCCTGTGGGCGGTATCTTTTCTGTTCTGCGGCGGACTGTGCGCCGGCCTTCTCGGTCTGCTCTGGCACCCGCTGGGCATGGCAGTGGCATGGCCCTTCCGGCTGCTGTCCGGCTATCTGATCCACATCATCCCGGCCCTGAGCCGCCTGAACTGGGCGGCGGTATCCGCCTCAAATGTATCGATCCGCAGCTGGCTGCTGTTCGCCTACGGTATGCTGGCTCTGTGGCTTCTGGCCCGGCGGCTGAGTCCGGAGCGCCGCCTCTGCCGCCCGGCGGTGCCGGCAGCGGCGTGCGTTGCGGCGCTGTTCATCGCCCTTGCGTTTTCTGCGGGGCCGGGCACGGACCTGACGGTGAAGGTGCTGGACGTGGGACAGGGTGCCAGCACGGTCCTGCTCTCCGGCGATACCTCTGTCGTGGTGGACTGCGGCGGCGATGAGGCCGGCACTGCGGCTGCGGACTGCCTCCAGAGCGCCGGGATGAAGCAGGTGGATTTGCTGGTATTGACCCATTTTCACGCTGATCACGCCGACGGCCTGCCCATGCTTTTTGACCGGCTGGAAATCAAAGCGGCCGCCGTGCCGGATGTGGACGACGGCCTTCGTGGGGAGTTCGAGTCGCTGGCGGCAGCGGAGGGTACTGCCGTTTACTGGATCACGGAGGAGACCCGGATGCGGCAAGGGGAACTGGACGTGACCCTCTATGAGCCTCTCGGCTCCGGCGGCGGCAACGAGGAGGGCCTGTGCGTCCTGGCCTCCTGCGGCGACTTCGACGCGCTAATCACCGGTGACGCCGGCTGGGTGACGGAGCACATGCTGGTAAAGTACCGGACGATGCCGGACATCGAGCTGCTGGTGGCGGGCCATCACGGAGCGGAGGGATCCAGCTCCAAGGAACTTCTGGAGACCCTGCGGCCGGAGATCGCCGTGATCTCCGTGGGCTACAACGTCTATGGTCACCCGGCGGAGGAGACGCTGGCCCGGCTGACCGACGCCGGGGTCTCTGTCTACCGCACCGATCAGTGCGGAGATGTCACCGTCCGCTGGCAAAACGGCGAAGCATAAAATAACCGCCCGGGCTGTGCCCGGGCGGTTTGTTCACGGTTGGATTTGCAGGATTTCCAATCCCGCGTTGAGGCCCTCTCGGATGGTGAAGGCGGTGCCGCCGGGTGTCCCGGCGTACAGGGCGATGAGCAGGGAGGAGCGCTGGATCATGTACTGGTCCCGTCTGTGCATACAGCCCGGGGTGTACTGCTCCTGGATCAGCGTCTCTGCGTCGCACTGCCGGAGGATGGCCCGGTAACGTTTCTGCAGCCATGCGGGCCAGGCGTCGGCCTGACTGGCGCAGGGGAGAGCAGCCTCCAGAGTGACGTCGGGACATCGGGCCCGGAGCGCCAGCACGGCCTCGGCAAAATACAGGTCGCCGCCCTGCGCCATGCCGCAGATAAAGTGGCGGTAGCCCCGGTCATACGTCTGCCGGAGGACGGCGGCCAGACGGCGCTTAAGGGCCACGCACCGGGGATCCTGTTCCCGGTCTCCCCAGGGCAGCTTGTCGGGCCGATGCCCGGTAAAGCAGCAGGTGATCTCCCGCACATTTCCCACCCCTTCCCACGTGGCCTATTATAGCGCCCCGGAGGTCAGATTGTCAATAAAAAATGAAACATTTGTTCCAAACTGCGAAAAAGAGGGTCTTGCAAGGAGGAAAAACATTTATTATAATTATTACAAAAATCCAGCCAAAAAATGAAATGGAGAGTGCGGTATGAAGGTGATCCATCTGGACCTGAGCGGCGTGGAGTCGATCTCGGATCTCCACGACTGTTTTGAGGAGGCGTTCTCTCTTCCGCCGTGGTACGGGCGCAATCTGGACGCTCTGTGGGACTGCCTCAGCGACGGCTTTACGGAGCCGACTTTGCTGCAGGTGACGGATCTGCCGGTGCTTCAGGACCGGCTGGGAAGTGTGGCCAACGTTCTGGTGCGGCTGTTTCGTGACCTGTCGGACTGCAGGGAGAACCTGATCGTAGATATCGACGGCCTGATCCTGTGATACCGGTGTGGCGGGGGATCGTGAAGAAATCGTGTTTGGAGGAGATACTATGTTTACGGAAGAGAAGATCGGCGCATTTACCGACGTGCTGGCCTCGAAGGAGTCAGTGCCCGGCGGCGGCGGCGCCTCGGCGCTGGTCGGCGCAGTAGGCGCGGCCCTTGCCTCCATGGTGGGCAACCTCACCGTGGGCAAGAAAAAGTATGCGGCAGTGGAGGAAGATGTGAAGGCCGTCATGGCCCAGGCGGAGACTCTGCGTCAGCGGCTCCAGCAGCTGATGGACGAGGACGCCGCGGCCTTTGAGCCCCTGGCAAAGGCCTACGGGATCCCCAAGGACGATCCCGATCGGGACGCGGTGATGGAGCGGGCGCTCCACACCGCCTGCGAGCCGCCCATGGAGATGATGCGGGCCATCAGCAAGGTCATCGAGCTTCACGACGAGCTGGCGGAAAAGGGCAGCGTCATCGTCCGCTCCGACGTGGGCGTGGGCGTGGTGTGCTGCAAGGCCGCCCTGCAGGGTGCCAGTCTCAACGTGTTCATCAATACCAAGAGCATGAAGGATCGGGCCCATGCGGAGGCGCTGGAGGCCGAGGCGGATCAGCTTCTGGCCCGGTACGTGCCGCTGGCGGAGGACGTCTACGCCCGGATCGTGGAAAAACTGCGCTGAGGAGGAGAAGACAATGGCGGAGATTTGGAAAGGTGCGCCCGTGGTGGCGGCCATGAAGGAACGGATGCTGGCGGATACGGCGCGTCTGCGGGAGCGGGGCGTGATCCCGACCCTGGCCATTCTGCGCGTGGGCCAGCGGGAGGACGACCTGGCCTTTGAGCGCACCGCCATCAAGCGCAGCGGCACCGTAGGCGTCGAGGTGCGCAGCGTGGCCCTGCCGGAGGATGTGGACCAGGAGATACTGGTTGCGCAGGCCAGGGTTCTCAGCGAGGATGAGAACGTCCACGGCCTGCTGCTTATGCGGCCCCTGCCCGGCAATCTGAACGAGAGGATGGTCCGTCGAGCCATGCGGCCGGAGAAGGACGTGGACGGCATCACGGGTATTTCCCTGGCGGGCGTCTTCACCGGCAGCGACGTGGGCTTCGTGCCCGGCACCGCCCAGTCGGTGATGGAGATCCTGGACTACTACGGCGTGGATGTGAAGGGCAAGCGGGTCACCGTTGTCGGCCGGAGCCTCGTGGTAGGGAAACCCGCGGCCATGCTGCTGCTGGGCCGGCACGCCACCGTGACCATGTGCCACACCCGCACGGCGGATCTGCCGGCGGAGACACGGCGGGCCGACATCCTGGTCGTGGCCGCCGGTAAGCGGGGCATTATCGGCGCGGAGCACGTGTCTCCCGGACAGATCGTCATCGACGTGGGCATCCACGTGGACGAGAACGGCAAGCTGTGCGGCGACGTGCGCTTTGACGAGGTGGAGCCGATTGTGGGCGCCATTACTCCCGTGCCCGGCGGCGTTGGCACCGTGACCACCTCCGTCATGCTGGAGCATGTGGTCCGGGCGGCGAAAAAGAACGTCAGCCTCGATTGACGGAATCCATACCCCAGGTTATCAGCGCGGCGAAGGATTTTATCAATCCTTCGCCGCTGTGCGTTTAGAATAACATTGTGATTGACAAGCAGGTTGGGGACCTGTTATACTGAAATCCTGAAAAAATGACAGAGTAGGAACTGCGCATACCGGGTCCGGTTAAGTGCCGTCAGATGGGAAGTCGCTGACGGACGAAAAGCGGCGGGGCAAAAAGCCCGACTGAGCTTGTGGTGCAGGTTCCGCGTCCGCTGTCACACCCAATGTGACGGCGCTGTTTTGCGCCGGTCCATCCCAGCAGCCAGACCGAAACGGTCCGGTTGCTGCCGCGTGGCCGGTGTGCAGAAAGGAGCGCTATTTTTCATGCAGTTTTCCCAGGCTATGGACTACATCAATCAGACGAGCCTCTACGGCTCCGTGCTGGGGCTGGACACCATGGGCAGGCTCATGGCGGAACTGGGACAGCCCCACCGCAGACTGCGGTATGTCCACGTGGCGGGCACCAACGGCAAGGGCAGCACCGCCTCCTACGTGGCCCACGCCCTCCAGGCGGCCGGATACCGCACGGGTCTGTACCTGTCCCCGTATATCCAGCAGTTCGGCGAGCGGATCCAGGTGGACGGCGTGCCCATCTCCCACGACGAGATCGCGGCGGGCGTCACCCGGGTCAAGGAGGCGGCGGACGCCATCATCGCCCGGGGCTTTCCGTCCCCCACGGTCTTCGAGCTGGTGACCACGCTGGGACTGCTGCACTTTGAGCAGCAGCAGTGCGACATCGTGGTGGCGGAGGTAGGTCTCGGCGGCCGGCTGGACGCCACCAACATCATCGAACACCCGGAGGCGGCGGTGATCACCGCCATCGGCATGGACCACATGGACCAGCTGGGGGACACGATCCCCCTGATCGCGGGGGAGAAGGCCGGGATCATCAAGCCGGGCTGCGACGTGGTGCTCAGCGCCCAGGATCCGGAGGCCATGGAGGTCATCCGGACCGTCACGGAGGAACGGGGCGGCACCCTTCACGTGGCAGATTACAGGACGGCGACGCTGCACGACATGACCCCGGAGGGCATCTGTTTCGACTGGGAGGAGTGGAAGGACCTGCAGACCGGCCTGACGGGACTGCATCAGCTCCAGAATGCCGTGACGGCGGTGAAAACCTGTGAGATACTGCGGCAAAAGGGATGGAATATCCCCGACGACGCCGTGCGGGCAGGCCTGCAGCACCCCGGTCTGCCGGGACGGCTGGAGCCCCTGTGCCGGGAGCCTCTGGTGCTGGCGGACGGCGCCCATAATCCACATGGCGTGGCAGCGCTGATGAAGAGCCTGCCGGAGCTGACGGGCGGCAAGCCCATCTGCTTCGTCATGGGGATGCTGGCAGACAAGGATTACGCCCGGGCCGCCGCGCTGGCGGCGGAGCACGGGGCGTCGTTCTGCACCGTGGCGCCCCCCAGTCCCCGGGCGCTGTCGGCGGAGGCGCTGGCGAAGGAGCTGCGGCGGCACACCGACGTGCCGGTCCGGGCCTTTGAGAAGATAACGGACGCCCTGGACACGGCGATGGCCGAAGCAAAAGAGAACGACGGCGTGGTGTGCGTATTCGGCTCCCTGTATCAGCTGGGCGCGGTACGGACCTATTTTGGAAAGGGAGACGAGGCATGAAGGCGCAGAAGCTTGTGACGCTGGCGCTGCTGCTGGCTCTGGAGATCGTGCTGTCCCGGTTCCTGTCCATCTCCACCCCTGTGGTGAAGATCGGCTTTTCCTTCATCCCCATTGCCATGGTTGCCATGCTGTACGGCCCTCTGTGGGCCGGCTGCACCGCGGCCCTGGCGGATTTTCTGGGCGCGATCATGTTTCCCATCGGGCCGTATTTCCCCGGCTTTACCCTCACGGCCTTCCTCACCGGCCTGCTCTTCGGGCTGTTTCTGTATAAAAAGAAGGCCCGCTGGTACTGGGTGCTGCTGTGTACCGTCATCATCGCCGGGGCCCTGACGCTCTGTCTCGACACCCTGTGGATGACGATGCTCTACGACAAGGCAGCCTCGGCTTTCATCGCGGCGCGGCTGATCAAGTGCGCCGTCATGATCCCCCTGCAGACTGTGGTCATCACCCTGGTCTGCCGCCGGGTGGCGGACTGGTTCCGCCGGGAGCACATGACGAAACCGGCCAGAAATTAAAAAACAGCAAACGCGCAGGCGACATTCCGTCGCCTGCGCGTTTCTTGATTCTACATGCCGGTATCAGTCCAGCAGCGCCCGGATCGTCTGCTCATAGTCAGAATCGATCAGCACAAGGTGCTCGCCGCTTTTTTGACAGCGCGCTATATAAGCATGATTGTCCTCTTTCAGACTGCGAATCGAGCATTCCGAATCATCCAGCCGCGACTCAATATCAGAGCCGTGCTTTATTATTTCCGCATAGTTCGCGTCAATATAAGCGTCTGTCATGGCAAGGCAGATGAAACGGATGGAGCCCAGATATCCCTCGTCAAAATCCTGCCGCCAGTCCGCGGGGATATAACAGCCCTCTGCAATAAGGTTTTGCCTGTTTTCGATGGCTGTCTTCACCATTTCTCTGACGATGGGCCAGAGATAGTCCGTCAGTGCGTCGTCGTCCTCCGGTGTCAGGTCGGTATTTCCGCTGCGGATCAGGCCCATTTTCAAATGGTCGATGGACAGATACGGATAATGATATCGTTCCAGCATCCGCTGAGCCAGAAACGTTTTGCCCGTATGGGATGCGCCGGTGATCAGTATGACCATATTCACCTCGTAAAATTATGTTAACCGAATGCCTTCGCCAGAGCCAGCAGCGCGTCCCGGCGGCAAAGGGGGCCGGTGAGGCCCGCAGTCGTGCCGCTGCGGCGAAGGATCTCGTCGAGAAGCGTACCGTCCAGAGGCACATCGGCGGCGGGCAGGCCCTCCCGCTGTGCATAGGCGAGGGCGGCGGCATACGGCTTCGACTCCGGCCGATGCTCCGCCACCGCCTGCAGCAGTGCGGTCCGGCCATAGATCGTCTCATACAGCTCTGCCGCCGTCATGGGCGCGTCGGGCCGCAGGGTGTTGTCCCGGTAGCAGGGGACCAGCCCCGCGGCGTCCAGCGCCCGGGCGGCGACGGCGCAGGGGTTGTCGGGCAGCACGTCGGCGAAGGCGGAGCGTTCCAGCAGCTCCGGCACCGTCACCACCCGGTAGCCATAGCGGTCCAGCAGCTGCAGCTGTTCCTCCAGCCCGTCCGCCACCGGGGACCGCCGGGCCATATTGAAGCCGTCCTTGTGGAAGATGATCTGACCGCACAGAGCGTCCGGATCACCGGTCAGGAGCTCCTCCATGGGCCGGACCATGGCCTCCACCTCGGCCCGATAGCTGTCCAGAGGAAGCCAGCCGGCGCCGTCAAAGGAGGCGGCCATGTACTGATAGCCCAGCACGGCGTAGGCGTCGTAGCTGGAAAAGCCGTCCGGAATCCGATCCACATAGTGGGGCGGCCGGGACAGGGTCATGGTATAGCCGTGCTTCTCCAGCAGCAGATCATGGAGCCTGCGCAGGTCCGAGATGACGGCGTCGATATTTTCCAGATGGGCCCGTTTGCCGTAGACCACGTTCTTTTTGCCGTACAGGACGTGCCGGTAGGTGTGATTCGTCACGGCGTGACCGCCCGCCAGCATCCGTTCGATGAGCGCAGAGGCGTGAACCGCTCCGCCCAGATGGTCCTGCCGGATATCGGGGTAGTGGTCGTAGCGGATGCCGCCCCAGGCGGCGGTGCCCTCTTTTCCGGCCTCGTCGGGATAATTCTCCGACGTATCGCCCACCACATCGAAGGTGCCCCGGGCGTTGTGGGCTTCCAGAGTCTCCAGCAGGGACAGGGTCAGGCTCTCACCGGAACTGTCGGAGGGGGGCAGGAGACAGGGACCGTCGTCGAAGGTCATGGCGCAGATCCGCTCTTTCAGAGCGACGCGCTCGATGCGCCGCACGGGAGAGAGGGGGACCGGGGCGGCGTGGCGGTCCGCGGCGGCGTGCTTGACTTTTTTTGCCGCGGAAATCAGACGGGACTGCAGACTCATGACGGCGCTCCTTTCGTGATATCCAAGAGGATGCAATAGCCCCAGTAGGCCAGGCTCCGCAGCCGGCGGTACAGACCGCCCTGCCGCCGGGCCTTGCACATCTGGGACCGGCCCTTCAGCCGCCGGGGCGTGTGCCGGACCGATACGGGCTTCGCCTTTCCATCCAGGAGAGCGGCCCGGAGGGCTTCCGGCGTCAGGACGTCCAGATCGAACTCCGTGTACGCGTTGCCCACTTCCTTTGCCGAGTGGGCGTCGCTGCCTCCGGTCCGGGGGAGTGACAGCCCCTCGGCGAGATCGGCAGCCTGAAGATTGGCCCGGGGATTTTTGAAGCAGGCCCGGGCATTCACCGTTTCCACGGCGTCTGTGCAGACCCGGGGCTCCGCGCTGTTGCGGTTGAAGGGATGGGCCAGCACCGTGACGGCGCCGCAGCGCCGCAGCTCACGGACCACATCCTCCGCAGAGGGCAGAGGTGAGGCCGGGGGAAGCTGAGGCGTGATGTCCGGCAGAAGACCTAAGATATGCCCCGCGTCAGTGGAGCACTCGATCCCCGGCAGGAGCCAGACGCCCCGGCACCGTTGGGGAGAAGTTATGGTAAACTTATCGTGATCCGCGATCACGATGCCGTCCAGACCCCGGCGGGCGGCGGCGGCGGCCAGGGCATCAGGGGAGGAACGGCCGTCCGGAGAGGCGTCGGAATGGACGTGGAGATCGATTTTCATGCGCCGCGCCCCCTTTGCAGAAGGGACCGCCAGTAGCGGAAGGCGGGCCGTGGATCGCCCCACTCAAAGAGGCCGTCCTTCGCGGTCAGCAGGTCCCGGAAGGCGCCCTTGGCCCGATGGGCCTGACCCGCTCTGCGGTAAGCTCTTGCGGCCCGCTGGTCTGTTGGAAAGAAGGTCATCCGCCGCAGGGCGTATTCCGGCGCCGGAGGCAGCGGGAAGGGGTTGTCCGGATTGCCGGCGTTGTAGGAGAGCAGGAACCACAGCAGGGAAAAATTCGTCCCCGCCACCCGGGTCAGAGGATAGGTGCCCCAGATCCGGGGATTGACCTCCAGCAGCCGGGGCTGTCCCTCGGCGTCCTCTTTGAACTCGAACATGGCCAGGCCGGAATACCCGCAGGCAGCGGCCATTCGGTTGACATAATCCTCAAGCTCCGGATGCCGGATGGCGTCACAGCAGGAGGAGGGCCCTCCGGTGATGGGATACTCCCGGATCCGGCGGTGGCAGATATGCCGGAGCACGACGCCGTTCTCGGCCAGAACGGAGCAGCCCAGAGCGCCGCCGGGCAGATACTCCTGCACCAGCGGGGCCTCTCCGGCCCGATCCCGGAAGAGGGCAAAGGCCTGCTCAAGGGTCGTCCGGTCCCGGGCGATGACGTACCGGTCGGCGGCGGTGAGGCCCAGCGCCTCGCCGCAGTGGGGCTTCACCACGCAGGGGAGGGGCACCCGGGCGAGGAATGCAGACTCGGATTCCTCCGGTTCCCGCTGCCAGGCCCGGGGCACCGGCACACCGCAGGAGACGGCCAACGCCGCCGCACGCTCCTTATCGTTGAGCAGTTCCAGTTGCTCCGGCGCGGGCAGGAACAGGCCGCAGACCGCTTCGAACCGGGCACGGTTTTCCGGCAGGGCCAGCAGCTTCAGGGTAGCGGCCCCGACGGGCAGCAGGGCAGGACGCTCGCCCTCCTCGGCAGCGATTTCGGCGCAGACCTCATACAGGGCGTCCAGGTATCCGTCGTCGGGGAGCAGCTGCTGCCTTGCGCAGTATTTGGATGCAAAGCCGATGGGCATCGTCCCGTTCTGCCGCTGACAGGCGACGACGGATACCCCGGCCTCGCCAAGACAGCGGATCAAAGCCAGGGACATACGGTAATTCACATCGGTCAGAACGGCCGTCACAGGGCACCGCTCCTTTGTCTTTGGAATCGTCCTTATTATAGCAGAGCGGAGGGAATATGGGAAGAATAAACTGCCCGGCGGCAAAAAAAGGGTCCTTCCTGACGGAAGGACCCTCTGTGAATCTTGTTTTTCGCAGCTTCGTTTGTTATAATCAGCGTAACGACAGACTCAGTCGACGGGGATGGTCTCCGTCCAGGTTTCGCCGTCGGCGCCGGTGTAAGTGAGCTTGTGCTTCTCCAGGGTGATGGTATACTCGTTGTCCGGATCACCAAGGATCTCCTCTTTGGTGATGGTGCCGTCGGGGAAGAAGTCATGATCGTCCAGCGTAAAGGGATGATCCGCGTCCCGGTGGGTGTGGTACAGGGCCGTGACCGTGCCCTCGACCCAGGTGACCAGAGCCAGGTCCTCCATGGTGTAGATCAGATACGTGTCGTTGCCCTGGGATACGAACTGGGTGAATTCCGTGACGTCGTCGTCCACGGTGACCACCGCGTTCATGGAGCAGTTGGGCTCGTCATAGTCCCAGACGGTAAGGGCGGGATGCTCCACGGCGTCATCACCCTCGCCGGTGGTAACGGTGTATTCCGACTTATATTGGCCGTCGCCGAGGATGTAGAGATCGTTTTCGCCGTAGAACCATCTGACATGGGAACGGGCCTGCTGCATGGTATTGTCGGCAAAATACTCGCCGATGGAGGGCGCAGTGGTATAGAAGGGGATGTAAAGCAGCGTAAAGAAATCCTCGTCCTCACCATAGGTCAGACCCTCGTTGTGGATCTGGGTGCCCTCCAGGACCACCTCCCAGATATCACCGACGATGGCATCGTACAGCTCATAGACGTCGGCGTAGGACTCCACGTCAGCCGGATCGGGCGGCTTGTACAGAACGGTCTGGGCGGCAGTGCCGCATGCGGACAGGGATATCAGCATCAGGGCTGCCAGAAGCAGGACAAGCAGCTTTTTCATTCGAATTTTCTCTCCTTCCGGACCCCGCGTGGGCGGGTATCAGACATAGTATACTCCAAAATAAAGTAAACTGCAATCATGGAATTGAAGAAACAGGGAGGTTTTGTGATGAATAATTTTGATTTTTGCGTGGGAACGCACATTCTCTTCGGAAAAGGACAGGTGGAGCGCCTGCCCGAGATCCTCAGCCCCTTTGGGAAAAAGGTCCTGCTGACATACGGTGGCGGCAGCATCAAGCGTATGGGGCTGTACGACCGCGTCAGGGAACTGCTGGCGGATTTTGAGGTCTGGGAGTTGAACGGCATCGAGCCGAATCCCCGCATCGAGAGCGTCTACGCCGGGGAGAAGCTGTGCCGTGACAACGGCATCGACGTGATCCTGGCCGTGGGCGGCGGCAGCGTCATCGACTGCTCCAAGGCCATTGCCGCGGCCTCCTGCTCCGACGAGGATGCCTGGGAACTGGTGAAGGACCCGGACAAGATCGAAAAGGCCCTGCCTCTGTGTACGGTCCTGACCCTGGCCGCTACCGGCAGCGAGATGAACACCGGCAGCGTCATCACGAACCTGAAGACCAAGGAGAAGCTGGGCTTCCTCAACGACGCCATGCTGCCGAAGGCGTCGATCCTGGATCCCACCTATACGCTGACGGTACCGGCTGACCAGACGGCGGCGGGCGCCGCGGACATCCTCTCCCACATCATGGAGGTCTACTTCAGCCGGCCCTATGCCCCCATCCCCGACGGGATCAGCGAGAGCCTGATGAAGGTGGTGTTCCGGTACGCTCCCATCGCTGTCCGGGAGCCGGACAACTATGAGGCCCGGGAGCAGCTCATGTGGGCCAGCACCCTGGCGCTGAACGGCCTGTGCTCCACCGGCAAGGGTCAGGCGTGGCCCTGCCACGCCATCGAGCACGAGCTCAGTGCCTGGTACGACATCACCCACGGCACGGGCCTTGCCATCCTCACCCCCCGCTGGATGCGGCATGTCCTCAACGAGGGCACGGTGGACCAGTTTGTGGCTTACGCCGTCAACGTGTGGGGCATTCCCGCCGACGCGGACCGCTTTGCCGTGGCCAACCGGGCCATCGACCGGACGGAGGATTTCTTCCGCTCCATCGGGATCCCCATGACTCTGGGCGAGCTGAACATCGACGACGCCCTTTTCCCGGAGATGGCGGAGCACGCCGTCCGCTTCGGCGGACTGGAGTGGTCCTGGGTGCCTCTGGACAAGGACGCCGTGGTGGAGATTTTGAAGCAGTGCCTGTAATTTTTCCGCACCACGGCGGAGCGATCTGTTGCAAATCGCCGCCGGAGGGTGTATAATAAAGCCAACAACTGAACAGACGGGAGCTTGTGCGACAGGCTGAGAGGAAGGTGTTACCTTCGACCGGTGACCTGATTTGGATAATGCCAACGTAGGGATGTGTGAGACGCTTCGTCTACCCGATACGGGGAGCGGCCAAATCGGCGGCTCCCCGTTTTTATTCTGATGCGGAGGGAAAAGATATGGTCCGGATCAACGGAGAAAATATGGATATGGCCGGCAAGACCGTGGCAGAGTATCTGGCGGAAAGCCGCTATGATCTCAAGCGGGTGGCGGTGGAGCGCAACGGCAGGATCGTCCCCCGGGCTGAGTACGGCGAGACGGTGCTGGCAGACGGCGACTGCGTGGAGGTAGTCGGCTTTGTGGGAGGCGGCTGAGATGCTTCCCACGAGAGACGAGATGCGCCGGGCCCAGGAGGCCCGGCACGGCGCGGCGCTGCAGGAGAAATTCTCCGCCGCTGCGGTGGCGGTCTGCGGCCTGGGGGGCCTGGGCTCCAATCTGGCCGTCGCCCTTGCCCGGGCGGGGATCGGAAAGCTGATCCTCATCGACTTTGATCGGGTGGACGTCACTAACCTTCACCGCCAGCAGTATAAGGCGGCGCAGGTGGGCCGGTACAAGACGGACGCGCTGGCGGAAAACCTCCGGGAGATCGCGCCGTATGTGGAGCTGGAGCCCCACTGCGTCCGCATGACGGAGGAAAACGCCGCCGGCCTGCTGCGGGAGGCCGATGTGGTCTGCGAGGCCTTCGACGACGCCGGATGCAAGGCCATGCTGGCAGGGGCTGTGCTGGAGCGGATGCCGGAGAAATATCTGGTGGCGGCCTCCGGTATGGCGGGTCTGGGCAGCGCCAATGAGATCAGGACCCGGCGGCTGACGGACCGGTTTTACCTGTGCGGCGACGGCATCAGCGACGTGGAGGAGGCCGGTGGCCTGTTTTCCTCCCGGGTCATGCTCTGCGCGGCCCATCAGGCCCACGCCGTGCTGCGCATTTTAGCCGGCGAATCTGACGTGTAAGGAGTTGGAGTATCATGAAAAACGATAAGCTGATCATCGGCGGGCATGAATTCCGGTCCCGCTTTATCCTCGGCTCTGGGAAATATTCGCTCAATCTCATCGAGGCGGCCATCCGGGACGCCGGGGCGGAGATCATCACTCTGGCGGTGCGCAGGGCCAACACCCGGGAGCAGGAGAGCATCCTGGACTACATCCCGGAGGGGATCACCCTGCTGCCCAACACCAGCGGCGCCCGGAACGCGGAGGAGGCGGTGCGTATCGCCCGCCTGGCCCGGGAACTGGGCTGCGGCGATTTCGTGAAGATCGAGATCATGCGGGACTCCAAGTATCTGCTGCCGGACAATCAGGAGACCGTCAAAGCCACGGAGATTCTGGCGGACGAGGGCTTTGTGGTGATGCCCTATATGTACCCGGACCTGAACACGGCCCGGGATCTGGTGAACGCCGGGGCCGCGTCGGTGATGCCGCTGGCGGCGCCCATCGGATCCAACAAGGGCCTTGCTACCCGGGAATTCATCCAGATCCTCATCGATGAGATCGACCTGCCCATCATCGTTGATGCGGGTATCGGCCGTCCCTCTCAGGCCTGCGAGGCCATGGAGATGGGGGCTGCCGCCATCATGGCCAATACGGCCCTTGCTACGGCGGGGGATCTGTCCCTGATGGCCTCCGCCTTCCGGCAGGCCATCGAGGCGGGACGGAACGCCTATCTGGCAGGTCTCGGCCGGGTCCTCACCCGGGGAGCCGCCGCCTCCGATCCTCTTACCGGCTTTCTGCGGGACTGAGGAGGGGAGAGCATGGACAATCAGTTTTTCGTGGATTCCGCACACCTGTCTCCGGAGGCTCTGGAGAAAAAACACAGGCTGGAAAACGATCCCTCTTTTCGGGAAAACCATATGGAGTATCTGCCGGGGATGGAGAAGATCGAGTCCGATGTCTGCGCCCGGGTGATGGAGCAGATGGCGTCCTATGATTACACCGTCTACACCGCCAAAGACGTGAAGGCGGCGCTGGAGCACGGCGTCTGTTCCGTGGAGGACTTCAAGGCCCTGCTTTCCCCGGCGGCGGAGCCGTTTCTGGAGCAGATGGCCCAACGTGCAAGAGAGGAGACCGGCCGCCATTTCGGCAACACGGTCTATCTGTTCACACCGCTTTATATCGCCAATTATTGTGAAAACTACTGCGTCTACTGCGGCTTCAACTGCTATAACCACATCCAGCGGATGAAGCTGACGGCAGAACAGATCGAGCGGGAGATGCAGGTCATCGCCGACAGCGGCATGGAGGAGATCCTGATCCTCACCGGCGAGAGCCGGAGCCAAAGCAGCGTGGAGTATATCGGCGAGGCCTGCAGGCTGGCCCGGAAGTACTTCCGGATGGTGGGTCTGGAGATCTACCCCGTGAATACGGAGGAGTACCGCTACCTTCACGAGTGCGGGGCGGACTACGTCACGGTGTTTCAGGAGACCTATGACACGGACCGGTACGAGCAGCTGCATCTTGCCGGCCACAAGCGGGTCTGGCCTTACCGTTTCGACGCCCAGGAACGGGCCCTGATGGGCGGTATGCGGGGCGTGGCCTGCTCGGCGCTGCTGGGACTGGCGGATTTTCGAAAGGACGCTCTGGCCAGCGCCCTCCACGTCTACTATCTCCAGAGAAAATACCCCCATGCGGAGATGTCCCTGTCCTGCCCGCGGCTGCGGCCCATCATCAACAACGAGACCATAAACCCACTGGACGTCCACGAGCGGCAGCTGTGCCAGATCCTCTGTGCCTATCGGATCTTCCTGCCCTTTGTGGGCATCACCGTATCATCCCGGGAGAGCGCCGCGTTCCGCAACGGCATCGTCCGGATCGCCGCCACCAAGGTCTCCGCCGGCGTCTCCACCGGCATCGGCGACCACGAGAGCAAATACAGCGGAAAGGAGACGGACGGAGTGCAGGGCGACGAACAGTTTGAGATTGCCGACAACCGCAGCCTGGACAGGATGTACCGGGACATCGCCGGCGAGGGCCTGCAGCCTGTCCTGAACGATTATCTCTATGTTTGACATCATCTGCGTGACAAATCGCATCCTGTGCCGCGAGCCGTTTCTCACACGCATGGAACGCCTTGCCGCGGCGCGGCCCGCCGCCGTGATCCTCCGGGAGAAGGATCTGCCGGAGGCGGAGTACCGCGCCCTGGCGGCGCAGGTGCTGGCGCTGTGCCGGAAGACCGGCGTTTCCTGCATCCTCCACAGCTTTGCGGGTGCGGCGAAGGAGCTGGACTGTCCTGCGCTGCATCTGCCCCTGCCGCTGCTGCGGACCCTCCCGCCGGAGGACAGGGCGCGGTTTTCCGTGTTGGGCGCCTCCTGTCACAGCGAGGCGGAGGCGGAGGAGGCGGAGGCCCTGGGCGCGACCTGTATCACTGCCGGGCACGTGTTCGATACCGACTGTAAAAAGGGCGTCCCCGGCCGGGGACTGGAATTTCTGCGGCGGGTCTGTGAGAGCGTCTCCATTCCCGTATACGCCATCGGCGGCATAGGGAAGGAAAATCTGTCGGCAGTGGCAGCCTGCGGCGCCGCCGGGGCCTGCGTGATGAGCGGAGCCATGACCTGCGCCGATCCGGCAGCGTATCTTGCTGAGCTGAGAGGAGCGAGTAAATGAGGAAAGACGATCTGCTGCTTTACGCCGTCACGGACCGCCGCTGGACGGGCAGACAGACCCTTCCCGAGCAGATCGAGGCGGCGCTGCAGGGCGGCGCGACCATGATCCAGCTCCGGGAGAAGGACCTGTCGGAGGAGCAGTTCACGGCGGAGGCGATCCGGGTCCGGGCCCTGTGCCGCCGGTACGGCGTACCGCTGATCATCAACGACAGCGTGGACGTGGCGCTGAACAGCGGGGCCGACGGCGTCCACGTGGGCGCGGAGGACATGCCCCCCGGGAAGATCCGGCGTCTGGTCCCGGCGGGATTCATCATCGGCGCCACGGCCAAGACGGTGGAGCAGGCCCGGGACGCACAGGCGGCGGGGGCCGACTATCTGGGCGTGGGGGCTGTGTTTCCGACGTCCACCAAGAAAAACGCCCTGGGCATCACGATAGGGACGCTCAGGGAGATCTGCGAAAGCGTTGCCATCCCCGTCGTGGCCATCGGCGGCGTGAGCCCGGAGAACGTACTGCGTCTGAAAGGCTGCGGTATGGCCGGCATTGCCGTTGTCTCCGCCGTATTCGGCGCGCCGGATATCCGGGCGGCGGCGGCGGAGCTGAAAAAGCTGGCAAGGGAGGCGGTGGCGCCATGATCCGCGGCGCGATCTTTGATATGGACGGCACGCTGCTGGACTCCATGTCCATCTGGGTCAACATGGGGGAGACGTATCTCCGTGCCATCGGGTACGAGCCGAGAGCGGACCTTAACGAGACGTTCCGGCCTCTGAGCCTCCGTCAGGCGGCCGAGTACTTCCGCCGTGAGTACGGCGTGCCGCTGTCGGAGGAGGAGATCATGACGGGAATCAACCGTATGGTGGAGGCCTTCTACCGGGAGAAGGCCATGCCGAAACCGGGGGTAGGTGACTTTCTGGCCCGCCTGCGGGACCGGGGCGTTAAGATGTGCATCGCCTCCGCCACCGACCGGTATCTGGTGGAGATCGCCCTGACCCGCTGCGGGATCCGGGAGTATTTCTCTGAGATCTTTACCTGCACCGAGGTGGGCTCCAGCAAGAGCCAGCCGCAGATCTTCCTGACGGCCATGGCGCATCTGGGTACGGAAAAGCCCCGGACCGCCGTGTTTGAGGACGCTGTCCACGCGGCGCAGACGGCCCGGGACGACGGATTCCCCCTTGTGGGGGTCTACGATCGCCATGAAAAGCGGCAGGAGGTCCTTCGGGCCATCTCCGACTGCTATCTCACGGATTTTCTCCACACAGACCACTTCTGGGAATTCGCTTCGGCTCTCTGAGCCGGGGCATTCCGGCGGCAGACCGGGGGCACCACTCTCTGTCGCCTAAGAAAAGTAATGCAGAGCAAAGGAGCAATCGCAATGAAGACCGCATTATCAATCGCAGGAAGCGATTCCTGCGGAGGCGCCGGCATTCAGGCAGATATCAAGACGATGACGATGAATGGTGTCTACGCCATGAGCGCGATCACCGCGCTGACGGCGCAGAACACGACCGGCGTGAGAGCGATCCTGGAGTCGACTCCGGAATTTTTACAGCAGCAGCTGGACGCCGTGTTCGAGGATATCTATCCCGACGCGGTGAAGATCGGCATGGTAGCCTCGACGGCGCTGATCGAGGTCATAGCCCGGCGGCTGCGGCACTACGGGGCAGTGAACATCGTCGTCGACCCCGTGATGGTGGCTACCAGCGGCGCTGCACTGATGAAGACAGACGCTGTGCAGGCCCTGACAGAGGAGCTGTTTCCTCTGGCCGTCCTCGTGACCCCGAACATCCCCGAGGCGGAGGTCCTGTCCGGTCTGTCCATTCAGAGCAGGGAGGATATGCGGGCCGCGGCAGGGCAGATCGGGGACGCCTACGGCTGCGCGGTACTGCTCAAGGGCGGCCACAGCGTCCACAACGCCGACGATCTGCTGTACGCGGACGGTGAATTCCGCTGGTTTACCGGACGGCATATCGACAACCCCAACACCCATGGCACCGGCTGCACCCTGTCCTCCGCTATCGCCGCCAATCTGGCAAAGGGCTTCGATCTGACGGCCTCCGTTCAAAGGGCGAAGGACTACATCTCCGGGGCTCTGGCGGCCATGCTGGACCTGGGCCGCGGCTCCGGGCCCCTGAATCACGCCTTCGACCTGCACAGCGGCTTTGCCGGGGAGGCGTGAGATGGAAAACAGACGCACATCGGCCTTTGAAAACGGCCTGATCTGGTTCGGTGCGGCCCTCTCCATCGCGGAGATCCTCACCGGCACCTACTTTGCGCCCCTCGGCTTTCGCAGGGGCCTGCTTGCCATCCTGCTGGGCCATCTGATCGGCTGCGTGATGCTGTTTCTGGCCGGGCTCATCGGCGGCAGGGTCCGCAAAAGCGCCATGGAGACGGCGAAGATGAGCTTCGGCGGCAGGGGAGCTCTGCTTTTCTCCGTGCTGAACATCGTCCAGCTGGTGGGCTGGACGGCCATCATGATCTACGACGGCGCCCTGGCCGTGAACGGCATCCGGGACGTGGGCAGCTGGATCTGGTGCCTCGTCATCGGATGCCTCATCGTGGTGTGGCTGCTCATCGGCATCAAAAATCTCGGTAAGGTGAATGTCGTCGCCATGGCCGCGCTGTTCATCCTGACCGTTGTGCTGAGCTTCGTCGTCTTCGGCGGCGGCGCGGCGCTGCCGTCGGGAGGGGAGAGCATGAGCTTCGGCGCGGCGGTGGAGCTGTCCGTGGCCATGCCCCTGTCCTGGCTTCCTCTGATCAGCGACTATACCCGGGAGGCGAAGAAGCCCGGGAGAGCCACTGCAGTCAGCGCGGTGGTCTACGGCGTCGTCAGCTGCTGGATGTACGTCATCGGCATGGGCGCCGCACTCTTTACCGGAGAGAGCGACATCGCCCGGATCATGGTCCAGGCGGGTCTGGGCATCGCGGGGCTGCTCATCATTGTGTTTTCCACCGTCACCACGACTTTCCTGGACGCATACTCCGCCGGCGTATCCAGCGAGTCCCTCTCTTCGAAAATCAAAGGGAAATGGGTGGCCATCGCTGCGGCAGTCATCGGAACGGCGGGGGCGATCCTGTTTCCCATGGACGATATCACCGGCTTTTTATATTTCATCGGATCGGTGTTCGCCCCCATGATCGCCATCCAGATCGCGGACTTCTTCATTTTGAAAAACGACAGCAGCGGCAGAGCCTTTCAGGTCCGGAACCTTGTGGTCTGGCTGATCGGATTTATCCTCTATCGGCTGCTGATGAGAGTGGACATCCCCGTGGGCAATACACTGCCGGACATGGTCGTCACCATGCTGCTGTGCATTGCGGTCCATAAGCTGGGAGGCGGAAAACGGCAATGAGAAGATGCGTCATCGTCGGCGGCGCGGAGATCCGCGATTACGCCGCCGTCCGGGCTTATTTGCGAGAGGACGACTACTGTATCTTCTGCGACTGCGGTCTCCGCCACAGGGAGGGCCTGGGAATCGAGCCGGACCTCATCGTGGGGGACTTCGACTCACACGAGTGTCCGGACACGGACACAGAGACCATCGTCCTGCCCCGGGAGAAGGACGATACGGACACGGTCTTTGCCGCAAAAGAGGCTCTGCGCCGGAGCTTTGTCGATTTCCTTCTCGTCGGCGTGATCGGCGGGCGGCTGGATCACACCCTGGGCAATGTGGCCATTCTCCTGCTGCTGCGGGAGCGGGGGGGACGGGGCCGGATCGTGGACGATTTCTCCGAGATGGAGCTTGTCGCCGAGTCCTCCGTCAATGTGGAGGACCGCTTCGCATATTTCTCTCTGCTGAATATCAGCGGCACGGCCCGGGGGGTCACGGTGGAGGGAGCGAAATACCCGCTGCGGGACGCGGAGATCTCCTGCGGCTATCCCTACGGCATCAGCAATGAGGTGCTGTCCGGGAGGCGTGCCGTCATATCCGTGCGGGAGGGGGAACTCCTGCTGATCAGACTTCGCCGTTAAACAAAAAAGGAACGCCGCGCTGAAATCACTTTCAGCGCGGCGTTTTTTTGTCAGCTTTGGTTTTATGAGAGGGGCAGGCAGACCGCCGTACCCTCGCTGCCGATCAGATCGGCCACGGTGACACTGTCGAGATATTCGTTGATGATCTTGTTCAAGCCGTTCCACAGCCGTTTTGTCCGGCAGGCGGCGGTACGGCCGCATGGCTCGGCATTGTGTTCCAGACAGGCCACCGGCGCAAGGTCGCCCTCCGTGAGCCGCAGGATCTCGCCGATGGGATAATCCTCCGGCCGGCGGGTGAGCTTATAGCCGCCGCCCTTGCCGTGGACACCGACGATCAGCTCGTTTCTGGTGAGCACCGGCAGGATCTTCTCCAGATATTTCAGGGAGACGTCCTGCCGCTCGGCCACGTCCTTGAGGGGGATATAGTTCCCGTCGCAGTGCTCGGCCAGATCGATCATCACCCGCAGGGCATATCGGCCTCTTGTGGATACCATCATGATGACTTACCTCGTTTCCTTGTCCGGAAATGCTTGCAGATAAGAGCGTCAGCTCACTGGCCGCACTGGTCCGCCTTGCAGCAGTGGCCGCAGTTGGCACAGTTGGGAAACAGGGTGGGGTCATAGGTCAGGCCGTTCTTCTTGTAGTAGTCCTCCAGAGCGGCCTTGATGGCCTCCTCGGCCAGGACGGAGCAGTGGAGCTTGTGGGCGGGCAGACCGTCCAGAGCCTCGGCCACTGCCTTGTTGGTCAGAGCCATGGCCTCGGACACGGGCTTGCCCTTGATCAGCTCCGTAGCCATGGAGCTGGAGGCGATGGCGCTGCCGCAGCCGAAGGTTTCAAACTTCACGTCGACGATGATATCGTTTTCGATCTTCAGATAGATCTTCATGATATCGCCGCACTTGGCGTTGCCCACCTCGCCGATACCGTCGGCGTCCTCGATCACGCCCACATTCCGGGGATTGCGGAAATGGTCCATTACTTTTTCACTGTATAAAGCCATATTCGACACCTCACTGAATCACAAAATTGCTTTTACCGTTTACAAGGTCCCGCCAGACCGGGGATATACTGCGCAGATAGGAGACCACGTCCTTCACTGCGTCGATCATGTAGTCGACCTCCTCCCGGGTCGTCTCCTCGGACAGAGACAGCCGCAGAGAGCCGTGGGCGATCTCATGGGGCCGCCCGATGGCCAGCAGCACGTGGCTGGGGTCCAGAGAGCCGGAGGTACAGGCGGAGCCGGAGGAGGCGTACACGCCCTTGTCGTCCAGCAGGAGCAGCAGGGACTCGCCCTCAATGCCCTCAAAGCAGAAGTTCACGTTGCTGGGCAGGCGCCGGACCGCGTCGCCGTTGAGCACGGAGTGGGGGATCTCGGAGAGCCCGGCGATGAGCTTGTCCCGCAGGGCGGAGATCTGTGCGGAGGTGCTGTCTATCTTCCCGCAGGCCTCCTGCAGGGCCGCGGCCATACCCATGATGGCGGGGATGTTCTCCGTGCCGGCCCGCTTGCCGCGCTCCTGAGCGCCGCCCTCGATGAGGTTGGTCAGGGGGATGCCCTTTCTGGCGTACAGGACGCCGACGCCCTTGGGCCCGTGGAACTTATGGGCGGACAGGGAGAGCATATCGATGTTCTCCTCCCGGATATTGATGTGCAGATGGCCCACGGCCTGTACCGCATCGGTGTGGAAGATCACGCCCTTTTCCCGGCAGACCGCGCCGATCTCCCGGATGGGCTGGATGGTGCCGATCTCATTGTTGGCGTACATGACGGTGACCAGACAGGTGTCCGGGCAGATGGCGTCGGCCACCTGCTCCGGGGTGATCAAACCGTTTTCGTGTACGTCCAGCAGGGTGATCTCAAAGCCTTGTTTCTCCAGCCGGTTGAGGGTGTGCAGCACGGCGTGATGCTCAAAGGCGGTGGAGATGATGTGCTTCTTACCCTTGCGCTGACCCAGCCGGGCGGCGGAGAGGATGGCCTGATTGTCGGCCTCGCTGCCGCCGGAGGTAAAGGTGATCCCTCTGGCGTCGCAGCCGAGGCATGCGGCCACCTGCTCACGGGCGGCGGTCAGGGCCTCATTGGCCTTCTGGCCCACGGAGTGCAGACTGGAGGGATTGCCGTAGATCTTATCCATGTAGGGGAGCATGGCCTCAATGGCCGTTCGGCTCATTTTTGTCGTGGCCGCATTGTCTGCGTATATCGTCATTTCTGACTCCTTTCAAACCGTAAAAGACTCCGGCGCCGGACAGCACCGGAGTCGGTTTTTTGTCTGTGTTCGGCGGCGCCCCGGGGTGCGGCCGACGACAGATAGGATCGTATGATGTTTTACCGACCTGTTCGGCAGGTTGATAACATATTACTACACGATACCGGCCCTGTCAAGGGATAGCGCAAAGATTTCTTTTTCCTCTGATTTCCACAAAAAAGAGGAAAAAACAGGGGCGTTTTACGGCAGGATTCTGCCGCCCGGCGCCGGCGGTCCCTGCCCGCGGCGGAGGAAGGCTTTGATGTCCCGGGGGAGAGGAGTTTAAATCGGATTCAGACAAAAGGGGATACGCAAATTAAAGAAGTTTCCCCACAGCAAACGGATCTTCTATTCGACTGAGGCGGCATATTCAGCGGGAAATCATTTTTCGCAGGCAGCATGCGCGAAGCAACCGAAGGAAGTCGGGGACGATTCTCCCTGAAGCGGTCGGGGGAGAACACGGCGCCCTCTGCAAAAAATACATTTTACCCAATTAGCGAGGGAAAGTGCCTGATTTTTTTGTCTAAAACGGGAAGATTTCTGTTGAATATCCACGGGGGATATGTTATACTGCACTCAGTATTGCAGACGACGGACAACTGTCTTCTGCGCAACAGACAATCCAAAAATAAGAGTAGGAGGAGAAACAAGTGAAGAAGATCTTATCTCTGATTCTGGTGCTCGTCCTCGTTCTGGCCTGTGCAGCCGGCTTCTCCGGCTGCGGCGGCGGCGGCGAGGCCCCCCCCAGCGGCGGCGACAGCGCGCCCACCGACGATGCGGATACCGGCGGCGAGCCCGCGGGTGCCAATGAAGTCGTCTATATCGGCGTCTTTGAGCCCGCTTCCGGCGACAACGGCGCCGGCGGCAAGCAGGAGACCCTTGGTGTCCAGTACGCCAACTCCGTTCAGCCCACCGTCGAGATCAACGGCGTGACCTATGACGTCAAGCTGAAGATCGTCGATAACGAGAGCTCCAACGACAAGGCCGCATCCGCTGCCGCTGATCTGGTCAGCGCCGGCTGCTCCGTCGTTCTCGGCTCCTATGGCTCCGGCGTCTCCATTGCCGGCGGCCCCACCTTCGAAGCGGCGGGCATCCCCGTGGTCGGCATCACCTGCACCAACCCCCAGGTCACGGAGGGCAACGACTATTACTTCCGTATCTGCTATCTGGATCCCTTCCAGGGCACCGTTCTGGCCAACTATGCCTTCAATGAGCTGGGTATCGACAAGGCTTACTGCCTGAGCAAGCTGGGCGACGACTATTCCGGCGGCCTGGTCAACTACTTCGTGGATGCTTTCGAGGCTCTGGGCGGCACCTGTATTGAGGCCACCTTCCCCGAGGGCAACAGTGACTTCACCTCTTACATTGCCACTGCCCAGAACGAGGGCTGCGGCGTGTTCTTCAGCCCCGTGTCCACCGAGGCTGCTCAGCTGATCGTCGATCAGGCTGACGCCCAGGGTATGTCCATGCCCATCCTGGCCGGCGACACCTGGGACTCCAACGTCATCCTCCAGGCTGCCTCCGGCAAGAACGTCAACATCACCGTCACCACCTTCTATCAGGAGGGCGGCGATCCTGCGTTCGACGCCGGCGTGAAGGAGTGGATCAACAGCGACAGCGCCAACCTGTCCAACAACGGCGGCGACGACACCATCGCGGCTGTTACCGCCATGGGCTATGACGCCTACTTCGTTGCTCTGGCTGCCATGCAGAAGGCCGGCAGCACCGATCCTGCCGACGTCATGGCTGCTCTGTGGGACACCACCTATGACGGCGTGTCCGGCGCCATCGCTTTCGACGAGATCGGCGACGCCATCCGTGACGTGGCCTATGTCAAGACTGCCAACGTTGAAACCGGTGCATGGGACTTTGTCACCGTTCAGGGTGTCGAGTGATCGACTCTGCAACAGTGTGATATAGTCTCCTGTTAACTGCGGCGGGGGTCATTTGGCTCCCGCCGCCAAGTTTATTTTCAGTGTGTTCTGTGGCGGGCGACACCCGGAACCCGTCGGCCACAGAACATACTTGCGATCCTTGTTACCTCGAATACGGGGAGGGAAAGATAAATGGAATTTTTAACGGCCAATTTGCCGTACATCTTGGCGGGCATCTCCGTTGGCGGCCAGTATGCGCTGATTGCCATCGGATATACCATGGTCTACGGCATCTTGCGGCTGATCAACTTTGCTCACGGCGACGTGTTCATGGTCGCCGGTCTGGTGATGGTCTATCTCACAACGGTGTTCCCCATGTGGCTGTCCATCCCGATGGTGCTTGTGATCACAGTTCTGCTGGGCTTTGCCATTGAAAGGGCGGCATACAAACCGCTCCGCAACGCGCCGCGTATGTCCATTATGATCAGCGCCATCGGCGTCAGCTATCTGCTGCAGAACTGTGCGCTGTACTTCACCGGCGGTCTGGCGAAGGTGTATCCGCAGATCCCCTGGATCTCCAAGACCGTCACCATCGGCGGGGCCACCACCAAGATGGTCACGCTGATCACGCCGGTGATCGCCATCGTGCTGATCGTCGTGCTGGTCATCTTTATCAAGAAGACCAAGATCGGTATGGCCATGCGCGCCGTCTCCAAGGACTTTGAGACCAGTCAGCTGATGGGCATCAAGATCAATGCCGTCATCAGCGCCACGTTTATCATCGGCTCTCTGCTGGCGGCGGTGGGCTCCATGCTGTACTTCAGCAACTACGCGTCGGTGGTGCCCACGTCCGGCGCAATGCCTGGCCTGAAATGCTTCGTTGCAGCCGTATTCGGCGGCATCGGCAGTATCCCGGGCGCGGTCATCGGTGCATTCATCATCGGTATCTGCGAGAATCTCATCAAGGGTGTCGGCTGGACGACCTTCTCGGACGCATTTACCTTTGCCCTTCTGATCGTCATCCTGTTGGTGAAGCCGACGGGACTGTTCGGCGAGAAGGCTACGGATAAGGTGTGAGGTGAGTTGGCTATGACTGAAAAAAAGGATAAGAAAGAGGTATTATACTCCCTCATCGGCATCGCTGTGCTGCTGATCGTCATCATTATCCTGGAGAAGACCATCCCCTCGACGTCGATTCTGTTCTCCGTGCTGAAGAAGGGTGCGATCTACTCTCTGGCAGCGGTGTCCATGAACCTGCTCAACGGGTTCACCGGACTGTTTTCCCTGGGCCAGGCCGGCTTCATGCTCATCGGCGCCTATGCCTACGCGATCCTGACCATGCCGGTCACCATCAAGCTCTCGGATTCCGTCTATAAGTACTACGACTGCATCGTCGGTTTCCAGCTCGGTCTGATCCCCTCCATGATCATCGCCGGGCTGATCGCCGCGCTGTTCGCGTTCCTGATCGGCCTTCCGGTTTTGCGCCTGAAGTCCGACTACCTGGCCATCGCGACTTTGGGCTTTGCCGAGATCATCCGCGCGATCTTCCAATGGGATACCATCGGACCGCTGACAAACGGCGCCAACGTCCTGCGCAAATACCTGGATCTGACGGACGTGACGCTGCCCTTCAGCAACATTCCGTTCCCGCCCACGCTGTTCATCTTCATCGTGGCGGGCATCTGTATCGCCATCATAAAAATGCTCATCGACTCGTCCTACGGACGGGCGTTCAAGGCGATCCGGGACGATGAGATCGCGGCGGAGGCCATGGGCATCGGCCTGTTCAAGCACAAGGAGATGTCCTTTATCATCAGCTCCTTCTTTGCCGGCATCTCCGGCGCGCTGCTGTCCATGTATCAGTACACGGTGCAGGCCTCTCAGTTCAAGACGGCCATGACCTACGAGATTTTGCTGATCGTCGTCATCGGCGGCATCGGCTCCATCAGCGGCAGCTGCATCGGTTCGTTCCTGTTCATCGCCTGCAACGAGTGGTGGCTCCGCTTCCTGGATGAATCCAGCAACAACATCCTGGGCCTGAACATCATGCGTTCCGGCTTCCGCAAGGTCGTCTTCTCGATCATCATCATGATCATCGTGCTGTTCTTCTCCAAGGGCATCATGGGCGAGAAGGAGATCTCCATCAAACGGATGGTGGATCGATTGCGCCGGAAGAAGCCGAAACCCGCGGTGGAGGAGGGAGCAAAATGAGTGACAACGTGCTTCGCCTCTCGGATATCACCATGCAGTTCGGCGGCGTTGTGGCAGTCGACAACCTCTCCCTGGAGGTCAACGAGGGCCAGATCGTGGCGCTCATCGGCCCCAACGGCGCCGGCAAGACCACGGCCTTCAACTGCATCACCGGCGTATATGAGCCCACCAACGGGCAGGTCAGCTTCTATGACAAGGTGATCGTGTCCAACTATCCCCACGGCAAGATGAAGAAGCTGTACAAGGGCTCCAACGCCGACAAGTATGTGCACGAGAAGATCCTCAATCCCACGCCGGACAAGATTACCCGGAAGGGCATCGCCCGCACGTTCCAGAACATCCGGCTGTGGAAGAGCATGACGGTGTTTGAAAACGTGCTCACGGCCAAGCACCTCCACGCCAAACAGAACATCTTCACCTCCACCTTCCGGATCTCCCACGCGGAGGAACGGCGCATGCGGGAGGAGACGGCGCTTCTGCTGGAGGAACAGGATCTTCTGCGGTTCCGCGACGAGCTGGCCACCAGCCTGCCCTACGGTCTGCAGCGCCGGCTGGAGATTGCCCGGGCCCTGGCTACATCGCCGAAGCTGCTGCTTCTGGACGAGCCCGCCGCCGGCATGAATCCTCAGGAGACCCAGGAGCTGGGCGAATTCATCGTGCAGATCAGAGAAAAATACGGCGTTACGATCCTGATGATCGAGCACCATATGGACCTGGTCATGCAGTTCAGCGATCAGATCTACGTTATCGACTTCGGCGAGCTGATCAGTCACGGCACACCGGCCGTGGTACAGGCGGACCAGCGCGTCATTGACGCATATCTGGGGGTGGTTGAGGAAGATGCTTAAGATCAATGATTTAAAAGTCAACTACGGCGGCATTGAAGCCGTCAAGGGTATTTCCTTTGAGGTTCCGGAAAAGAGCATCGTGACGCTGATCGGCGCAAACGGCGCCGGCAAGAGCACCACCCTGCGCACCATCGCCGGCCTGATCAAGCCGGCCGCAGGCACTGTGACCTTCCAGGATGAGGTGATCACCGGCAAGGGTCCTCAGGAGATCGTCTCCCGGGGCATCACTCTGGTGCCGGAGGGCCGGAAGATCTTCCCGGATCTGACGGTGCTGGAAAACCTGCGCATCGGCGCCTACCTGCGCAAGGACGACCTGACGGACGACCTGAACTGGGTCTATGATCTGTTTCCCCGGCTCAAGGAACGTCACTGGCAGCACGGCGGCACCCTGTCCGGCGGTGAGCAGCAGATGCTGGCCGTGGGCCGCGCGCTGATGAGCCGTCCCAAGCTGATCATGATGGACGAGCCGTCCCTGGGCCTTGCGCCACTGGTCGTGCGGGGTATCTTCGATATCATCCGTGAGATCAACAAGCAGGGCGTGACGATCCTCCTCATCGAGCAGAACGCCAACATGGCCCTGCAGACCGCCGATATCGGCTACGTCATGGAGACAGGCAAGATCACCATGACGGGTCCCGGCAAGGAGCTGCTGGCCAACGAAGACGTCAAGGCGGCCTATCTGGGCAAAAAGTAAGTCATTTCCGCACCAAACAGGGCGGTCCGTTTTGGACCGCCCTGTTTTTTTGCCGCGGAGGACAGGCAGACGGCGGATTTGACGTGCTTCGCGCTGAGGCCGCTGGTTCAAAGCCGGTGCGCTGAAAAGCGAAAACACGGGAACCCCCAAAGGGACGTCCCGTGTTTTGGTCCGAGTGACTGGACTTGAACCAGCGGCATGCCGACTGCGTCCGGCATGCCGGGCGGCGGATTTGACGCGCTTCGCGCTGAGGCCGCTGGTTCTCCGCAGAGCTGCTGAAAAAACGCAAAAACACGGGACCCCCCAAAGGGACGTCCCGTGTTTTGGTCCGAGTGACTGGACTTGAACCAGCGGCCTCTTGAACCCCATTCAAGCGCGATACCAAACTTCGCCACACCCGGATTTCAGCTTATTTACTATAGCACACTTTTTTTGCCTGTGCAAGAGCTTTTCATAAAAAAATTTAGATTTACTCCGACGCGTGATCGGGCCCGTTGATCTCCTTGTCGCAGTAGCCGCAGCAGGGGCCGCTATCGCTGTCTTTCGTCAGGGGAGGCAGATACAGCTCCGTCTGCGTGATGCAGTTGGGATTGCGGCACACAGGCCCTTCGTCGGAGAGGAGGAAATGCTGGGGACGGCGGGGCTGACGGGCCAGGTCCATCAACAGTGCCATCCGCGCGAACATACCGAACCGCGCCTGCTGGAAGTATACGGCTCTGGGATCGTTGTCCACGTCGTCGGCGATCTCATCCACCCGGGGAAGGGGATGCATGACCAGCAGATTTTCCCGGGCCCGGCGCATGATGTTGGTGGTGAGGATATAGATTCCCTTGTTCCGCTCATACTCCAGAGGATCGGCAAACCGCTCCTGCTGGATGCGGGTCATATAGAGCACGTCCAGCTGCGGAATGACGGCCTCCAGGCCCTTGACCTCCACGAAGGGCAGGTTGTTTTTCTGCATGAACCGGCGCATATAGTCCGGCAGAGAAAGCTCCCGGGGTGAGATGAGGAAGAACCGGACCCCGTCGAATTTAGCCAGGGCCTTGATCAGGGAGTGGACGGTGCGCCCGTTGCGCAGATCGCCGCACAGTCCCACCGCCAGGCCGTCCACCGTGCCGTGGAGCCGGAGGATAGTGGTCAGATCCGCCGTGGTCTGGGTCGGGTGCATATGGCTGCCGTCGCCGGCGTTGATCACCGGCACGTCGGAGTACAGAGACGCCGCCCGCGCCGCACCTTCCCGGGGGTGGCGGATGACGATGACGTCGGCATAGCCGGAGACCATCTTCACCGTGTCCTTCAGGGACTCGCCCTTGGCCACGGAGGAGGAGCTGGGGTCGGCAAAGCCGAACACGTTGCCGCCCAATCGCAGCATGGCGGTCTGGAAGGAGAAATTCGTCCGGGTCGAGGGCTCGTAAAAGAGATTGCAGGAGATACGGCCCCGGCAGACGTCGGTATACTGCTCGGGATGGTCCATGATTTTGCAGGCGTTGGCGTACAGAGCGTCCCAGTCCTCCCGGGAGACGTCGCCAAAATCGATCAGATTGCGAATCGCCATAGCCGTCTACTCCTTTTCAGCCGTTTTTCCCCTGCGCCGTCCGGCGGCACGGCTGATTTTCAATTATTATAGCACAACTTGTCCGGCGGGGCAAGGGCAGGGGAGAAACAGTCCGAAAGAATCAAGAAAAAATCACACTCTGCTGCTTTTTCTCTTGCGTAAACGCAAGCGATGCGGTATACTATTTATTTGTAATGCACAGTTTCAAGTCGCAGTACAGCGCTAAATGTGCTGAGGAAACCACCGAGAGGAAGGGATACGACATGAGCGCATCAAGAGAAAAGAAACAGCGCCAGAAGGCTCTGCAGCAGACCTTGAGCGACAGCCGGAGCAAAGAGGCAAAAGAGGCGCGGAAGGAAAAGAGAAAATGGCACGCCATCGTTGCCGTTTTTATCATCATTATCATCCTGTTTATTGCCATGGTGGTCTGGAAGTCCAACGTCATCCAGAAGAACATGAAGGCCGTATCCATCGGCGACGAGAAGTATGTGGCCATGGATGCGGAGTATTACTACAACAGTGCGTATAATCAGATATCCGCCCAGTACGGCGACTACTGGAACTATCTTGTGGATCCCAGTGTCCCTATGGACAAGCAGTTCTATAACGATACCCAGACCTGGCGTGACTACTTCATCGAAAACGGTGTAAAGATGATGCAGGAGGCCGCGATCATGTCCGACGCGGCCAAGGAAGCGGGCTACACGATGTCCGACGAGGCGCAGACCTATCTGGACAACTATTCCGACCAGGTCGACGAGGTCTGCACCAACTACGGCATTACCCGGAGGCAGTACTTCTCCTATTACGGCGCCGGCATGACGGAGCGGGGCTTCATGCGCAACCTTTCTACGCAGATCCTGGCTTCGGATTACGCCTCGCATCTCAGGGACTCCTATACCTACACGGACGCGGACTATGAGGCGTACTATGCCGAGCACTCCAATGATATCGATTTTGTGGACTACACCTACTATGTTGTCACGGCGAATATGCCGGCAGCTCCCGTAGATGAGGAAACCGGCGATCCCCTGACGCTGACGGAGGAGGAGCAGGCCGCTCTGGATGCGGAGAAGGCCGCTGCCGTCGAGGCGGCCCATGCCGCCGCCTGGGAGATGGCCGGGCGCCTGTCCGGCGGCAGAAGCTTTGATGCCCTGGTGGCAGAGTATTCCGGCGATCCCGAGGCCACAGCCACAGTGATTTCCGGCTATGGCTACTCCTCTGCCGCTTATGCGCCGGACACCTCAGTGGCGGACTGGGTCTTTGACAGCGCCCGTACCCCTGGGGAGGTCGGTGTGATCGAGACAGATACCGGCGCCTATGTCGTGCGCTTTGACAGCCGCTATCTCCGCGATGATTCCACGGTCAACGTGCGTCATATCCTGATTGCCCCCGAGCCTGTGGAGGGCGAGGATGCGGACGGCAGCCTGGCTGCCGCCGCCATGGCAAACGCCAAGGCCGAGGCCGAGCGCATCTATGCCGAGTGGCAGTCCGGCGAGGCCACGGAGGAATCCTTCGCGGCTCTGGCTAAGGAGTATTCCACGGATACCGGCTCGGCCGCCAGCGGCGGACTCTATGAGAACGTCTATCAGGGCCAGATGGTGGAGACCTTCAACGACTGGTGCTTCGATCCCGGCCGCCAGCCCGGCGATTCCGGCATCGTGGAGACGCAGTACGGCTACCACATCATGTACTTCGTCAGCCAGGGCGACGCGTACTGGAAGTATCAGTGCGACAACGGCCTGAGAAGTCAGGAGTATTCTGACTGGTTCACCGCCAAGCAGGCGGAGTATCCCATCAGCGAGTACGGCCCCGGCATGAAGCTGGTGGGCCGGACCTGACAGACTGCGGCGCAGATCTGCTGAGATAAGAGAACACAGGTCCCCGCATACTGTTGTGCGGGGACCTGTGCTTCACAGAGGTACTTTACGGGAGGGATCTGTCGTGTATGCACCGCAATTTCACCGCACCGTCCGGCTGATGGGGGAGGGCGCCCTCCGGCGGCTGTCCCGGGTCCATGTAATGGTCTTCGGACTGGGCGGCGTGGGTTCAGCGGCGGCGGAGGCTCTGGTCCGTGCCGGCGTGGGAAAACTCACCCTGGTGGACTGCGATGTGGTGGATGTGACCAATCTCAACCGCCAGCTGATTGCCCTGCACAGCACAGTAGGCCGTCCCAAGGCGGAGGCAGCCGCGGCGCGGTACCGGGACATCAATCCCGACTGCGCGCTCACAGTGCGGAATGACCGCTATACCGCAGATAACCGTGACGCCTTCTTTGATGTGCCCTGCGACTATATTCTGGACGCCATCGACAGCGTTGCCGACAAGATCGATCTGATCGTCACGGCGCAGGAGAGGGGGATTCCTCTGATCTCCGCCATGGGTACCGGCAACAAACTGGATCCGGGACGTCTGCAGGTGACGGATCTGGCAAAGACAGAGGTCTGCCCGTTGGCGCGGGTCATGCGCAGGGAACTGCGCCGCCGTGGTATCACGCACCAGAAGGTGGTCTTTTCCACGGAGCCGCCCCGGAAAAGTGAAGACGGGGAGCGCACGCCGGCGAGCTCTCCCTGGGTCCCGGCAGCGGCCGGTCTGCTCATGGCTGCGGAGGCGGTACGGGATCTCACCGGCGCCTGGTGACCTCAAAAAAGTTCTGTGGTCGGCTTGACACACAGGGGATACTATGCTATACTATTTAAGCCGAAACGCCGGTGTGGCGGAATTGGCAGACGCGCCAGACTTAAAATCTGGTGGGGGAAACCTCGTACCGGTTCGATCCCGGTCACCGGCACCAAGATTTTAAGCATGGATCACCATATCGCGGGGTAGAGCAGTCGGTAGCTCGTCGGGCTCATAACCCGGAGGTCGTAGGTTCAAGTCCTGCCCCCGCAACCATGTCGAGAGGATGTAACGGATTTCACGTTACATCCTCTTACGTTTTGCCAAGAATGGGTTGAGAACCAAAGCAAATGATGATAAAATTAAGTCAGGCTTTCTCGGCCAAAGAAGATGTGTACCAAAACCGACAGGCCTATTCGGCTGGATCTTCCCTGGAATAATGATATGATCAGCTTAGAGGAATACAAAAAAATAGTAGCGGAATTGCTGGATGAACTTCCCGAAGAGTTCTTTGAGAAACTCTCCGGCGGTGTGATTGTGTCTGAAGACACAGTGCTGCCGGACTATGCCAGGGGAAACGACCGCTACACCCTGGGGCAGTATCAGGTCGCTTACGGCATACGTCAGATAAAAATGTTCAAGGGCTCCTTCGACCGGGTCTACCCGAAGGCGGACGCGGTAAAAGCCCGCGAACTCCTGCGCGGCATTTTGCGCCACGAGTTCAGGCACCATTTGGAATTCCTGGGCAATATTCACAACTCCTCCTCACTGGAGGCAGAGGACGAACGGGAGAAGCAGGCATATCTTTCCCGTCATGAGAAGTGAAGTTGTGCCGGGATGATCCTTTTTCATGCCGAGAGTATGCAGCGGATTTCACGCCGCATACTCTTTTTTGCCGGGCTTACTTTTTGCGTGAAGCGGCCTTATGAGAGCGGAACGATCTGCGTGGGCCCTTTGCCGCCGAGCTTTTTTCAGGAGGTCAGCATGAACGAACGAAACATTACCCTCACCCCGCTCAGTCCGGACGACCGTGACAGGTTCATCCGGGACAATCAGGTTGCCTTCAAATACGGCGCCGTGGAGGAATTTGGTCTCCGGGACGACCACTTTGAGGAGGACGGTGAAATCATATCCAGCAGGACCATCGAGACATGCATCGACGCAGGAGATGCGTACCGCATCCGTCAGGACGGGGAGATCGTCGGCGGGCTGGTAGTGCGGATCAATCCCGATACACAGCACAACCACTTGGATCTGCTGTTTGTCGATCCCGCAGTTCACAGCAGGGGTATCGGCCGAGCCGCCTGGCGAGAGGTGGAGCAGCTCTATCCGGATACTCGCGTATGGGAGACCTGCACGCCGTACTTTGATAAGCGGAATATCCACTTCTACGTCAACAAGTGCGGGTTCCAGATAGTGGAATTCTACTGTGCCATGCACCACGACCCAAACGAACCGGAGTGCGACGACGAAGGCCCAGATGAGATGTTCCGGTTTGAAAAACAAATGCAGTGAGCGCTAATAAAGGCCGCAGGCTTTTGCCTGCGGCCTTTTAAGGTGATTATTGCATTGCTGAAATCAACCGCATGAGGATCGTCGCAGCTTCCGCACGGGTTGTGTTTCCGGTTGGGACAAGCGTCGTGGCCGTGCGGCCTGTAATCAAAGCTTCCGCATTTGCCCACTTCACAGCATCCAGTGCCCAGCTGCTGATGCTCAACGCGTCTTCATAGGCGGACAGGTCTGCCGTCTTGCCGGTATCGTAATCCTTGTAGTTTGCATAGCGATACAGAATCGCCGCAAACTGCTCCCGGGTGATATTGTCCGCCGGGCCGAACATGCCGTCGCCGTACCCCTCGACGATGCCGTTGGCGTTTGCCCAGATCACAGCGTCGGTATACCACTGGTCGGCCGCCACATCGTCAAAGGGATTCACCGCATTGACGACAGGTGTTCCCTCCAGACGGTGGAGGATCGTGACGATCATGGCTCTCGTTGTCGTCCCGTCCGGATCGAACTTGCCGTTGCCCACGCCGTTCATCAGACCCTCGGCCACGGCATAATCCACCGCCTCATGGTACCAGGCGTCGGGATCGACATCCGTGAAATCCTTGGACGGGCAGTCATGGGTTTTCTCCCGGAAAGCAGCCGCCACCGTGACCTTGCCGTCCGGCATGATGAAGCTGTAGGTGCCGTCGCCGTTATCCCGGACCGAAACGGCGTTTCCGTTCCCGTCGGTGACGGTGATCTTGTCCACCTCATAGCCCTCATCCGGCGTCGGGGTGATCGTTACGGTCGTTCCCTTGGACGCAGAGGGGGGCTTCACGGTGACGGAACCGTTTTCCGCATCCGCTGTCGTCACGGTGTAGGAGGACGAACTGCTGTCGCCGCCGGAACTGCCGCCGCCGGAGTTGGCCTTTACGGAGATCTGCACCTCAGACGCCGGAGTGTCGGGAGCCTTGGGATCGTAGACCGTCTCACCGGGCACAAGATTTCCGTAGTACGGGAAACCGTAGCGGCTGACGAGACCGTTTTTCGGAGTGGTGATCTCCGCCTTGCCAGAGAGAAGGATATGCTTCGGCGCATAGTCCGGGTCGTACTCTGTAACGCCGGAGGCGAGGCCTCCGCTGAGTGCGAGGCCGTACTGCCTTTCGAGATTGAATTCACGGGGAGCGTCCGGCTTTCTGTACTCTACAGCAGAGAGCAATCCGCTCTCGTCGTCCGGGTTGCCCTCCGTATCGTCTCCGCTGTCGCTGGTGAAAATCGCTATTCCGTTCGGCGCGTTCACGCACACGGAGGCCGTGGAGCTGTTCAGTTCGAAATCGGCCTCGGAACACGATACGCCGAATACCATGTCAGCGTCGGGAGATTCTGCGGTTACGTTCATGACCCCGTCGGCAACGTATACGGGATTGGCAAGGTCTATGCCGAAGACCGCCGTGCCGGTGGAACTTATGTCGATATTCAGCTCACAGCCTTTTTCAACGACGATTCCGAGCCCCTCGTCCTGCCAGGTCCACGCACTTTCGATACCCTCGGCGACGTCGCGGACGACGGGGGTGTCGATCGTTATGCCCGCCTTCGCGCCGTCCGTGAGGTAAAGCCTCTGCAGTGAATCGCCGCTGATGCCGTAGGCGCCGTTTGCGTAGAGCTTGCCGTCCGCCTCCACAGCGTCAATGTCGATGGAGAGCCCGGTGCCCTCCAGAACGATGTTGAAGGCTGTCAGGCCCGTCATACTGCTGACTCTGCCGTCGTACGGGATCATCGTATCCGGAATTGCGTGGAGGCTGATATCCAGGTCCGCCGCGCCAAAGAACATATCGCCGTTGGCCACTATGCCGTACAGGTCGGTGTTGCGGGAATAAACATGCCCGGCCGTGGCGTCTATCTTCACTTTGGCGCCGTCGCTGATATAAATATCGTGATACTCGTAACTCCAGTCTCCCAGCAGGCGGCAGTCGACGAAGATGCCCGGCCCGAAGCACTGTATATCTACGTTCGCCTCTTCGCCTATGCGGACGTCGCCGTTGGCGTAGATGCCTTCCATATAGTACTGTCCGTTGCTTTGTGTGTTAAGGTTGCCGTTTATCTCCAGAGCATAGTCCGTGTTGATCCCGCCGCAGCCGCCGTGGAGCGTAAGAGTGCCGTCGCCGTCGATGATCATCGTGGTATCGGTGTCTGCGTCCGAGGCACGGAAATGCGCGCGGAGGCATATGCCTGCGGAGTATATGGACTGATCATAGTAGTTGCTGTTGATCTCGCAATCGCCCATCACGTGGATGTAAAACTCGTCATTTTCAAACGGGCATCCGCTGCAGGCTGCAAAGAGGCCAATTTCAGGACTGTTGATGGTGTCAAACAGGAGATGGTCCTTGTCGAGGTCGATCACGACGTTGTCGAGGGTGACCTCATTCCCCTCAAACGTGACCGTGCCCGTGCCCATCTCGGTGGTGGAGAGGTCCAGCGTCTCGCCGGGCTGTACGGCAATGTCGCCCACGTAGAAAACCGGCCTGTGCCCACGGTCGACCATCTCCACGTGCGCGGTGTCCGATTTCACCTTGTTGCCGTTGGTGTCTGTTATCACGCAGAAAAGGTCAAAGTAGCTGTCGTACAGGGTCGTGGAGGGCAGTACGAGCGTATCGGTCGTGGCGCTCAGACCGTCGAGTTTCACGGGTCTTCCCAGGGCGTCCGTGTCGTACCACTGGTAGGACGCTGCTTCTACGTTATCGGTTCCGGCCACCTCGACATGGAAGGTCGCGCCCTGCGGATAAGAGAGCTCCACGCTCTGCGGCTGCTCCCTTATTTCAAGCCGATCGGGATCCCCCTTGGCCGGCGAGGTGAGGATCTCCGTATCGGTGAACGTGACGACCTTGAACTGCCTGCTGTCCATGAACTCCACCGACGCCGTGCACTCCACTTCGCCGTCTGTGAGCTCAGTCGGCTCCCTGAGGACTGTTTGCGTAATATCGTCCCCCGTGAGTTCAAATACCACCTTGTCGCCCGTGCCGTCTCCGTGCTCCTCCGTGCCGAGGAAGCATTCGAACGTAACGGTCACGTGGTCAGGGCTTTCCCAGTCCCATACGGGGTCTTTGTAATCGTGGTACTCCATGACGAACCGGGACAGGTCGTCTTCCGCACCCTCCGTACCGATCACGGTGTCATAGGGGAAATACAGCGGGAAGTTCCCGTCCTCACCCCACGTCTGCCTCAGACCGAAGATTGGCTCGTCGGGCAGCACGTGGTATGTCGCCAGCCATAACAGCTTGAGCTTGCCGACGGCGTAGGCATCGCACATCGAGCCAAGCTCCCACTCATCCGCCCAGTCGTAGATCTCCGGGTGAGCGGAGTATTCGGCGTACGCCGCGTCAAAATAGTAATCGTAGACCATCTGCGTGTTGATATAGTATTGTCCGTGGCCGTATTCCGGAAGCTCGTTCATACTTTGCGGCATGGGCGCCTCTGCCCAGGGCAGGGAAGCCTCTCCTGCCAGACGCATCAGGGAGAGCATAAACGTCCGATCGGAATCATCCTGCAGCGAGAATATGGCGGAGGGGTCGTAGCCCGCCGGAAAATCAGCGCTCAGGGCGAGGCTCTCCGTGTTGACAGACCACGCAGCCGCCTTGAATGCGGCCAGATCTGCCGACGCCGCTTCCGCGGCATAGGCCTCCGCCTCGGTTTCAGCGGCACCGTCGCTGATCTTTTCGTCGTAACGCCTGTCTTTCAGACAATCGTACAGTTCTCCGGAATCCATGTCAAAATAGTATTCCCCTGCGCTGCGTCCGTCGGGTGAAGTATAGACCGTGGTTCCCGCAGCCTCTTCCTCCAGCGCGAATACTGTCATTGGCAGCAGCGATATTACCAGCAGGACGGCGATGAGCATACTGAATCCCCGGTTTGCTTTTTTCTTCATATTCATCCTCTCATTTCCATAGTTTTTTGAGTTTTTGCATATGGCGGCCTGACCGGAAGATTCCGTCCTCTCGGATAAAACGTACCGTGGTCCCCAGAAGGCGGATCAGTTCCGCTGCGTACTGCGCCGCATCCAGGCGCAGCATCGCCGCCTTGTAAAAAATTTACAATATTCATTATATGTACATTAGTTTATAATACCGTATGAATTTTTTCAATACATTTATCGCCGTTATGCAGGCGGCGGAGTGCGCGTTCCGTGAGCCGACGGGGAGTGCGTGGAGAACAGCTGATGAAACACCGGCAGCGAGGAACGGGAACAGGGGAGGATCCGCGGCCGGGAGCCCGCATCCTGTTTTCCCGCGAGGACAGGAAAAAACAGCGCGGCCCGCGCCGTGTAATGCGCTTGACAATGCCGGTAATTAGTAGTATAATGCGAACGTTGAATTCTTCCGATCGTTTTTTTGATTGACGATCGGCAGTTTCTCTGATGTGACACGTCATAAAAGGACGTTGGCATGTGTCAGCGTCCTTTCTCATGCATCGGGGTGTGGCGAAGCTTGGTATCGCGCTTGGTTCGGGACCAAGAGGCCTCGGGTTCAAATCCCGACACTCCGACCAAAAGGCGCCGAAAATCCTGCTTTTACAGGTTTTTCGGCGCCTTTTTTGCTTTTGAAAACCGTGCTCAAAGATAGGGCCGGATGTCGGCGGCGAGAGTTTCCTCCAGTTTGATGAGCTGTTTGGCAATCTCCTTTGACGCCTCGTCCGCGGCTGCATACTGGTTCAGATAGCGGCTGAGGGATTTTACGCCCATGTCGCACCCTTTCGTCATCAGGTCTGCTATGGCCTCATCGGAGTCGTGCAACGCCAGCTTTATCTTCGTCGTCAGCTCGGACATTACGGAGGCAAGCGCAGGCGGCGCCTTGCCCTCGTCCCGGTATCGGGTCAGCAGTTCCTGTATCTCGGTACGCAGCTTTTCGTGTTCCCGCTTGCAGTCTGCCAGCAGCGTCTCCAGCGCCTCTGCTCGGACGTGGCCCAGGACGTCCTCAATGGAGGAGATCCCCATCTTTGCTCCGGCGTCACATTCCCGCAGCAGTCTTACGGTGTCCTGTTCGATCACGGCATATCCCGTCCTTTCACGTTTCTGCTTCCAGTATTCCCGGGCAGAGCGGAAAATATTGCACGGACAGACTGCTTTCAATGGTGGATTTCCTTGTCTCCGGCTGTTATAATTGAGGACAACAGGCCCGCGTTGAGGAGGTCATGAAATGAGAAAGTTCGCAGAGACCAGGCCGATCATTTTTGAGATCATACTATTCATCGTCGCCCTGGTGGTCGCGCTGATCCTGTCGTTGGCCGGGCAGTTGTTTTCCTGTCCCAGCGAGCTCGCCGTGGCCGTCGGCCGGATCATCGTCGGGATCCTTCTGTTCCTGTTCTTCCGGCACTGCTTCAAGGGCTGCAGAGCGTTTTCCGGGATCAAATACATCCTGCCCGCACTGCTCTTCGTGCTGTGGAACGTCATCTACGATCCGATCTCCGGGATGCACTTCATGGCGCCGACGGCGGAGACGATCCTGCTGGGACTGGCGCCCGCGATTTTTGAAGAGGTCATATTTCGCGGCATATTCATATACAATCTGAGGGAGAAAGGCAAATCTCCCATGGCAATGCTGATCATCTCCGCGGTGCTGTTCGGTATCATGCATTTGACCAACGTGGCCGGGATGAGTTTTGCCAACGCCCTGGTCCAGACGATCTATGCCATCGTGATCGGACTGGTGCTGGGCGCGGTCTACATCAAGAGCGGCGATATCGTTTCTGTCATCGTGATCCACGCGCTGATCGATATCAGCAGCCACCTCTTCGTGGGAGACACCGAGACGTCGGTCCCCGTGATCATCGTATTTGCCCTGCTTCTGATCGTTGAGGCGATATATGCGCTGTGGATCATCCTGAAAGAGCAGAGAAGCGGCGGCGGAATGACGGAAACTGACACGGTATGACGGCAGGTGGATCCGCCGGTCATTTCAGAGAGGGGAAAATGAGTTTGAGTATCCTGTCCTTTGCCTCGGATTATCAGGAGGGCGCCCACGAGGCGATCCTGGAGCGGCTTTGCCGGACCAATCTGCAGAAAACAGACGGCTACGGTACGGATGAATTCTGCGCTTCCGCCCGGGAGAAGATCCGGGCGGCCTGCAGATGTCCGGAGGCCGCCGTACATTTCCTTGTAGGCGGCACCCAGACCAACGCCACGGTGATCGATGCGCTGCTGAAGTCCTATCAGGGCGTCATCGCCGCTGACAGCGGACATATCAGCACCCACGAGGCCGGCGCCATCGAGCTGGGGGGCCATAAGGTGCTGGCCCTGCCGCACCGTTTCGGTAAAATCGATGCCGCGGCGATCCGTGACTTCTGTGCCGCCTTCTGGAGCGACGGGAACCGCGACCACATGGTCATGCCGGGCATGGTTTATCTCTCCCAGCCCACCGAGTACGGCACGCTGTACTCCCTGGCTGAACTGACCGCCATCAAAGAAGTGTGCCTGGCGTACGATATCCCGCTGTACGTCGACGGTGCGCGGCTGGCCTATGCGCTGGCCTGCACAGAAAACGACGTGACCCTCAGGGACCTTGCGGGACTGTGCGATGTGTTCTATATCGGCGGAACGAAATGCGGCGCGCTGTTCGGCGAGGCCGTTGTGATCCCAGACCCGACGCTGCAGCCGCATTTCTTCACCATCATGAAGCAGCACGGCGCGCTGCTGGCGAAGGGCCGGATCCTGGGACTCCAGTTTGACACACTTTTTACCAACGATCTCTATGCCAAAATCGGCCGCACAGCCGTCGAGGCGGCGGACCGGATGCGGGCGATCCTTCAGGAAAAGGGATATCGACTGGCCATCCAGACAGCTACGAATCAGGTTTTTGTGATCCTGGAAAACAGCGCCGTGGAGCAGCTTTCGGAAAAGCTGGGATTCAGCTTCTGGGAGAAGTATGACGAGACCCACACCGTGGTGCGCCTGGCGGCCAGCTGGGCCACAAGACCGGAGGACGTGGAGGCGCTGTCGGAGATCCTGCCGTAAACAAACGTAAAAAGCAGAACGCCCCGGATCGTGCGGACGGCACGATCCGGGGCGTTTAGTTTTTCTTCAGCGTGTCTGAAGGGCGCGGCTGAGCTTTCCGGAGAGCAGAAGAGCCAGCACCATTTTGATCAGATCCGGGATGACAAAGGGCAGTACACACCACGCGAGGGCTGTGGAGAGTCCGATGGCGCCGGTCTGCCGGGCGTATACCAGCATGAACCAGCCGGTCCCAAAGGCATAGCACACCGCAAGCCCCAGCACCATGGAGACGATCCTGACAGCCAGCCGGTCTCCGATGAGGCTCTCGAAGAGCCAGTAGATGATACCCATGAAGATAAAACCCATCATGTAACCGCCGGTGGTGCCCAGCAGGATGCCCGCGCCTCCGGTAAAGGACGCGAAGACCGGAAGACCGATGGCGCCCAGGAGCAGGTACACCACGACAGCAATGGTGCCCCGCCGTCCGCCCAGGAGCCCCAGGACGCAGAAGATCGCGAAGGTCTGCATGGTGAAGGGGATCGCGGAAGGGATGCTCACCCAGGAGCAGACGGCGATCAGCACCGCGCAGAGCGCGATATAAGCAAGATCAGTTGTCTTGAACTTCGTCTTCGTCATCGATGATTCCTTTCTTCGTATTCCTGCAAAGCTCCGTCCATTGACAGCGGCCGCAGATCGTTTTAATGTGTTCCGTCTCAAATATCCGGGCCGCCGCCATCGCCTTCAGCCGATGCCAGTCACACACCTGGCCGTAAGACAGTCCCAGAAGGCGCAAAACGCTATCGTCCATGGCGCGGACCTTCTCCCGGGACAGACAGACCCTGCTCCGGCGCATGGGACAGAAACGGCAGAGATCGTCTCCGCCCTCTGTGAGGAGCACCTGTGTATCGGGAGCGTCTCGGAGCTGCCGGACCACCTGGCACATGTGCATCGTAAATGCTGCGTCGTAACCGTGGCCGGTGAACTTCTGCAGACACAGCAGATGGTGGGGCCGCAGCTTAAGCATATGCCGCCCTCACGCTGACCTCGCCGGAGGACAGCGCCTCCTCCGTGCCGTCCTCGTAGCGCACCAGCAGACGGCACTCGCCGTCGATATCCAGCGCAGTGGCCGGCCGGGTGCTGCCGCCCCGGATGACGTTGATCTGCTTCCCGATGAGCATACTGCGCCGCCGGTATTCCCCGGCAATTCCGGTGTCGTCAAGGTCCGCGCAGATATCATAAAAACGGCACAGGAAAGCGGCGGCCAGCCGGCTCCGCAGATCCCTGCCGCGGTCCGTGGCAATGGGCCCCGCGATATCCTTTAAATCCGCGGGGAAACCGCCCTCCGGCTCGTAGACGTTGAACCCGATGCCCATGACCACCCAGTCCAGACCGCCGGACTCCAGGTCGATGGAGGCCTCCGTAAGGATGCCGCAGGTCTTTTTTCCCCGGAGATACACGTCGTTGACCCACTTGATCTGCGGTGTTTCCCCCAGACACGCCTCAATGGCGCGGCATGCGGCCACGGCGGCGGCGGTGGTGATGCGGACCGCCTGTTCCGCAGTGAGCTGAGGCCGCAGCAGAACGCTCAGATAAACGCCGCTGCCGGCAGGGGAGATGAAGCGTCTGCCGAGCCTGCCCCGGCCCGCACTCTGACTGCCCGCCAGGACCGCGTGCCATGAGGGCCGCTCCGGGGCATGGAGCTTCAGATAGGTGTTGGTGGAGTCCACGTCGGTGAGGACCTCCAGACTGTAGCGAGCGGCATACGTGCCCAGATACTTCCGGATACTGCCCTCGCTGACGGCGTCGCTCTTTGCCCCCAGCCGATAGCCCCGGGAGGAGGATTCGATCTCATAGCCCTCCGCCTCCAGCTGCCGGATGCACTTCCACACAGCCGAACGGGTAAGCCCCAGGCTCCGGGCGATAGCGGCGCCGGACAGGTATCCCTCGCCGCCGCCCTGTTCCAGCAGCGCCGCCACCTGCAGCTTCGTATTCATGCAAAAGCACCCCCTGCCGCTTGTTCGATCCAAGCATAGCATAAAAAGAGCCTCTCGTCAACTTTTCAAAAATATAAAAGTTGACGAGAGGCTCTGGATGCCTTGATAACCCGCGGTATGGGGTGTGTTTTAAATGATATCAGTTACTGTCTGCTGAAATGAAGATCAACGCCCAAAACGGTAGTTTTGATCCCGTCACCGTCATCTTCGAAGGTCATCTTAGCGTCGCCGGTGAGTTTGAAACCGTCAGACGTTTCGTGCCACGAGCAGTTTTCTGTCTCGTCCTCGCCGCCGCCGGTGAAAACGGCAGAACCGTCAGCGTTCAGTGTCAGAAGCCACTCGTCTTCAATCGTTTCTTCCTCTTCAAGGAGGGACATGGAATCAGCCTTCCAGGTCCCGACATACTTGCTGTCGGACAGGTCCTTAGTGCCTCCGCACGCGGCAAGCAGACAGCAGGAGAGCACCATGACGGCGCAGAGAAGGATCGCGATTTTCTGTTTCATAAAAATACCCCTTTCCATTGATTGCGCAACCTGATTGCGCCAGATAACGTGTTGTAATTTTCTTATGCCTCGCTGAAGTATCTGCAGAGCATGGTGACGATCTGGCTTCTCAGGCAGTCGTCGCCCGGCAGGAGCTTGCCGTCAGTGCCCTGGATCACGTTCTCCATGGTCATCCAGCAGAAGGCCTCGTAGGCCCACTCCGGCACGTCGGAGGCGTCGCTGTAGTCCAGCGGGAAGGCCCAGGCGCCGGTGAAGCCGCCGCCCTGAGACTGCTCGTACCGATACAGGAACGTCACGGTCTGGGCCCGGTTGACGGTGCCGTCGGGGACAAAGTGGGTCTCGTCCATACCGTTTGTGATGCCCTCGGAGGCCGCCCAGCGGATCGCTTCCGTGTAATAGGCGCCGTCCTCCAGATCGGTGAACGGCATGGCGTAGTTCACCACCGGCTCGCCGGCGGCCCGCCACAGGAAGGTCACCATCTGACCCCGGGTGCAGGGCATGTCGGGGGAGAAGTGGGTGTCATCGGTGCCGTTGGTGACGCCCTTGTCCAGAGCCCAGTACACCGGATCATGATACCAGGCGTCTTTCGCCACGTCCACGAACTTCTCCTTGTCGGAGGGAGCGGGCGGAGTGGCGCCGCTGTCCTCGGTGAAGGTGGCCTTTACGTCCACGGGGCCGTCCGGCATGGTAAACGTATAGGTGCCATCGCCATTGTCCTTGAGTTCCACGGGTTTGCCGTTCTTATCGGCGACGGTGACGCTGTCCGTCTTATACCCCTCGTCGGGCTTGGCGGTGATGGTGACGGGCTTGCCCTTGGCCGCGCTGGCCGGGGAGACGGTCACAGTGCCGTTTTCCGTATCAGAAGGAACATTGACCGGATAGGAGAGCGTGGCGCTTCCGGCGCTTCCGCCGGCGCTTCCGGAAGATTTATCCTTCCATGTGGCGGTGAAGGTGGTATCGGCGGTGATGTCGACACTGTCTCCCGGGGCATAGGTCGTACCGTCGGCATCCTTCCACTTGTCAAATGTTTTCCCGCTGGGGGCTGTAAAACCGCAGGCGGGGAGAACATATGCGCCGGACACGTCCGATACAGGCTCCATGGTTCCCTCGCCGCCGTTGGCGTCAAAGGAGACGGTGTAGGTGTTCTCCGCCCACTGGGCATAAAGGGTGACCGTGCCGTCAGCTTCGTCGGTCAGGTCGATGACCTCGGTACTGTCCTCATAGGCGTCGCCGGAGCCGTTCGGCTGGGTGTTCCAGCCGTCGAAGGTATGGCCCGTATAGGTGAAGGTGTTGGGGGAGAGGGCCTGGGCCTCACCGCAGATAAAGGCCTGAGGCTCCATGGTTCCCTCGCCGCCGTTGGCGTCAAAGGAGACGGTGTAGGTGTTCTCCGCCCACTGGGCATAAAGGGTGACCGTGCCGTCAGCTTCGTCGGTCAGGTCGATGACCTCGGCACTGTCCTCATAGGCGTCGCCGGAGCCGTTCGGCTGGGTGTTCCAGCCGTCGAAGGTATGGCCCGTATAGGTGAAGGTGTTAGGGGAGAGGGCCTGGGCCTCACCGCAGATAAAGGTCTGAGGCTCCATGGTTCCCTCGCCGCCGTTGGCGTCAAAGGAGACGGTGTAGGTGATGACGGAGGCGGGGCTGAAGACGATCTTCTTGTATCCGGTGAGATCAGTCTTCATGTCATAGCTGGCCTCAAGGAGGACCGTTCCCTCGGTGTCAGCGATTTCCGCGTAGCCCGTCATATTGCACTGGTTGACGGTCCGGGTAAACGTTGAGGTCGTTTTGCCGTCGGTGTCGATGTAACCCTGCATGGCGGCGGTATTGCCCTGGGCCGTCAGAGACCCTGTCCAATCCGGCGCGCTCAGCGTCAGCGTTCCCTCGGATGCGATGGGGTCAAGATAGATACCGTAGGAAGCCTTGGTCCCCTCACCGCCGACGCAGGTCATGGCGGCGTCACCGGTCAGGGAAAGGGTAAGAGGAGCATCATTGATCATAAGAAAGAGTCCGAAGCTGTTGCTTTGGGCGTCTCCGCCCGTGGCGTTGAAGGTGCAGCCGCTGCCTATGGAGATGTTCCCCATCGTTGAGAGCCCCCCGCTGGCGGAGTCGGACGCATTGCCGCCGACGGCGTTGATCGTGCCGCTGCCCGTTACCGTCAGATCCCCGTCCAGGAACATACCGTAGCTGGCGTACCCGAATTTTTCTGAAGCGCCGCCGTTCAGCGTAAGGGTGGCGTTGTTGAGCGTGATCTCCACGTCGGCGTTATCGGCACAGAGCCCGAAGGTGCCGCTGCCGCCGCTCAAGTCGGCAGGAGTGTCGTTTCCGGTCACGGTGTTAGTTCCCGTGACGTTGAGCTTCAGGGTGTCTTCGCCCTCATAGTAGATGCCGGAATTTACAGCATCACTGGCTCCGGCAGCGCGGGCAGGAATGGTCGCGTTATCCAGTATCAGGGTGTTGGTTGCCGCGACATAGGAAACTTGACGATTCCTCAGGACGTCCGCGGCATTGCTGTCGGTGACCTGGGTCCCGCCGACCCACAGGGGATAGGATTGTATCTCGGCTTCCGGAATCTTCGTCAGCTTGAACCAGACGCGAATGCCCGTCCGTTCATAGTCCGGCGTCATACGGTAGGCTTCGACCTTATAGCCGTTCACGGTTGCCTGGATGTCCTCCAGCTTGATCTTGGAAAAATCAACGATATACTGATCGCCGTATCTCTGCTCCCAGGAAACACGGAAGTAGTATTCACCGCCGTCCACCGGTTCGCTCGTAAGCAAGTTGGTAAGGTCCGGATCGGTATAGAGCGTAGAATACGGTGTGAAAATCAAGTCAAGCGGATTCGAGGGATCCGTTGTGCTGCCATGGCCGTCGATCAGATTGGCCGGAGGCAGCGCACCCTCCCAGGAGCCGGAACTGCCTTCCCACGTGTCCGTGGCGTAATAGCTGCCGTTTCCGGAGACGCCGCCAGACTGGAAATACGGCTTGATAAACGTAAAGTCATACTCGGCGTCCATTGTCGCTTTGAACGTGACTGCGATGCCGGCATAACAGTCATCCGTTTCCTCCGCGGGGTCAATCTTGATCGGTTCCAGAGTAAAGCCGGTCATGGTGCCTGAGCAGTCTTCCGGCGTGAGCTCGCTGAAATCGACCGGCTTGCCTTCGGCTTTGACCGGCTGCCAGAAGAACTTGAAATAATAGGTGACGCCCGGGTATACGGCAAGCTTTTCCAGGGTCCCGGTCATCTCTTCGCTCCGATAGAGCTGCGTGCACGAGCCCGTGATCAGGTTCTCCGGCGCGTCCTCCTCGGCAACGGTCCACTGGGTCTCGAAATCGCTGGGCCGGATGATGCCGTCGGAGGCCTCCGACTTATCCAGACCGTTGATGGTGACGGATACGCCCGTTGCCGTGTAGCCTGTTTCCGGCTCCTCCGTGGGGGAGTCGATGGTGTAGGCCGCAGTGGCAATCGGGCTGTTCTCCAGTCCTTCCAGGACCGCCATCGCCTTGAGGGTGGCAGTCTCATCCACGGTGACCGGCCCGGTGTACGTCGCGCTTTCCGTTGTGGGATCAGAGCCGTCCATTGTGTAGTGGATCGTGGCGCCTTCCTCTGTGCAGGAGATCGTCACGGTCTGCGGCTCGTCGTAGCGGCCCGCCAGAGGATCGAAGATCACATACATATCAGTTTGTACGGTCTTTGCGGCGGTTTTGCCCTCCGGCGCAGAAGCGGTGATTGTCGGGTTGTTCTGCAGATCGACGGTGCCGTCGCCGACGCATAGGACGCCGCAGGCGTTGCCGACGGTGCTGGCGGTGCTGATGCTGCCACTAATGTTGCCAATGATTGTCAGCGTGCCGTTGGCGACCACGATGGCGTAAGCGTCGCCGGTGTCGGACGAAATGGAGAGTGTATTGGACAGATTCAGCGTGGTGTCATTATTGATGACGATCGGCGCTGTCAGCTCGACGTTGTCGAGCATCTTGATCGTGTCGCCGTCCATCGTCACCAGGCCTTGGTTGATTGCATCCTGCAGTGAGCTTGCAGTTGTTGCCGACGCCGCCAGAGGCAGCAGGGTCAGGCACAGCGCCAGGGCCAGGAATATGCTGAGAAGTCGTCTTTTCATGGTCGTTCCTCCTCGTGTCAGAGTGCGTTTTGCGCAGATTGCCGGTCATTTTTACAAGGATTACAGTTTAGTACATAAAGTATATTTTATGTTCCTCATCTTTTCAAGGATTTTCAACAAAAAAACACGGCCTCTGCGCTTGCGCAGAGGCCGTATCATCCCGGGCGGAGCGAAGGATGCTTCTATTTCTCAAAAAAGGCGTAGATCCTGTCCTTATAATCCGGCGCGGTATCATACGCGGCGTGGCCGTAGCCCGTGTACATATACAGGCCGCAGTCCGGCTTTCGTTCCAGCATTTCGGCGATCTCCATTGTTGCGTCCGAATCCAGGACCTGATCTTCCGCCACGCCGATCACCAATACGGGACACTGGATCTTTTCCAGTTTATCCACAATGCTGAAACCCTCCGTCCCCTTGGCGAGGATCACAAACCGCTCCAGATCCTCGTCTGTGACCTGCGCGCCGGAGGAGATGAGCAGCGACCGATATCGGACGAAAAGCGACGGCGGATAGATCGCCTTTCCGAATTCCAGGAGCAGAGCGGTCCGGTCCTTCGCCTCGGCCAGACGGATCCACCGGTCAAGGACGGGGTCCTTTTGCTCCGTCACGCGGGCAGCCGTTGAGCCCAGCACCATTTTTCGCACAAGGTCTGGATTTTCCACCGCGATCACCTGGGCGATCATGCCGCCCTGAGAAGCGCCGAACAGATAGATGTCATGCAGCCCCAGAGCCCGGATCGCCGCCACCGTGTCCCGGGCCATATCCCGGACAGGGTAGACGGGAGGGAGGTCCTGCCTGCGGTCAAAGACGTAGACCGTGTAGTTCCCGGCAAACAGCGCCATCGCGTCCGCCACGGCGTCCGCCGTCGCCATGACGCTCTGCACGCTCAGCCCCGGAAGAATGACCAGCGTCTTTCCCCCGTGGCCAAAGCAAAAGAACCGCATCTCAAGAGAGTCTGTTTTTACTGTTTCAATGGGAATGCACATAGTTTCATCAAACCTTTGTCCTGTGAGTGAATCCTTCTCTCAGCGTTTCCTGATCTCTGTGCCCATCGTACGCTCAATCGTCTCTTCGGCAGTACTCAGAATCTCGCGCTGCTCTTGGGTCAGTCCCTTCCGTGAGGAGGTCGGTGTAATTATGTATTGCCCCTCCTGCGTTTTGGAGAGGATACAGCAGGGCGTATAATCCAGCCCGACGATTACAACATCATCTCCTTGCCTGCCGAGGGTGACATTCAAAATGACGTTATATGTGTTGAGCGACAATTCCGCCATATCAGAGCAGAAATTGCCCAACGAAAAGGCTACCGGCACAAGTCTTCCGTCGCTTGCGGCAACGTATGAGAACTTTTGCAGAAGATGCGGATGCGTGCCGACGATGAGATCAGCCCCGCAGTCGGCAAGATACTGATTGATGCTCTCCTGGGTCTCGCTTGCCGTTACGGAATTTTGCGTGCCGTAGTGGATGCAGACAACAATGAACTCGGCGCCAAGCTGCCGGGCGGCTTTAATATCGTTCGATACTTTGGAGCGGTAAAATTTACCGAGCATCTGCTGTTGCTGTTTTTCAGTGAACATCGAGTCCTTGCCATTGGTAGATTTCTGATTGTAGTTCAAAAAGCCGATCCGGATACCATTGACATCCGCGACGATGACACGGCTTTCCTCAGCATTCCGATAGGTGCCGATATGCATAAAATGGTATTCATCCAGGTGATCGAGCGTTTCGAGCACCCCGGTCGGACCGGCGTCGCAGTAATGATTATTAGCAGTCACCAGCAGATCGAAACCAGCCGTTTTCAGGGCGTCCAGATAGGAAGAAATGGTATTGCAGTTGGAAATGCCCATATACTTCGTTGCATCAATTGAATAGGGGAAGGATTCCGAAAGCGTGGTCTCCAGATTGCCGATCACCAGATCCGCCTCATGGAGCAGAGGTGATACCCGGGAGAAAGAGGCGGAAAAATCAAAGCTGCCATCTTCCTGCCGTGCTGCGCGCATCTGATTTTTCAACGCCATCAGATCACCTGTGAACATCAACGTGGCGGGTTGACCGGCATATTTCTCAGGCTCTGTTTGTCGGTATACCCCGTCCTCGCCCAGCACGTAGCGCGCTGCCGTATCGACCCTCGGCTCCGGTGCGGTGCGATCGACGCATACCGTACAACTCAGAGCCTCATCCCCCATCTCGGTCGAGATTTTTGCCGTTCCGGCGGAATGAGCATAAATATTTCCGTTCTCATCCACCGATGCGACTGACGGATCGGTGGACTTCCAGTTCACATCCTGTACCTGATCGTACAGCAGGCAGGAGATAGTATGGGTTTCACCGGATTTCAGCACAAGGAAGGTCTCGCTGAGCTTCGGCGTGTTGTTTTCTGGAATTACAGTCACATCATCTGAGCGAACGCCGTAAATCTCCTGCCCGTCCTCAATGACATACGCGGCGACGGCGAACACATATTCCGTGCCGTTTTTCAGTCCGGAAAAGCTCTTGCCGGGCCTTTCGGAGAATTTATAGGTTTTATACTCGCCATCCACAAGGCGAAATACACAGTAACCATCCGCTCCCGGCACCTCGTTCCAGGTGAGGACTGCACCGCCGTCCACGGCGGTTGCCTTGAATTCTGTTACCCTGCCGATCTGCCCGTGCTCTCCGTCGGGGACTGTGCCCGCCACAGTGCCTCCGACGGGTTCCTCCGGTGGGGGTTGAACTACGTTGCGGTCGCTTGCAGAGGTCTCTTTGGACCCCGACGCTTCGCCTGTCTGTTTGTTTTCATTAGCAAAAGTTTTCCCGGCGCGGCCGCTGGTCTTGTTTGCGGGATTTCTGTTTTCCTTTTCGCTGCTCACGGCAGTCTCCTTCTGCCCGGACAGCTTGTCGGTTTTCCCATTTTTGCTGTCAGAGGTCTTGTCCGGCGCAGCGTTTCGACCGGATTTATTTGACTCCCTCCTGCTTTCCTTGTCGTCAGGAGCCGGAGGTTCTTCGGCGGGATCTTTGATTGTCACGGAGGTTTCGCCGCTTTCAATTGACAGTGGCCGGCTTTCCTCGTTACCGTTCGCTGTATCACCGACGACGCTGGCGCAAGACGCCAGCGTCCAAAGCATTGCCACAATCAGTAACAGAGCGATCCACCGCTTAATATATAATACAGCTTTCATAAATGAATGACCTCACTGCGTGTACATCTGGCCTCAGAAGGTTGCGTCAGACGCCGGGTCGGGGACGACCCGAAGATATAATCCATCAATTATTATATATTTACAACGTATTCCATACCGTACTTCCCATATATCACTCGTATTCAATCGTGGCGGGGGGCTTGGGGGTAAAATCATACATGACCCGGTTGACGCCGGGGACCTCCGCCAGGATGCGGGAGCCGATGCGATTGAGCAGGTCCCAGGTCAGGGGCTCGCAGGTGGCGGTCATGGCGTCCACGGTGTTGACGGCCCGGAGAATCACAGGCCAGCCCATGCACCGCTTGCCGTCCCGCATGCCCACGGACTGGAAGTCGGGAACCACGGTGAAATACTGCCATACCTTTCGATCCAGCCCCGCGGCGGCGAATTCCTCCCGGAGAATGGCGTCGCTCTCCCGGACGGCGGCCAGCCGGTCCCGGGTGATGGCGCCGGGGCAGCGGACCCCCAGACCGGGACCGGGGAAGGGCTGGCGGTAGACCATGCTCTCCGGCAGGCCCAGGGCCACGCCGCAGGCGCGGACCTCGTCCTTGAAGAGCATCTTCAGGGGTTCCACCAGCTCGAAATTCAGGTCCTCCGGCAGGCCGCCCACGTTGTGGTGGGCCTTGATGGCCTTTCGGGTCTTGGTGCCGCTCTCGATGATGTCGGGATAGATGGTGCCCTGAGCCAGGAAGGTGATGCCCTCCAGCTTTCGGGCCTCTTCCTCGAAGACACGGATGAACTCCGCGCCGATGATCTTGCGCTTCTGCTCCGGGTCGCTGACGCCGCCCAGCTTATCCAGAAAGCGGTCGGATGCGTCCACATAGATCAGATTGGCGCCCATCTGCTCCCGGAAGACCTGCACCACCTGTTCCGGCTCCCCCTTGCGGAGCAGACCGTGGTTGACGTGGACGCAGGTGAGCCGGTCGCCGATAGCTTTGAGCAGCAGCGCCGCCACGACGGAGGAGTCCACGCCGCCGGAGAGGGCCAGCAGGACCTTGCCGTCGCCGATCTGGCGGCGCATCAGCTCCACCTGGTCGGCGATGAAGTTGTCCATGGACCAGTTGGCAGTGGCCCGGCAGCCCTGGAACACGAAGGTTTCCAGCAGTTCCCGGCGTCTTGCGTCGTCCTCCGGCCACGCGGGGATGGTGACGCCCTGGCCTCTGGGGGGGCAGTCCACGGCCAGAATGGGCAGGCCGCTGTTGAGAACGGCCTCGGAGGGCTGGATGACCTCGCCGTCCACCACGCGATTGGGACCGCCGCTGAGGATGATGCCCCGCACGTTGGGCAGAGCGGCCAGCGTTTCGGCGGTGATGTCGTGGGGGTGGATCTCCGTATAGACGCCCAGCTGGCGGATCTCACGGGCGATCTGAACGTCCTGCAGGCCGCCCAGGTCGAGAATAAGAATCATATCCTGTTTCATACGACGCATCCTTTCTCAAAATGTACATGTTTCACCGCAAACCGGTATTTGCCAGCGAAACACGATAGCCTTCGTGAAGCGCTGCCGCTGTTGCAACCACGCATACAACTGCCGCGCTGTATTTTGGATCGATGAATGTCAATGTCAGCGGAAAGAGGAACAACACGCCGCCGGTTACCTTGTTCATGACAGAATGTACAGCTGTGAATTTCCGCTGTTTGAACCAGCCCAGAGCAATATTGATGATCTTGATGATTGCGATTCCAGCGATCCACAGATAGAGCCAGATCGGAATATTCAGCACCGGTAGCAGCTTGATCAGGCATACCGCGACGAATACAATGTCCGCGAGCGTATCCAGTTTGGAGCCGAGCTCACTGACGGAATTTGTTTTTCTTGCCACCACGCCGTCGATCATGTCGGAAAACCCGGCGGCCAGATACAGCGCATAAAATGCCGGGGAAAGCGCAGGACAAAAGAGAAGTAAGACACTGAGCAGTATTCTGATCCCTGTTATGATATTTGCCATATCACGTTTTCAGAGGAAAGAAATAACGAGCTTAATCCTTTTTCCCCAGAGTGACGATGTCCAGGGGCTGCGGATGGAGGCTGGAACCCTCCTTTTCCACGATCAGCAGAGCCCTGGCGGTGTCCAGAGAGGTCAGGCAGGGGACCCCGTGCTCCACGGCGTAGCGGCGGATCCGGAAGCCGTCGGAGTCATGGCGGCGGCCCTGGGTGGGGGTGTTGATGATCAGGTCCACCGTGCCGCTGCGGATCAGGTCCAGTATATTGGGGGAGGCCTCGTTGACGCGGCTGACGGTGCGGGCCTCGATCCCGGCGTCCCGCAGAGTCTGGCAGGTGCCGGCGGTGGCGAAGATCTCCACGTCCATGTTGACGAAAGCCCGGGCCACAGAGACGGCCTCCTCCTTGTCCGCGTCCTTCACGGTGAGGATGATGCGGCCGTGTGGTTTCGGTACCCGCATGCCAGCGCCGCTGAAGGCCTTCAGCAGAGCCACGGGGTATTCGTCGGAGATGCCCAGCACCTCGCCGGTGGACTTCATCTCCGGGCCCAGGCCGGTGTCCACGTCGGCCAGCTTCTCAAAGGAGAAGATGGGCATCTTCACGGCGTAGTACCGGGATGTGGGGTAGAGGTCCACGCCGTAGCCCAGATCCTTCAGCCGTTCACCCAGCATGACCCGGGTGGCCAGTTCGATGACCGGTACACCGGTGACCTTGCTGATATAGGGGATGGTCCGGGAGGAACGGGGATTGACCTCGATGACGTAGACGGCGTCATCGTAGAGGATAAACTGGATGTTGATCAGACCCACGACGCCCAGCGCCTTGGCCAGCTGCCTGGTATAAGTCAGGATCGTCTGCTGGTGACGCTCCTCCACATGGAGGGGCGGATAGACGGAGATACTGTCGCCGGAGTGGATACCGGCCCGCTCCACATGCTCCATAATGCCGGGAATGAGGATATCCTCGCCGTCAAAGATGCCGTCCACCTCGACTTCGCGGCCCATGAGGTACTTGTCCACCAGAATGGGATGTTCCTGAACGGTCTGGTTGATGACCGACATGAAGCTGCGGATGTTCTGGTCGTTGTAGGCGATCTCCATGCCCTGGCCGCCCAGAACGTAAGAGGGTCGGACCAGAACGGGATAGCCCACCTCATTGGCGGCGGCCACGGCCTCGTCGGTGGTAAAGACGGTCTTGCCGGCGGCACGGGGGATCTTCAGGTCCCGCAGGATGGAGTCGAAGCGCTCACGGTCCTCGGCGGCGTCCACGCCGTCGGAGGAGGTGCCCAGAATGGGAACCCCCATCTCCGTGACGGCCTTGGCCAGCTTGATGGCGGTCTGACCGCCGAACTGGACCACGGCGCCCCAGGGCTTCTCCTGCCGCACCACGTTCTCCACATCCTCCGGTGTCAGAGGCTCGAAGTAGAGCCGGTCGGCAATGTCGAAGTCCGTGGAGACAGTCTCCGGGTTGTTGTTGACGATGATGGTCTCGCAGCCGAGATTTTTCAGGGCCCACACGCTGTGGACGGAGCAGTAGTCGAACTCAATGCCCTGCCCGATACGGATGGGGCCGGAGCCCAGCACCAGCACCCGGCGCTTGCCGGAATCCGGCACATCGGCCTCGTTCTCCTTGTCGTAAGAGGAGTAGTAATAGGGAGTGGCGGCGGCGTATTCCGCGGCGCAGGTGTCCACCATCTTATATGCGGCGGTGATGCCGTTGGCATAGCGCAGTTCCTTTACCACGGTTGTTTCGGTGCCGCAGAGCTGGGCGATATAGCTGTCGGAAAAGCCCATCTTCTTTGCCTGCAGCAGCATTTCTGCGTCCGGCAGACCTTCGCAGGCGGCCAGCGTCTCTTCCATACGGACAATGGCGTGGATCCGGTCCAGGAAAAAGATGTCCATCTGAGTGATGACGTTGATCTCCTCCGGGGTGATGCCCCGGCGCAGGGCCTCGGTAATGACGAAGAAGCGCTCATCGTCCACGACGGACAGGCGGTCGTAGATCTCGTCGTCGGAGAGTTCGGTGAGCTTGTTCAGCCGCAGGGCCTGTACGTTCAGCTCCAGAGAGCGGACGGCCTTCATCAGCGCCGCCTCAAAGGAGGGGGCGATGGCCATGACCTCGCCGGTGGCCTTCATCTGGGTGCCCAGCTTCCGGCTGGCGGTGAGGAATTTATCGAAGGGCCACTTGGGGATCTTCAGCACGCAGTAGTCCACCGCCGGCTCAAAGCAGGCGCTGGTGGTCCTGGTGACGGCGTTGGGGATCTCGTCGAGAGAGTAGCCCAGCGCCACTTTGGTGGCCACCTTGGCGATGGGATAACCCGTGGCCTTGGAGGCCAGGGCGGAGGAGCGGGACAGACGGGGATTGACCTCGATGACGGCGTACTGGAAGCTGTTGGGGTTCAGGGCAAACTGGATGTTGCAGCCGCCCTCGATCTTCAGGGCCGTGATGATCTCCAGGGCGGCGGAGCGGAGCATGCCGTACTCTTTGGCCGCCAGAGTCTGGGTGGGGGCCACGACGATGGAATCGCCGGTATGGACTCCCACGGGGTCGATATTCTCCATGGAACAGATGGTGATGACGTTGCCCACCTTGTCCCGCATGACTTCAAATTCGATCTCCTTCCAGCCGGAGATGCAGCGTTCCACCAGGATCTGGCCTACCCGGGACATGCGGATGCCGCCTTCGCCGATCTCCCGCAGGGAGCGCTCGTCGTAGGCGATACCGCCGCCGGTGCCGCCCAGGGTGTAGGCGGGACGGATGATGACGGGATAGCCGATACGGTTGGCGAAGGCCACGGCGTCCTCGGTGGACTCCACGACGGTGCTGTCCACGCAGGGCTGGCCGATCTCCTCCATGGTATCCTTGAAGCCCTGCCGGTCCTCAGCCCGGCGGATGGACTCGGGAGAGGTGCCCAGGAGACGGACGTTGTACCGTTCCAGGATCCCCTCCTCATGGAGCTGCATAGCCAGATTCAGACCGGTCTGACCGCCCAGGGTGGGCAGCACGGAGTCCGGCCGCTCTTTTTCGATGATCTGCGTCAGGGAGGCCACGGTAAGGGGCTCGATGTAGACGTGATCGGCAATATCGCTGTCGGTCATGATGGTGGCGGGATTGGAGTTGATCAGGACGACCTCGATGCCCTCTTCCTTCAGTGCGCGGCAGGCCTGGGTGCCGGCGTAGTCAAACTCCGCGGCCTGTCCGATCACAATGGGACCGGAGCCGATCATGAGGACTTTTTTCAAAGAACGATCCAGCGGCATTATCTGGCACCTCCCATCAGAGCAAGAAAGCGGTCAAAGAGGAATCCGGTCCCGGTGAACCCCGGGGAGGACTCCGGCTGGAACTGGACGGAGAACTTGCGGCCGTCCGTATAGGTCAGACCTTCAATAGAGTTATCGTTGATATTGACGTAGCTGACCCGGGCAATCTCTGGCGAAAGGGAATCGTTTTTTACGGTATAGCCGTGGTCCTGAGCGGTGATGACCACCTTGCCCGTCTCGGTGTCCCGGACGGGATGGCTGCCGCCCCGGTGCCCGTAGGGCAGCTTCTCCACCTCGCCGCCGTAGGCCATGGCCATGAGCTGATGGCCCAGCCCCACACCGAAGACCGGCAGATCGGCGTCGCACATCTTTTTGATCTCCGGCAGCAGATCGGCACACTGGCCGGGGGCGCCGGGCCCCTCGGACAGGAACAGACCGTCAAAGCCGCCCCGGAGGATCAGATAGGCGGAGGTGCGGGCGGGGAAGATCGTCACGGAGCAGCCCCGGCGCCGCAGAGAGTTGAGCAGACTCTCCCGGATCCCGAGATCCAGCACGGCCACCCGGGGACCGTCGCCGCCGTAATGGCGCGGCTGACGGCAGGAGACGGCGTCCACCGCCCCGACAAGCTGATAGGCCCGGATCTGCTCAAGGGCCTCATCCAGATTTTCCGGCGGGGTGCAGGTGATCATGCCGTTCATGGTGCCGTTGTCCCGGAGCATACGGGTCAGGGCCCGGGTCTCAACGCCGCAGATGCCGGTGATGCCGTAGTCTGTCAGCCAGGACTCCAGATCCCGCTGACAGCGGAAGTTGCTGCCACGGCGTGCCAGCTGGCGGACGATCAGGGCCTTGGCCCAGGGCCGTCCGGACTCGGAGTCCTCGTTGTTTACGCCGTAATTGCCGATGAGCGGGTACGTCATGACGATCCCCTGGCCTACGGCCACGGGGGACGTCAGCAGCTCCTGGTAACCCGTCATAGACGTGTTGAAGACGATCTCGCAGATGCAGGGCTCACTGCTCCCCATGGAAAAGCCGGGAAAACGCGCACCGTTTTCCAAAATCAGTTCCGCATGCAAAAAACCACATCCCCTCTGTAAGCATAAAAAATGAATTCCGCCGAGTGGTCGGAAAAAGTTATATAATTCAAATAATTATATACCCAAAAGGCCGCTTCGGGCAAGTGGGAAAAGTAATAAAATTTCATATCTGTAGGAGCTGTCAAGGCGCCGCGGAATAAAGCGGCCCGGAACGGTCATACTGAATAAAATTGACCGAGGAGGAGAGGCCATGTCCATCGCAATTTGCCGAAGCGTCGTGCTTTACCTGATCCTCATCATCGGCATTCGCCTGATGGGGAAGCGGCAGGTAGGGGAGCTGGAGCCCTCAGAACTGGTTCTGGCACTGCTGGTGGCGGACCTGGCCTCCGTGCCCATGCAGGATTTCGGGATCCCCCTTGTTTACGGGATAATCCCCATCCTGACGCTGCTGTGCGTGACAATGATTTTGTCCGTACTGACCACACGAAGCATCCGGTTCCGATCCCTGCTCTGCGGCCAGCCCAGCATCATCGTGCGGGACGGAGAGCTGGACCAGCGTGAGATGCGGCGCAACCGGATCACCATCGATGAACTCAACGAGGAACTGAGGCTCAACGGCATCCTGGACCTTTCCACCGTCAAGTACGCCATTTTGGAGACCAACGGCCATATTTCCACAATCCTCTTTCCCCAGGCGCAGCCCGTCACAGCGGGACAACTGGACGTCCGGCCGGAGCGGACAGAATTGCCATGGGTAATTATTAACGACGGAAGGCTGATTTCCCGAAATTTATACGAAGCAGGCCTCGACAGGAACTGGCTGGACCGGGAACTGGAGCGGCGGCAGGTCCGGGAGATCAGCGAGGTCTTCCTGCTGTCGGTGGACCGGAAGCGGCACGTGCAGTTCATCCGTCGGGAGGGGGTGTGGGAGTGAGACGGCTCTGGATCGCGTCTCTGATCCTCCTGGCCCTGTTCCTGGTGTCGATTTGGAACGCCGGGGAGGTCCGGGACAGGACCGAACACGTCATCACACTTCTGGAACAGGCGGAGGCGAGCCTGGAGGCAGGGGACAGGGAGACGGCCCTGGCGCTGACGGAGCAGGCAAACAGCGACTGGGAAACGCATGATATGTTTTTCCAGACGGTGCTTAATCACAGCATCGTGGATCAGGTGTCCATCGGTCTTCGGGAGGCACTGGCCTACCTGCAGGACCGGGAGACCGGCGGAGAGTACAGCGCCGCCAGCGCTGCGCTGATGCAGCGGCTGCAGATGATGATGAAGATGGAACGGCTCACCCTGGGCAACCTCCTGTGACGGGTGAAGCGGAACGAAGACACAAAGAGAGCGTCTGCGGCGATAGAACTGCCGCAGACGCTCTGCCTGTCGCTCTATTTTTCCTCCAGCAGCTTGTTGAGCTCATCCCGGAAGGTATTGATATCCTTGAACTGACGGTAGACGGAGGCAAAGCGGACATAGGCCACCTCGTCGATATCCCGCAGTTTTTCCATCACAAGCTCGCCCACGGTGACGGAGGCCACCTCCCGGGCGAGGGTATTCTGCAGGGTTTGCTCGATTTCCGTGCAGGCGTCCTCCAGAACATTGATGGAGATAGGACGCTTCTCACAGGCCCGCAGCATACCGGCCAGGAGCTTCTGGCGGTCAAAGGTCTGGCGGCGTCCGTCCTTTTTAATGATGATCAGAGGGAGACTTTCCATGGTCTCGTAGGTGGTAAAGCGACGCCCGCAGGAGAGACACTCACGGCGGCGGCGGATACTGTTGCCCTCGTCCGCCGGTCGGGAATCAACGACCTTGCTGTCCACGTAGGAACAGAATGGACATTTCATGGCAGAGTATACCTCCTCTTTCTGCAAATTTCACATTATCATTCGTGCTATAGTGACAGAAAGTCGCAAAAGCCGGAATGTGCCGCGGAAAAAGGCATGGAACTGCGGGTCTGTCACAATAACATGGGGTCAGGACCTGGCTGACGCCATGGTGTAGTATGATTTCTGCCCATACTATACCATAAATTGGGCCGTCCGTACAGGGGAAAATGAAAAAAGGTTATATTTTTATATGAATAAAGAAAAATCACTTCGCAAAGGGATTGACAATAGGTGAAAAAAGTGTTACAATTCGGTAACGAAATGAAATGAAATGAAGGAAGTGTACCCATGGCAGCAGAAGTCAAAAAGAAGGATCTTCCCCTTGCTTACAAAGGACGTCCCCTGCGCCGGAAGGAGAATCTGATCTACTACGGCAGCATGGCGGAGAAATATATCATCATGATGCAGGTCATGGAGAGCAAGAAGGTCAAGGACCTGGACGTGGCCACCCGTGTTTCCGTCCAGCTGCAGCTGACTGATCCGGACCTGAAGAGCCGGGACCGCGTTGTGAAAAAGAGCGAAAAGGACAGTCTGTACGCAGCTATGGACGTGGCGGCGGTTTGGCTGGAACGGGCTCTGGCCGCAAAATAAGGAGGAACCGGTTTGAGTAAGCGCAAGAGTAAATTATTACGACGATCGATACGAACAGCAGTGGCGGCCGCGTCTCTGGCGGCGCTGATGGCAGTTTCCGTCACCGCCTCTGCCGCGTCAGGCGTTGTGACGGACGGTCCCCTGCGGATGCGCAGCGGCCCGGGCACGTCGTATGAGATCCTCAATTCCCTCAGCACCGGAACCTCCGCGGAGGTGCTGGACGCAGCCAACGGTTGGTTCAAGATCAGCTACGGCGGACAGACCGGCTATGTCTCCGGCGACTTCATGACCCTGTCAGATCCCCTGAACGGCGTTGTCAGCGCAGACGTGCTGAACGTGCGCAGCGGTCCCAGCACCGACTATGCCCGCATTGCAAAGCTGGTGGCCGGCAACCGCCTTTCCGTCACGGGAAGCTCCGGGACCTGGTATCAGGTCTCTCTGCAGGGGCAGACGGGTTACGTGGCCTCCGAGTACGTGACGGTCCAGCAGACCAAGACGGGCTACGTCAGTGCTGACGTTCTGAATGTACGCAGTCAGCCGGATCTCAACGGCGAGCGTTTTGCCCAGCTGAACTACGGCACCCAGGTGGAGATCCTGGGCGAGGTCAGCGGCTGGTATCAGATCTCCCTGCAGGGCAGGACCGGCTATGTTTCCACCAGTTACGTCAGCACGACGCCTCTGGGCGGCGGTTCCGCCTCCGGCACTGCTCCTGTTCCGCCTCCCGCTGCCAATGCCTCTGCGGCCCAGCAGGTGGTGGCCATTGCCAAGAGCTATCTGGGCACGCCCTATGTCTACGGCGGTATGTCTCCCAGCGGTTTTGACTGTTCCGGCTTTACCGCCTATGTGTATAAGCAGATCGGCGTCAACCTGATCCACGGCGCATCCTCGCAGATGACCGCCAGCAACGGCTACAGCGTCTCCCGGGATCAGCTGCAGCCCGGCGACCTTGTATTCTTCCGGGCTGCCGGAAGCTCCTATCCCGCCACCCACGTGGGCATCTATATCGGCGACAACTGCTTTATCCATGCCTCCAGCTCCGGTGGCCGGATCGTGATCACGGACCTGTCTGTGGATCACTACTCCATGATCTACGCGGGCGCCAAGCGTGTGATCTGATTAAGTTTACATAATTCAAAAGCCGGGGAGGCACTTCCTTTAAGATGTGCCCGTCCCCGGCTTTCTTTATGCTCGGCGACCCGACAATAAAAACAGCCGGGGTCATGGAGCCGCCCACTCCGTAAACAACCGGACAGAACGGCTCTCGCTCAGTTGCAACGAGCATGGCGCGACAGGCGCAGAAGCTAATAACCCGGTATGGATATGTTAGTGGAAAAATGAATTAGATACCAGGCGAAAGGAGAGCTGCCGCAGATATGCTGCGGCAGCTCTCTTTATCGGCTGATATGCTTGTTGTATGGTCTTATTCTCCCGCAGGCTCCGGGGCAGGCGCGGTCTCTGCCGCACCGCCGCTGTCGACGGGAGGAGCAGGCTCCGGCGTACTGCCGCCGCTGTCAGCGGGAGGTGCGGGCTCCGGCGTGCTGCCGGTATCCGGCGGGGTCTCCGGCACGGTCACGGGCGGCGTTTCCGGCGTAGTGGTGACCGGCGGCGTGGTCTCGGGCGGCGTGGTTGTTTCCGGAGGAGTAGTGGCAGGCGGCGGCGTCGTATCGACAGGCGGTGTGGTGTTGGAAGGTGCGGAGACCGCGGCGGAGCCGCTGCCGCCCACCCGGCTGTCCGCCGGATTGACCAGGACGACCTTATCCCGGCGCAGATACTTGTTATGGGATTCCAGGGTGCGGCTGATCAGTGAGCCGTCACCGCTGTAGACGCAGCGGTATGCGTCCACCGTACGGCCATTGTAGGGAGTGGTATCCACTACGGCGTTGCCAAGGGCCACGCCGGAGTCGGCCTTATAGACGGTGGTGGCGGAATCATAGGCGGTCTGCTGCGTTTCAATCTGCACATAGTTGTTGTTTGTCTTTGTGCCGAGGATCTTGATGTTCAGCGTGGAGCCGTTGAGGGCCGCGTCGATGCGAATGGGATACTTGGTGTCGTTGACGAACTTGAAGTCCAGAGAGCCGTAGTAGACGGTGGCGTCGGTGCCGTCGGGCAGATAGCCCACGGCGTACATATGGGGATGGCGTTCAGAGATCTTCAGATTGGCCTTCAGCGCGGCGTAGTAGATGGAGGAGGACACCTGGCAGATGCCGCCGCCCACCTCCTGGACGGTCTTGCCGCCGCTGTAGGCGGGAGCGGGCAGATACCCGGCGGCGGTGGTGCGGGAGCCCACGACGCCGTTATAGGAGAACTCCTCGCCGGGATTGAGGATGGTGCCGTTGACGCTGGCGGCGGCCCGCCGGATATTGGACAGGCGGTTGGAACTGCCGGAGGCGGTACAGGTGCAGCTGCCCAGCAGGTCCTTGAACAGGTCCGCGGAGAGATCGGCCGTGGTGACTGCAGGCTTCGTCAGGGTGAGGGGATAGGTAGTGGACTCGCCCTCGGCCAGCGGCTCGAAGGCGGCCTCGGCGCCCTCCGCGTTCAGGGACACGCCGGTGACGTCGGCGTAGAATTCTCCGGAGGAGGCGTCATAGCGCGCATCCTGAGCCGCCACATAGACGGATTCGGCAACGGCCTCGAAGTCCGGATCATCCGGCTTTGCCGTAATCACGACGGCCTCGACGGGTGCGTAGTTGCGGCTTTCCAGGGCATCGACGATCAGCGCCATGGTGGCGTCCCGATCCAGAGCCCGACCGGATATGCCGCGGGTCATGACCAGATTGCCCTTGTTGTCCGGTGTGAAGGTGTGATCCACCATGCTCTGGGCCAGAAGACTGTCCGCTGTGTCCATGGCGCTGTCCAGGTAGCCCGGGTTGCCGATGCGGAACTCCGCATCATAGGAGTGGGATCCGTGGAACATGCGGTCCATGCCGGATTTGAGCCAACCGCGATGGCCGCGCTCATAGGCCTCGTCCACAGCCGCCTGAAAATCAGGACCCGCCTGGGCTTCGTTGACAGAGAGATACAGCGGCTCCTCCGACTCCACCTCAAGAGGGAGAACGGCGTCGACGGTGTCGGGGGTCACGGTTTCCTCCAGCCGCGCCACGGCTTCCTCTTTCGTCAGGCCGCTGACGGATACGCCGCAGATCTGCGTGCCCCGGACGATGGTGTCATTATGGGCCGCCTTGACGCAGGAGGCGCAGGTCACGACGGCAAGGACCACAACGACGCCGGCGACGATGCCGCCGATCTTCTTCGGGGTCGACTTCGATTTCGGTTTTTCGATAGCGCGCTTCGGCGCCGGGGAATTCTTTTTCATTTGCCCCTTTTCCTTTCCAGCGGCCCCGGAGGACCGCGTGATGAGAAATTTCTATTTATCTATTTATATGTGGGCTGGAATATGCCCGTCAGATTCGGTTGACCCACCGGGAGATGAGCAGCGTGGGGATCAGCCACAACAGAAGAAAGACCAGCACGTTGCCGGGAGACATGGATTGATAGGCGTAGGAACAGGCCATGTAGAAGGTGAAGAACAATCCGATCAGCGAGCCTGCCAGAGCCACGAAAGTGGACAGCAGCGTCGTGACACGCAGACGGCTTGCCCCGATCACAGCGGCGGCGTAAGGAGCCAGACCGGTACGGCACAGCACCGCGAGGATCAGGTTGTCATGGGTGTCGTCCTCGCCCTCCAGCTCCAGCCGCCGCTGAATAGAGGGATAGTCCAGCCGGCGGGAGGAGACGTGGAAGATCCGGGCGATCCGTGCCGGAGTCAGCGTAAGGTTCAGCGTTGCCAGCAGCGGCCGGATCCGACTGTGGACCAGAGCGTGCAGGGAACTGCGGACGCTGGAGGTGACGCCGTAGCTGAGGGCAAAGATACCGGCCAGCTCCTGATCGAAAGCGACAAAAACCGCGCCGTGGACCCGAAGACCCTGAGGCAGCAGGACACCCATCCGCTCCATAAAGGCGGCGGAGCCCACCAGCATCTTCTGGTTCCGGACGACCGCCTCCACGCCGCCCTCGCCGACGTGTTCCAGATAATCCACCCGTCGGTAGAGGTAACCCTGGCTGGAGATCAGGTCATAGAAGCATTTATCCAAATTACTGCCTGTAGCCCGAATGACGCTGGCAGTGTAGGAGATGACCTGGTTGATGGGGAAGTCGCCGAAGATCTTGATGCCGTTCATGGAGATGGTGCTGGCGGGGAACAGGTCGTCGTCTACCAGAACGGCGGAGGATACGCCCCGGGTGCACATGGCGCCGGGCCATCCGGCAATGGCGGCGCCCAGGGGCGCCAGACGCCGGGTCAGATTCCGATAGGGAAGGGCAAAGCACAGCAGCCCGGAGAAGGAGGTGCAGGAGGCCAGCAGTACCGTAAAGTCCCACAGGAAATACTGGGGTGCGCCCCGGCCCAGTGAGGCGATGAGGGCCAGCAGGAAGGAGGCCAGCAGAAGCAGCGGCGCCATACGGTCGAAGACGATGGAAGAGGCATCAGGCGCCATCATTTGGGCCGTAAAGCCCTTCAGGGTCCCGGGATGCCGGCGGAAAGCAGGGCGCGCATTCCACATCGACGGGTCGGCGGAGACGATGTCCACCTCCTTGGCGGCGGCGGCGCAGCGGCAGGTGAGCCGCCGGGCCTGCCTGTCCTTCAGAATGCCCCGCATGGCGCAGAACAGTCCCACGGTGGGGACAACGCAGAAGCATGGCATATCGCCGCGGTCCAGACCGGCCAGCACCGAAATGCCGTCAAGCAGACTTAAAATACAGGTGATCGCCACGAGAGTGTCGATCCCGATGTTGAGCCGGAAAATCTTCTTCAGGCCCTGTCCGACGATGTCATGGCCCGCCAGAATGGCCAGGAAGCCCAATACCAGCTGGACGGTCATCCCCACCGGGGCACTGGCAGAGAGAGGACCTGTCATGGAGGGGACATAATGGTTGAGCAGCAGCGGGATACAGAGCAGGATGGCCAGCAGCAGTACAAGCCAGCTGCGGGAGTTGAGACTGGAGATCCCCATGGCGAACTGCCGCTCCAGAGACTTCGGCGGCTGCTCCTCAATGGGTTCCGGCGCCGCACGGCGGCGGAAGCGGAGAACCTGCTCGTCCTCCTCCGACACATCCTCGTCGGAGTCATCGTCCTGAAATGCGCTCTCATACATGCGGTCAGCGTAGTCCTGCATGCGGCGGAAGACGCCCTTGACGGACAGGGGCGGCGGAAACTCCTCCTCTTCCTCGGTGATCTCCGGCTCCTTGTCATCCTCCGCTTCCGCCTGCTCCGGATCGGTCTCCTCCTGGTGAAGGGGCCGGCGTTTGCGCAGGATCATTTCCGGGTCGAGCTCCTCGTCGTCCTCGTCTTCTTCGCCCTCCAAATCCTCTGCACCGTCGACTTCCGGGGCCTTGCCGGTGTCGTCTTCGGCAGCGGGGGCCTCGTCTTCCCCGGACAGCGCCCCATCCTCGGGAGCTGCCGTTTCATCGGAGACCGTTTCAAAGGGGATTGTATCCTCCTCGTCGTCAAAGCCTTCGTCGGGGAGCGCTGCATCCCCGGTGTCAGGCGCTGCGGAATCCTCAGCATCGGGGCTTTCCGCGTCAGAGGTCTCGGAATCCGAAACACTGTGATCGTCGTTATCGGCGTACGCCTCATCCTCATGATAGCGGTCCGCCTCATGGGTGACGGAATCGTTCTGAACATGCTTCGCAGCCGGTACCTCTTCAGGAACCGGCTGATCCTCGGACAGAGGAGCTCCATATTCGGTGAGAACGTCGTCCTGGACGGCGTCCTCGGGCTCACCGCTTCGGGTGCGTTCTTCGTCCGTCATAGATTCCGTCCATTTTCTGATAGGGTACGCTGCCGCACGACCTCATAGAGCAGTACGGCAGCTGCGGCGGATGCGTTAAGGGAATTGATCTTTCCCCGCATGGGGATGCGGATGAGAAAGTCGCAGCAGGATGCGACAAGACGGCCCATACCGGCGCCCTCGCTGCCGATAACGATAGCGGCGGGGCCGGTGAGGTCGGTCTCATAGAGGGAAGCGGCGCCGTCCACGGCCGCGCCGTAGATCCAGATCCCCTGTTCCTTCAGCTCCCGCAGCAGAGCGGGGAGGTTGGGGACCCGGGCCACCGGCAGGTGGGACACCGCGCCGGCGGAGGTCTTCCCGACGATGGCGGTAAGACCGGCGCTGCGGCGTTTGGGGATGATGACGCCATGGGCGCCGGCGCACTCGGCGGTGCGGATGATAGCGCCCAGATTGTGGGGATCGGAGATCTCGTCACAGACCACCAGCAGAGGGGGCTCGCCCCGGTCCGCGGCCGCGGCCAGGATCTGTTCCACGCTGGCATATTCCCGCAGGGCGGTCACGGCGATGACGCCCTGATGGGCATGGGTACGGCTCATGGCATCCAGCTTCCGCCGGTCGGCCTCGGTAACGACGATGCCGCTGTCCCGGGCGGTGGAGGCAATGAAGCGCAGCGTGGCGTCCGTATCGCCCCGGGCCAGATAGAGCTTGTCGATGGCCGTACCGGCACGGATAGCCTCCAGTACGGCGTTGCGGCCTTCGATGATGTTGTCAGCCTCCGCATCCGGAGCGGCGGTCCGCCTGGGACGGGTCGTCTTTCCGCCGGTGTGCGGGATCTGCCGTGGATCCGCCATGGAGAGACCTCCTGAAAAAAATAATACTTTACCAGAGGCGGTGGCCCGTCTCAGGTAAAGTATATCCGTTTTACCTGCTATCGTCAATCCCGCAAGGGGACAGAAACCGGGGTTTTCCGCATATTTTCCACAGAATTTAGCGGTAGGCTCCGGCAGAAGTACTAATTGTATAGCCGGATCACGGCGGAGACCTTCCCCAGGATGGAAGCGCCTGTACCGTCGATGGGCTCATATTCGGGATTATCCGGCAAAAGCCAGACCGCGCCGTTTTTCAGCTGCAGGCGCTTGACTGTGGCCTCGTCCTCCAGAAGAGCCACGACGATCTCGCCGTTGGAGGCAGTTGCCTGACTGTGGACCACCACCAGATCCCCGGGCAGGATCCCGGCCCCAAGCATGGACTCGCCCCGGACCCGCAGGGCAAAGTATTCGCCGGTCCTGCCGCCGGTATCAAAGGGGATATAGTCCTCGATATACTCCTCGGCGAGGATCGGGGAACCGGCGGCAACATTGCCCAGTACGGGGATGCGGTCAGAGGGCGGCGCCTCCTGCCGGGCGGGAACGGAGATGGCCCGGGTCTTTCCTCCGGTGCGGACAATGAGCCCCTTTTTTTCCAGGGAGTTTAAGTGAAAGTGAACGGTGGAGGGGGACTTCAGGTCTACGGCGGCGCAGATTTCCCGTACCGAAGGAGGATACCCCCACTGATCCAGAAAAGAGAGAATATACTGATAGATCTCCTGCTGCTTGTCGGAAGCCATGACAACGTGCCCCTTTCACTTTTTTCGGCATCAATCGCCCTGTTTGCCCCATTATAAAACAAATGTTCGCGAAATGCAAACATTTGTTTTATAAAAATCAAAAAATTTTCTGTTTTTGACAGGGGCGATTAAAACAGAGTACCGGGCTGCAGCATGGTAATGTTCCGACCGCTGGAGTGGAGAACGCCCTCCTGGTTCAGCTTCCGGATCTCCCGCATCATGGAACTGCGGTCCACGCAGAGGTAGTCTGCCAGCTTGGTGAGGGTGATGGGCAGCTCAAAATGATCCGAGTTTGTCTGGCTCTCCATATGTGCGAAGTAGGCCAGCAGCTTTTGCCGCAGGGTGCGGCGGCTGAGGATATTGATGTGCAGAGTCAGCAGCTGCGTCTTGTGGGCCACCATCTCGAATAGATTGCTGACAAGCTGGGAATGATGGGCACAGGCCTGATGGCAGCGTTTGATGATATGGTTGTAGCTGATGAACATGACTGAGCAGTTGGTATCCGCCTGGACGATATACTCGAGCCCGTCAATGGGCATGGCAAACATCTCGCCGAACACGTCGTGGGGGTTGAAGCTCTCCAGCAGGTTGCATTTGCCGTCCTCATCGATGCACATCAGGTGAGCGCGGCCCTCCTCGATAAGGCCCATCTTGTCCAGGTGGTCGGAGTAGGTCATGATCTGTTCCCCGGCGTGAAAGGTCTTGTAGACAGGGGAGAAGCACTTGAGCATACACTCCAGGTCCTCGTCGCTGATCCCTTTAAAAATCGGTTCCATAATCGTAAAACTCCTCATCGGCTGTTCTTGTTCCCATCATACCTGTTTTTTTTGCGAATAGCAAGTATTTTAGTGGTATTTGCAACAGAAAAAAACGCAGACAGGTCGTATCATGAATTCAAACTGGGGTAACTATATATACAGTATAGCCCCAGAAGATTACAATAATAAAATTATGTAAACAGGAGGACCTATCATGGACGTGAAATTCTATATCTGTGAGCGCTGCAAGAACATCATCACCTATCTCAATCAGAGCGCTGTGCCCGTCATGTGCTGCGGTCAGAAGATGGAAGAACTGGTGCCCGGCACCACTGACGCCGCCCAGGAGAAGCACGTGCCCGTCATCTCCCAGGAGGGCAGCGTTGTCACCGTGTCCGTGGGCAGCGTGGCGCATCCGATGATGGAGGCCCATTACATCCAGTGGATCGTTCTGCAGACGAAGCAGGGCGTGCAGCGCAAGATGCTCACCCCTGACAGCGAGCCCAAGGCCGTTTTTGCCCTCTGCGAAGGCGACGAGGTCGAGGCCGCCTATGCCTACTGTAATCTGCACAGCCTCTGGAAGGCATAACATCCCCGCCTGACGTCACGAAAGTGAGGACCTGACGCAGGGAGCTTTTTCCCCTTTGACGAGATTCGTTTGCCGCATCGGGGCGACGTGGTCAGAATGCGCCGTAACGGGATCAGAATAAGCAGAAGAAATGCTGACATGAGAGACGGCGGCAGAAATTAAACGGAACAGAGGTGCGTATAATGGAATTATTCGGCAGTAAGACGGAAGAGAACCTGTGGACCGCGTTTGCAGGCGAGTCCCAGGCTCGGAACAAATACTCCTATTTTGCAAAGGTAGCCCGGAAAGAGGGTTACGAGCAGATCGCCGCCATCTTTGAGGAGACGGCGGGCAACGAGATGGCCCATGCCAAGATCTGGTTCAAGGAGCTGGAGGGCATCGGCACGACCCGTGAAAACCTCCAGGCGGCGGCGGAGGGCGAGCACGACGAGTGGACGTCCATGTACAAGCAGTTCGCTGAAGAGGCCCGGGAGGAGGGATTCCTTCGTCTGGCCTCTCTGTTTGAGGACGTGGCTCAGATCGAGAAGGAGCATGAGAAGCGCTATCTGAAGCTCCTGAGCAATCTGGACAAGGACATCGTCTTCAAGGCAGGGGAGAACATCGTGTGGGTCTGCCGCAACTGCGGCCACATCCACATCGGCAAGGAGGCCCCGGACGTCTGTCAGGTCTGCGGACATCCCAAGGCCTACTTCGAGCGCAAGGCGGAGAATTTCTGATTGATAGCATCCGTCTGAAAAACAAGGGAAAAAGGGCACCGCCGGACGGCGGTGCCCTTTTACTGTTTTCATAGCCTTGCCGGGTTTGCGGCGAAGCGGTTTGACGGGAAGACTCTTACACGCCCTGCCACATCATGGCGTCGGCCACCTTCAGGAAGCCGGCCACGTTGGCGCCAACCACCAGGTTGCCGGGCTGGCCGACTTCCTCGGCCGCCTTGGCTGCGTTGTTGTAGATACCCACCATGATGTCGTGCAGGCGGGCGTCCACTTCCTCGAAGGTCCAGGACAGACGCAGGCTGTTCTGGCTCATCTCCAGACCGGAGGTGGCCACGCCGCCGGCATTGGCGGCCTTGGCGGGCCCGAACAGGACGCCGGCAGCCTGGAAGGCGGCGACGGCCTCGGGAGTGCTGGGCATATTGGCGCCCTCCGCCACGGCGAAGCAGCCGTTGGCGATGAGAGCCTTGGCGCCGGCTTCATCCAGCTCGTTCTGCGTGGCGCAGGGAAGCGCGATGTCACAGGGAACGGTCCAGATGCCGGAGCAGCCCTCGACGTATTTGGCGCCGGGCACGTAGTTCAGGTAGGTCTTGATGCGGTCGCGCTTGACCTCCTTGATCTCCTTGATGACCTTGTAGTCGATGCCGTTTTCATCCACGATATAGCCGTTGGAATCGCTCAGAGCGATGACCTTGCCGCCCAGCTGCGTGGCCTTCTGGGTAGCGTAGATGGCCACGTTGCCGGAGCCGGAGATAACGACCTTCTTGCCCTCAAAGGACTTGCCGACGGCCGCCAGCATCTCCTTGGTGAAGTAGCACAGGCCGTAGCCGGTGGCCTCGGGACGGGCCAGGCTGCCGCCGTAGGACAGGCTCTTGCCGGTGAGCACGCCGACGACCTCGTTGGTGATCTTCTTATACTGACCGAACATAAAGCCGATCTCCCGGGCGCCCACGCCGATATCGCCGGCGGGCACGTCGGTGAACTGACCGACATGGCGGTACAGCTCCGTCATAAAGGCCTGGCAGAAGCGCATGATCTCACCGTCGGACTTGCCCTTGGGATCGAAGTCGGAACCGCCCTTACCGCCGCCCATGGGCAGGCCAGTGAGGGAATTCTTGAAGATCTGCTCGAAGCCCAGGAACTTGATAACGGACAGATTCACGCTGGGATGGAGGCGCAGACCGCCCTTGTAGGGGCCGATGGCGGAGTTGAACTGGACGCGGAAGCCGCGGTTGACCTGGACCTTGCCCTTGTCGTCGACCCAGGGCACCCGGAACATGATGATGCGCTCGGGCTCCACGATCCGCTCGATGATACCGGCGTCAACGATATCGGGGCGCTTCTCCACAATGGGCTCAAGGGATTCCAGGACCTCGCTGACCGCCTGAAGGAACTCCTTCTCATGGGCGTTGCGGGCGGCCAGACCTTCGTACACGCTGGACAGATACGCATTCTTGATAGACAAAACAAAAACCCCCAAACAAGAAAAATTTCATGCTATTATAGCGCTAAATTTCTGAAAATTACAAGAGAAAAATAAAATAATTTCAGCAAAAATTTTAAGGATGTGAATGTCTATTTTGACGAAAAGCATCATTGAATATCCGGATATATTCAACGATTATGCTCAATGTGTTTTCGACCGACGGACAAAGGTGCGGCGGAGGCGGAATGGATATGCGCCGGTATTTTCAATGGTATGAACGGTGGATAAGTTAGTGGAAAATGTGTAAAACTCCGTTCATTGCAAAGAATCAGCGGTTTGGCTGATGTTTACCACAGGGTGGGTATTATATTCATTTTCATGTAGAGGAAACAGCGGAAACGCGGCCTGTCAGAGCAGGGCCGGGGGCGTGTTTTTCTGTTGAAGACAAAAGGACCGGAATCATAAATCGGAGAATACTTTTCAGGTGCGGCCCTGTTTTTCATTGGAAAAAAGACCCGCAGTCGCGGCTTCGGAGCTTCCGAAGGCGCGGCAGCGGGTCTTGCGTTTTGAATTGTTCTGCCCGGAGGGCAGCGGAGAGCAAATCGATGCAGGTCAGGGGAACAGCGGCAGCATATGGGTAAAGAACCACTGGGCCAAGACCGTCTGTCCCACCACGGCGTCAGAGAGAAGGCGTCCGTCCGCTGTAATGGAAGGCACGAAGGTGCACAGCAGCCACAGCAGAACGGTGATCACCACTACGGCGGCCGCGGCGTTCAGGATCGCGCCGGCCAGCCGGTTGATGGCCTTGAGCACAGGAAGTCCGGCGAGGGCGTCGAGCAGCTTGAACAGCAGCCGCACCACCACCAGGATGATCAGGAACGCCAGGATGAACAGGACGATAAAGGCCACCTTCTGAGCCAGCAGAGAGGCGGTGGAGGAGATGAGGTTGGACTGGGCATCGCCGAATTTCTGGATGATCTCATCGGCAGAGCTGGTGATCAGGAACGAGGGGAGCTTCACTCCGTTGAGCAGCTCGGCGATGTGCTCGTTGAGCTCCGTGAGTCCCAGAGTTTCCTGCGCGGCCAGCAGCTTTTCCTCGATCCGCTCGAAGAAAAAATTCTGGCCCACCGGCGAGGCATAGTGCCGGGCGACCCAGGTGCCGCCGACCAGAGCGCAGATCAGACTGACCACGTGGGACAGCGCCTTCAGCGCGCCGCGGCGGGCGCCGCGAATAATAAAGATGATCAGGATGACAGCGATGATACCATCGATCAGAATGGATGCACTCAAAGCGAAGCCCCCCTTTTTCTCTCTCTTTGCCCCGATTATACATCAAACCGGCGGTAAAGGAAAGAGGCGGAGAGATTTTTATCCGTGCCGGCGCATTATCCCCGGGGCCGTCCCGGCCTTACCGAAAGATAGCGGTCCGTGAGCCGCCGGAGCCGCTGCGCCAGGTCCCCGTCATCTTTCGACAGCTCACGGTAGAGCTTCCGCAGTTCCGGGTCCCGCTGTTCCGTCGACGCCCTGTCGTAGCGCATGCTTCGTTCCAGAGCAGCCCGGTAACAGGCCCTGAGACCCTCCGGGACGGAGGAGAAGCGGATGGGCCGCGCCTGTTCCTTCGGGAAGTAACGGACGCCGCAGAGCAGAAACAGCCGGGAGGAGAGCGCTCTTGCGTGGCGCAGCTCCCCATCGGCCAGACCGGCGGCCTCCCGTACACCGGCTTTTGCCAGAGCCCGAAGGGTGCGCCAGGCGCACAGCTCCTGCTCCAGAAAACCGCACAGCCGGCGTATGGCGTCCCTGTCCCCCGGAGGCATCGGCCGGTGATCGTGCGACGGCTTCGGAGCGGGGGGCGCCTCGGAGGCGGTCACCCGCTCCCACACCCGGCGAAAGATAGGGTCATCGCCGCCGGGAGGAAATGGATATGATGTTTCCATGGTTGCAGACCTTCTTTCCGGGGCATTCAGCCCTTCCAGCTTATGCCGGGCCCGTTGAGAAGGTGAATTTTCTGTTGTATTTTGCGAAAGAAATTGATATACTGAGCAACAGAAAAGGAGCGGATGCGGCATGGAGACGTTGCGCAGAGATACGCCGGAGGCGGAGGCGTTTTTAAGTTATATCCAGCAGGGGAGCCCCTTTTCCCGCACCAACGGCGTCACCATCCGGGTCACCGGCGAGGGCACGGCGGAGGGCGAGGTAAGGATCCGGCCGGAGCATCAGAATATGTTCGGCGGGCTCCACGGAGGCGTGTACTGCACCCTGGCCGACTGCACCGGCGGTCAGGCGGCCATGTCCGCCTGCGGACGGGCCTGCTCCACGCTGGAGAGCAGCATGTATTTTCTGGCCCCGTTTAAGGGCAGCGTGCTCCGTGCAGAGGGGAACGTGATCCACGCGGGCAAACGGACCGTCGTCAGCAACGTGGATCTGTTCTCAGAGGACGGCACCCTCTGCGCCCAGGCGACCATCGTTTTCTGTCCCCGGGGCGGCGCGCCCTGGAGCATCCCGAAGCGATAAAAACGCGGATATGCCGTCAGCAGCAGGGAGACCCGCTGCTGCCGACGGCATTTGATCCGGCCCCCGCCGCTGCGTGCGGCCCGGGGCTATTCTCCTTTATATTTTCTTCGGGTGGCGATCCCGCCCCGGATGTGGCGCTCGGCCTTGTTCAGGTCCAGGATCTCCTTGACCTGCAGGTACAGCGACCGGTTGTAATTGGGAAGCCGCTCCGAAAGATCCTTATGTACAGTGGATTTGCTGATCCCAAACGCTTTGGCGGCGGCCCGGACGGTGGCTTTATGCTCAATGATATAGACGGCCAGGTCGCAGGCGCGTTCTTCGATATTGGTTCTCAAAAAAACCACTCTCCCTGTCAGTTCCGTGTAGCCAATATATGCGCGACAGGGGGGCGGGTATGCGCCGAAGAGGGTTAAGAAGGGCCCTGTGTTTTTGTGTGTATCTTATATTTTTGAATCGTAGGAGGAAACAGTTATGACCTATCCCATCGAGATCGCAGGCTGCCGACGGGAACTGCCGCTGTGCCGGCTCACGGACGATCTGATGATCGCGGGTTTCGTGATCTTCGGCGACGTGGAGCTGACCTGCGCCTGCGCAAAGGCGCTGCTGGAGAAGGCGCCGGAGTACGATTACATCCTGGCGCCGGAAGCCAAGGCCATCCCGCTGGTCCATGAGATGGCCCGCCAGAGCGGACAGAACGAGTACTTTATTGCCCGCAAGAAGAAAAAGGCTTATATGACCGAGGTGTTCGAGGTGGAGGATCATTCTCTCACCACCGAAGGTGTCCAGACCCTGTGCATCGACGGTGCCGACGCGGCCAAGATGCGGGGCAAGCGGATCTTGCTGCTGGACGACGTGATCTCCACCGGCGGCTCTATCGCGGCTGTGGAGCAGCTGGCGCGGCAGGCCGGCGCCGTTGTGGCAGGTCGAATGGCCATCCTGGCGGAGGGCGACGCCGCCAAGCGCAACGACATCATCGTTCTCAACACGCTGCCCCTCTTCGACCGGACCGGAAAGCCGCTGAAGTGAGAGTTCGGGCGCAGGCACATCGGCCCGCCTGTATTATAAAAAAGTACGCGCTGCAAAACAGCGCGTACTTTTTATTTTTAAGAGCGCCTGTCGGCACGCTCTCTTCTTTTCATCACTTGTCCTGTCCGGCAAGGTCAGCCAGCCGGTCGGCATAGGTCAGGATCCTGTCATAGCCGTCCCGGCGATGGGGGAGGGTACAGCCGCTGCAGTCCTTGACGCCCCGCTCCGTATAGCGATACGCGCCCGGACAGTCCTGCCCCAGACAGTAGAGAGGACACCAGCAGAACAGACAGTTGAATTCCGCCTCCGGCACGCCGCTGTGGCAGGGGAAGCAGGGACAGTCCCGATGCTGGAAAAATTCTGCCTGTGCCATGACAGTCACCTCCCGTTTCTGCCTTTCATGATAGCTGTTTTTCGCTCTCCTGTCAAACGCCGCAACGCGGCGGACCTGTCCTGGACGTATTTTCAGCAGAGAAATGTATATCCCCTCTTGACGGCAGGGTAGTTTTGCTTTATAATGAAGGTGAACAATGTTCAGAATTCGTTTTCTGCTAATGGAGGGATATAGTATGGATTACAAAGCGATGTATCAGGAAAAGCTGACTACGGCGGCGGAGGCCGTCAAGATCGTCAAGTCCGGCGACTGGGTGGATTACGGCTGGTCTGCCGTGCATCCCCGGGTACTGGATGAGGCGCTGGCCGCACGTGCGGAGGAGCTGTACGACGTCAAGTGCCGGGGCGGCGTGGCCCTGTGGCGTCCGGCCATCGCCGACGCACCCAACGCTGCGGAGCATTTTTCCTGGAATTCCTGGCATATGACCGGCTATGAGCGCAAGCTCATCAATGAGGGCATGGGTTTCTACGCCCCCATGCGGTATTCCGAGCTGCCCCGGTTTTACCGGGAGAACCTGGATCCGGTGGACGTGGCCATGTTCCAGGTCTGCCCCATGGACGAGCACGGCTGGTTCAACTTCGGCGTCGGCGCGTCCCACATCATCGCCATGTGTGAGAAGGCAAAGAAGATCATCGTCGAGGTCAATGAGAATCTGCCCCGCTGCCTGGGCGGCCATGACTGCAACATCCATATCTCCCAGGTGGACATGATCGTCGAGGGCAACGCCTCTCTGGTGGAGCTGCCCAACGGCAGCATCTCCGAGGTCGATCAGAAGGTGGCGGAGCTCATCGTGGAGGAGATCTCCGACGGCTCCTGCCTGCAGCTGGGCATCGGCGGCATGCCCAACGCCGTGGGCGCCCTGATCGCCAAGTCCGACCTGAAGGATCTGGGCGTACACACCGAGATGTACGTGGACGGCTTCGTGGACATCGCTCTGGCGGGCAAGATCACCGGCCGGAACAAGGCTCTGGACAGAGGCCGTCAGGTCTACGCCTTTGCCGCCGGCACCAAGAAGATGTACGACTATCTCAATAACAACCCCGAGTGCATGGGCGCTCCCGTCGACTACACCAACGACGTACGCGTCGTGTCGCAGCTGGACAAGTTCATGTCCATCAACAACGCCGTGGATCTGGACCTCTTCGGTCAGGTCAACGCCGAGTCCACCGGCACGAAGCACATCAGCGGCGCCGGCGGTCAGTTGGACTTCGTCCTGGGCGCGTATCTGTCCAAGGGCGGCAAGAGCTTCATCTGCTGCTCCTCCACCTTCACCACGAAGGACGGCACGGTGAAAAGCCGCATCCTGCCCACCCTGAATCCCGGCTCCATCGTCACCGACACCCGGGCCAACACCCACTGGCTGGTCACCGAGTACGGCAAGGTCAACCTGAAGGGTCTGGCCACCTGGCAGAAGGCCGCGGCCATCATCTCCGTTGCCCATCCCGATTTCCGGGACGAGCTCATCGCCGCCGCCGAGCAGATGAAGATCTGGAGAAAGTCCAACAAGCGGTAAGGGGAGAGAACACAGACCCGCCTGCGACCGATGAAATAGCGATTTAGAGCCCCGGCGTAACAGTAAAGCTGTAGCGTCGGGGCTCTTCCTGGCTGGCGGTTATTTTCTTTTTTCTTCAAGAAATACCTCCATGGCTTTCTTGAGCACGGATGCCTGGGAGACGCCGTCCGCCACGCATTTCGCCTTAAAACGGGCGGCCAGGTCTTTCGGGACGTTGGCTGTGACGGGAGTATAGACCTTGTTGTTATAGCGGCGTTTGACCGCAGACGACGGCTTGCTCATGGTGTGGGCCTCCTTTCTCCGCACCACTGGATGATCTCCAGCACAAGGACGATCAGTGTCAGGATGACGGCCAGCGCAGAGAGCCAGTCGAAGCCGCGACGGATCGTATTGGCCAGGATGACCAGGGTCAGGGCGATGATGGGGATGTGGCGGAAAAATCTCTTGACCATACTGTAACCGATGGGGTATACTCGTTTCGGAGAGAGGGGAGGTTTCCCTCCCCATCTCTTAGCCCTTGAACAAGGTCTTAATCGCTGCGAGGATACCAGTGATGAGTGCTGCCCACTCGATGATTTCCTTCGCGGTTTCGATCTTGCTCTTGGGCTTTTTCTTTTTGCCCAACGATTTGTTCTGCAGTTGCATTGCTGCATTTTACGGAGCGCACCAACAAAACACCCGCCGGACCGTTGCGGTTCAGCGGGTGTTTTGGCACGCCTGGCGGGACTCGAACCCACACTCTTCGCCTCCGGAGGGCGACGTGTTATCCATTACACTACAGGCGCATATTCTGTTTTTGCCCGGAAAAGGCTGAAAAATATTATAGCAGTTCCGGGGTGGCTTGTAAAGGGGAAAAAACAAAAAAAGCCTCACCGTGAAGAAAAAACGGAGACGGGACAGCGCCCGTCTCCGTATCAGATTCCTATGGACAGGTCAGGCCAGCTGTGCCTTGGCCTTCTCACACAGGGAGGAGAAGGCGGCCTTGTCATGGATGGCCATCTCGGAGAGCATCTTCCGGTTCAGGTCGATGCCGGCCAGCTTCAGCCCGTGGATGAAGTTGGAGTAATTCATGCCGTTCATCTTGCAGCCGGCGCTGATGCGGGTAATCCAGAGACGGCGGAAGTCGCGCTTCTTCAGGCGACGGCCCACGTAGGCGTAGGACAGGGACTTCATGACGGCCTGGTTGGCCACTCTGAAGTGCTTGGACTTGGAGCCCCAGTAGCCCTTGGCCAGACCCAGGGTCTTGTTTCTTCTCTTGCGCGTCATCATCGCGCCTTTAACTCTTGCCATTTTAAAAGCCTCCTATCTCGTCTCTTATTTGTAAAGGATCATGCGCTTGATCGCGGCTTCGTTGGTCTTGTCGGCATAGGTGCCGGCACGGAGGCCTCTCTTACGCTTGGTGCTCTTCTTGTTCAGAATGTGGCTTTTATAGGCGTGGGCGCGCTTGACTTTGCCGCTCTTGGTGAGGTTGAAGCGTTTCTTGGCGCCGCTGTGGGTTTTGATTTTAGGCATTGTGGTTTCTCCTTCCGTAAAAGCGATTATTGCGCTGACTTGGGATTCTTGGGGGACAGGAACATGGACATGCGACGGCCCTCCAGCTTGGGAGGTTTGTCCATGGAGGCGTGCTCGGCACAGCCCTCGGCGAACTGGAGCAGCAGGGCTTCGCCCAGCTCCGTGTGGGCCATCTCACGGCCGCGGAAACGGACAGTGACCTTGACCCTGTTGCCCTCGGACAGGAACTTCAGCGCACTGCGGCTTTTGACGTTCAGATCGTTGACGTCGATGCCGGGCGACATGCGGATCTCCTTGACCTCGACCACACGCTGATTCTTTTTTGCCTCTTTTTCTCGCTTAGTCTGTTCAAAGCGATACTTGCCGTAGTCCATGAGCTTGCAAACCGGGGGATTTGCATTGGGGGAAATCTTGACCAGATCCAGTTCCTGTTCTATGGCGATGCGCAGAGCATCGGCAGAGGACATGATACCCAGCTGCTCGCCGGTCTCTGAGATCAGGCGGACCTCCTTGTCGCGGATATCCTGATTGAGCTGATGATCCTGAGTGCTGATGGAAAAACACCTCCTGAAAAAAATAATAAAGCACGGATGCCCATTTCGGTACCCGCGCACAACGAAACGTCCCGGCAGAAGCCGGACCGTCTTTCGATGTTGACCCCGCCGCCGAAAGCGGGAGGTGAGGACACGGATACCGTTCCTACTTTATTTTAGTCAATTATAGCAGACAGTTTTTGCGGTGTCAAGGAAAAATTTTGCCAGAATTCCGATGGCAGAAGGGGCGGCGGAAATGTTATAATAGTACAAAACAGGGGAGGTCCGGCCTCCGCTGAACCTTGAGACGAAACGGGGGAGACGCGGTATGATCGAAAAAGTTGCGGAGAATATCTACAGCATTCCCGTACCCCTGCCGAATAATCCGCTGAAAAATCTCAACTCCTATCTGGTCCGGAGCGGAGAGCGGGATCTGCTCATCGACACCGGCTTCCGTCAGCAGGCGTGCCGCGAGGCTCTGTTCGACGGCTTGAAAAAGATGCAGGTGGATCTGCAGCATCTCGATGTCTTCCTGACTCACATGCATTCCGACCACTCGGGTCTGGCCCCGGAGCTGGCGGCGCGGGGCGCCCGGATCTACGTGGGCGAAACCGACCGGCTGAAGCTCCCCGGCGTAGGGGAGGGCATCGACTGGGAACGGTCGGACCGCAGCTTTGCCATCCACGGCTTTCCGGAAAATCAGCTGGAGCAGCTGACCCAGGCAAATCCCGCCAAGGTGCTGGCGCCGGTCCCCTACGACGGCTATCTGCCGGTCCGCGAAGGGGACATGTTTCGCGTGGGTATTTACTGCTTCAAGGCCCTGGATACCCCGGGCCATACCCCGGGCCATATGTGTCTGTATGAGCCCGATGCGGGTATCATCTTCCTGGGGGATCACGTGCTGTTCGATATCACCCCCAATATCATCTCCTGGGGTTATTTCCCCAACTCTCTGGGCGCCTATCTCGAGGCTCTGGACAAGGTGGACGCTCTGGACGTGACCTTGCCGCTGCCGGCCCATCGGACGTTCAACGCGGACCTGCACACCCGCATCGCGGCCATTCAGGCTCATCACCGGGACCGCTGTACGGAGGTGCTGCGTATTTTGGACGCGGAGGGACCCATGATGGCCTACGATCTGACGGGTCGGATGACGTGGAAGATCCGCTGCCGGAGCTGGGAGGAATTCCCCCTGGCCCAGAAGTGGTTTGCCATGGGCGAGGCCCTGGCGCATCTGGAATACCTCATCGCCCTGGGGAAGGTGGAGCGCACCCTCAATGGGCTCCACTGTCACTATATGAGAGTTCCGGAGCAAAACCGGAAAAATGTTGACAGAAAATAGTACATATGATACACTGTCTTAAATGTCCGAGACAACTTAACAGCCTTATCAAGAGTGGTGGAGGGATCGGCCCTGTGAAGCCCGGCAACCTGTCCGGAGGACAAGGTGCCAAATCCGGCGGTTGAACGTATCGAAAGATGAGGAACAGAGGATTCCGAAACGCGCTCCGCCTGTTGGAGCGCGTTTTTTTAACAAGACTAGGATCATCAATAAAAAACATTCAAATATTTAGAGGAGTTGTTCAAAAATGAGCCACAGAGTTTTTACGTCTGAATCCGTAACCGAGGGTCATCCCGACAAGATCTGCGACCAGATCTCCGACGCCGTACTGGACTACATTCTGGAGAGAGATCCCAAGGCCCGCGTTGCCTGCGAGACCTTCACCACCACCGGCCTGGTCTGCATCATGGGCGAAATCACCACCCAGTGCTCTGTGGACTATGCCACCGTGGCCCGGAATACCATCCGGCGCATCGGCTACACCGATCCCAACTACGGATTCGACGGCAACACCTGCGCCGTGCTCAGCGCCATTGACAAGCAGAGCGCGGATATCGCCATGGGTGTTGATAACTCCGCCGAGTTCAAGGACGACGCCGGGGATGAGGCCGACCGCATCGGCGCCGGCGATCAGGGCATGATGTTCGGCTACGCCTGCGACGAGACCGAGGAACTGATGCCCGCCCCCATCAGCATGGCCCATCAGCTCAGCCGCCGGCTGGCCCGGGTCCGCAAAGAGAAGATCCTGAACTGGCTGCGGCCCGACGGCAAGAGCCAGGTCACCGTGGAGTATGACGACGACCATCAGGTCCTGCGCTGCCCGGCCATCGTGGTCTCCACCCAGCATGACCCGGACGTCGATATCAAGGAGCTCCGGGACGCCGTTTACGAGACGGTGATCAAGCCCGTGATCCCCGAGAAATTCATCGACAAGGACACAAAGATTTATGTAAACCCCACCGGCCGCTTTGTCATCGGCGGACCGGTCGGAGATACCGGCCTCACCGGCCGTAAGATCATCGTGGATACCTACGGCGGTGCGGCCAGCCACGGCGGCGGCTGCTTCTCCGGCAAGGATCCCACCAAGGTGGACTGCAGCGGCGCCTACATGGCCCGTTATGTGGCGAAGAATCTGGTCGCCGCCGGTCTGTGCCGCCGCTGCCAGATCGAGGTGGCCTATGCCATCGGCGTAGCCCGTCCCGTCTCCGTTCTGGTGGATACCCAGGGCACCGGCATCGTATCCGACGAGAAGCTGGCCGAGCTGGTGGACCGCTGCTTCGACCTGCGTCCTGCCTCCATCATCAAGAATCTGGATCTGCTCCGTCCCATCTATCGGAAGACGGCCGCATATGGACACTTTGGACGCCTTGATCTGGACCTGTCCTGGGAGCGTACCGATCGCGCCGAGCTGCTCCATGGCATGCTGGACTGAGCTTCAGAGTCAGGAACATTGTATTTTAGCTGACAGGGAGGGGAGAGAGTATGCCGCTTATCAGTGTGATCGTGCCGGTCTATAAGGCCGAGGCGACGCTGGACGACTGCGTCGGATCTGTACTCAGACAGACGCTGACCGACTGGGAGATGATCCTGGTGGACGACTGTTCGCCGGACGGCAGCGGCGCTCTCTGCGACCGTTACGCACAGCAGGACCCGCGGATCACCGTGATCCACCAGCCGGTGAATCAGGGCGTTTCCGTGGCACGCAACGCCGGTCTGGCCAAGGCTGTCGCCCCGTGCATCGCTTTCCTCGACAGCGACGACTGGATGGAACCGGAGATGCTGGACACGCTGTTCAACGCCATGAAGACCAGCGGCGCGGACAGTGTCGGCTGCGCCCACTACAACGTCACCGGCCGGGGTCCGGAGGCCCCCCGTGTGAAGGAGGCCAGCTTCCTGCCTGCGGGCGTCTACGGTCCCGATGAGCTGCGGCAGAAGATCGTTCTGCCTTTGCTGAAGGACCGGGTCACCTCCATCGTCAACGGCTTTATCTGGCGCTTTCTCTATTCTGCCGATGTGATCCGGGAAGCGGGGATCACGTTCTCTGGCATCTACCTGGAGGACGAGGTCTTTCTCATCGACTACTTCTGCAACGCCAAACGGCTTGCCATGGTAGAGGAAGCATATATCAACTACTATATCAACCCCAACTCCGTCACCCATCGTTATGTCAAGGACTTCCCCGATGTTTTCCGCCAGTCCCTCCAGGCGAAGCGGGAGCGGGTGGAGCGGTATGGTCTGACGGATTTGGGAGACTGGGAGGCGTCCACCTGCTGGGCGGGACTGCTGATCGGCGTTTCGAATCTCTATGCCCCCGGCAGTGGCTTTGAGGCCGGGGAGCGCCGTCAGCTGGTCCGGGAGCTGCTGGATCAGCCGGAGTTCCGGGAGGCCCGGCAGCGTCTGCACCCCAAGGGCGCCGGCCGTAACAAGCAGGTGGTCATCGATCTGCTGTGCAAGGACAGGCTGTTCGTGCTGGACAGGCTCTACCGGGTCAAGAACAGAGGAGGCCGCTGATGAAACAGGCAAGAGAGAGTCTCTGCTGGCGCGGTATCCGAGGCACGGGCCTGTGGATCGGACGCCGGTATCAGAGCGGCTGTGTGGCCGCCTTCTTCCGCTGGCTGGGCGGCTGGATCAACGCCATCTGGCGGGGCAGCGCCATCCGGCGCGCCATCGTTCACAACGGCGCTGTGGCCCGAAGCTGGGAGAGCAGCATCTTTTGCCGGATCCTGACGGAGATCGTGAACTTCGTCTCCAGCATCGCCTATGTGCTGTACCCGGTCTTGCGCGGCAGTGTGGTCTGGAAATTTTTCTGCGCTCTGGACCGCCAGCTCTATGTACTGATATCCTGGGTCATCCTGGCCCTGCTGGTGGTGCCCAACGACAACTGGAACAATACCTACAGCTTTGCCGCTGTGCTGATCTTCTGGTTCATTGCCTCCGTTGCGGTGCGGAAGGATCAGCGGTTCCGGTTCAAGCTCAGCGAGCTGACGCCCTGGACGGTGGCGTTCGCCTTTTTCGTATGTCTCTCCTGCGTTTTCTCCGTCTCGCGGTCCGACAGCGTGCGTTACCTCTGTTTCCACATGACGTGCATGCTGCTGGTGATCCTGTGCGTGACGGTGATCGAAAAGACACGTCAGCTGGTACGGCTGGATATTTTCGCCATGTTCGGCCTCATCGCCGCCTCCGGCTGTGCCTGGTATCAGAAGATCACCGGCGTGGAGGTGGACGAAATGATGGTGGACCTCACCGTCAATCAGGACACCCCGGGCCGTGTCTTCTCGTTCTTTGAAAACCCCAACGCCTTCGGCATCGTCATCGTGATGCTGCTGCCCATCGCTCTTGCGCTGCTGATCCGCAGCAAATCCTTCTGGGTTCGGCTGCTGGCGGTGGTTGCGATCCTGAGCTCCTTCCCGGCGCTGATGATGACCTATTCCCGGGGCGCCTGGGTAGGCCTTGCCGTGGCGCTGGTGCTGTTCTTCATCATCCAGTGGCCGAAGCTGACGCCGCTTCTGATCCTGCTGTGTCTGCTGGCGCTTCCGGCTATGCCGGACACGATCCTTCACCGGGTGTTCTCCATGCTCAACTCCACAGACTCCTCGGTGAACAGCCGGATCCCGGTATACAAGGCCATGCTGGGCCTGATCCGGGAGCACCCCATCACCGGTGTGGGCCTGGGCAGCGACGCGGTACGTTCCGCTATTGCCAGCAGCGGGCACTACCACTCCACTACGCTGTTCGTCCACGGCCATGACATCTATCTGCAGATCTGGGCGGAGACCGGCATATTCGGACTGATCACATTCCTGGGCGCCATGTTCACCGCCATCCGGGACGGCATGCGGGTCATCGTATGCAGAAAGGCCCAGCCGATGCTGCGCTCTCTCACCGCCGCCGGGGTCTCAGGCCTTGCGGGAACGCTGGTGTTCTCCATTGCCGACTATCCCTGGAGTTATCCCCGGGTGATGACGATCTTCTGGCTGATGTTTGCCATGCTGCTTACCGCGATCCGTCTGGCGAAGCGTGAGGCGGACGGGGAAGAGGTATAAGTCTGAAGACGGAGAGAAAACGGATAGTCCGGCGGCAGCAGTCCCCGGCTTGCATTAGAGAGGGAGATAGTTCATGCAAATTATTCTCGGCGTTGATCTGGGCGGGTCCACCACGAAGCTGGTGGGTCTTGACCCGGCGGGAAAACCTCTTGGAGCGCTGCAGATCAGCGCGTCCCGGCCGGAGGCATCGGCCTGCGGTGCGGTGGGCACCTTCCTGCTGGAACAGAATCTTTCTCTGGATGCCATCAGCTGTATCGCCGTCACAGGCGTAGGTGCATCCGTCCTGCCCCCGTCCATCTACGGGATCCCCGTCCGGGAGATCCCGGAGTTTACAGCCATCGGCCGGGGCGGTCTGATCCTGTCCGGCCTCAGGGAGGCGCTGGTGGTCAGTATGGGCACAGGCACCGCCTTTGTCCGTGCCTCGGAGGAGAACGGGTTCTCTCATATCGGCGGCAGCGGCGTGGGCGGCGGCACCATTTCCGGCCTCTGCGGCCGGCTGGCCGGCGTACGTCACTTTGACTCCGTCTGCACCATGGCGCGGCGCGGCCGGCTGGAGCAGGTGGACCTGATGGTCGATGAAATCTTCAAGCAGGGGAACATCCAGACCCTGCCCTCCCATCTGACGGCGGCGAATTTCGGCAAGTGGTCCGATACGGCTACGGCGGACGACACCGCGCTGGGCGTGCTGAATCTGGTATTCCAGACCATCGGCATGCTTGCGGTCTTTGCCTGTCGGAACGACACGGTAAAGGATGTCGTCCTTGTGGGGGCCCTGACCTCCATTGTGGACATTTTATCCACCTTTGACCAGCTCTCAGAGCTCCACGGCGTCCGGTTCATCGTGCCGGACAAGGCCGTCTACGCCACCGCTTTAGGGGCGGCAATGAGCATCTGAAGGCCCCGGGCGCACGGAACATTCCGTGCGCCTGTTTTGTGTCGAAAGGCCCCAACCGCAGTTTGACGGCGGGATCAATCTTTGTTATAATTACATATCCAAATATATGCCGTTCCGCCCGGCAAGGGACGGACACAGGAGAGGATCTGCCATGAAACGCGACAAGCACATATCGGAGGCCGTGATCCGGCGCCTGCCGCGCTATTACCGGCATCTGGACAACCTGCACTACGACGGCATCACCCGCATCTCATCCCAGAAACTTGCGGACGTGCTGGGCTGTACCGCTTCTCAGATCCGGCAGGATCTGAGCTGTTTCGGAGAGTTCGGACAGCAGGGATACGGCTACAACGTCTCCAGACTGCGGGCGGAGATCGCATCCATACTCGGCATGGATCGTGGACGGCACTGTGTCGTCGTAGGCATGGGCAACCTGGGCCGCGCGCTGGTGCGGAATTTCCCGTTTTCCGCCAACGGATTTATTTTGGACGCCGGCTTCGACCTGATCGAGGATCAGGAGGGAAAGAACACCTTTGGCCTGCCGGTCTATCCTGCGGAGGACCTGGAGCGGCATCTGGCCCGCCTCAAGCCCGACGTGGCGGTGCTGGTGACGCCCCGGAGCGTGGCCTCCCAGATGGCCAACCGCCTGGTGACCGCCGGGATCAAGGGGATTTGGAATTTCACCAATATCGAGCTGAACATCGATGAACCGGAAAAGGTGATTCTGGAAAACGTGCATTTTTCTGACAGTCTGCTGTCGCTCAGCTATCGGATCACGGCGGAGGAGCTGAAAAAATGAAGCGATGGATCGTGATTTTCGGGATCGTGGTTCTGGCGGTCGTTTTGGGCGTCGCCGCAGTTTCTTACGGCGGCACGGCTGCGGATCCGCTGATCTCTGAGTCATATCTGGAGGGCACCTATCAGCCGGAGCTCATGTCCCGGATAGAGGGGCAGATCGACACCGCGCTGGAGGATGTCTATGAAAGCGTGCTGGCACAGGCCGGGGACCTCCGGCCTACCTCCGAAGACGAGCGGGACGACGCCTATTACAGCGACGTTTTCCGGGACCTCCGGTTCAAAAAGGGCGATGAGATCTCCGGGTCTCTGGGTGCCGGCTTCCTGCTACTGGCCGGCTCGGCGCAGTTCCGGTTCGATTCCGGCGCAGTGATCGACGTCAGCCAGGGGGAAGAGGCTGCCAGCGGCGCGGCACTGCTGACTGATCACCGCTATATGGTGGCGGAGGATACCCGGGCCACGGTGTTGATCACCTCCGACACGGCAGTACTGTCCGTGAATGGCTATTACAGCACGACTTTGAGTTCCGAAACGGACTATAACGCTCTGGCCGACGCCCTGAAGGAGCTGGGCTTATTCCGGGGCAGTGATACGCCCTACGGCTCCGGCTATGCGCTGGAGGAGCAGCCCACCCGGATCCAGGGCCTCGTCATGTTCCTGCGTCTGCTGGGGGAGGAGGAGGCCGCGCTGGCCTGCACGGAGGAGAATCCCTTTGTGGATACCGATCCCTGGTGTGAGCCGTATCTTGCCTATGCCTACGCCAAAGGCTACACCAACGGAACGGACCTGAGCCGCGGCATTTTTTCCCCGTCGGAGCCCATTACGGCAGCCCAGTACCTGACGTTTCTGCTCCGGGCGCTGGGTTACAGCGACGACGGCTCCGAGGAGGCGGATTTCACCTGGGATCAGGCTCTGACGGCGGCGTTCCGCTTCGGCGTGCTGACCTCCGAGGAGCGCAAGATGCTGGATTCCACCACCTTCACGCGCGCCCAGATGGTCTACGTCTCCTGGTTCGGTCTCCAGGCCCGGTGCAAGGGCACCAGCGGTACGACGGCCATGCAGCAGCTGATTGACAGCGGCGCGGTGACCGCCGACGCGGTGGCCAGGGTCCAGAACAGTCTGAACGTTTCTCGTCTGTGACGGACCCGCATTGAGATGCGGCGCGTTTTGTGACAGCTAGAGGGCTCTGTTCTGAAAAGAACAGAGCCCTCTTTTTTTCAGGAAATACGGTGATTCCTCTTGACAGTCGTTAGGCACCTAACTATAATGATTTCTGGCGCCGTTTACCGGCGCTATAATGCGGGGAAAGGAGGCGGCGCCTGTGATACCGACGGATACGGAGCTGGCCCAGCTGCTGTTTCAGACGGCGCGGCGGGATAACTACGTTGCCATGCCGGAGGAACGGCATGACGCGGCGCTCTACCTGGGGCAGTTTCGCTGCCTGCGGCAGCTCGCGCAGACGGACGGGATCAGCCAGCGCGCTCTGGCTGACGCGCTGCAGGTCCGGCCGTCTTCTCTCAGCGAAGTACTCTCCCGGCTTGCGCAGAAGGGCCTGGTGGAACGCAGGGCCTCTGAGACGGACCGGCGCAGCCTGCTGGTGTTTTTGACGGAGCAGGGGAGGGCGGCGCTGCAGAAGAGTGTGGATTTTCAGCGGCAGATCCATGCGGATATGTTCTCCGCTCTGTCAGAGGCTGAGAAGAGCCAGCTCTTCCGGCTTTTGAAAAAGGTTGAACGGCACGGGAAAAAGGAGGTCTTCCTGCCATGACAAAGAGTGTAGAATTGACCGACAAACTGCGCAGGCTGATCTTCATCAATATCCTCATCAGCGTGATCGCCTCTTCGATGCTGTCCACGGCGCTGGTCACGGCCCTGCCGGCGGTGATCCGGGACTTCCAGATCCCGGTGACCACGGGGCAGTGGATCAGCAGCGGCTATACGCTGACCATGGGCATCATGATGCCGCTCACGGCGTTCCTCATCACCCGATTTTCCACACGGCGGCTTTATATCTTTGCCATTTTGCTGTTTATCGTGGGACTTGTCATCTGCATGCTCTCTCCGAACTTCCCTATCATGATGGTGGGCCGGGTCTGTCAGGCCAGCGGCAACGGCATTCTCACCGCCATGGCGCAGGTCATTCTGCTGTCCATCTATCCGCCGGAGCGCAAGGGCACCGTCATGGGCTGGTACGGCCTGTCCATCGGCGCCGCACCGGTGATCGCGCCTACGCTGGCCGGTCTGATCGTGGACTCCCACAGCTGGCGGCTGATCTTCCTGGCCGCGCTTGTGATCATGATGGTTTCCCTGATCTATGCCCTGTGCGTATTTAAGGACGTACTGGATACCCGGGAGTCGAGGTTCGACACGGCTTCCTTTGCGTTGAGCGTGCTGGCCTTCGGCGGCATCACTCTGGGCATCGGCAATATCGGCGGCGTAGGCGATGCAAGGATCTCGGTGATACTGCCTCTGGTTGTCGGTATCGTGACCGCTGTGATCTTTGTGCGGCGGCAGCTGCGCAGCGACGAGCCGTTTCTGGAGCTGCGTATTTTGAAATTCCATGACTATTCCGTCAGCGTCATCGGCAGTATGCTGCTCTATTTCATCATGAGCGGCTCCACCATCATCCTGCCGATCTACGTCCAGATGATCCTGGGCCAGTCCGCCGTTCTCTCTGCGCTGGTGAACCTGCCCGGCACGCTGGCGATGGTGATCATCAGCCCCTTTGCCGGAAAGATCTTTGACAAGATGGGCATCAAGCCCCTGTTCCTGACGGGCGCGATCTTCACGCTGGTGAGCAACATGGCGATGGTATTCATCTCCATGCACACCAGCGTCTGGGTCGTTGCCGCGTTCAACGTGGTCCGGTATCTTGCCATCGGATGTCTGCTCACACCGTTGATCACCTGGGGTGCCGGCGGCCTGGATAAATCCCTTACCGCCCACGCCACGGCCCTGCTGGCCTCTCTGCGCACGGTGGCCGGATCCATCGGCGCGGCGGTGTTTGTAGGGATCATGACTCTTGCACAGAACAACGCCGCGGCGCGGATGGGGGAGAACGCCCCCATCCACGGGATGAACGTCGCCTTCATATGGATGGCCGTCTTTACCGTTGCAATGCTGCTCCTCGCTGTCTTCGGTGTTCGGAGACAGAAGAAAATACCGACGCTGGCGACAGATCCCCTTCCGCCGCCGGATGACGAAGCGATCCAATAACACTGGAAAAAGGAGGCCGTTTCCCAATGACCCATGCTGTTGAACTGACAGACAGACAACGGACGCTGATCTTTATCAATATCCTCATCAGCTGCATCGCGTCCTACATGCTGGTAACGGCGCTGACCACGGCGCTGCCGTCCATTGTCCGGGATTTCCAGATCCCGGTGACCACAGGACAGTGGATCACCAGCGGCTATACGCTGGCCATGGGTGTCATGATGCCCCTGACCGCCTATCTGATCACCCGGTTCCCTGCCCGGCGGCTGTATATCTTCGCCATCGTGCTGTTCCTGCTGGGTCTGGCGGTCAGTATGCTCTCGCCCAACTTCCCCATCATGATGGTGGGCCGGATCTGTCAGGCCTGCGGCAACGGTATCCTGACGGCAATGGCTGAGGTCATCCTGCTGTCCATCTACCCGGCGGAGCGAAAGGGCACCATCATGGGCTGGTACGGCCTGGCCATCGGTGCCGCGCCGGTGATCGCGCCTACTCTGGCCGGTCTGATCGTGGACTCCCACAGCTGGCGGCTGATCTTCCTGGCCGCTATCGTGATCATGCTGGTTTCCCTGGGCAGCGCCCTGAAGGTGTTCAAAAACGTCCTGGATACAAGAGAGAAGAAGTTCGACATGTCCTCCTTCATCCTCAGCGTGTTCACCTTCGGCGGCATCACCCTGGGCGTCGGCAATATCGGCGGCGTCGGCGCGGTGAGTACCTCCGTGGCGCTGCCGCTGGCCATCGGCGTCGTGGCGGGCATCTTTTTCGTATACCGGCAGTTCCACTCCGAGGCGCCGTTCCTGGATCTGCGCATCCTGCGCTTCCGGGACTACGCGCTGGCCGCCGCCGGCAGTATCCTGCTGTACTTCGTGATGATGGGTGCGGCCATCCTCCTGCCTCTCTACGTTCAGATGATTATGGGACGGTCCGCCACCATCTCCGCACTGACGATCCTGCCCGGCTCCCTGGCCGCGGTGGTCATGAGTCCCTTTGCCGGTCGGATCTTCGACAAGGTGGGCATCAAGCCGCTGTTTGTGGTGGGCGCGGCCCTGACGCTGGTAAGCAATCTGGGTATGTTCCTCATCACCATGGACACCCCTCTCTGGGTGGCGGCTGTGCTCAACGTGCTGCGGTATACCACTGTCGGCTGCCTGCTCACGCCGCTGATCACCTGGGGCGCCGGCGGTGTGGATAAAACGCTGACGGCCCATGCCACGGCCCTGCTGGCCTCCCTTCGGACCGTAGCCGGCGCCATCGGCACGGCGGTGTTCGTGGGTATCATGACGCTGTCCCAGAACCGTTCTCTGGAGCGGCTGGGCGAGAAGGCGCAGATCCACGGCTTGAATATCACGTTCCTCTGGATGACAGGCTTTACCGTTCTCATGCTGGTCATCGCCGTATTCGGCGTCAGGAAGCAGAAGAAGGCGCGCGGGGCGGAGGCCTGAGTCAGCAGGACTGTTCCGGACCAAAGCGCCGCATTGAGCGTCCGCCTGTGACCAAACGGCGCCTCCTGCATATGATAGGCGTGAGGTCGGTTCGACCGACTGCCAAAATGCAATCAGGAGGTACGTATTGTATGGGTTGTTGTAACAACAATTGGGGCGGCAGCAATTGCCTGTGGATCATCCTCATTCTCATCATCCTCTTCGGCTGCGGCGGCTGCGGCAATGGCTGCAATAACGGCTGCAATAACAGCTGTGACTGCGGCTGCAGCGGCTGCGGCTGCTGAATCAACAAGAAAACACCCGGTCAGGCGACCGGGTGTTTTTGTTTGATTATATGCCGATCAACGGCCCAGAGCGATGCGGATCCGGGTCATGGCCTGGGGGACCTTCTGGGGATCTCCGAAGGCGGAGAGCCGGAAATAGCCCTCACCGCAGGGACCGAAGCCGGCGCCGGGGGTCGTGACTACGCCGGCCTCCCGGAGCAGGAGGTCGAAGGTGTCCCAGGAGCTCATGCCGTTGGGGGTCTCGGCCCAGATATAGGGAGCGTTCCTGCCGCCGAACACGGTGAGCCCGGCATCCTCCAGACCCTGCCGGATCAGGGCGGCATTGTTGCGGTAGATCTCGATATTGGCCCGGATCTGGGCCTGACCCTCGGGGGTGTAGACGGCCTCTGCGCCGCGCTGCACCACATAGGCGGTCCCGTTGAATTTGGTGCACTGACGGCGGTTCCACATGGCCCGCAAAGACTGGCCGTGACGTTCCAGAGCGGCCGGGATCACGGTATAGCCGCATCGGGTGCCTGTGAAGCCGGCCGTTTTGGAGAAGCTGCGAAATTCAATGGCGCAGTGCTCCGAGCCGGGGATCTCATAGATGCTGTGGGGGATGTTGGGATCGGTGATAAAGGCCTCGTAGGCTGCGTCAAAGAGCAGAATAGAGTCATGGTACAGGGCGTAATCCACCCACTCTGCCAGCTGCTCCCGGGTGGCGGTGGTGCCGGTGGGATTGTTGGGAAAGCAGAGGTAGATGAGATCGGCCTTCTCTTTGGGCGGCGTGGGGATAAAGCCGTTTTCCTTGACGCAGGACAGGTAGATGAGATTGGACCAGCGGCCGGTTTCGGAATCGTATTCCCCGGCCCGGCCCGCCATGGCGTTGGTGTCCACATAGACCGGATAGACAGGGTCACATACGGCCACCCGGTTATCTGCGTCAAAGAGATCCACGATATTGCCGCAGTCGCTCTTGGCACCGTCGCTGATAAAGATATCCGCAGCGGTGATACCGATGCCGAGGGAGGCAAAATCGTGCTCCACAATGGCGTCCCGAAGGAAGGCATAACCCTGCTCCGGTCCGTAGCCACGGAAGGTGGCGGCTACGCCCATCTCCGCAACAGCCTTGGCCATGGCCTCCGTCACCGCAGGGACAAGGGGCAGGGTCACATCGCCGATGCCCAGTGAGATGATCTCCCGGCCCATATGCTCCGAGGAAAATGCGGCGACCCGCCGTGCGATCTCGGAGAAAAGGTAGCTGCCGGGCATTTTTGCGTAATTTTCATTGAGCTTCAATGGTGAGATGCTCCTTTCTTTTGTGTCAGCAGGACCCGGTGAAGACCCGGGTCACGGGGCCGGTCAACAGGATATGACCGCTGTCGGATCGATAGGTAAGGACCAGCGTGCCGCCGGGCAGACGGACCTCCGCCTGAGGCGCGGCACGGCCCAGGATCAGGGCGGCGGCCAAAGCGGCGCAGGCACCGGTGCCGCAGGCCAGTGTTTCTCCGGTACCCCGTTCCCACACAAGCACCCGCAGCAGATCGGGGCGCAGGACCTGGACCAGCTCCAGATTGATGCCGCCGGGAAAGCGGGGGTGGTTTTGCAGGGCCGGGCCCAGACGGCGCAGAAGTCCGTCACAGTCAGAGAAAAGCACCGCGTGGGGATTGCCCATGGATACGGCGGTGAGGATATGGACCTCGCCTCCGATCTCAAAAGGCTGCTCCGCCCAGAGAATCTCCGGTGCGCCCATATCCACCGTGGCGGAGACGATCTCGCCGTCCTCATAGCGGGGAAGGACCGACCGAAGGCCCGCGTCCGTTTCCACAGAGAAACGAGACAGTCTGGGCGTCAGGCCCCGGTCCACGGCGCAGCGGACGGCGCAGCGGATGCCGTTGCCGCACATGGCGGCCCGGGAGCCATCAGCGTTGAAGATGATCATGCGGAAATCCGCCGTATCGGACGTATCCAGCAGGAGCAGGCCGTCGGCCCCCACGCCGGTATGTCTTGCGCAAAGACGGCGTGCCAGAGCAGCGGCGCCTTCTCCCGGCGGCGCGATCAGACAGATGAAGTCGTTGCTTGCGCCGTGGAGCTTGTCAAATGTCAAAGGCGGCCTCCGTACCGGATCGGAGGAGAGAACAGCCTCTCCGATCGGAACTTAATAGGTGATCAGATATTTTTTCCGCTCCCAGTCGCTGACATAGGTGCGGTATTCATCCCAGTCCTTCAGCTTCGCGTCGATATATCGCTCCGTGATATGGGACCCAAGCGTGTCGCAGATCAGCTGATCTGCCTTCAAGGCCCGGATGGCGTCGGCAAGGGTCTCCGGCAGGTGTCCGATCCCGGCGGCCTCCCGCTCCTGATCGGTCATGGCGAAGATATTGCCGTCCACGGCGGGAGGCGGCGTCAGCTGGCGGCGGATACCGTCCAGACCGGCGGCCAGACACACGGCCAGGGCCAGATAGGGATTGCAGGAGGGATCCGGAGAGCGCAGCTCGATGCGGGTGCTGGGCCCACGGCTGGAGGGCACACGGACCAGGGGACTGCGGTTCCGGGCGGACCAGGCCACATAGCGGGGGGCCTCATAGCCGGAAGCCAGGCGCTTGTAAGAGTTGATCAGGGGGTTGGTTACTGCGGTGATGGCGCTGATATGTGCCAGCTGACCAGCCAAAAACTGGTAGGCGACAGGACTGAGACCATAGGTGTCGTCCTTCTGCTCAAAGCTGTTTACGCCGTCCCTGAACAGAGACATATTGATGTGCATGCCGGATCCGGCCTCCCCGAAGATCGGCTTCGGCATAAAGGTTGCGTGGAGTTTATGGCGCTGGGCCACGGTCTTGACGGCCAGCTTGAAGGTGACGATATTGTCGGCCGCCGTCAGAGCCTCGGCGTATTTGAAGTCGATCTCATGCTGACCGGGGCCGCACTCGTGGTGGCTTGCCTCGATCTCAAAGCCCATCCTCTCCAGGGCCAGACAGATGTCCCGGCGGGCCACGTCGCCGTGGTCCACGATGCCCCAGTCAAAGTATCCTGCCTCATCATGAGGCTGCAGGGTGGGCTTGCCGTTCTCATCGGTCTGGAACAGGAAGAATTCACACTCGGAGCCTACGTAGAAGGTGAAGCCCATCTCGGCGGCCTGCTGGGTGACCCGCCGGAGAATATAGCGGGGGTCGCCGGTGAAGGGGGTGTTTTCCGGTGTGAAGATGTCGCAGATGAGCCGGGCGACCCGGCCATGTTTGTTGTGCCAGGGGAGGATCGTGTAGCTGTCCAGATCCGGATGCAGATACTGGTCGGACTCCTCGATACGGACAAAACCCTCGATGGAGGAGCCGTCGAACATGCACTTTCCGGAAAGGGCCTTATCAAGTTGTGACTGGCTGATGGTCACGTTTTTCGGCTGGCCGAAAATATCGGTGAATTGCAGGCGGATAAACTGAATGTCGTTTTCCTTGGTCAGCGCAATGATCTCCTCTTTTGTCATGGGCGGGTGCCTCCCTCTTCAAATCTATGTGTTCTGCGCAGGCGCTATGTCTGCCGGCGCAGAGGTGCGGACCTACAGATTTAATTTTTATTATAACAAAGCGCAAAACGGAAATCAATGCCGCGACATGAAAAGTCCTGGTATTCCGAAAAACTTCTCTTAACGGACAGACGGACATGCCCGCGGGCGTGTCCATCTGTCCGTTAAAATTCTGCAGTATTCACATGTGCCGGATACTCGGAGTCACTCTGTCCGTTCAATAATCAGTTCTGCCGAGCCTTCTTCAAGGGAATTGTTTTCATCGTAATGAATATGGCTTCCCTGCGTTTCCTTCGCCAGGGCAGCCAACTGCTCTGCCAGAGAGAGCAGGCCCTCTCTGTTGGCGGAAACGACAGCCGTACCCCGATCGACCCGCACGCTGATCTTGAATCCATCTTCCCATTTTATCTTCATAACAAGACCCTCACAGACCCAGATTAAAACAGATTGTATCATCGTTTTTCCCACGGTCAATCCCGGCCGAACAAATATAACCCACCATGATACCTTCTCCGGAAAGGGATATCACCGTGGGTTATCGTTCCTTTTCCAAGCAAAACTACAGGACGTGATAGTGGGGGATAATGTCCTCATAACTGCCGTCGTCGTGACGGAACCCACCGGGGATGACCCCCAGCTGCACAAATCCAAGCTTCTCATACAGGTGCAGGGCGCTGTGGTTGGACACGGCCACGGCGTTGAACTGCAGAATACGAAAACCGAGAGCTTTCGCCTGTTCCATGCAGTGGCGGACCAGAGCCTCGCCGATATGCTGTCCCCGCAAGTCCTTCCGCACGGCGTAGCTGGCGTTGCAGATATGGCCGCAGCGGCCGACATTGTTGGGGTGCAGAATATACAGCCCCACCACCGCGCCGGTGTCCCGGTCGCAGGCGACGCCGGTAAAGGACTGACCGGCAAAGAAGTCGCGGCCGGTGGTCTCAGGCTCCAGGATCTCCGTCTGGGGGAACGCAGCGGCATCCTCCACTACGGTGTTCCAGATTTCCGTTATGACAGCCAGATCGGCCTGTTCGTATTCGCGCACAAAAAGATCCATTGTACTGTCTCCTTACACCATACTGTTTAAACGACGCCGTTGGCCTCCAGGATGCGGCTTACCTCTGCGGCGATCCGGCGCCAGTCAAAGACCTGGGCGAAGTGCCGCCGATCCTCGCTGATGTGGTTGCCGGGATCTGTCAGCACCTTGCGGCAGGCGGCGGCAAATTCCGAATTGGAACGGACGGGAATGGTGAACTCAGACAGAAGTGCCGGCTGATTGGGCTCCGTCACCAGCACCATGGGCTTGCCGGTGGACAAGGCTTCCAGCACGGAGGACGGGATCAGGTCCGGGACGGCCGCGGCGGGAGTGTTCAGCTGGAAAAACAGATCGAAGTGAGCTGCATACTCCGCCACCCGGGAGGAGCTGCGGCAGGGGAGCACGAGAACGTTCGGCATCCTGTGCAGAGTGTTGGGTACCACGCTGTCGTTCCAGCGTCCGGTAAGGACAAAGGTCCAGTCCTGCCGCAGGGATGCCGCGTGAATCAGGGGGGAGAAATTCGTCCGGGAGGTCAGCGTGCCGGTGGAACCGAGAATGGGTCCGGAGACGTTGAAGAGTTCATGGGGAAAAGCTGCGGCATTTTCACCGGCCTGGGCGTAGAGCCTGCAGTCGGCACCGTCGGGAATCAGCGCCATGTTCAGGGCTTCCACATCCTTGAGATTTTTCAGCTCGTTGGCAAGGGAAGGGGTGGCGGCCAGGATCACGTCGGAATACTGCACAAGGGACAGGTGCATCCGCGACGGATAGGGGTACCGGTTGGAGTAGTCGTACACGGTGCAGCACACATCCAGCTCCCTGGCGACGTCGGCATAGAAAGGCGAGGAGACCCACAGGGCCGCAGAGCGGAAGCCGTGAGCCGCCATTCGGCTCCGGATATACCGGACCATGGTCCTGGTATTGGCGCTCCGGTTCAGCTTTGTAGAGGGCCAGATGGGAGGCAGGGGGCAGGCGTAGATATTGGACCGGATCATGCGCTCACGGGGCTTTTTGGAGTAGCGGTTCCGGGAGGCGTGGGTGGACATTTTCTTCTTGCGGGATGCAGGCAGATGCAGCGGCGGCTCAAAGTACAGGATCTCCGCATCATCGATCCGGGTGAGCAGCTGCTGTGTTCGGCCCATAAATTTGGTCCAGGGCTCGGCCCCGAGGCATACGATCTGTTTCAAAACGGACGACCTCCCGTCTGGGAATAAGTGTGTTAAAGCTGGAACTGCCGCAGCGGCAGAGTGCTCACAGCCCCAGCAGCCGGCGGGCGGCGGAGGAATTTTCCTGCTCCAGCGTCCGGAGACGTTCCAGCGCAGACTGACAGAACTCCGGGTCCCCGCTGCGCCGGTAGGCGGCGTCAATATCGGCCTTCAGCCCCTCCAGAGAAAGGGCGTCCAGCTTTTCATAGAGAGGCTCTCCGATGGTATCCAGAAAGGAACTGACCTTTGGATCATAGACAATGCCGATGACAGGGACACCCTGAGCGGCAGAAAAAACAAGGGCGTGAAGGCGCATGGACAGCACGATCTTCATCCTGGACAGGGCGCCGATGGTGCGTTCAAAGGTGCCGATGCGATCGACGATATGGCAGGGCGCCTTCATATAGGAGGCCACCGTGTGGGCGGCGGGATCGTCCACCGCCCGCTCCAGCGGCAGGAAGACGGGGAATAGGCCGTAGGTCTCCCAGGCGTAGTCCGCCGCGGCAGCGATGACGGGCGCTTTGGCCTCAAAGCCCGGCCAGCGCCGCATAGACAGGCCGATATAGCTGCCCTCGGGGTCCAGACCCCATCGGCGGAACATACCGTCCACCGTCTGTCGGGGTGCCGCGGGCAGCGTCACCGTGGGGTCGGCGGCAAGGGTGATCTCAGGTACCGTAACGCCCATGGAGGCCAGATCCTGCATGGAGTGGGGATCCCGGAGTGTGATGACGTCTACGCAGCGGTTGAGGGTCTTCGCCGTCCGTCTGCGGTCCGCTTTCTGCTGGATGGGGCCAATGCCGCAGCCGAACATCTGGATCCTGCAGCCGACGCGGTGGGCCCGACGGAGGGTATGCAGATAAAACCAAAGGGACCGGCGGCTGGTGACGTTCTGCATCAGACTGCCGCCGCCGTTGATATACAGCACGGACCGGCGCATCTGCCGGGACCAGGCCGGAGAGAAAAAGGTGTAGACCGCCGGGACCCGATACAAATACTGTGTTTCTCTGGGGCGGCGGGACATGACGCAGAGAGGCATGTCCGGGTCAAGAGCCTGCATCTCGGCAAGAATGGCAGCAAGGATGGCATCATCGCCGGCATTGCGCCGCCCGTAGGCGCCGCAGATCACCGCACCGTCCCGGTCCCGGTTCTGTGCCCGGTCACGGCGGCGCAGAACGGTCTCATAAATCTCCCGCTGGCGCCGACAGGTGCTCTCCAGAGAAAAGTCCCGGACGGCGCGGTCATGGAGCTGACGGCCCAGAAGCTCCCGGAGCGCCGGATCAGCTGCCATGCGGGAGAGATGCGCCCCCAGCAGCTTATCGTCCCCGGCGGGGAAGAGCAGGCCGTGGACGCCGTCGTCGATGAGATAAGGCACGCCGCCTACCTGAGAACTGATGGTAGGCAGAGAGTAGCGGGCGCCCTCGGTAAGGACATAGGGGAAGGTCTCGGAGAGAGACGTGAGTACGTTGATATCCACCGCGTCATAGAACGCGTCCATGTCTGTCACCCACCCGGCAAAGCACACCCGGTCGGCGATATGGAGGGAGGCGGCCAGCTGCTCCAGCTCCTGCCGCTGTTTGCCGTCGCCGGCGATGAGCAGATACAGGTTGGGACAGTGGTCGGCGATGTTGTGCATGGCCCGCAGGAGGGTCGGTACGTCCTTGACGGGATCAAGACGGCCCGCAAGACCTGCCACGACGGCGTCAGGCGGCACGTCCAGACCGAAGGAACGGCGCAGAGCCTGCCTGTCAGGGTGGCTGACAGGGGGCTGAAAATCAAGACCGTTGTAAATCGAATAGAGCCGCGCCGGGGAAAACCGGCGGCGGATAAGGGTGTCCACCATGGCGTCGGACACACCGATCAGGCTGTCCATCCTCCGCAGGGCCCTGGCATTGATGACGCCGTAGGTCAGGCGGCCGAAAGGCCGTCCCAGATAGTCCAGCTTGTAGTCGCTGTGGACGGTGCTGATGACGGGGCCGCGGAAGGAGCGGCGCAGCAGCGCACCCATCATATTGCCCCGGGAGCCGTGGCAGTGGACGATATCGAAGTCGCCCTCACGAATGCACTGCCGCAGCTCGCGCATGGACTGATTGAGACTGCGGTGATCGATCACACGGGTGGGGATGCCGATCTCAGCAGCTTCCTGAGCGAAGGCGCCGTCCCTGAAGCAGATGAGCAGAACGTTGTCCGTCCGGCTCAAGTGCCGCAGGATGGAAAAGATATGGGTTTTTGCGCCGCCGCTGTCGCCGCCGCTGATTAAATGGACAATATTCATCAAGTCATCCCCATTAAACCAAGATGAAAATCGGAAATATCGGGATTTGCACAAAATTTAGGCTTGTACAAATGGGAAAACTGTTATACAATAAACCGAAAGCCGTTACAAAGGGAAACGGGAACGCTCCCGCCTTATGGCGAAAAAACACGCCTTGCACATTATACAATGACAGGGCGATAAAATCAAGGGAACTGCCGGAGAAATCGGGAATCGAGCGGAAGAAAGGAGCCGTCTGACATGAAGGGTTTGGATGAGAGAGGCCGTATCGGAGGTAAATTGAATCTGATCGACCTGATCATTATCGTGATTGTGGTGATTGCCGTTGTCGTGGCGGTGCGGATGGTCCGCTCGGAGACCAACGCAGGCGGAGGCACCGTGGATATGACCTTTACCGTGCTGGTGGAAGGGATCCAGGAAGAGACCTATCAATCCGCCGCCGAACACATCCCGTCCCAGCTTATTGCCTCCGGCAGCTATGTGGACGCCTATGTGACGGACGTGAAAATGCTGCCCCACACCGTTTATATGATTGACGAGAACTGGAATAGAGTTGCCGCTATGGACAGTGATCTGGTGGATGCGCTGTTCACCGTGGAGGCCACCGTACCCAGAGAGGCCGTTCAGCTCAACACCCTGGGGACCCAGGAGATCCGTATCGGTAAGATCCACTATCTCAAGACGGCATATTTTGAGTTCAATGGTACCATCTACACCGCCGAATGGGACGGTCTGCCGCCCACCAGCGAACTGCCGGCGGCTTAAAATAACCCTTACAGGGCCTGCTGTTATTTTGGCAGCAGGCCCTTTTGAGAGCCGCCGCCGGGTGACCGCAGTCCGATCCGGTTCCCGTAAACGATGCAGAGCAGAAGCAGCACCGCTCCCAGCCAGCCGAAGACGTTCAGCCGCTCGTGGAGGAACCAGAAGGAGAAAACGGCGGTGAAGACCGGCTCAGCACACTGGGTCAGAGAGACCAGACCGGCGGTGATCCGCCGTAAGGCGGTGTTCTGCAGCCAGTAGGCGAGGCAGGAGCAGAGCAGGGCCAGATAGAGGATCGTGATCCAGCCGACGGGCGTGACCTCCCGCCAGACGATGCCCGGACTGACGCAAAGCGCAGCTGCCAGGGACAGCACCGCAGCTGCGGCGCACTGGGTCATGGAGATAGTGACAGGGGAGAGTTCCTTCAGTCCCCTCTCGCTCCAGAGCAGGGAGGCGGCCACCAGCATGGCGCCAAGAAGCCCCGTAGCCTCGCCCCAGCCGAAGGAAAACCCGCCGCCTGCGCCGCCGCAGCAGAGCAGATAGAGACCGATCACCGCCGCAATATGGACCGGCAGGAAGGCAGGCCTGTAACGCCGGTGTAGGATCGGGACGGCCAGGATCGGCACAAAGAGCACCGGCAGGCCCATGAGAAATCCCGCCATCGTGGCTGCTGTGAGCTTCAGTGACAGATTGCAGAAGATATAGCCCGCCCCCAGAAACAGGGACGGGAGCAGCCAGCTCTTCACCGGCGAACGCCTCAGCTCTGCCAGAGCTCTGCGGCCCGAGATCAGGAAAAAGATCACGGCGGCAATGGCGAACCGTACGGCAAGACACCAGAGGGTCGAGAGCCCGGCGTCATAGGCATACTTGCTCAGGGGATTGCCGACGCCGTAGATCAGGCACTGCACCACGATGAAGAGGATATAGACCGTTTTTCCGTGTTTCATAGCATTATCTCCGTTTCAGGACAAAAAATTTTACCATATTCAGAGGGGGACTGTCAAACAGACAGCGGGCTCCGCTCTGTCGAAAAAACCGGAGAATCACCGGCCGGAGGGAGGGTAGGCCATGCCGGGATTGATCGAAAAATTCGGCGCCTATATCGACCGCACGGCCCCGGAGCATCCGGACCGGGTGCGTCGTATCCTGCGCGCGGCATTCGGCGTCAACGGCGTGGCCCAGCGGACCATCACGAAGCGCGATCTGCCTCCCTGCCGCCGTTATGTGGCGGCCTTCACCAACGACACCATGCTCCGGGTCCTGGCCCATCCCGACCGGTGTGCTCTGGTGAGTCTGATGCTGCCCTGCGAACTGCCGGACGCCTTCGGCGTGCAGCCCATGTGCGCGGAATTCTACACCAGCTATCTTGCCGGCGCCGCGGCGGAGCACAGCTTTATTCAGCGGGCGGAGGCAGAGGGGATCGCGGAGACCTTCTGCTCCTATCACAAGGCCCTGCTGGGGGCCGCCTGGTCCGGCGTACTGCCCGCTCCCGCCTGCATCGTCAACACCTCCCTGATCTGCGATGCCAACAATCTGACCTTCCGGGCCCTGGCGGATTACTACGGCGTGCCCCAGTACTACGTAGACGTGCCGCCGGAGAAGGACGAGGAGAGCGTGACCTACGTGGCCGATCAGCTTCGGGAACTGGGGCCCTTTCTGACCCGGTGTACGGGCCGGAAGCTGGATGAGGACCGGCTTCGGGAGAATATCGCGCGCAGCCGCCGGACCATCGAGACTTTTCGCGCCTGCATCGACGCCAAGCGGAGCGTCTATCTGCGCAACGACATGGTCAGCGAAATGTACGAAATTATGTCAACTCACATCCTGCTGGGCACCACAGGTGCGGAGCGGTATGCCCAACGGCTCCTGCGGGACCTCAGGGCCGCGCCGCCCACCCGGGGACTGCGCCTGCTGTGGGTCCATACCATGCCCAACTGGCTGCGGCCCCTGCAGGAGACGTTTAAATACAGCGACCGGTGGCAGATCATCGCCGGAGATCTGAATTTTGACGCTCTGGAGGATATGGATCCGGATCGGCCCTACGAGAGCATGGCCCGGCGGTTGGTATACAGTTCCATGAACGGTCCTGCCTCTCATCGTATTGATCGCGCCGCGGAGATGTGCCGCCGCATGGATATCGACGGGGTGATCTGCTTTTGTCACTGGGGCTGCAAGCAGACGGCGGGAGCGGCTGCCCAGATCAAGAGCGGTCTGGAGGCGGCGGGGTATCCCACGCTGCTGCTCAACGGTGACGGCTGCGACCGGCGCAACACCCCGGAGGGACAGATCATGACGCGGATGCACGCGTTTCTGGAAATGCTGGAGGCGGGAAAATGACGGTTTACCACGCCTGTAAATATGCGCCTGTGGAACTGCTGCGTGCCTTTGGCGTCCCTGTGGAGCGGCTGGATCCGACTCCCGTTTCCTTTGATTGCGCGGACAGCTGTCTGCACCCCAATCTCTGCGGCTTCGGCAAGGGTGTCGTGGAGGCCGTCATGGCGCAGGATATCCGTGCGCTGGTGCTGACGGACTGCTGCGACGTGATGCGCCGGGTGTATGACGCGCTTCTGGAAAGCGGAAGACTGGAATTCCTCTGGCTGCTGTCTCTGCCCCATAAGAAGGGGCCGGCGGAGATCCGGCGGTTTCACAGCGCGCTCAGCCGGCTGGCAGAGGCTTTTTCCGCATACAGCGGCAGGACTTTTGATCCGTCGCTGGCGGAGCCGGATCCCGTGCCCGAGCAGTCGGACGGTCCGTTTATCAGCCTCTCCGGCGCCCATGGCGGGGCGATGCTCATGGCACGGGCGCAGACTGCAATCGGCCTGCCGGTCCGGGACGACACCTGCTCCGGGGCGCGGACGATCGCCTGGCAGGAGGAGCGGGGCACTACCCTGGACGCATTTTTGGACTGGTACGCACCGGCTCTGCTGGGACAGCGGCCCTGCATGCGGATGCTCCATGTGGCAAGCCGGGATCTCTTTGATGAGCCGGGACTGCGGGGCGTGATCTACCACACACTGAAATTCTGCGACTATTACGGCTTTGAATACGCTGCGAAGAAAGACCGTATTGCCGTGCCCCTGCTGAAGATCGAAACAGACGGCACCGATGTGGACAGCGGCCAGCTGGATACCCGGCTGACGGCCTTTGCCGAAACCCTGGAGGCCCGTCCGAGGAGGACGGGGACAGGAGGGGGCCTCCGCTGTGCCGCCGGGGTGGACGTGGGCTCCGCCGGGACCAAGGCGGCGGTGATGGACAGCCAGGGCCGGCTTCTGGGCTATGCTCTGGCGCCCTCCGGTACCGGCGCGGCCCGGGGCGCCAGTCAGGCGCTGGAGGAGGCCCTGAACCGGGCCGGGCTGACCCGGGACGATCTGGACGCAGTTGTGACCACCGGCTACGGCCGTGCCAACACCGGGCTGGAGGCCAGCATCATCACGGAGATCACCTGTCATGCCCGGGGCGCCCACTATCTGGATCCGGAGGCCCGGACAGTCATCGACATCGGCGGACAGGATTCAAAAGTGATCGGAGTGGATGACGTCGGCCGGGTCACGGGGTTCGTGATGAACGACAAGTGCGCCGCCGGGACAGGCCGGTTTCTGGAGATGATGGCCCGGACCATGGAGCTTTCCATGGAAGAGCTGGCGGAGCGGGGACTGCACTGGAAGCAGGAGGTATCCATCTCCAGCATGTGCACCGTCTTCGCCGAATCAGAGGTAGTTTCACTGCTGGCCCGGAACACGCCGGCAGAGGACGTGATCCACGGACTGAACCGGTCCGTGGCCGAGAAAACAGCTGCGCTGGTAAGCCGGCAGGGGGGCAGGGAGGCCTATCTGATGACCGGCGGCGTGGCGGAAAATGCCGGCGTTGTGCAGGAGCTGTCGAAAAAACTGGGGGCCGAGGTGAGGACAGATCCTCTCTCCCGGTACTGCGGCGCTATCGGAGCCGCCCTGCTGGCGCTGGAACAGGAATGATGAGGAGTGTGACGCAATGATGATCCAGGATATCGCACCGCGCAGACTGAACAACCACTACGACCCGGAAGAGAGTCCGGATGAGGAGAGTTATCTGCTCTTTTTCCGGGACGGAGGAGTGCTGATCCGTCAGGTGGACGGGGAGATCTCCTTCATCCAGGCAAGGGAGCTGGGGGGCGAGATCCCGCCCTGCACCTATTTCTTCTCTGTAGACGATATGAAGTTTTTCCTGGCCCAGGGCGACGGCCCCCAGGGGGAGGAGTATGCCTATCTGACCCGGGGCCAGATGTTCAGACTGCAGCCCATGTGGAAGCGCTTCATCGCCGTTACCGCCGGCCAGCTGGCCTGCTGGTACGACGATAACAAATTCTGCTCCCGCTGCGGCACTCCGACGAAGCATGACAAGGTGGAGCGGATGCTCCAGTGTCCCGACTGCGGCCTGATGATCTATCCTAAGATCTGTCCCGGCGTCATCGTGGCCGTCACCAACGGCGACCGCATCCTCATGACCCGCTATGTGGGACGTCCGGCCAATATGTTTGCCCTCATCGCCGGTTTTACCGAGATCGGCGAGACAGTGGAGCAGACGGTGGAGCGTGAGGTCATGGAGGAAGTAGGCCTGCGGGTGAAGAACCTGCGGTTTTACAAGAGTCAGCCCTGGTCCTACTCCGACACGCTGCTCATGGGCTTCTTCGCTGAGCTGGACGGTGACGACACCGTGCGCGTGGACCATCAGGAGCTGGCCATGGCCCAGTGGTTCAAACGGGATGAGATCCCCACGAAGCCCGATGGCGTCAGTCTTACCAACGAGATGATCATCGCCTTCCGCGACGGGCTTATGTGATGGGGTGCATGAAAGCGTAAGGGGAATAACGCGGCCCGGTCATCCGGGTGAGAATTTGCTTTCGCGTTGATATAGATCGATCAAAAGAGAGAAAAGAGGGGTATTTATGAAAAAAATGGGCTACCTGCCGGACGAACGACCCTCAGCTGGCCGATTGCTGCTCTACGCTATCCAACAGGTCATCGTCATGTTCCCGGCCACGGTCACCGTGGCTCTGATCACCGGCTTCCAGGTCTCGACCACGATCTTTGCCAGTGGCCTTGCCACGATCTGCTTCACGCTGATCACCGGCCGTAAGCTGCCGTTGTACTACGGCTCCAGCTTTGCATATCTGTCCGCTATCTCGGGACTGGTTGCGGCCCAGGGCTACTCAACCGTTAACGGGATACTGCCGACAGAGGCGATACAGATTGCCCAGTTCGGCATCATCCTTTCCGGCGTGGTGTCCATCGCCGCGGGCCTTGTGGTCCGGTTTATCGGTCGTGAGGCGGTGGAGAAGATCCTGCCGCCCTGCGTCACCGGTCCCGTGGCCATGATCATCGGTCTGACGCTGGCGGGCAACGCCCTCAGCGATGCCGCGCCCAACGGCGGCACCAACTGGATCTGGGTGGTTTCCCTGGTCACGCTGCTGGCCACCGTCTTTTTCTCCCGTTACTGCAAGGGATTTATCGGCCAGCTGCCTCTGCTGCTGGGCGCCGTTGTGGGCTGCGTCGTTGCTTTCCTGATCTGGCAGATCGGCGGCCCGGAGCTGAATCTGTTCCGCTCTCTGCCCGCTGAGGCGCTGGCAGCCTCCAGCTGGAAGCTGGGCGACGGCAGTATCTTTGCCCTGCCGGCATTTTCACTGCCAAAGGTATCCTGGCCAGCTGTGGCGGCGATCATGCCAATTGCCATCGCCACCATTCCCGAATCCACCGCTCACGTCTATCAGCTGGACATCTATGTCAATGACGTGGCCAAGGAGAAGGGCGTCGACAAGAAGTACGACATGGTGGGTCTGCTGCCCCGGAACCTCATTGGTGACGGTATCTGCGACATGATCGCCGGCGTTATCGGCGGCCCGGCCGGCACCAACTACGGTGAGAATATCAGCACCATGGCAATTACCCGTGTGTTCAGCGTGCCCGTCCTCATCGTGGCGGCCATCATTGCCATGCTGGTGTCCTGCTTTACCCCCCTCATCGGCGTGATCTACGGCATTCCCCTGGCCGTCATCGGCGGCCTTGAGATCTACCTGTTCGGCGCCATTGCCGCCCAGGGTATTGCGATCCTGATCGACAAGAAGTGCGACATGTTCTCCGCCAAGAACATCTCCGTCATCGCCTGCATCATGGTCTTCGGCCTGGGCATCAACTACGTCTATGGCGGCACGGTGGATTTCTTCGGTCTGAACGTCCCCGCCGTGGCCGGCGCGGCCATCTTCGGTATCGTGCTGAATCTGCTGCTTAGCATCGGAGAGAAGAGAAAGAAAAAGGCAGCTGCGGAGGTCGAGACGGAAGAGTAAAAAGCCCGTTTCAGTCGGCATGGAACGCTGTTATATCCCATGAGGGAAAACGGCCGTATCTGAGGAGGAAAAAATGAAACGTAAATGGTTTTCTCTGTGTCTGGCACTCTCTCTGTGCCTTGTTCTCGCGGCTGTTCCCGCCCAGGCCGCTTCGCCCGCCGTGCCCAGCGCGCAGGATTTTCTTGTGGACGGCGGAAACGTGGAGACCGAGGTTTACAACATCGGCGGCAACAACTACTTCAAGCTCCGGGATATCGCCATGCTGCTCCGGGGTACGGAGTCCTGTTTCTCTGTGGACTATGATGATGCCAGCCGTACGATCTCCCTCGTTTCCGGGGAAGCATATGTGCCGGACGGCACCGAACTGCGGACCGGCGTTGACCGCTCCGCCTCCTGCGTCCCCAGCAGCCAGCGCATCGTTCTGGACGGCAGTCCCGTGGAAATCACGGCCTACAACATCGGCGGCAACAACTTCTTCAAGCTCCGGGACCTGGGCGAGGCCCTGCGTTTCTGTGTCGACTATGACAGCGAGACAAACACCGCCATTGTGGAGTCCGCTTACTATATCCGGCATACGGATCTGAGCCAGGGCTATCCGGTCCTGATGTATTTTGAGGTCCCTGTTTTCAAGGGGAATTCCGCCGCACTGCAGAAGATCAACGCGGAGCTGGCCGCGGTGGAGCAGGAGTATATCCGCACCGGCGCCCCGGACGCACTGGATCTGGTCCGTGAGTCAATGGGCGATAAATACGGCCCCACGGCGGAGTCACCCTATCAGAACGAGCGGCCCGCCACCGTCTGCACCTGCACGGATGAGTTGATCAGCGTCACCATCGATTATCTCTGGTGCATGGGCGGGGTGTTCGACTATGGCGCCGACAGCTACAACTACAATGCGAAGACCGGCGAGCGGATCTATCTCAATGACCTGATCGGCGGTACGGATGATCAGATCAGGGAGGTTATCATCGACGCATTACTGGCCCAGTATCCGGGTATAGAGGAGGCGGGCGTGACGGAGACGCCCATGGACGCGATCCGGGGCATGGACGTCAGGGACATCGACTTCTGCGTACGCGACGGTGTCATCCACGTGCTCTTTGATAAATACGAGATATCCTATGGCGCTGCCGGCGCATTTGACGTGAGCCTGTCCGGCGCTCTCCAGCCCCTCGGCTGAGCGCCTGCCCCTGTGGTTTTTAAGGTATCAGCCAACCACACGAACGATTAAGCGGCTTTATTTTTCCGGGAGGTTTTTCTATGAATATCTATGATTTTAAAGTCAGAGACGCCAAGGGCGAAATGGTCGATCTGTCCGACTACAAAGGCAAGGTACTGCTGGTGGTCAACACCGCCACCCGCTGCGGCTTGACGCCCCAGTACGCAGGCCTGGAGGCGCTGTATACCAAGTTCAAGGATCAGGGCTTTGAGATCCTGGGCTTCCCCTGCAACCAGTTCAACGAACAGGCTCCCGAATCGGCGGAGGAGATCGTCACATTCTGCAGCCTCAACTACGGTGTGACCTTCCGGCAGTTCGCCAAGATCGAGGTCAACGGCGAGCAGGAGCATCCCCTCTACACCTGGCTGAAGTCGCAGAAGACCGGCGCCATGGGCGACGATATCGAGTGGAATTTCGCCAAGTTTCTCATCGACAAAAACGGAAATGTTGCGGATCGCTTCTTTGCCACCCAGCCCCCCGAAGAGCTGGAGGCCGCCATCCGGGCGCAGCTGTAAAGCGCATACCCTTAACTGCAGAAACCGCATGACACCGGCAATCAAGCCGGCGTCATGCGGTTTTTTCTGATGCGGTGTGATCATAACTCGTTTGCTGACTCTGTGATCGCCATACTGCTGATGCGTTGTGCCGGTGCGCGGACCGCGGCAAATGCCGAACAGATCACAACCGCGAAAATAATCAGCAGCTGAACGACCGGCAAAGCCCACGGCGTGCCGAAATAGTCGGTGATCACTGCCCCATAGAACCATGCGTGCAGGGGGATGCCGATCGCGCATCCCGCAAGGCAGCCGGAAACAGCATAGGTCATCGCTTCCGCCCGGATCATCCTGACAAGCTGGCGCCGTTCCATGCCGACAGCGCGCATCATGCCATACTCCCCGCGTCGTGCCGTAACGCTCATGGAAATGCTGTTGATGATATGGAACACGGAAATCAGAGCAATCAGGGCAAGGAAAGCGTACACAAGCACGGTAAACGCCAGATAGGTGCTGTTCGTCTCTGTTTTAGCGGCGCGCCTGTCGCTCAGGCGCAGCCCGTCGTCCAGCATCGCTCTGATCTGCGAAACGGTCTCGTCGTCGGCAGTCTTTTCAAGCTGCAGATCTATGACGGAATACGTACCCGGTCCGCAGAATGCTTCAAAGGTCTCCTCCGAGCAGATGACCGTTGGGATATCGTTTCCGCCGAAGGGACTGTCTGACAGCAGGGCAGTAACATGGAGCGTTTTCCCGTTCAGTGTCAGCGTATCCCCCAGATCAAGAGGAACATCTTTCCAGAATACGACCATTACGTTTCCCAGCCCGTCCTGCACATCTTCGATACTGCCGCTCAGACGGTCTTTCTTCGCCCATTCAAACTGGATGTCATCATAGGAGATCAGGTCGATCCCGTTTACCCCGATGTTTGACGTAACGTCCGCCTGCTCATACATGCGCCCATAGGCGTATTTTACACCATCCACCGTGCGAAGCGCTTCGGTAAGCTCTTTATCAATCCCGGCGGCATACTCATCGTAGTAGATACAGAGATCCGGCGTGTACGGCTTATTTGAGTAAAGCGCATGGTCGACCCAGTCGAGAATCACCGAGAAGGACAGGAAAAGGATGATGCTCAGCGCGAACGAGGCTGTCATCAGAAGCAAATTTTTCTTTTTGCCCACGGCGTGATGTACCCCGAGAGAAACGTCCACTGACATTGTGCGCTTTTTTAGCGCCTTGCCGGAAAAATAAGCAGTTTGATTTCCGGATATTGCCGTGATCGGCGAAACTTTTGCCGCTCGTTTCGCGGGAGACGCAGCCGATAAAAACACGGTGACAAAGCCGATCAAGGCACCCAGCGCGATGCCGACCACGCTGAACTTGCCAACGGGCATCTGTTCCCATTCTCCGCCGATCCCATAGGCAAGAACGGCACAGATGCCCCAGCAGACGATGATCGACACGGCGATGCCGATGGGGATCGCCAGCTTGAGCCACGACAGCGCTTCCCTCCTTACAAGGCGGCGGACCTGCTTTTTGTCGGCGCCGATACACCGCAGCATCCCGAAAAACTGCGTTCGCTTTGCTATATTGGCATTCATGCTGCCGGAGATCATGATGATACCCGCCAGTACCACAAGAAGCACCAGAACGGCGGCAATGCCATACAGTCCGACGACATAGTTGCTGCTGCTCATGCCCATGATCCCCAGCAGGGCGGTATTTTCTCCGACGTTTTCATCGGTCCACCCGTGGGCAGTTCTCAGTGCCGAGATCGTATGCTTGATCCCAAGGCTCTCCTGAAACTGAATGTAGTACTGGGCATCCCGCTGCCGGCCGTTTGCTTCAGCCAGCGTCTCAAAAGCGGAGTAATCCAGAACAGCGATCACTGCGTCGGAGGCCAGGCTCCCGGAGGTATCGGCAACAAACCCGCAGACCGTGTAGGAATACATGCCGGAAGGCGTCCTAATCGTTACCGGATCACCGACGGAATAGTTCAAGATATTCTTTGCGTTGAGATTGAGCAGCACTTGAGAATCATTCTGCGGGAACTGCCCCTCCCGGAGCATCCCGACCATGATATCGTCAAAAAAGGACGGCTCCGTCCCTATAACACACAATAGACGCCCATCCAGCCAGACCGTCTCGTCCAGATCATAATTAATGGTATCATACCAGCAGGCGGCCTTTACATCCGCCTCGTTCCAAACGCCCTCCGCCTCCTCTTTGGACACATGGTTCAGAACGATGTGCCAGTTGCCGTGATCCCGGATCAGCTTCTCTTTCATATGCATGTATTCAAAGTCGACCATGCTGAATACGGAAGTGACAAGGAAGACCGCAAGGATAATGCAGAAAATGGTCATGCGGCTCTGGCGCCGGTTGTGGCGTGCGTGGATACCTGCAAGCTCCAGGTAGTGTCTCATCCCTCAGCCCTCCCGAGATCAGTGACGACACCATCGGATACACGCAGGATGCGATCGGCCGACCGGGCGATGCTTTGGTTATGAGTGATCATGATGATGGTCTGCTCATAGGCGCCAGACGCCTTTTTGAGAATTGTAATCACTTCACGGCTGTTTTCAGAGTCGAGATTTCCGGTAGGCTCGTCCGCCAGGATCAGGCTCGGTCTTGTGAACAGCGCCCTGCCGATGGCCACGCGCTGCTGCTGTCCGCCGGAAAGCTGGCCGGGAAGGTGACGGCGGCGCTCCGTGAGACTCAGCACAGTCAGCAGCTCATCCAGATATGCCCCGTCCGGCTTCCGGCGGTCCAGCAGCACAGGAAAGGCGATGTTCTGCTCCACCGTCAGCTCCGGAATCAGATTGAACGACTGGAAGACAAAACCGATATTCCGCCTGCGAAAAACAGTCAGCTCATCATCCTTCATCGCAAAGATATCCCTTCCGTCAATATACACCTTGCCGGAGGTAGGAGTATCCAGCGCGCCGATCATGTTCAGCAGCGTGCTTTTCCCGGAACCCGATTCACCGACAACGGCAAGAAATTCGCCCTTGGGGACAGAAAATGTCGCACTTTTAAGCGCCTGTACGGCCGCTTCTCCCACACCGTACGTTTTGCACAGATCCTGTATGTTCAACAATTCCATAGCTGCCTCCTCTGTCTGTCACAAGCGTTATTGTATTACTGTTATAATACAATAACGCAGCTCAAACATCATGTCAAGGGGAAAATCAAAAATTGCCGTTTTCTTTTTTGGTGCAAAGAGGCAATAAAATGGTCGGGTTCCCTTGAAAAACGGCGGCGATTATGTTAACATAAATTAATTAGAGTGCAGAAGCGCCAGGAGAGGGGGAGACCTATGGATACCATGTATAAGCTTGAGGTCTATCTGCCCAGGGAAATGCTACCCGCACTGCGGGAGGTTCTGCGTGAGACGGACGCGGGACATATCGGGCAGTACGACTGCTGCATGAGTCTGACCGAGGTCACCTCCTGCTGGCGGACGCTGCCGGGCGCACATCCCTACAACGGGAAAGTGGGCGAGCTTACCGTGGCCCAGGAGCTGAAGGCGGAGTTCTGCTGCCGGAGCGAGATCCTGGAGGACGTGGTCGCCGCGATCCGGGCCGTCCACCCATATGAAGAACCTGTCATCAATGTGTTTCGCATAGAGAGGGCATATTGATTTTAGAGATGATAGAGAGGGAACAGTATGCAGACACCCACGGTATTCTTATATCAGATCCCACCGAAGAAGCTGGGACAGCTCCGGGTCATCGGTACCCAGATGAAGCTGCGGCTTCGGGTGGTAAAGCCAGAGGAGTTCGGTTTGCCTCTGGGCGTTCTCACCGGCGCGATGCCGAAACAGGACGAGACTGCCGCCGGGGAGGAAACGCCCTTTTCTGATGAGATGCTGGTAATGGCAGGGCTGTCACCGGCGCAGATGGATCTGTTTCTCAACCGGCTGCGGAGAGGAAAGGGGACGTCTGTGGCTCTGAAAGCAGTGGTGACGCCGACCAATGAGACATGGAACGCCTATGAGCTCCACCGGGAGCTGACAGCGGAGCATGAGGCCATGCAGCGCGGCGAGCGTGCCCACGACAAGTAAGAGGTAAGGCATGGTTTTCAGCAGTTTTACATTCCTGTTTCTGTTTTTGCCGGCCCTGCTGGTGTGCTATTTTTTATGCCCGCCCAGGGCTAGGAGGGGAAAAAACGGCGTATTGCTGGTGTTCAGCCTCCTGTTTTACGCCTGCTGCGGTCTGCGGTTCCTTCCCGTCATGCTGGCCTCCATCGTGCTCAACTACGTCTGCGGACTTCTGGCGTCGCCCAGAAGCGACGGCAGCCGGCGTCGGGCGGTGGTGGCCTGCGCCGTCGTGCTGAATCTGGCCTTGTTGGGCTGGTTCAAGTACGCCGGCTTTCTCGCGGATAATCTGTCCCGGCTGGGCTGGGAGACGGCGATCCCTGCGGTGGTGCTGCCCATCGGCATTTCCTTTTTTACCTTCCAGGGCATGAGCTATGTTCTGGATGTGGCCCGGGGCGCGGCGCAGCGGGAGAAGAACCCCTTCCGGGTGGCTCTGTATATCTCCCTGTTCCCCCAGCTGGTGGCGGGTCCCATCGTCCGTTACACCACCATCAGCAACGAGATCGTCTGCCGTCAGGTAGGGTTGCGGAATTTTGCCGAAGGCGGCATTCGTTTCCTGTATGGCCTTGCCAAGAAAGTGCTGCTGGCCAACTGCCTCGGTGAGTTGGCCGACGCGGTCTTCGGCATGGGCACGGGGAGTATGCCTCTGTGTACCGCCTGGCTGGGCGCACTGGCCTATACCGGCCAGATCTACTTCGATTTTTCCGGCTATTCCGACATGGCCATCGGTCTGGGGCGGATGTTCGGGTTCCACTTCAATGAGAACTTTGACAATCCCTATATCTGCCGATCCATCACGGAATTCTGGCGCCGTTGGCATATGTCCCTTTCCTCCTGGTTCCGGGACTACGTGTATATCCCGCTGGGCGGCAATCGCTGCTCCGTGGGCCGTCATATCTTCAATCTGGTGATCGTGTGGGCCCTGACGGGCTTCTGGCACGGCGCGGCATGGAATTTCCTGGCCTGGGGCCTGTTCTACGCCGTCCTTCTCATTGCGGAGAAGTATCTCTGGGGCGGCGCCATCGCCAAATGTCCTGCGGCGGTCCGGCATATCTACGCCATGGTCATCGTGATCGTCGCCTGGGTGCTGTTCCGGGCGGATACCATCGGTGCGGCGGGCTCTCTCATCCGGGTCATGTTCGGGGGCAGCGGCGTCATTGCCGACGGCCAGACGATGTATTTCCTCCGTGAATACGGATGGGTGCTGATCTGCGGCGTGATCTTTTCCCTGCCCGTCAGAACAAAGCTGCGCGCGTTTTTCAAACGCCGTCACTGCAGTCGGCTGTCCGCCTGGTGTCCGGTGGTGCTGGCGCTGGTGCTCTTCGGCCTGTCCATCCTGCAGCTGATCAGCTCCACTTTCAATCCCTTTATCTACTTCCGATTCTGAGGTTTCGACATGAGAAGACGAAATGCAAATCTGGTTTTCTCCCTTCTGTTCCTCCTGGCGCTGATCGTCATGATCGGACTGCTGTTCGCCGGGCGGAGCAACACGACTGACTTCTATGAAAACCGCACCCTGGCGGAACGCCCCGCCACGTCCAGGGAGGCGGTCATGGACGGCAGCTGGGTCAACGAGTGGGAGACCTTTCTCACCGACCACGTAAAGGGCCGGACCTGGCTGATCAAGGCGGACACCGCGCTCCACCTAAAGCTGCTCCGCCAGCCGGTGGTCAACGGCGTGCTGGTCACGAAGGACCGCCTGCTGGGCTTCAACTCTTACGGCAGGTGGGACACCGACTATCTGTCAGACAGCGCCGAACAGGCGGCCTCCGAGCTGGAGACTGTCTTTGCCGACTATATCAGCGGCGGCGGCACGGTGCTCTATCTGGCTCTGCCGGAGCAGTACTCCTACTACCGCACCTACTATCCGTCCTATACGGAAAACCGTCAGTGGCTGCTGGAACCCATGCACGCGATCTGGATGGACGCTTTGGAGCGCCACGGCATTCCCTGCGTGGATATGTATGAGGTCTACGAGACCATGGGCGTTCCGGCGGAGATGTACTCCGCCACGGACCATCATTACAGTTACTACGGCGCCTATTGCGCCTATCGGACGGCGATGGAGACCATCGGACAGATGACGACCCTGGCTCCGCCGGTGCTGGGGGAAGAGGACCTGAGGCTCACTGCGCTGCCCAATCCCTATCTGGGTTCCCGGAACCGGAAGCTGTACGGACTGGCCTTCCGGGATGAGCAGCTGGTCTATGCCGAGCCGGTGGAGCCGATCCCCTTTGAACGTATCGACAACGGCTGGTATACCGAGCCCTGGCTCTACGAGCTGCCGGAGACGGAGGACGAGGTCATTACTTACAACGTCTACATGGGCGGCGACCACGGGGAGACCATCCTGCGGACAAATCGGGAGGAGCTGCCGGATCTGCTGATCGTAGGGGAGTCCTTCACCAACGCTCTGGAGCCGCTGTTCTATGCCTCCTTTGACGAGACCCGGAGTCTGGACCCGCGCTTCTACGGGGGCGGGCTCACTATGCAGGAATATCTGGCGGACTACCGTCCCGACGTGGTCATCATCGTCCGGGACGACACCGCCTATTTCAACCCGCTGGGTGTGTAATCAGTCAAAAAAAACCTCGGATGCAGCTGCATCCGAGGTTTTTTTCATGTTGCGCTCACTCCGCCAGCGGCGGCAGGATCTCGATCCAGTAGCCGTCGGGGTCGGAGATGAAGTAGATGCCCATGGCGGGGTTTTCAAAGCAGATGACGCCCATCTCCTGATGATGCCGGTGCATGGCGTCGAAATCCTCCGCCCGAAAGGCCAGGTGGAACTCGCACTCGCCCAGATTATAGGGCTCTGTGCGGTCGAACAGATACGTCAGTTCCAAGGTGAACTCGCTCTTGCCGTCCCCCAGATAGACCAGCCGGAAGTTGTCGCCGCTGAGCTCCCGCACCGGCTCAAGGCCCAGTGCATCGCGATAAAATTTAAGACTGCGCTCAAGGTCCAGAATATTGAAATTGAAATGATCGAAGCGCACCATGGCAATTCCTCCTCTGTCAAAGTTTTGTTAAGAGATCAGCCGTTCCTCCGCTGCTGCATCGGCATCCTGCTGCCGCCGGGCGTTGGAGAGCATCAGCTTAATCCGATTTTCCTGATTGACCCGGGTAGCGCCGGCGTCATAATCGATGGCCACGATATTCACGTCGGGATTGTGCTCCTTGATGGGGCGCATCATGCCCTTGCCGCAGATATGGTTGGGCAGACAGCCGAAGGGCTGCGTGCAGATGATGTTCTTCACGCCCTCCCGTGAAAGCTCCAGCATCTCCGCCGTAAGGAGCCAGCCTTCGCCCATCTTGGCGCCCAGACCGATATATCCTTCCCGAAGGCTCACGGTCTCGGAGAAGTTCCGGGGCGGGTCGAAGGTGCCCTCCTCCCGGATGCAGCGGATGAATTCGTCCTCCCGCCGCCGGAAGAACCGGTAGGCGAGGCACCACATGGGGTATTTCAGCTTGTTGATCTTATACAGCCGGGTGTCCATAAGATTGTCATACAGGGAGTACATTACAAAACCAAGCAGACCCGGCACCACCACCTCCGCGCCCTCGGAGAGGAGGAAGTCCTCCAGATTATTGTTTCCCAGCGGGGAGTATTTGACAAAGATCTCGCCCACAACACCCACGCGGATCTTTTTTTCTCCGGAGCGGGGGAGGGCGGCAAAATCACGGAGGATTGCCCGATAGGTCCGCCGGACGGCGGAGCGCCGGACGTTTTTCTTCTGCTTCATCTCCTCGGCGATGCGGTGGGTCCACGCGGCGGCCAGCGCATCTGTACTGCCCGGCTCCAGCTCATATGGTTTGCACTGGTTGGACAGCAGCATCAGCAGATCGCCGTAAAACACCGCGTGGAGCATCCGGCGGAGGATCGGCAGGGTCAAGTGCCAGCCCGGGTGCTTTTCCAGCCCCGCGAAGCTGAAGGAGATCACCGGCACCTGGGGATAGCCAGCCCGGCCCAGCGCCTTGCGGAGCAGGGGAATGTAGTTGGAGGCCCGGCAGCCGCCGCCGGTCTGGAAGAGCATCAGCGCCACCTTGTCCGGGTCGTACTTTCCGCTCTGCAGAGCGGTGACGAACTGGCCGATGACCAGGATCGCGGGGTAGCAGGTATCGTTGTGGACGTACTTCAGTCCGCATTCGCTGATGGCCCGATCCGTCGTCTCCAGCAGCTCCATCCGATAGCCGTAGCAGCCCAGGATTTCCAGGATCATCTTGAAGTGCATGGGGAGCATATTGGGGACCAGGATGGTATAGTCCCGCTTCATTTCCTCGGTAAAGGCAATATAATCAGGATCCACAGGCTCTCTCCTCCAATGCGCCCAGCAGGCTCCGCAGGCGGATACGCACGGCGCCCAGATTCGTGATCTCATCGATTTTGATCTGCGTATACAGCTTCCCCTGCTTCTCTAAAATCCGCCGTACCTCGTCGGTGGTGATGGCGTCCACGCCGCAGCCGAAGGAGACCAGCTGCACCAGCTCCGTATCCTCATGCCGGGCGGCGTAGTGGGCTGCCCGATAGAGCCGGGCGTGGTAGGTCCACTGGTTGAGCACGTGGACCGACGGCAGCTCCGCCAGCTCGAAGACACTGTCCTCGCTGACCACGGCAAAGCCCAGGGAGTTGGCCAGCCGGTCGATGCCGTGGCCGATCTCCGGGTCGATGTGATAGGGACGCCCGGCAAGGATCAGGATACGGTCTCCATGGCTCCGGGCGACGTCCAGGGCGCGGCGGCCCTCCTGCCGCAGGGCATTCCGATAGGTCTCATATGCCTCCATGCCCGCCCGGACGGCGGCGCGGACCTCGTGCTTGCGCAGGTCCGGCACAAAGGGCTTCAGATATCGGTACAGCTCCCTTGCCAGCTCCTTCGGATCGTTGATATTCAAATAAGGATAGAGGAAATTCCCATCGTTCAGGCTCTGGATATTGCCCCGGAGCAGCTCGGAATAGTAGGCCACTACCGGACAATTGTAGTGGTTGTCGCTCTTTTTCTCGTCTACATTGTAGCTCAGGCAGGGGTAGAAGATCCGGTCAGCCCCCATCTCCCACAGCGTCTCGATATGTCCGTGCATGATCTTGGCGGGATAGCAGGCGGTATCCGAGGGAATGGAGAACTGTCCTTTCTCATAGATCCTCCTGCTGGAGGGCCCGGAGCAGAGCACCGTGAAGTCCAGCGCCCGGAAGATGCCGTGCCACAGGGGAAGCAGCTCATACATGCCGAGGGCAAGAGGCAGGCCGATGGAGCCTCGTCTGCCGCTGCCGCTGTCCAAAGCGGCCAGATACTGTCGCTTGAACTCATAGAGATTCGGCAGGGACTCCTGACTGTTTTCCAGGCCCAGCGCCCGCTGGCACTGGTTGCCGGAGATAAAGCGTCGGCCGCCGGAGAAGGTATTTACAGTCAGGTGGCATTGATTCGTACAGCCGTGACAGACGGCGGAACGGGATTCATGGGTGAAGTGTTCCAGCTCAGCGGGGGAGACCAGACCGCTCTCCCGCCGGTCCATGACACGGAGGGCTGCGCCGTAGGCGCCCATGAGCCCTGCGATGGAGGGCCGCACTACGTTCCGGTCCAACTCCTGCTCAAAGGCCCGAAGCACAGCGTCGTTGAGAAAGGTACCGCCCTGGACCACGATATGGCTGCCCAGCTCATCCGCCGTTCCTGCACGGATGACTTTATAGATGGCGTTTTTGATCACGCTGACCGACAGGCCGGCGGAGATGTCCTCCACCGTGGCGCCGTCCTTCTGGGACTGCTTTACGGAGGAGTTCATGAATACGGTACAGCGGCTGCCCAGATTCACCGGGGCTCTGCTGAACAGGCCGGCTTTTGAAAACTCCTCGATGGACTGCCCCATGGACCGGGCAAAGGTCTCGATGAAGGAGCCGCAGCCGGAGGAGCAGGCCTCATTGAGCATGATGGTATCAATGGCGCCGTTTTTCACCCGGAAGCACTTGATGTCCTGGCCGCCGATGTCCAGAATAAACTCCACCTCCGGCATAAAGTGGCGGGCGGCGGTGTAATGAGCCACCGTCTCCACCACACCCAAATCCAGATGAAAGGCGTTTTTGATCAGCTCCTCGCCGTAGCCCGTCACGGCGGCGCCGCAGATGCGGATTCGTTCTCCGCACAGCCGGTACAGCGTCATGAGCTGCTCCCTGACGATGGAAACGGGATTGCCCCGGTTGGAGTCGTAGTAGGTATAGAGAAGCTCCCGGTCCCGGGAGATCAGTACCAGCTTCGTGGTGGTGGAGCCGCAGTCGATGCCCAGCCACGCGTCACCCTCATAAGAGGCGATATCACGTTCCGGCACGGTGGCCCTGGCATGGCGGGCGGCAAAGGCGTCGTACTCCGCCTGATCCCGGAAAAGGGGCGGCAGACGGTCCCGCTGGTCCCGGTCCGCTCCGGCGTTCTCGATGGCAGACAGCAGGGAGTCATAGGTGAACGTCTCCTGCAGCCGGGCAGCATACATGGCCGCGCCCATGGCCACGGCATAGAGAGCGTAGGGGGGGGAGATAATCTCCTCCGGCTTCAGCTTCAGCGTCTCTGCAAAGCGGTCGCGAAGTCCCTGACTGTAGTAGAGGGGCCCGCCCAGAAACATGACCTTGCCCTGGATGCGGCGGCCCTGAGCCAGCCCGGCGATGGTCTGGTTGACCACGGCCTGATAGATACTGGCGACGATGTCCTCCTTCCGGGCGCCCTGATTGAGCAGGGGCTGGATATCCGTCTTGGCAAAGACGCCGCACCGGGACGCGATGGGGTAGATCCGGGTATGGCCCTGACTGAGCCGGTCCATATCCTCCACCGGCACGTCCAGCAGAGTCGCCATCTGGTCGATAAAGGCGCCGGTACCGCCGGCACAGGAGCCGTTCATCCGCTCGTCAAAGCCGCCCTGGAAGAAAATGATTTTTGCGTCCTCGCCGCCCAGCTCAATGACGGCGGAAGTCTCCGGCTCCAGCTGACGGACGATCTCACCGGTGGCGTAGACCTCCTGCACGAAGGGGATCCCGGCGGACTCCGCCAATCCCAGACCGGCGGAGCCGGAGATGGCCGCACGGAAGGTCCTGCCCAGGAGCAGGGACTGCACCTGACGCAGCATCTCCGCCGTTTTCTGCCGCACCTGGGAGAAGTGCCGCTCGTAGCATTGATGGAGGATGCGGCCGGCCTCGGTGATCACCAGCTTGGCCGTGGTGGAACCGATATCGATCCCCACCGCCATATCGGCAGCGGGTATTTGGTATGTATCGCTGTGCATGATGTTCCTTTCTCCGCCTGCAGGGCGGATTTCAACAAATTGCCGTTGCTATTATAGCGCAAAAGCCACAGCTTGAGAAGTGCATTTTTCGACGAAATACGAGGCGAAGTGTTGCCATCGGCGGCAAAACATGGTCGAAATGTGTAGAAAAGGACGCGGGAAGAGCTCGGATTTGTACGCTGGATTTTGAAATAATCTTCTTTTCTTCTTGCATTTTTGCGTGTAAGTATTTATAATATATATTTAAGTATGTATTAGCTTAAGAGAGAAAAAGGATTTCTCTTTTTCTGATTTTTTCTGAAATGGAGGCGTATCGATTGGCAATTAAGAAGTTTAAAAAAGTACTGGCCGCCAACCGTGGTGAGATTGCGATCCGCATCTTCCGTGCATGCTTTGACCTTGGTCTGCGCACGGTGGCGATGTATTCCGACGAAGACTCCTACGGTCTGTTCCGCATCACGGCGGACGAGGCCTATCTCATCGGTGAAAATAAAAGTCCTCTGGGTGCCTACCTGGACATCCCCTCCATCATTGCCCTGGCCAAGCGACATGACGTGGACGCCATCCACCCGGGCTACGGCTTCCTGTCCGAGAACTCGGACTTTGCCCGCGCCTGCGAGGCGGCCGGCATCACGTTTATCGGCCCCACCAGCGAGGCTATGGAGCTGCTGGGTAATAAGGTCAGCGGCAAGGAGATCGCCAAACGCTGCGGCGTGCCCACGGTCCCCGGCTACACCAAGCCGCTGCTGAACGCAGAGGACGCCGTGGAGAAGGCCGAGCAGATCGGCTATCCCGTCATCTTCAAGGCGGCGGCCGGCGGCGGCGGCCGCGGCATGCGCCGTTGCGACAACGCGGATCAGATCCGCGACACCTTTGATCTGGTCCAGGCGGAGGCCGTCAAGGCCTTTGGCAACGGGGATATCTTCATGGAGAAATTCCTGGTGGATCCGAAACACATCGAGGTCCAGATCCTGGGCGACAACTACGGCAACGTGGTGCATCTGGGCGAGCGTGACTGCTCTCTCCAGCGCCGTTTCCAGAAGGTCGTGGAATTTGCCCCCGCTTTCTCCGTACCGGAGGAGGTCCGGGAGAAGCTGCGCAGCGACGCCGTGCGCATCGCCAAGGCGGTGAACTACTCCAGCGCCGGTACGGTGGAATTCCTGGTGGACAAGGACTGGAACTACTATTTCATCGAGATGAATACCCGTATTCAGGTGGAGCACACCGTCACCGAGATGGTCACCGGCATCGACCTGGTCCGGGCTCAGATCCTCATTGCCGAGGGACATCCCCTCAGCCATCCCGACATCGGCCTTGCCTCCCAGGACGACCTGTTCATCCGGGGCTACTCCATCCAGTGCCGTGTCACCACGGAGGACCCCAGCAACAACTTCGCGCCGGACAACGGCCGCATCACTGCGTATCGCAGCGGCGGCGGTTTCGGCGTACGTCTGGACGGCGGCAACGCCTCTACCGGCACCACCATCTCACCGTATTACGACTCCCTGCTGGTCAAGGTCACCTCCTGGGACATCACCTTTGAGGGCGTCTGCCGCCGTGCGGCCAGAGCGCTCGGAGAGGTCCACGTGCGAGGCGTCAAGACCAATATCCCCTTCGTCTCCAATATTCTGCAGCACCCCACCTTCCGGGCCGGCCAGTGCCATACGAAGTTTATTGACAGTACGCCGGAGCTATTCGACCTCGTGGACTCCAGAGACCGTGCCACCCGTGTTCTGCGCTACATCGCCGGTCTTCAGCTGGCCCATCCCGACGTGGAACGGGCCATCGTGGAGGATGAGCCCCGGTATCCCAAGGCCCGTCGTGAGGTCACCAGTGAGATGGGCCTGAAGCATCTGCTGGACACGAAGGGTCCCGAGGCCGTGCGGGACTGGGTCCTGGACCAGAAAAAGCTGCTGGTCACCGATACCACCATGCGCGACGCCCATCAATCCCTGCTGTCCACGCGGATGCGTACCCACGACATGCTGATGGCAGCAGACGGCACCGCCGATATCCTCGCCGACTGCTTCTCTCTGGAGATGTGGGGCGGCGCAACCTTTGACACCGCTTACCGCTTCCTCCATGAGTCCCCCTGGGACCGGCTGTATCAGCTGCGGGAGCGGATCCCCAACATCCTGTTCCAGATGCTGCTCCGCGGCAGCAATCTGGTTGGTTATTCCTGCTATCCGGACAATCTGGTCCGTGAATTCATTGCCGAATCCGCCAGGGGCGGTATCGACGTGTTCCGCATCTTCGATTCCCTCAACTGGATCCCCAATATGGAGGTCGCCATGGATGAGGTGCTCCAGCAGAACAAGATCTGCCAGGCCACAGTCTGCTATACCGGCGACATCCTTGATCCCCAGAGGGACCGGTATACGCTGGAGTATTATGTAAACTTCGCAAAGGAGCTGGAGCGCCGCGGTGCCCACATGCTGGCCATCAAGGATATGTCCGGTCTGCTCAAGCCCTACGGCGCAAAGAAGCTGATCAGCACCCTCAAGCAGGAGATCGGTATTCCCATCCAGCTGCACACCCACAACACCACCGGCAATCAGATCGCCACGTGTCTGCTGGCCGCCGAGGCCGGCGTAGACGTAGTCGATCTGGCCATCGGCTCCATGTCCTCGCTGACCAGCCAGCCCTCCATGAACTCCCTCGTCTCCGCCATGCAGGGGCAGGAGAGGGACACCGGTCTGGATCCTGCCCGCCTGCAGGAGCTGTCCAACTACTGGGAGGACGTCCGGCACAGCTACAGCAGCTTCGACAACGGCCTGCGGCTGCCGGTCACGGATATCTATCGCTATGAGATCCCCGGCGGTCAATATACCAATCTGCATCCCCAGGTGGTATCTCTGGGTCTGGGCGACCGTTTCGACGAGGTCCGGGAGATGTACCGTACGGTCAATCTCATGCTGGGCGATATCGTCAAGGTCACGCCGTCCTCCAAGATGGTGGGCGATCTGGCCATCTTTATGGTGCAGAACAATCTGACGCCGGAGAACATCGTGGAAAAGGGCGAGGCCCTGGCCTTCCCGGACTCTGTGGTCAGTTACTTCAAGGGCCTTATGGGCCAGCCCGCCTGGGGCTTCCCGGAGGATCTGCAGCGGGTGGTCCTGAAGGGAGAGGAGCCCATTACCTGCCGTCCCGGCGAGCTGCTGGATCCGGTGGATTGGGACGCTGTCCGGGAGGAGATCGGCGAGAAGCTGGATCCCAGCCTCAAGACGCGCAATATGCGCCATCTGATCTCCTATGCCATGTATCCCAAGGTCTATGAGGATTACTACCTGCACCGCAAGGAATACGGCTATATGACCCGGATGGCCACCCACGTCTTCTTCCACGGCATGGCCCTGGGCGAGACCATACGTATCAACATCGAGGACGGCAAGACCCTCATTATCAAGTATCTGGGCCTGGGCGACCGGAACGAAGATGGCACCCGAAACGTGCAGTTCGAGCTCAACGGCTCCCGCCGTGAGGTCTCCGTACCGGATCCCGAGGCGACCGTGACCAGTGTTCGCACGGTCATGGCAAACCCCGACGACAAGACCCAATCCGGCGCGTCGATCCCCGGTATGGTCTCCCGTGTACTGGTCCAGTCCGGCGACGAGGTGGAGGAAAACCAGGTCCTCGTCGTCATCGAAGCCATGAAGATGGAGATCAGCGTTGTGGCCCGCATGGCGGGCAGGGTGGACAAGGTCCTGGTGGACGTTGGCCAGACCGTCAAGGCCGGCGAGCTGCTGGTCACTCTGGAGCAGTAAGCGGCAGAAAAAGCAAAGTATAAGAAGAAGTCCCTGACACTATGGCCAGGGACTTCTTCTTGTGTTTTTATTCAGATGATGACAAAGTGCTCCGGAAGCGTGTAGACGTTGTACACCCCGAAGGCCTCCGGCACCACCACGCCGGTGATCTGCACGTGGGTATCCACGGCGGGGTAGTCCCGCTGCCGGTAGCCGACCACGGAGATGGTGATGCCGTGGCGCATCCCTTTTCCGTTATCCTCCATGATGCACGGGCCCGTGATCTCGTCGTAGATGCCGTCGATAAATACCACTTTGCCGTCCAGCTCCCCGGAGGACACCGCATCCATGAGCCGTCCCATGGCGGGATAGTCGCCGTAGACCACCTGAAAGGCCACGTCTCCGTAATTCACGGCAGTGAGGTCGAGGTCATCTGGCGGCGCGGAGGCGTTTCCGCCGCAGGCCGCCAGAAACAGCATCAGGCATATGACCGGACACAGCAGTATTTTCATGGGCGATCCTCTCCTTTCAGCAGGGCGTCGAGCTCCTCCTCTGTGTAGACCGGGATCCCGTTCTCCTTCAGAAGCGCCGCCGTGACGCCGTCGCCGGGGACAAGCGTGCCGGTAAAGGTGCCGTCGTAGATCGCGCCCCTTCCGCAGGATGGACTGCGGGCCTTCAGCACGGCGGCGGTACAGCCGAAGCGCTCTGCCAGCCGCAGGGCCTCCGCCGCGCCCCGGGCATAGAATTCCGTGACGTCCTCGCCGTTTTTGTTGAAAACACGGCCGTTTCGGCACTCGGCAGGTGGGCGGGGCGTTGGAAGTCCGCCATAGATCTCCGGGCAGAATGGGATCAGCGTGTGGCAGCGCATCAACTGTTCTGCGGCGGGATGCGTTTTGCTCTTGCCGTCAAAGCGGCAGGGACAGCCCAGCAGGCAGGCACTGATGAGCAGCGTCATGGCCCCACGTCCTCCGTTCCGTTGAGGACGGCAGAACACAGTTCGTTGCCCTCATAGACCAGCTTCAGGGAGAAGAATGGCGCGTCTTCCGCCAGCAGCCGCAGGAAGATCTTGTCGCCCTCCCAGATGGGCAGGGAGGTGACGGCGGACTTGTCCACCCAGGCCAGATCACCCTCGTCACAGTCTGTCAGCGCACCGGTCCAGTCGTCGGCGGTGAACAGGAACATATACTCCGTCTCCCAGGGGGGACAGAGGAAGGTCACCACGCCCCGGAAGCGGTAGGAGATCAGCGTCAGGCCGGTCTCCTCCCGGACCTCACGGAGCAGGCAGTCCTCCGGGCTCTCGCCGTCCTCGAACTTTCCGCCGATGCCGATCCACTTGTCCTGATTGACGTCGTTTTTCTTTTTTACCCGGTGCAGCATGAGATACTGCCCGTCCCGCTCCAGATAGCACAGGGTCGAGTTGCGCATCCTATCGCCTCCAAAACGGATATTATTCCATAGTAATGTGTTTGAAAATACCGCACAGGGCAGGGCGCTCCGTGCGGTATTTTCAGAGTCATAGCGTTACGCCTTGCTGTTGGTGGTGCGCAGCATCACGTCGTGATAGCCGCCCTCCACGATACTGGTGGCGGATACCAGGGTGATACGGGCGTTGGACTGGAGCTCGGGGATCGTCAGGGCGCCGCAGTTGCACATGGTGGATTTGACCTTGTACAGGCTCGTCTGCACGTTGTCATGAAGACTGCCGGCATAGACCACGTAGGAGTCCACGCCCTCCTCAAAGGACAGCTGGGTCTTGCCTCCCAGATCGTAGCGCTGCCAGTTCCGGGCGCGGTTGGAGCCCTCGCCCCAGTATTCCTTGACGTAGGTGCCGTTGATGTTCAGCTTGTTGGTGGGGCTCTCGTCGAACCGGGCAAAGTAGCGGCCCAGCATCAGGAAATCGGCGCCCATGGCCATAGCCAGGGTCATATGATAGTCATGGACGATGCCGCCGTCGGAGCAGATGGGGACATAGATGCCGGTCTCCTCGAAGTAGCGGTTGCGCTCCTCAGCCACCTCGATCAGCGCGGTAGCCTGACCTCGGCCGATGCCCTTCTGCTCACGGGTGATGCAGATGGAGCCGCCGCCGATGCCAACCTTGACGAAGTCGGCACCGGCCTCGGCCAGGAACCGGAAGCCCTCCTTATCCACCACGTTGCCGGCGCCCACCTTGACGGTGTCGCCGTACTTCTCACGGATGAAGGCCAGGGTTTTTGCCTGCCAGCAGGAAAAGCCTTCGGAGGAATCGATACACAGCACGTCGACTCCGGCATTGATGAGGGCGGGCACGCGCTCCTCATAGTCGACGGTGTTGATGCCTGCACCCACGCGGTAGCGCTTCTGATCGTCCAGGATCTCAAGAGGGGAGTCCTTGTGCCGGTCATAGTCCTTGCGGAAGACGAAATACATCAGGTGTCCGTTGCGGTCTACGATGGGCAGAGCGTTGAGCTTGTGGTCCCAGATGATGTCGTTGGCCTCCTTCAGCGTTGTACCGGCAGGCGCTGTGACCAGCTTCTCCAGCGGCGTCATGAACTCCTGGACAGGCACGTCAGGAGACATGCGGCTGACACGGTAGTCACGGCTGGTGACCATGCCCAGCAGCAGGCCGTTGGGGGAGCCGTCGTCGGTGACTGCCATGGTGGAGTGACCGTTGCGCTCCCGGAGGGCCAGCACGTCGGCCAGCTTGTGATCCGGGCAGATATTGGAGTCACTGACCACGAAGCCGGCCTTGTAATTCTTCACCTTCGCCACCATGGCGGCCTCGTCGGCTACGCTCTGGGAGCCGTAAATAAAGGAGATGCCGCCCTCCCGTGCCAGTGCCACGGCCAGAGTGTCATTGGACACCGCCTGCATAATCGCGGATGTCAGGGGGATGTTCAGAGAGATGGCAGGCTCCTCGCCCCGGCGGAATTTCACCAGCGGCGTCTTCAAGCTGACGTTGACGGGAACGCAGTCCGGCCCCGTATAGCCCGGGACCAGCAGATACTCACTGAACGTATGAGAGGGTTCGGGATAGAAATAAGCCATAGTCAGCCTCCTTAACGGAAATATTTTACAGCGGAGCGGAAGAGCCCCATGTCATAGCGGCCGGGTACGTTGCGGTACAGCCCCGGTCCGATGCGCTCGGCGTGGCCCATCTTGCCGAAAACGCGGCCGTCGGGGGAGGTGATGCCCTCCACAGCCAGAACGGAGCCGTTGGGATTGCTGCGGATATCTGTGGTGGGCACGCCGTCCTCATCCACATACTGGGTGGCGATCTGGCCCTGTGCCGCCAGAGAGCGGATCAGGTCCTCCCGGGCCAGGAACCGGCCCTCGCCGTGGGAGATGGGGACGGTGAACACGTCGCCCACCTGCGCCTCCGCCAGCCAGGGGGAGAGGCGGGAGGCCACGCGGACCCGGACCATCCGGGACTGGTGGCGTCCGATGGTGTTCATCGCCAGCGTGGGACTGTCCTCCTCGGCGTCCATGATCCTGCCGCAGGGCACCAGACCCAGTTTGATGAGCGCCTGGAAACCGTTGCAGATACCCAGGATCAGCCCGCCGCGGTCATCCAGCAGTCGGGTGACCGCCTCCTTTACCGCGGCGTTGCGGAAGAAGGAGGTGATGAATTTTGCCGAGCCGTCCGGCTCATCGCCGCCGGAGAATCCGCCGGGCAGGAACAGGATCTGCGCCTGTTCGATTTTCCGGGCAAAGTCGTCCACAGACCGGGCCACGGCCTGGGCCGTGAGGTTGCGGATGATAAAGGTTTCCGCCTGTGCGCCGGATTCCTCAACAAGTTTGGCGGAATCATACTCGCAGTTGGTGCCGGGGAAGACGGGGATCAGGACCTTCGGTCTTGCGACCTTTACCGCCGGAGCGGCCTGAGGCTTTCCGACAAAGTCAAGGCAGGGCAGAGGCGCTGTCGGAGTGTCCAGACCCAGGGGGTAGACGCTCTCCAGCTTATCCTCATAAAGGGCCTGAAGTTCGTTCAGCTCCAAACGGTCCGGGCCAAAGCACAGGGCCGGGGCGGCAGTGGTGACGCCGACGGGGATCCCCACGTCGTCGTCACCGGTCAGCTCCAGCAGGAAGGAGCCGCTGGCGCGAGAGAAGAGATCTGAGAGGGAAAGACCATCATCAAAGCGCAAGCCGATGCCGTTGCCCAGAGCCATCTTGAACACGCCCTCGGCGACGCCGCCGGATTGAAGCGTCCAGGCTGCCGCGGCTTTGCCGCTTGTGAGCAGATCGTGGACTGTACGGAAGACGGCCTTGAGAGAATCCGCCTGCGGCAGTCCGTTTTTATCATAGTCGGGCCGCAGCCAGACCACCCGGTGGTCCGGCGCCTTGAATTCCGGCGAGACGATGTCACCAACAGTTGCTGTCGTGACGGCAAAGGAGATCAGGGCAGGGGGCACGTGGAGCTGCTCAAAGGAACCGCTCATGGAGTCCTTGCCGCCGATAGCGGCCAGCTCCAGATCCCGCTGGGCCCGGAAGGCGCCCAGCAGGGCGGCCAGGGGCTTGCCCCAGCGCTGCTTGTCCCGGCCGAGCTTTTCAAAATATTCCTGGAAGGACAGATAGATCTCCCGGAAGGGCGCACCTGCGGCGATGAGCTTGGATACGGATTCCACCACGGCACAGTAGGAGCCGTGATAGGGGCTCTGCTCCGTGCGGTAGGGGTCGTAGCCCCAGCTCATGACGGAGCAGGTATCCGTGTTCCCGATTTCCCGGGAAATCTTATGCACCATCGCCTGGATCGGTGTGAGCTGATGCCTGCCGCCGAAGGGCATGAGCACGGTACCGGCGCCGATGGAGGCGTCGAACCGCTCCGAGAGGCCCTGACGGGAACAGCAGGACAAGCTCTGGACCAGACTGCGGATCCCTGTCGAAAAATCGGCGGGGACCGCGTCATTGCGGGGAGACGGCGGGGCGACCTCTACGGAGATATGCTTTTCCGCTCCGTTGGAGTCCAGGAAGCTGCGCTCCAGATCCACGATGCGCACGCCGTTCCAGTACATGGTGAGCCTGGGTTCCTCCGTCACGTGAGCCACCACGGTAGCCTCCAGATTTTCCCCGGCGGCAAGAGCGAGGAACCGCTCGGTATCCTCCGCGGCCACCACCACGGCCATACGCTCCTGGGATTCGCTGATGGCCAGCTCGGTACCGTCAAGGCCCTCATATTTCTTAGGCACGGCGTTGAGGTCGATGGACAGACCGTCCGCCAGCTCGCCGATGGCAACGGAGACGCCGCCTGCGCCGAAGTCGTTGCAGCGCTTGATGAGCCGGGAGGCCTCCGGATTTCGGAACAGCCTCTGGAGTTTGCGCTCCTCCGGAGCGTTGCCCTTCTGGACCTCCGCGCCGCAGTCGGCCAGTGAGTTGACGTCATGGGACTTGGAGGAGCCGGTGGCGCCGCCGCATCCGTCGCGGCCGGTGCGGCCGCCCAGCAGGATCACCACATCACCCGGCGCGGGACGTTCCCGGCGCACGTTGGCAGCCGGGGCCGCGCCGATGACGGCACCAACCTCCATGCGCTTGGCAACATAGCCCGGGTGGTAGAGTTCGTCCACGAGGCCCGTGCACAGGCCGATCTGATTGCCGTAGGAACTGTACCCCGCGGCGGCGGCGGTGACGATCTTCCGCTGGGGCAGCTTGCCCGGCAGCGTCTGATCCACCGGCGTCAGTGGATCGGATGCACCGGTCAGGCGCATGGCTGCGTAGACATAGGCCCGGCCGGAGAGGGGATCCCGGATGGCGCCGCCGATGCAGGTGGCCGCGCCGCCGAAGGGCTCGATCTCCGTCGGGTGATTGTGGGTCTCATTTTTGAACAGCAACAGCCAGGGCTCGGGTCCGGCCTCGGTCTCCACAGTGATCTTCACCGTGCAGGCGTTGATCTCCTCGGACTCGTCCAGACCGTCCAGCTTGCCCTGTTTTCTGAGGTATTTCGCCATAAGTGTGCCCAGATCCATGAGACAGACGGGCTTGGTGCGCCCCAACTCCCGCCGGACGGAAAGATAGTCCTCCCAGGCGGCGGCCAGTTCCTCGTCCTGAAAGACCACGTCGTCGATGATGGTCTGGAAAGTGGTGTGACGGCAGTGATCGGACCAGTAGGTGTCGATCATCTTCAACTCAGTGATGGTGGGCTCACGACCCGCGGAGCGGAAATACTCCCGACAGCAGCGCAGGTCGTCCGTGTCCATGGCAAGGCCGTACTGCGCCACATAGTCAGACAGCTGCTCCTCCGCCAGAGAGGTAAAGCCCTCCAGCGTCTCCACGGAAGAGGGGACGGTATACTCCATGTCGAGAGTTTCAGGCAGCTCCAGCGCGGCCTGACGGGCCTCTACCGGATTGATGACGTAGGCGCGGATCTGCTCAAATTCACTGTCTGACAGCGTTCCGTAGAACAGGTAAATCTTACAGGAGCGGACCGTGGGCCGCTCGCCCCGTGAGATGAGCTGGATGCACTGGGCGGCGGAGTCCGCCCGCTGATCGAACTGGCCCGGCAGATACTCCACCGCCAGGACCCGGGCGTCCGCGGCGTCCAGCCGGTCGAAGGTCACATCCAGCTGCGGCTCGGAGAAGACCGTGGCGCGGCATGCTTTGAACAGCGCCGGGTCCAGGCCCTCCGCGTCATAACGGTTCAGGATCCGCAGCCCTGTCAGGCCCGTAAGACCCAGCAGCGTCTGCAGCTCATGCAGCAGGGCGTCGGCCTCATGGGCCAGTCCCGGCTTTTTTTCCACATAGACCCGATGGACCATATCAGTCTGCTCCTTTCAGGGCCTGCATTGCTCTGCGGCCGATGTCACGGCGGCAGAAGCCGTTTTCAAATACCACCTGATCGGCGTGGGCGTAGGCCCTTTCCACCGCATCCGGCAGGGTATCGGCGGTGGCCACTACGCCCAGGACACGGCCGCCGCTGCTGAGCAGACCGCCGTTCTCGTCCCGCTTCGCGCCGGCCACGCAGATGTGAGTGTCGGGACCGTCCGGGGGCAGGATCATGGGGAAGCCGCTCTCGTATGACACAGGATAGCCTTTGGAGGCAATGATGACGCAGCAGGCGCTCTTGCCGGAAAACTCGACCTTTGCGTCCTTCAGACTGCCTTTGGACACGGCCTGCATGATGTCGAACAGGTCGCTCTCCAGCAGCGGCAGCACCACCTGCGCCTCGGGGTCGCCGAAGCGGCAGTTGTACTCGATAACCCGGGGGCCGTCCGGAGTCAGCATGAGACCGAAGTAGAGACAGCCCCGGAAGGGACGGCCCTCCGCCGCCATGGCCCGGATGGTGGGCAGGAAGATGGTGTCCATGCAGATCTGCGCGATCTCCGGCGTATAAAAGGGATTGGGGGCGATGGTACCCATGCCGCCGGTGTTGAGACCCTCGTCGTTGTCGTGGGCCCGCTTGTGGTCCATGGAGGAGATCATGGGCACGATGGTCTCACCGTCCGTGAAGGACAGAACGGAGACCTCGGGGCCCGTGAGGAACTCCTCCACCACGATCTGATTGCCGCTGTCGCCGAATTTGCGCTCCTCCATAATGGAGTGGATCGCGTCTCTGGCCTCCTGACGGGTCTGGGCGATGATGACACCCTTGCCCAGGGCCAGACCGTCCGCCTTCACCACCGTAGGCAGGGGAGCGGTCTCGATATAGGCCAGGGCCGCCTCCGGGTCGGAGAAGACCTCGTACCGGGCGGTGGGGATGCCGTATTTCTTCATCAGATTCTTGGAGAAGACCTTGCTGCCCTCGATGATGGCGGCCTTTTTGTCCGGTCCGAAGCAGGGGATCCCGACCTCGTTCAGGGCGTCCACAGCGCCCAGGACAAGGGGATCGTCCGGGGCGACCACGGCAAATTCGATGGCCTTTTCCTGTGCGAATGCGACGATGGCGGGGATATCCTTGGCCCCGATGGGAACGCAGACAGCCTCACCCTCCATACCGGCGTTGCCGGGAAGGGCGTATAGCTCTGTGACGGCGGGATTAAGCCGGAGCTTCTTGATGATGGCATGCTCCCGGCCGCCGCCGCCGACTACCATAACTCTCATAACCCGCTCCTCTTAATGGTGGAACAGGCGCATGCCGGTGAAGGCCATGACCATGCCGAAGCGGTCACAGGCCTCGATGACCGCGTCATCCCGGATTGAGCCGCCGGGCTCCGCCACGTAGCTGACGCCGCTGCGGCGGGCGCGTTCGATATTGTCGGAGAAGGGGAAGAAGGCGTCGCTGCCCAGAGCCACACCGGACAGGGAGGCCAGATAGGCCCGCTGCTCGGCGCGGGGAAATGCCTCCGGCTTGGTGGTGAAGTACTTCTGCCAGTTGCCATCGGCCAGCACGTCCTCATCGTCCTCGGAGAGATACACGTCCGTGACGTTGTCCCGGTCGGCACGGCCCAGAGTGGACAGGAAGGGCAGCTCCAAACATCTCGGATGCTGGCGCAGGAACCAGTTGTCCGCCTTGCTGCCGGCCAGACGGGTACAGTGGATGCGGGACTGCTGTCCGGCGCCCACGCCGATGGCCTGTCCGTCCACGGCGTAGCAGACGGAATTGGACTGGGTGTACTTGAGGGTGATCAGAGCGATGATCAGGTCCCGCACGGCGCTGTCAGGGAAGTCTTTGTTCTTGGTAACGACGTTTTTCAGCAGCTCCGCGTCGATCTTGAAGTTGTTGCGGCCCTGCTCGAAGGTGATGCCGTAGACCTGCTTGTGCTCGGCGGGATCCGGCACGAAGTTCGGGTCGATCTGCACGATGTTGTAAGCGCCCTTCTTTTTCTGCTTGAGCAGCTCCAGAGCCTCCGGAGTATAGCCGGGGGCGATGATGCCGTCGGAGACCTCCCGCTTGATGAGCCGTGCGGTGGTCTCGTCGCAGACGTCGGAAAGAGCGATCCAGTCGCCGAAGGAGCACATGCGGTCAGTGCCCCGGGCCCGTGCATAGGCGCAGGCCAGGGGAGAGTCGTCCAGACCGGGGATATCGTCCACGAAGCAGGCCTTTTTGAGGGGCTCCGGCAGGATAGTGCCCACGGCGGCAGAGGTGGGGCTGACGTGCTTAAAGGAGGTGGCGGCGGGCATACCCAGGGCGTCCTTGAGCTCCTTGACCAGCTGCCAGCTGTTGAAGGCGTCCAGGAAATTGATGTAGCCGGGGCGGCCGCAGAGGATCTCCAGAGGGAGATCGGAGCCGTCGTGCATATAGATCCTGGCGGGCTTCTGGTTGGGATTACAGCCGTATTTTAGTTCAAATTCCTTCATGATACAGTTCCTCCTCTTGATTATTGATTCTTATTCAGCAGACGATCCTCTACGCCGCCGGTCTTCAGGTCCGTGTAGCAGACATAGAGGGAGATCTTATTGGCCTCGTTGAGATTCGACCAGAGCAGGTCGGTAAAGGCATCGATATCGTCGGGCACGGCGATGCGCTCCGGCTCACCCTGGAAGGTGGGGATGGGGTTGCCGTCGCAGACGTAGGTGTGCAGGAAGTGTCCCACACCGGGGAGCGCGGCGTAGTCGAAGGTAAAGCGATTGCAGGCGGAGCCCTCGGCGTCGGCGCTCTTGAGGATGCTCATCTGATAGGAGAAGTCCCCGTTGCCCAGGGTCAGCATGGCGCTGATACGGGGCGTGTAATTGGGGGGATCCGGCTCGAAGCAGCGTGAGGCAAGCGCGGCGGAGAAGGTGAGCCCGTCGGCCAGACCGTCGTAGATCGTGTCCGTCTGATCGCCGTTTGTAACGATCAGCTGATTCTCATATCGCCGCAGGGCATTGTAAATGACCAGGGAGGGGTCCTTCAGCTTGGAGGGATCAAAGGCCTCTGTATAGACCTCGCCGTTGTCCCGGCGGACAAAGATACGGTTGCGGCTGTTCTCACTGCGGCCCATGATGAAGTAGGCCACCACGGCCTTGCCGCCGTCGGCGCTGCGGCCCACCACGATGCCGCGGCCGGGGTATACGTTATCGGCCAGAAGAGCGCCGATGTCATTGCACTTATAGATGTCCATAGTCTTCTCCTTTACAGATGATTTCGTTTGCCACCAGCTCCGCAGCGGCGGGAAGCAGCTGCCACTCCGCCTCCTCCATGACCCGGCGCTGGAGCGTCTCCGGCGTATCGTCGGGCAGTACGGAGACGGCCTTCTGCAGGATGATCTCACCGCCGTCCGTGATCTCGTTGACAAAGTGCACGGTGGCGCCGGTGAGCTTGACCCCCCGTTCCAACGCCGCCTCGTGGACCCGCAGACCGTAGAAGCCGTCGCCGCAGAAGGCGGGGATCAGGGATGGGTGCACATTCAGGATGCGCCGGGGCCAGCGGGAGGTGAAGTCCTCGCTGAGGATGGAGAGGTAGCCGGCCAGAATGATCATGTCGATCTCATATTCCGCCAGCAGACGGTCCAGCTCCTGCTCCACCGCCTCCCGGGAGCCCAGCGCCTTTTTGGAGGCCACGGCCGTGGCCACGCCCCGTTCTTCGGCGCGGGTCAGGGCATAGGCCCCGGCCTTGCTGGAGATCACCAGGACGATCTCGCCGCTCTTGAGGCGTCCGTCCGCCTGAGCGTCCAGCAGCGCCTGGAGATTCGTGCCGCCGCCGGAGACGAAGACGGCGATCCGGGCCTTTCGGTTCAGCATAGGATCACGCCCTCCTCCGCGGCCACAATCTCACCCATGGGGTAGGCGTCCACGCCATTCTCCCTGAGCAGTGCCACGGCACGGTCGGCGTCGGCGTCATTTACCACCACGCTCATACCGACGCCCATATTGAACGTATTGAACATATCCCGCTCCGGGATGTTGCCGGTCCTGGCGATGAGGTCGAAGATCGGCAGCGTCCGGATATTCTTTTTCTCGATCCGGGCACCCAGCCCCTTGGGGATGCTCCGGGGGATATTTTCATAGAAGCCGCCGCCGGTGATATGGGACACCGCCTTGACAGTGACGGCGTCGAACAGGGCCAGCATGGGTTTCACATAGATCCGGGTGGGGGTCAGCAGGGTTTCGCCCAGAGACGCGCCGTTCAGGTCATCCACGGGAGCGGACAGATCGCAGTGTTCCACGTCGAAGATACGGCGGACCAGGGAGAAGCCGTTGGAGTGTACGCCGCTGGAGGGCAGCGCCAGCACCACGTCGCCGGCTTTAACGGTACTGTTGTCCAGCACGCGGCTCCGGTCCACGGCGCCTACAGTAAAGCCCGCCAGATCATACTCGTCCTCCGGATAGAAGCCGGGCATCTCCGCCGTCTCGCCGCCGATGAGGGCGGCGCCGGACTGGACACAGCCCTCCGCCACACCGGAGACGATGGAGGCGATTCGCTCGGGGATATTCTTTCCGCAGGCGATATAGTCCAGGAAGAACAGGGGCCTGGCGCCGCAGCAGATCACGTCGTTGACGCACATGGCCACGCAGTCGATGCCCACGGTGTCATGCCTGTCCATCCGGAAGGCCAGCTTCAGCTTGGTGCCCACGCCGTCGGTGCCGGAGACAAGAATGGGATGCGGCATGTCGGAGACGTCCAGGGCAAAGAGCCCGCCGAAGCCGCCGATATCCGAAACGCTGCCTGCCGTCATAGTCCGGGCGATGTGCTGTTTCATCAGTTCCACGGCACGGTAACCGGCGGTGATATCCACGCCGGCGGCAGCATAACTGTCAGATCGGGATTGCATGGGTCGGTCACTCCTTTCCGTTCCAGCAATAGGTGCAGATACAGTCACGGGGCAGGCCGATGGCCTGAATGAGGCCGTCCAGAGACTGGTACTCAAGAGAGGTAAAGCCGAACATCTCCGCAATGCGCTGGCGCAGGGCGCAGCCCCGCTCGGAGGTGCCGTCGGCATACTCGTCCAGGTGGTCCTGTCCCTCATCGCCCTCGATCTCCTGGATCACCCGCCGTGCCAGCAGGTCCATATCCGAGTTGCTGCGTGAGAAGTTGAGATACTTGCAGCCGTACATGATGGGAGGACAGGCGGAGCGCATGTGGACCTCCTCGGCGCCATTGGAGTAGAGGAAATCAACCGTCTCCTGCAGCTGTGTGCCCCGGACGATGCTGTCGTCCACCATCAGCAGCTTTTTGCCTTCGATGAGCTCACGGATGGGGATCATCTTCATCTTGGCGATCTGGTTGCGCACCGCCTGATTTGAGGGCATGAAGCTGCGGGGCCAGGTAGGCGTATACTTGATAAAGGGACGGGCAAAGGGGAGTCCGCTCTTGTAGGAATAGCCCACGGCATGGGCAATGCCGGAGTCAGGCACGCCGCTGACGCAGTCCACGTCCTGAGACAGATTCTGCTCCCTGTCATAGTCCGCCATGATTTGTCCGTTCCGGTAGCGCATGGTCTCCACATTGACGCCCTCATACTGGGAGTTGGGATAACCGTAGTAGCTCCAGAGGAACGCACAGATGCGCATCTCCTTCCGGGGCGGGGAGAGGACCTCCACACCGTCGGCGGTGATCCGGACGATCTCAGCGGGGCCCAGGTCCCGCACGTCCTCATAACCAAGTTTCTGATAGGCAAAGGACTCGAAGGAGACACAGTAGCCGTCCTTGTTCCTGCCGATGAGGATGGGCAGCCGTCCCAGCCGGTCCCGGGCGGCGATGAGCTCCTCGCCCTCCTTCATCAGCAGCAGGCACAGGGACCCGTCCACACGCTCCTGGGCGTAACGGATGCCCTCGGCCAGAGTGGGCTGGCTGTTGATCAGGGCCGCCACCAGCTCGGTGCAGTTGATATTGCCGCCGCTGCGGACCTCAAACTGGCTGTGGCCGTTTCCCAGAAACTCCTCCACCAGCTCGTCGGCGTTGTTGACCCTGCCGGTGATGACCAGAGCGTAGGTGCCCAGATGGGAGCGCATGAGCATGGGCTGCGGGTCCGTATCGCTGATACAGCCGATGCAGATGCCGCCGTGAAGCGCCTCCAGCTCACTCTCCATCTTCGTGCGGAAGGGGGTGTTCTCGATGCTGTGGATGGCGCGCTGGAAGCCGCTTTCCCTGTCCCAGGAGGCCATACCGCCCCGCTTCGTGCCCAGATGAGAGTGATAATCCGTTCCGAAAAATACGTCAAGGACACAGTCTCGCCGGGAGACTGCGCCGAAAAAACCGCCCATGACAGGGTCCCTCCTTCAATGTCCGTCAGTCGGTGAATGCTTCCCTCCCGGGCGCCGGGGAGGCGCGGGAGGCGGGTAAATAAAGCATAAATACTTGCAGCGAATGTTCACTGCAAGTATTATGTGTTTCGATCAGGCAAAGAACAGCTCGGACAGATCCATGGGCTGGATGTACACGCCGTCCTTGTAGACCCGCATATTACCGGAGGCGATCTCGTCGATGAGGATGATCTCGTCGCCGCTGTAGCCGAATTCAAACTTGATGTCATAGAGCTCAAGACCGCGCTTCTTCATCTCGTCGGCCACGATGGCGGTGATCTTCTGAGTCATGGCCTTGATGGTATCATACTGCTCGCCGGTCATGACCTTCAGGTCGATCAGGCCGTCCTTTGTCACCAGGGGATCGTCCTTCTCGTCGTTTTTGAAGGTCATCTCCACATAGGCGGGCAGATCGGCGCCCTCCTCAATGTAGTCGGAGTAGCGGCGGTAGAAGCTGCCCACGGCCTTGTGGCGGCAGACGACCTCCAGCCCCTTGCCGAAGACCCGGGCGGGGAGGACCTCCATGGTGCAGTCGTCCAGGTTGGCGCTGACAAAGTGGGTCTTGATGCCCGCCTTATTGAGGATCTCGAAGAAATAGATGGACATACGCAGATTGACCCGGCCTACGCCCTCGATGCTCAGCCCCACGGTGTTGGCGCCGGGGTCGAATACGCCGTCGGTGCCCGTCACATCGTCCTTGAACTTCAGCAGATAGTTGCCGTTTTCCAGTGCGTAGACATTCTTCGTTTTGCCGGTATAGACCAGTTTCAGATTATCCATATCGTTTGACCTCCAATGCGTATGATTTTATGATAAAATAATTATTTCATCCGATTGAACTCGGCCGCCAGCTCGGCATCCTGCCGGAGGACGGACTGTGCGGCCTCCTCCCGTTTTTCACTGAGCTTTTCAGCCAGGGCCGGCTCGCTGACGGAGAGGATCTCGATGGCCAGCAGGGCCGCGTTTTTGGCCCCGTCGATGGCCACGGCGGCCACGGGGATGCCGGAGGGCATCTGCACGGTGGAGAGCAGCGCGTCCATACCGTCCAGGGCGGAGGATTGTACCGGGATACCGATGACCGGCAGAGTTGAGACGGCGGCCAAGGCTCCGGCCAGATGGGCTGCCTTGCCCGCGGCGGCGATGAGAACGCCGAAGCCGTTGTCCCGGGCAGCCGCTGCAAAGGCTTTGGCCTGATCGGGGGTGCGATGGGCGGAATAAACGTGGACCTCAAAGGGGACGTCATATTCCTTCAGTGTATCCAGGGCTTTTCGGACCACCGGCAAATCACTGCTGCTGCCCATAATAACGGCGATCTTTTTCACAATGACACTGCCCCTGCGATATGCCCGCGGGGGACTCCTCCTTCTGACAAATTTGCTATACAATGGGAGAAAAAGAAAACGGACAGACCGATCCCGTGAGGGGATCGGACTGCCCAGACGGTCGGCATATACATGTTTTTTGCTCCCCTGTGGTAACCCACTAAACCGTCAGTCACAAAAAACAGAAGGGAACGACAGCCGATGCACGCTCATTGGGCAGACCGGGTCCAGCGTTTCCTTAATATCCTCTCTTGTACTTTACCACGCCGGAGGCCGCGGTGTCAATGCAGGGGAGAGGGATTTTTGTCCAAAAATGCAGGCGCCGCGGGCTGCTGATTCGACGGGAAAAAAAGAGGCCGCAGTTCATATTTTATGTTTGACGCGGAGCGGAGTAAAATGCTATAATATTGTGATATACTGGCATGACTGTATGCAGAGGGGAGCGCCGCCGGTGTGGATCGCTGATAAATGGATAGATTATGAGCTGCTGGACTGCGGCGGCGGAGAGAAGCTGGAACGCTGGGGACGCCAGATCCTGCAGCGTCCGGAGCCCCAGGCCATCTGGAATCCGGCCCGCCGTCATCCCGGCTGGAAGCAGCCGGACGCCCGCTATGCCCGCTCGTCCGGCGGCGGCGGCTGCTGGGAGAAAAAGAACGTGCCGGAGCAGTGGAAAATTGCCTACGGCAGCCTGACATTTCTGGTCAAGCCCATGAACTTCAAGCACACGGGTCTGTTTCCCGAGCAGGCGGTGAACTGGGATTTTGCCATGGAACGGATCCGCGCCGCCGGCCGGCAGCTGAACGTGCTCAACCTTTTCGCCTATACCGGCGGTGCCACCGTGGCCTGCGCCAAAGCCGGAGCCGCCGTCTGCCACGTGGACGCGGCCAGGGGCATGGTGGCCTGGGCCCGTGAGAATGCCCGAGCCTCCGGCCTCGCTGACGCGCCGGTCCGCTGGATCGTGGACGACTGCGGGAAGTTCGTGGAGCGGGAGATCCGCCGGGGACGGCGCTACGACGCGCTGATCCTGGATCCGCCCTCCTACGGGCGGGGACCCTCCGGCGAGGTCTGGAAGCTGGAACAGAATCTGTACCACTTTCTGGAGCTCTGCATGGGCGTGCTGTCGGACAGGCCTTCCTTTATCATCCTCAACTCCTATACCACAGGACTGGCCCCCGCCGTTCTGGGGTATCTGCTGGAACTGCTGGCATCCAGACGATTCGGCGGACATGCGGAGTGGGACGAGTTGGGCCTGCCCGTCACGGAGACGGGCCTGACGCTGCCCTGCGGCGCTGCAGGCCGGTGGATCGGAGAGGTGTGACAGAATGGAACATGACACTATTATCCGCACGGAGCAGCTGTGCTTTTCCTATCTGCAGGAAGAAGGGAAGCTGCCTTATCAGGTCCTCGATCACATCGATCTGCAGATCGAACGCGGCAGCTTTGTGGTCGTTCTGGGTCGAAACGGATCCGGAAAATCCACCCTTGCCAAGCATTTCAACGCCATCAACCTGCCCGTCAGCGGGAAGGTCTGGGTCAGCGGTATGGACACCGCCGACGAAGCGCTGCTGCTGGCCATCCGCCGTCAGGTGGGCATGGTCTTCCAGAACCCCGACAACCAGCTGGTGGCCAACGTGGTAGAGGAGGACGTAGCCTTTGCCCCGGAGAATCTGGGCATACCTCCGGAAGAGATCCGGGAACGGGTGGACTCGGCGCTGGCCACTGTGGGGCTGTCAGAGTTCCGGACGCATGCGCCCTATCTGCTCTCCGGCGGACAGAAGCAGCGCCTGGCCATCGCCGGCGTGCTGGCCATGCAGCCTGACTGTATCGTACTGGACGAGCCCACCGCCATGCTGGACCCCATCGGCCGCAGAGAGGTGCTGGAGACCGTACACAGCATCAACCGCCAGCGCGGCGTCACGGTGGTCCTCATCACCCACCACATGGACGAGGCCCTGGATGCCGACCGGGTCATCGTCATGGGTCAGGGCACGATCCTGGCCGACGGTACGCCGTCGGAGATCTTCCTGCAGGTGGAGCTGCTCCGGGAGGCCGGACTGGATGCGCCGGAAACCGTGAAACTGCTCTACGCCCTGCGGAAGGCAGGCTGGGACATCTCACTGGACGGCCTGTTCGCGGAGGACTGCGCCGACCGCATCGCGGCATATCTGCAAAAGGCAGAATAAATACAGGCCGCCCTTTGAGCCCTGCAGGGGACAGAGAGGAAGGTCTGGGAAGGAAACTGAACCCTATGGAACCAATCCTGCAGCTTGAACATCTTAATCATGTCTATAGCCCCGGTACTCCATTTGAGCACAGGGCATTGATCGACATTGATCTGTCAATAGAAAAAGGCTCGTTTGTTGGCATGATCGGACATACAGGGTCCGGAAAAACCACCTTGATCCAGCATTTGAACGGTTTGCTCAAGCCGACCTCGGGCCGGATCCTCTACAACGGCGAGGATATCTGGATCTCAAAGCAGCGGATCCATCAGCTGCGCTTTCAGGTGGGCCTCGTGTTTCAATACCCGGAGTATCAGCTCTTTGAGGAGACCGTCTACCGGGATATCGCCTTTGGTCCGAAGAATATGGGCCTGGACAAGGACGAGGTGGATCGCCGGGTCCGGGACGCTCTCCGCTTCGTAGAGCTGCCGGAGAGGATTTTGGATCACTCGCCCTTTGAGCTTTCCGGCGGACAGAAGCGTCGGGTCGCCATTGCCGGCGTCATCGCCATGGAGCCGGAGGTCCTGATCCTGGACGAGCCCATAGCGGGCCTGGATCCCGAGAGCCGCGAGGCCATTCTCCGCAACATCCAGGACTATCACGCCACTCGGAACAACACCGTGATTCTGGTGACCCACAATATGGACGTGGCCGCCCGGATGAGCGATCAGCTGCTGGTGATGAGCCACGGCAGCCTGTATCTGTCCGGTACCCCCGAGGAGATCTTTTCTCAGACGGAGGCGCTGGAGCAGACCGGTCTGACTGTACCCGAGGTGACCCAGATCTGCGATCATCTGCGCAGGCGCGGCGTTCCGATGCCCCGGGGTCTCTACACCGTAGAGGCCGCCCGGGATGCCCTGCTGGCCATGAGAGGAGGGTCCTCTCATGCTTAGCAACATCACCCTGGGCCAGTATTTCCCCGGGGAGAGTCTGATCCACCGTCTGGATCCCCGGACGAAGCTGCTGCTGTTCGTTCTCTATATCGTGGCCCTCTTTTTGGGCAAGGGACTCGTCTCCTACGCGATCATGGCAATCTTCCTTATTGTCATCATCGTGATGTCAAAGGTCCCGCCCTCCTCGCTGCTGCGGGGCCTGAAACCGTTATGGATCGTCATTATCATCACCGGCGTGCTGAATCTGCTCTTTTCCCAGGGCCAGACCGTGCTGTTCACCTGGCGGCGCATCAGCGTCACGCTGGAGGGCTGCTACAACGCAGGCTTCATGATCGTACGGATCATTCTGCTTGTCCTGTGCGCCTTTATGCTGACCTATACCACCTCGCCGATCCTGCTCACCGACGGGCTCGAGCGGCTCCTGCGTCCCTTCCAGAAGATCGGGCTGCCGGTCCATGAGCTGGCCATGATGATGAGCATAGCCCTGCGCTTCATCCCCACGCTGGTGGAGGAAACGGACAAGATCATCTCTGCCCAGAAGGCCAGAGGCGCGGACTTTGAGTCCGGCAACATCCTGCGCCGCGCAAAGGCACTGATCCCGATCCTGGTGCCGCTGTTCATCAGCGCCTTCCGCCGGGCCGACGAGCTGGCCATTGCCATGGAGTGCCGCTGCTATCACGGCGGCGAAGGCAGGACCCGGCTCCATCAGCTCAAATATGCCCGGAAAGACTACGTCGCGTATGTCATCGGCATCGTGCTCTGTGTGGCCGTCGGCATTTTGGGCCGACGCTTTGGCCTGTAAAGGAATCGCTATGAAAAATATCGCCCTGAAACTCATGTATGTCGGTACCGCTTACCACGGCTGGCAGGTACAGAAAAAAGACGTCACCGTGGCCGGGACTCTGGAGCGGGCCCTGGAGAGCGTGGTGAATCACCCCGTGCGCATCACCGGATGCGGCCGGACGGATGCCGGTGTCCACGCAAAGGTCTATATCGCAAATTTTTTCACCGACTCCACCATCCCTCTGGACCGGCTGCCTCTGGCTCTGAATACCCGGCTGCCGGACGATATCGTGGTGGAGCAGGCCATGCTGATGCCGGATCGCTTCTCCGCCATCGGCGCCTGTGTGAAAAAGGAGTATACCTACCGCATCTATAATTCCCGCATCCGGAACGCCTTCTATGTTGATCGGGCCTATTTCCACGCGAAGCCTCTGGATGAATCCATTCTCCGCGCCGCGGCGGCGCAGATGGTCGGCACCCACAATTTTGCCGCCATGCAGAGCGTAGGTACCGAAGTCCGTTCCACCGTGCGCACGGTGTACTATTTTGAGGTGGAACGGCAAAATGAGATTATTGATCTGCGTGTCTGCGCCAACGGATTTCTCTACAACATGGTCCGGGCCATGGCAGGCACACTGCTCTATACCGCCCTGGGAAAGCTGCAGCCGGAGGAGATCCCGGCGCTGCTGGAGGCAGGGGACCGCACGGCTGTGGGGCCGACACTGCCCCCGGGAGGACTATATCTGACACATCTCTGGTATGATGATTGGGAGGTGGCCGCTCATGTCTGATGAACACAAGCAGGAAACGCAGGAAACCCGGGAAACTGTCCAGCAGGAGATGCCGGAACAGTGGCAGGAGGAGGAAAAACGACAGGACAAACAGCGCCGCCGCCTGCTGGCGACCCAGCGGGCCCGCCGGATTCTGTCTCTTGTGGTCATTGTGGCTATCATCGTCTGTGTGGTGCTGGGCATCGTGTTTCACGATGCGCTGAACTTCGATCAGATCCGCAGGAGCATGGCCTACCGCAACCTGCGTTCCGACGAGAACGGCACCGTGGAGACGTTCACCTATAATTCCGATACGTCAAATATATTCGATTCCTTCAACGGCGGACTGATGGTGGCTTCCAGCGCAGGCTATACTCTGTTTGCCTCCAACGGCGCTGAGCTGGCGTCAGAGAACGTCTATCTGGAAAATCCCGTCGTCGATTCCGGAGATACGCTGGTGGTGGTCTTTGACGCTGGAGGCAGAGAGCTTCGGGGCATGGATAAAAAGGGCCTTGCCTTTTCCCTGGAGCTGGATGAGGATAGGGGCATCTTCTCCGCCCGGGTCAACGAGGACGGCTGGATGGCCCTCACGGCTCAGGAGAGCGGATACAAGGGGGCCGTTACCGTCTATGACGAGGACCACAACCGGGTCTTCAAGTGGAACTCCACGTCCCGGTTCGTCTCCGACGCCGTGGTCTCCGAGGACGGCAACTGGATGGCTGCCGTCACCATGGATACGTCGGACACCGCCATGGACAGCGCCCTGGTGGTCTACCGGCTCAACAGCGAGGAGCAGTATTCTTCCTGTCCCATGGGTGCTCTGATCCCGCTGGATCTCCGCTTCGACAACACCGGCATCCATATCGTGGGCAGCTCCGCCTGTTTGAATATCGACAGGGACGGCTCTCTGAAAGGACGCTATTCTTACGGCAACTACTACCTGCGGGACTTCTCCATGGACGGCGACGGCTTCACCGCGCTGCTCCTGGGCAAGTACCGGTTGGGCGGCGGTCAGTCGGTGCTGGTGCTGCTCAACAACAAGTGTGAGGTCATCGACACTCTGACCCTTGAGGAAGAGGTCGTATCCATCAGCGCCGCAGGCCGCTACATCACGGTCCTCTACGCTGACAAACTGGAGATCTATACCGACAACATGGCCCTGTATTCCACGTATAGCGGCACCGGCAGCGCCCGGACCGCGCTGACTCGGGAGGACGGCAGCGTCCTGCTGGCATCTGCCGACAGCACGCGTCTGTATCTGCCCTGATCGGACCCCAGATTATTTATGAAATATCCCCGCTGCACACCTGCAGCGGACCTGAAAAGGAGCTCAAATTATGCAGCCAACTCTTTGTTCCCGTTGCAAAAAAAACGTAGCCGTCGTCTTTGTATCCCGCATGGAGGACGGTGTGATGAAAAATGAGGGGCTCTGCCTTAAATGCGCCCGGGCCCTGGGCATCAAGCCGGTGGACGACATGATGCAGAAAATGGGGATCAGCGAGGAGGATCTGGACGGAATCAACCGGGAGATGCTCAACGCCTTCGACGGCGCGGAAAATATGGAGGACCTACTCAGCGGCCTCACCGGAGACGAGGAGGACGGGGAGGATGACGACGGCAAGACCGCCACGTTCCCGTTCCTCAATAAGCTCTTCGGCAGCCAGGACCAGGAGCAGGAGAACCGGGATCCCGGCAGAGACACGGAATCGGAGACCCGCGAGGGCAAGACCGACAGCAAGGGCGGGAAGAAGAAATTCCTGAACAACTACTGCATCAATCTTTCCGAGCGCGCCCGAGAGAACAAGCTGGACAACATCGTCGGACGTGAACAGGAGATCGGCCGCGTCATCCAGATCCTGAATCGGCGGCAGAAGAACAACCCCTGCCTGATCGGCGAGCCCGGCGTAGGCAAGACGGCCATCGCCGAGGGCCTTGCCATGCGCATTGCCAAGGGCGACGTGCCCTATAAGCTCCAGGAAAAGGAGGTCTATCTGCTGGACCTGACCGCCCTGGTGGCCGGCACCCAGTTCCGGGG